>NZ_JAESDJ010000003.1:0-385164 GCF_019249255.1 Alteromonas lipotrueae | reverse complement strand
TGGAAGCGTTGTAAGGCGTTAAGCTAACCTGTACTAATTGCCCGAGAGGCTTAACCATACAACGCCCAAGAGGCTTTATATCTTGAGTGTTGTAAGACAAAGCTAATAGCAAATAGAGTAGTAGTACTCAGTGCTCAAAGATTGATTACGTGAATATCAGAATTCCTAAATTGTTAATTATTTACGCAACGATGATGACATAGACTCCTAAGAGTAATGTTGGTCCTCCTTGCGCAGAAGTCATGATAAAGAGCATCATGATTCTGCACTAAAGTTTTTCCTGGCAGCCATAGCGATACGGTACCACCTGATCCCATTCCGAACTCAGAAGTGAAACGTATTAGCGGCGATGGTAGTGTGGGGTTTCCCCATGTGAGAGTAGCACACTGCCAGGTCCCATTCGAAGAAAGGGCTATCCTAACGGATAGCCCTTTTTTTATGCCTTATTGAAAGTGAAACGTATTAGCGCGCGCCGCATGCCAGGTCCCATTCGAAGAAATTGCTTCACAACGATTGCTTCACAACGATAACTAGCCTAACGGATAGCCCTTTTTTATGCCTTATTGAAAGTGAAACGCATTAGCGCATGCCGAGACTCGGCGACCAGTAACTGGCGTAGGGATAGTGTGGGGTTCCGGTGACCGGCCCAGCCAGTGTGCCCCAGCCAGTGTGACCCAGCCAGTGTGCCCCAGCCCATAGTGGGTCCAAAAATGTGACAATGTGCTTGCCAATGGTTGTAAGATCTAGCTCGGGCTGGCCCTACATACTGCCATAGTTCGTTGTGAAGCCACCCCATTCAAAGAAAGCCCTTGTCGAAAGATAAGGGCTTTCTTGTACCACGTATTCCTTATTTTCGGTTAACTAAGACTAACAGCGTATAGTTAAGGAAATGGTATTACGGTAGATTTGTACTAATGTAAAATAAATGTAAAATAAATGGTCCTGTAAATGTTTACTCTTCCCGCTATTATCGCAGTAGCTACTATATTGCTTGCCAGTTTTATTGTTAACAACGTATGGGTCATCTGTCTTTTAACTTTCCTGCTAACGGCTGCTACAAGCTGGTTTATGCGTGGTCAATCAGCTTCCAGCCCAGACAAGGTTAATGCGGAAGATCCACCAAAAGCAGAATCTGCTGTGGGTAATGCGATTAGCGAGGCATCTAGTCGAATCGCTATTGGAGGAGCATCTGTGTCACATTTTCTCGATAAGCTATCGGGAACATTCAAACAACAAGTCTCAAATATTAGTGAAATGGCCGATCGACTAGAACGCTTGGAAGAAGGAGGAGGCGCTTTAGACCAGCTCGCACTTTCCGCGACAGATGCCATAAAGGCTTCAGATGAAAAGACTCAAAATGGTAGCGCATTACTGTCAGACCTCTTAGCGCGTCAGAATGATTTGATTGCGCAAATAGCAGCATCATCTAATGCGCTTGGGCTACTCAAAGAGCGCGCTCAAGGTATAAGCTCTATCACTAATACCATTAACCAACTCGCCGACCAAACCAACATGCTAGCATTGAATGCTGCTATTGAAGCAGCTCGTGCAGGAGACCAAGGTAGGGGATTTGCGGTGGTTGCTGATGAAGTTCGCGAGCTAGCAAAAAAGACCACCGATGCAACACTGGGTATTGAAAACCTGCTTAAAGATGTAAGTCTCAGTAGTGAAGAGTCAGTTACTACCATGAGTAAAGTGTCTAAAACGGGTGAAACGATGAACGAATTGTTGGGTAAATCTGCTTCACTTATCACCGAAAGCAGTGTGCTTTCAAGTGAAGCACGCCATGCTATGGAGGAAATGCAAAAGACTGTTGCTGACTATACAGAACACAGTTCGGGTATTAGCGTAAACATAGTACAACTTCGTGATTCTACCTCAATGTTAGAGCAAGATTTATCCGAAGTGTCAGAAAAGTCATTAGCACTTAGTCATCAAACTGAAGATATTTTTAGGCATATCGAAGTATTCGATATAGATGACAGAAATGCATCAGTTAGGGATGTGGCCATAAACGCAGCTAACAAGGTTGCAAGACGGTTTGAGCAAGCGATAGCCGAAGGCCATATTAATGAAAGTGCATTATTTAACTTCACTTATGCGCCAGTGCCAAATAGCAACCCAGAGAAGTTCACCACATCGTTCGATAGCTTTACTGACAGGGCTTTACCTGACATTCAAGAACCTATCCTGCAACAACATTCATTTATTGTATATGCTGGCGCAGTAGATAAGAACGGTTACTTTCCTACCCACAACAAAAAGTTTAGCCATCCATTAACGGGGGATTTGAAAGTGGATATTGTGAAAAGTCGAACTAAACGTATATTCAACGATTACACGGGAGCGAGGTGCGGTAGTAACACTTCTTCATTTTTGCTGCAGACCTATAAAAGAGACACTGGCGAAGTCATGCATGACTTGTCTGCTCCTATAATGGTCAATGGGAAACACTGGGGTGGGTTTAGGATAGGCTATCAAGCAGCCGAATAGGACATAGATATTCCCCTTCTTGTTCTACGTAACCGCTACATTACACGGAGAAAGGCAATGTGGAGGGAGACAGACAGATGTGACGACTAAAATGCAGCCGTCTTTTAATTGCACTACATAACCAATATAGGCAAAGGATGCGATCGTCACATTGCTGCGCATAGAAGCAGGCATTCTTGTTATGAAAGCAACGTTACTAATCGGTCAGTTTGAAAATAAAGACAATTGTTCGTTGGTCAATTCAGAAAAGGATAGGTTGATGAGAGGGAGTATGCTGTCCGCGATGGGCATAATTTGTTTTTCAATGTAATGATCGTAATCAAGCGGTGCCATCTGATGCTCTGTAGTTTGAGGGCCTTGTACCGTCATGATGTAGCGTATAGTTGTATTGTGCTGATAACGTAGTCGTTGTCCTGTTTTACTATTAATATCATCTGCAAGGCGCGCGGCTTTTACATGGGGAGGCAATGATTTGATATAGTCGTTTAAGGGCTTTCGGAGTCGCTTTGCGTAAACGAGCCTTCCGTCTTCTTTGCCTTGGCGAATATTATCAACCGTTTGTTTAATAAAATCAGATACAGGGGCTTTTTCGAAAACCCGTCGATACAGCTCATACTGAAAGTACTTGGCTAATTCGGTCCAGTCTGAACGAACGTTTTCTAGCCCTTTAAACACCAACTCTTTTTTGTCGCCAATTTGCTTTAGGCCTGCATACCGTTTCTTGCTGCCTAAGGCAGAGCCTCTAATAGTAGGCATAAAAAAGGTTTCAAAGTGGGTCTCAAATTCGATATCCAAATGACAGTCTATATCATAGTTTTCACGGAGCTTGCTTTGCCACTTATGATTGATGGTGTTTGCTAGCGACTGTCCTGTTTCATAGGGCGTACCTAACGATGTGTTGTTATTCACATGTACAAAGGTAGAGTCTGTATCGCCATAGATGACTGAGAACCCCGCTTCTTCTATCCATTTTGCGGTAGTTTGCATTATTTCATGCCCACGCAAGGTAATAGAGCTTGCTAACCGTGGGTCGTAAAAGGGGCATCCGCCGCTACCTAATACGCCATAAAATGAATTCATTAAAATTTTTATTGCTTGCGAGCGTGGTGCATCGTTTTGCTTTTTAGCCTCATCTCTTTGGCGCCATAGGTTGTCTATAATATCGGGCAAAAAATGATTGTCACGACTGAACATAGCCCCTTTGAACCCCTCAATGGCGCTGTCGGGGTCTTTAAGACCTTCGGCAAGTCCCATTGGATCAATCTTAAACGTGCGAATAATAGACGGGTATAGGCTCTTAAAATCAAGCACGAGTACGTCAGAATACAAGCCTGGCTGTGAATTCATGACATAGCCGCCAGGACTAGCCAAGCCACCGTGTTCAGGACGAACTCCACTGACATAACGTCGGCGATGTAGCTTTGGTAAATAGACGTTTAGAAACGCGGCTACTGACCCACCGGGTCTTCCCAAATCGAGCCCTGTTAATGTCCCTCTCAAAATAAGAAATTCAATAAATCGGGTTTTTGCAGCAATATCATTTACCAACACGCAATCTTTATGGTTATAGCTGGCAAGTGAATAAGGGTCCTCGTAATACAAGGCTTTTATTGCAGCAAGTTTGTCTTCACTTTGTATGAGTTTTTTATCACCCAGTAATTGCTGTGCTACATTGTCTAACGAGAAAGAGTCAAATTGATAGGTCATGGTCTTTAGCGCTTCAATCCCATCTACAATACTACGACCGGGTATATCGACAATAGTTTGCCCATCCCAATCCCTAACCAAGGCTTCCCGTTTGTCTCTGCCTAGTGTAAATTTCAGTCCCTGCTTTTTAGCGCGTCTTGCAAGCACGGCCATATCAAATTGTTTGACGTTCCAGCCTAAGATAACGTCTGGGTCAATTTCACGTATACGCTTTACAAACGCAGTGATCAGCGCTGACTCAGTAGAAAACTGGCTAAGTGAAAATGTGTCTGGAACATCTAACGTCTTGGGGTGACTGGAAGCAGAAACCAACATCACTTCATTAACATCGTGGGAAGCTAGCGCTATACTGAATAGGTTTTCATTTTCATCGCACTCAATATCTATGCTAACTGAGTAAAGGCTTGGTGTGTAGGTGGCGGATCTAATTCTAGCTTCGGGTATGAATGTTGCTTTTTCGTCAGCAGCAACAAACTCGAGGGAACCGTAAATAAACCGTTCCATTAAATACCTGTCCGCCAGTCTTATATCAGCTTCATACAGAGTGATGTGTAAGCTTTTAGCAAGCTGTCTTAATTGATGCATGTGGGAGTCAGATGTGGTTTTAAGGGTGTCTACTTCCACTTGCTCAAGGGTAAAGAAACTATCAGAGGAAACTTCAACCTCAATACCTTCTCGTTTAGCCTTTTCCAGTATGCTCGCCGTGTTGTCGGTTGCAACAAAGCATGAGGGTTTCTGCGGTGCACTTTGAAGACACACAGGGCCTTGGTCGGTAGACACCCACACTTCAATACAAAGCCCGTTATGTTTACCGGTCCCATGCTTAACAATAGTGTGTTTACTGAGAATGTAACCTTTTCTAATCACGGCAAGTTAATTTTCGTTGGTGAAATACTGAAGGACCCATGATACAGGGTAGATTTTCTTTGCTCGAGAACAGAGCGGTAAATGGTTCACTAATGCTCGCTACCTCTCACTAACTCTGGGTATCGCTGTGCTATTACTTAACGCTATAGTTGATTATCAAACAGATACGTTTGTTTTTGCCTACCTATCGTTATAGAAGTAAGTATACCAGCGAAAAGGTGAAGATGTATGCATTACCCAGCAATTGAGCAACCGTCTCCAGGTCAATGGACAGAGATAGCGAAAGGCGTACTTTGGCTTCGTATGCCACTGCCTTTCGAACTTGACCACATTAATCTTTATCTTGTTGAAGATGATGATGGCTGGGTGGTTATTGATACTGGGCTTGGTACGAATACAACTAAAGCCTTGTGGAATGAGATTTTTGCTGCGTTGGATAAACCCATTTCAGCAGTATTAGTTACTCATTTGCATCCTGATCACGTTGGTTTAGCCGGTTGGATAGCCGACCAATTCAAAGTGCCACTTTACATGTCGCAGGTTGAGTATTTTACTGCGCGCGCGTTCACTGGGGGGAAAAGCGACACCTCTGCTTGGCGGGATGAGCAATACTATCACCGTGCAGGTTTGCAGGCTGATGAGGTGACATCGCTAATGTCTGGAAATAAAGGTTACAGTAATGTCGTATCGCCAATTCCAATCAGTTACCGACGGTTAAAGCAATGTGATGTGCTGACGCTAAATGGTAATTCGTGGGAAGTGATGATAGGGCGAGGGCATTCACCAGAGCACGTATGCTTATATTCTAAGGAGCTTGGAATACTGCTAGCGGGCGACCATATTTTACCGCAGATAACCCCTAATATAGGGGTATATTCAACGGAGCCCGAGGGCAATACGCTTCAAGATTATTTGGCTACGCTACTGCCTTTTACTGACTTACCTGAGAAAACCTTGGTGTTACCTGCACACAGACAACCCTTTATTGGGGTGAAAAACCGTGTGAATGAACTCATTGAGCATCACCATCGTCACTTAAATGCACTTTTGGAGGCTTGTAGTAAGCCTCAGACCGCTGTCGAATTGTTGCCTGTATTATTTAAACGGGAGCTTAGTGGTAGAAATATCGTGTTTGCCGTAGCCGAGTGCATATCCCATTTAAACTACCTCTTATCTCATGGAAAACTAACACGACATTTATCTGACGAGGGGGTTTACTTGTATGCGGCGTAACAATTGATGTTACTGAGGTGCTGTAGCTGAATCATCTTCTGAAGCGATAGGTAGCTCTATCGTCACGACCGTGCCTTTGCCCACTTTACTATTGATTGAAATTTTTCCTTTATGCTTTTCTACAATGGTATAGGCGGTAGATAATCCCAGCCCTTGGCCTTGACCTTCAGGACGAGTAGTAAAGAAAGGTTCGAAAACTCTTTTCATATTTTTTTGCTCAATACCTTCACCGCTGTCTAGCACCTTAATCGTAATATTTTCGTTATTTTTTAATAACGTTAACTTAACGTATCCCTTGCCGGTAATGGCTTGGGCAGCATTTAGCAACACATTCATTAAGGCCTGTTTTATCATTCCAGGGTTTGCCATTATCTCTATCTTTTCATCAGGTGATTCAACCTTATAGTGATGAGAAGTATATTGGGTAGATACGAGTTTGATGGTTTGTGAAGTAATATCGTTCAAATCTACAATTTGACTGCCTTGTGTACTGTCGAGTGAGAATTGCTTTAGGTTATCGACAATATCTCTTACTCGATTTAAGCCTGCTTTTGATTCTTCGAGTAACTCTTCAATGTCTTCTTTTATCAAATCATAGTGCTGTGCTTCGAAAAGGTTTTTTATTTGTTCTTTCAATTCATCGTTAAAATCGGCAACGTGCCCCTCCACGCCATCGCAGATAGCCGTTAGGTTATTCGCATATTGTGAAAGGGTGTCTAAATTTGCGTTGATAAAGCCAATAGGGTTATTTATTTCGTGTGCAATACCAGCAGCTAACTGACCCGTTGATGCCATCTTCTCCGCTTGAATGAGTTGAGATTGGGCGGTATCAAGTTTACGGATAAGTTTGCGTTGGGCTTCGTGTTCGTCTTTTAATGCGGCAGATAGCTTTTGTTGGGTACGAAAGTAGCTGGCTTGCGCGGTAACGTCTTGTAAGAAAATACACGCGTATTTTTTGCCTGTGCTTTTGTCCTTTACCGGCAGTATCTCCATGTTTTGATACATTTGCGTTTCTTCGCCAGTTATCGGTCTACTGCTTTTAAAAGGAAATATATGGGGACGCTGCTCCCAGTAGCTGAAGCTAGGATGCTGTAGAACAAAAACCGATTTTAGCCTTCGCTTTAGAAATTTGCCTTGATCGCTAAAAATCTCGGTAACCGGTGTGTCTTTGTACGAAGCGCGATTCTCGTGAGGAAGGCGATCTCTAAAAAAGTCGTTTAAATAAACAACGAGAAAATTTTCATCAACGATGCCAATACCAACCGGAAGTTTTTCAACCAGTTGCTCAAACATTATTCTAGAAGTTCATCTAAGGTATCTTTCATTCTTGTCAGTGAATCGTCATCTAAGCAGAAAACAACACGCATAGAAAAGGATGAAACGGCTACCGTGAATTGTACTTCCATGACTAAACTATGTTGCCACTTAAGCTCATCGAAATTCTCTTTGTTAGGGGTAAACAACGTTGGCATATTCAAATTGGTGGTTAGTTCTAATTGACTTGATAAGCCTGCCAGACAAGCTCCGGCTAAAATATTGGAAAGCTCGAGTATAATTTCTTCTACATCTTCTTTACTAAGCGGTTCACTGTATTCCATCAATTTTGCCATCTCGCTCAGTCCAGAACGAGAAAGTACAGACATCACTTCACCTTGAATATCACCTAAAAAAGACTGGCGGGTGTGAAATGTATCGTCAGAGCCAAACAGCAAGGTGTATAGCTGAGTGGGGGTCACTGAGGTTATTTTAGGAATTGAAATATCAATTTTGGTTTCAATAAGTTGCGCGAGTGAATTTGCTGCTTGGCCCATTGAAATATTGAGCAATTCTTGCAGCGCATCGCGTTGTTCTTCGTCTAATGGTATTACAGCGCTCATAGATACCCCAACTCGAACATAGTCATTGCCAGTTCTTCTTTGTCTAATGGTTTTCTAATGAATCGTTGTGCCCCTAAGGAAAGCACGATGCGCTGTTTTTCCGGCTGAAAATCAGCGCTGATCACAATGACATTAGGGAAGCATTCTTCACGCTTGGATAAGTACTCCAGCACATCCACGCCATCAACCTCTGGCATGGTTAAATCGAGCAACACAAGATCGAAGGTGTTTTCAGCTAACAAATCTATGGCTTCTTGGCCATTAGTTGCTTCTGAAATGTCGTAGTCTAATTCCGGCGGTAACGACTTTTTTACGCTACGGCGTGATAATTTAGAGTCGTCAGCAACTAAAACAGATAGTGCCATCAACAGCCTCCTTTAACGTCTGTTAGTACAGTGTGTGCAATTTCTTAGCGCCTGCAAGAAGCTTAGTAGACATACTAAGATTCTAAAACCTAGGTAGGTGTATTTACGCAAGGAACATTAAGAGTATATGACAAGGAGGGCATTTATGAGCATTATACTTTACGTGTAAATGCTAATTGATAAGGATGCAACAAGAGAGGCGCACAGCCTAAAGTGGCTGCACGCATAATATAAAGATGTTTTAACTCAATTAAGCGTTTTGTTTTTTAGTCATGGTTTCAAGTGCTTGCGGAATAGCATCGACATACCGCTTCACATCAGCAATTTTTCCCATACTGACTCTCGACCAATTAGTATAGGTGCGATAAATACCACGAATGTGAATATCTTTTTCGGCCATCGCCGCTCTAAATAATTCAGCATCCCCTTTACCAAGATCGACAAATACAAAGTTAGTACTTGAAGGAAGTGCAGAGAGGCCATTGGCCTTGAGACCATCCATCACTAAGCCTTTTGCTTCTATAACCTTATCTTTAACAAACGTTAGGAAGGCGTCATCATTATATGAAGCAATGGCTGCAGCTAAACCTGCTTGGTTTAATGTGTAACCACCCATGCCATAGCGATTGATCCACTCAGTGTTTTCTTCAGAAGCAATCATGTAACCAACTCGCATACCGGCTAACCCGTAAATTTTAGAAAAGGTTCGCGCAACAATAATATTGTGCCCGGCTTTTACTAACGGAATCATTGAGTTTGCTGGCGGAGCGTCAGTGAGTTCATTATAAGCTTCATCAACCAGTACTAACGTCTTTTTAGACGCTTTGATACAGAACTCTCGAAGTTTTGCAGGGTCTAGAAGGCGTCCGGTTGGGTTGTTAGGGTTGGTGATATGCACCATACCAACGCTGTCATCAATGGCGGCATACATGGCATCCAAATCGATTGCCAAATCTTTCGTGTTAGGTACCCGAACAATCTCAGGAGCACCTTGTTTCTCCGGTGCTTTTGAAGTGGTATCCCAGAAAAGATCGGGGCCTAATATTTTTCCTTTTTTGCTGGCCGCAAGAGCCGCATAAGAAAGAATAGGACTGGAGCCTGCACTTAACGAAATATTCTTAGGCGTAATGCCATGGCGCTCTGCAATCATACCTAACAGCGTCATTGCAGCAGGGTATGCATAGTAGGCTCCACCTTCAGCTGATGCGGTAGCTATTGCTTTTAATGCTGCAGGGCTTGGGCCGAAGGGGTTTTCATTGGCGTTTAGTTTAGCGATACCTGGTTTAGGGCCATATAGCACTTTAGGTGCAACGTTTGTGGCAGCTTGAAGACTCGCTGATGTGACTATGCCAGAAGCACCAATGGCGGTTGCAGCAGCACTGCCGCCCAAAAATAGGCGTCTCGAAATATTATGTGACATTGTTAATTCCTTATCTCAAATATCGTAAGTGCCTATAGGGCCTTATAAAACATAGCGCTAGAAACAATTACTAAATAAATACCAAACATTCGTTTTAATTTTTTCTCGCTGAAGTTATGCGCCATTTTCGCTCCCATTGGTGCCGTAATAATAGCCCCTATGCTAATAGCAACTAATGCGGGGATATTGATATAGCCTATCGTACCTACAGGCAGGATGGCGGCTTCAGGATGTTTCATAAACAAAAATCCGATAGCGCCGGGCAGCCCTATTAGGAAACCAACACCTGCGGCAGTGGCTACCGCTTGCTGGATTGTGCGTTGACAGATAACCATTGTAATTACCATAGGCGTACCGCCTCCAATCCCTAGAAGTGCCGAAAAGCCACCTAGTACAAAAGCGAGTACTGATTTAGCAATACCTTCAGGCATAGATAAAGCAACACCAGGGCGAATTACAAATTCTGGGAATAAGAAGTAAATAGAATAGAGCAAAACACCTGCAGCAAAAACGACCGTGAGACCATCGCTACTGGTGCTACTGGCAATAAAAATACCGCCTACTACACCCAATATTATCCAGATGCTCCATGATTTCAAAATATCAAAGTCCACCGCCCCTTTTTTATGATGAGCCATCACGGAGCGTGTGCTTGAGACCACAATAGAGGCTAAAGACGTGCCTATGGCAACTTTCACTAGCTCTTGGGATGGGGGCGTAAAGAAAGGAAATACAGCTAATAGAGCGGGAACAACAACAAACCCACCGCCATTGCCGAAAAGACCAGCAGTAATACCTGCAATAGCGCCAGTAATACAAAGAGTAACCACGAACCAGAGAAGCTCTATTTCCATGAAACTACATCTCCAGCAAATACTTCTAATAACATGAATAGACCTTTAAATTTTACTTACAAAACGAAGGGTGAAAACATAAACACCGGCATTTGCCGGTGTTTATTAAGTGGTTGTTTTTAGAATCTTGCTGCTAGGCGGGTGTAGTAGTAACCACCCTGCCAGTCGACCACGGAATCAGACCGGTAGATCCGACCGCAACAGGTTTCTCCGATTGTACCCTCGTCCGGATAGTTATCGAACAAGTTGCGTACACCCACTGATAAGGTGAGATTTTCGTTAATCAGATACGAACCTTCGATATCAAACATGAACTCAGAACCAAAGGTTTGAATAGTCTCTGGGTCTAACGTACTATCGGCAGCATTTTCGTATTCACCGTAGTAACTTAATCGCGCTACCGCAGACCAGACATCGTAACTGTGGGTTACAGAGAATACGCCGCGCATTTCAGGCGTTCCGTTTTCTAAGTCAAATTGATCTTCATCATTTAGATACTCACTCGGATCTGAGTCGAACTCGGTTTTATTATAGTTGATGGAGCCGGTTAACATGGTAGAACCGTAGGTTGATTCAATTTTATAAGTCGCAACGGCATCAACGCCTTCAGTAACAGTATCAAAAGCATTTTGGAAGAAGAATACGCCACCAATCGATGCTGCCCCTGATACACCAGCACCATCTAATGCCAAGAAGTTTTGATAGGCATCGTATCCATCAGCGTCTGGGTCGGTTACTACTGTGGTTGACACGTCACGTGTAGATACTGAATACAATCTGTCTTCTAACTTGATATTGTAATAATCAAGCGTAAAGGTTAAATCACCGTAGCTTGCAGTTAAACCAAGCGTAAAGTTAGTCGATTTCTCAGGTAGTAGTTCTTCCGCGCCTAACGCTTGCGCCACATCGCCACCAGCAGGGAACAAGCCAGTTGCTACTGGAAAACCATCAGGTAAACGAGTAGATACGTTTGTAGTACCTTGCTGTCCTGGAGTCGGTGCTCTGAAGCCCGTACCGTATGAACTTCTTACAGCAACTACATCACTTACTTGATAAATACCAGCTACTTTATAAACCACTTCAGAACCAAAGTCTGAGTAGTCTTCATAGCGGATAGCTGCTTGTGCGAACAATTCATCAGTAATATCACCTGAAATGTCGGTATATACCGCGTAAGAGTCTCGGCTGTACGTACCAGAATAATCTGGAGAGTAGCCCGGGAAGCCGTTTGAGCCTACACCCACTACGGTATAAACCGCATCATCACTGTCGGCACAATCTAGCGTTGAACCGGTAGCTATGACGGCTAAACCAGCTGCACTAGCCGCATCTCCGTCACAGAAACCCCAGGGATCAGATGTTGCGTAAGGCCCTGCAAAGTAAGAATCTACTTCGCCTTCTGAAATCTTATAAGACTCGTCAAGATAGCTTGCCCCGAAGGCCAGTACATACTCGGCAAGGTCATAAGTGAAGTCAGCCTGAATTTGTGTTTCTTCGTTGGTTAAGTCACCGGGTTGAAATGATGTAGGTGACTCATTACCCATAGACGGGTTAATGGTGTTAGCAAGCGTGTATGAAATATCGTTGTATCCGTAACGACCACTGATGTCATAACCTAGGTCGCCAGACATTCCTTTAATACCGCCCACGAAAGAGTAGTCAGTAACTTCCCCTGAAAAACGTGGTGTAAAGCCACCAGGGAAAAATTCAGTAGGGTTCCAAATTGAACCGTCTTCTAAACGAATATCTTCAATTGTGCCATTGCCTGGATAGCGGTAGAAAAATGAACCGTCGCCTTCACTCTCTGAATAGTTACCAAAAGCATATAGTTCCATCTCTGAGGTTAACGAATACCCCGAATTAAAGAATATCCGCGTGCCACTGGAGTTGGGCTGCCCCCAAGGTTGAACTTCATCAGAACCGTGAACTGAATTCGCCATTGCAGTGGCATCTGCAATGTATTGCTCTGACTGGTCATCTACACAAAACCAAGATTCACAGTACTGTTCGCCACGGAAGGTGGCTTCGCTGTCTGAATATTCCGCTGAAATGCTTAAGAAACCATCATCACCGAGTGCGAAACCTTTGTTTCCGGTAATGGTAATTTGGTCGCCGTCACCTTCAAAATAGCTACCGTAATCAGCAGTGAACGACCCACCTTCGGTATTTTCTTTTAATTGGAAGTTGATAACACCCGCGATAGCATCTGAGCCATATTGGGCTGCCGCGCCATCGCGCAGAACTTCTACACTGCCAATTGCAGCGGTAGGTATAGTCGCGATATCAGGGCCTTGTGTACCAGAGCCCCCAATCGATACTAATGCCGCTCTGTGGCGGCGTTTAGAGTTAACTAACACCAGGGTTTTGTCGGTGGGCATGCCCCGTAAGGTTGCAGGGCGAATGAAAGTACCACCATCTGATATAGGTTGACGAGATACTGAATATGATGGAACCAATGTCATCAGTACGTTGTTCATGTCGGTGAAGGCTACTGCTTCAATATCTTCAGCACTTAATACATCAACAGGTACAGGTGAGCTAGTTACCGAGCGAGGTGCACCACGTGCGCCAACAACAGCAATTTTTTCAACATTTTGAGTATCTACTGCGGTTTCTTCAGCTTCAGCTTCTTGCGCTAACGCGAGTGGTGCTGCCAAAGATAGAGTGATTCCAGTGAACGCTAGTGCAATTGCATTATGTATCTTGTTTTTTCTCATGTGTGTTCCCTAAAACGAGCCGTTATGAGTTGTTATTCTTCACTTGGAGCAGGGACTAATGCCGCCCACGTTTGGCATAACAAGCACCACCTTGATGCATCCAGCATCTTATAAATTTTTTGTGTGGTTACCTGTGTTACTACTCAGGCTAAAAATTCTTTTAAAACCGCGAAAGAAAAAAGAATATTGAGGGGTATAAGAAAATTGTTGAGGCTCTATTTAACTTATTGATCTTAATGCTCTTAATTGTTTCAGTTTGCTGATAAAAAAATAAACCCAGCTTTCGGTTTAACTTTATTTTAACAAGTGTTAGTTCAGCTTTACTGGCCTGTGGCATGTAACTTGCTGATTTCAATCTCAATAAAGCGACCTGTGCTTTATGGCGATGTGTTACAAAACTGTCATATTCGGGAAACTAGACATTGAACTCTAAGCAACTTCAGTATTTTTTGACCACAGTACACAAAGGCAGTATTGCAGGTGCAGCACGTGAGCTTGATATCGCTCAACCTGCCATTAGTCAGCAATTGGCAAGCCTCGAAAGAGAGATGGGGGCGCAGTTGTTAAGCCGAACCTTCTCTGGGGTAACGTTAACCCCAGCAGGCGATTTGTTTCTCAGCCATGCCACTAA
This sequence comes from Alteromonas lipotrueae, assembly GCF_019249255.1. Lineage (NCBI taxonomy): Bacteria > Pseudomonadati > Pseudomonadota > Gammaproteobacteria > Alteromonadales > Alteromonadaceae > Alteromonas > Alteromonas lipotrueae. The sequence goes on along the minus strand of NZ_JAESDJ010000003.1, from coordinate 371,000 downwards.
GCTCATGGATGATATCAATACCGCTAAATCTGAACTGCGAGAGCTAGTGGGGAAAACTGCGGGTACGGTGAAAGTGGGTATGCTTCCGTCTATTGGCAATGTACTTTCTATGCCGCTTATCGCAGAGGTAAAACAAAATCATCCAAAACTGAAACTTGAAATAAGTACCGGCCCTTCCTATTCGGTAAAGGGGTGGTTAGAGGGGCGACAAGTCGATATTGCATTGACCTACGAGCAAGACGTTGACCCAAGGTTTATGACGGTATCTCCGCTGATTCGTGAAAATTTACATTTAGTGATGGCCAATCAAGCAACATCCAGTGAGTACAGCCATCTTGCTGGCAGAGAAAGTATCCCGTTTTGGGCGTTGAGCCAATTCCCTCTGTTATCGCCTGGCAATAAAGACGCATTAGGCAAACTCATCGAACATTATGAAAATGCCACGGGGGTAAGTTTGCAGCATAATTTAGCCTATTCGGGGCAGTTGATGACAGGATTGCGACAAGTTATGCAAGGAGAAGGGGTAATGATATTACCGACTTCGGCCATTTTTCATCTTGAAGAATCGGGCTTGGTTTCTACGTTAAAAATCGTTGAGCCGGAAATGCAGCGTTTGGTGCTGGCTGCGACAAACAAAACTAGCCCATTGAACGAAGCTGTATTAAAAATGCTTAAAGTGATTAAGCGAGTTGTCGCCAGTGAGCAGGCGCTGCAACACTGGCGAGGTTCCTTAGCATTTACTGATCAGTCAGAAATGAAAGGGGTGTTGGCTTCTGGAAGTCTAATGTCGAGTTGAACTGGCAGGTGGTCAGAAAAGACGCTTGCCTTTTTAGATGTCAGCTTTTTGCATTGTGAAACAGTGATGTCATCACTTACCCACACACGATCTAACGAAAAGATAGGAAATTGACTAGGAAAGGTCGGGCCTACCTTTTGTTGATTCAAGAGCTTGTTTAACGATGTGAAAGCCCGTGAAAAGAATTGCCACTCATTGAAGTCCCCTGCTAATACCAATGGCATGGGGTTGGCTTGCATCCTTTGTTCAAGATAATCATGTAACAACGCAAATTGCGAGCGGCGCTCTAGTCGCTTAAGCCCTTTATGCGTGTTAACCACGGTCAGCGGCCCCTTGTCAGTTTGCAACACTACCACTTGTACATTTCTGGGCTGTCGCCCATGCTGGCTCACATCAAAGGTTTCTTGTTCAATAACGTTGCAGCGCGACAGTACAGCGTTGCCATACCATCCGCTTAGCTCATGTAGGGCAGGAGATGACACCAAGTTGTAGACATTTTTAGCACAAATATCATCAATATCTCGCTCAATCGCCCGCTCGGACGGGCGTGTATCCATCTCTTGTAAAAGTACAATGTCGGCACCCGATTCAGCTAGAAATTGCCCAATTCGTTGATAATTTTGTAACTTGTCTCTGCCCAGCCCACTATGAATGTTGTAACTAATTATGCGGCACATTCTTTACTTTCCGATGCTTCATTATCTGATGCACGCTTTTGACGATTTTCCTGATAGTAGCGAGCAAACTTTTGAGAGCCCCATATCATTAAGCCCCAAAGCACGATACCGCCTACTAAATAGCTGATGGTTTCAACTGATGGGTTGCGGAAGATTTGAGTTATAGAGTCACCTACCAGTCCTTTCGCAATCATTGGAGGGAACATGCCAAAGAAGGTACCAATTAGAAACTGGAATAAACCAATTGATGAAATACCCGCAACTAAGTTCACTAAGCTAAAAGGCGCAATAGGCAGCATTCTAATGGCTGCAACGCCCACTATTCCACTTTTTTTCAGTTTCTCATCCAATGCTTCTACCTTAGGACCACCTACCTTTCGAAGGCCTGCATCACCAGAAAGTTTACCAATAGCAAATAAAATAGCGGAGCTTAACAGTGCGCCCATGATGCCATATATTGGGCCCCAAATAGGCCCGAATATAGCGGCAACCGCTAATGACAGCACAGTAACAGGGAAGAAGAGTATACCCCCTACTACGTAAACCAATAATACCGTAGGCAGTGCAAAGTAGGTTCCTCTACTTTTTTCAAGGAACGCATTAATACTCTCACCACTTAACCACGAAATGGATTGGCTCGCCCAGAACATCAGGCCACCGAGCACAGCAATAACGGCTAGCCCCAACATGATCATAATAGTTCTACGTCTTGGGTTACGCGCGGGTAGCGCCCCACCATCAAAAGAAGGCATAGAAATTAAAGGCTCCTCTGGATCTGATAAAGAACGAAATACGTTATTTACCGACTGACTGGTGAAAACTTCATCACGAACTTCGGTTAATACATATCCGTGTGCAATTTGCCCATGGATTAATGCTTCAACAGGATATTCTTCTGCAAACAGTGCAGGCATATCTGAAATGTCTCTGCCAGTATGCTCAGCAAGTAAATCGTTACGAACATTCAAAATTGCCGCTCGGTTTAAGTCACTGTTGCCGCTAAGTACAACGTCAATTTCTGTATCTAACGTCATAGAACGGTTACTTAGGTTAGATGAGCCTATCACTAAGTATTTGTCGTCAACGGTCATTACCTTAGAATGTATGCGCTTGTAGGCTTTTCTGCCTTGTAAGTCTTCGCACGACGAGTAAGTCAACTTTACTCTTTTAGGGGCGATGTCTTTTTCAAGAATAGATTTAAATTCAATACGACTTGCCCAAAAAGCCTCACATTCGAATTTACCTTTTGGCTCATAAGAGCTCACAATAATGACGTGTAAGTCAGGGCGTGCCTTCATACGTTTGTTCAGCGCTTCAGCAATTTCCTGACGAGTAGTAAATTGATTCTCAATGTAGATAAGCGACTCAGCTTGACCGATTAAATCAAGTAGCATGGTGCGTACTTCTTGCGCTGGCTCAACTTCGTCCATAAACGGAATTGTTCTGGCTAGCGCACAGTCAACTTCCTCAAAGATAGGCGGAAAATCTTCTGGCCACGTGTCGGGGATCGGACCATCTAGAGATGTATCGGCTTGCTCTCGAATCTCTACCGGTTCACTTTCGGCAACCCGCAACCATCTCCAACGAACCAGTTTAGAAAAGTCGGCCACTACCGGACCGGAAGATACCATTTGCACGTCGTGTAGCGGGGGGTACTCACCGTCAGGCCCATCTCGTTCTTCTGATACAACGGGGTGATCGCGGGTGTCCCAGCGGTTCGTTGAAATGTCCATGCCGCCAGAGAAAACCAGTTCATCATCAATCACGATAATCTTTTGGTGCTGACTGCCACCCATAGGGATGGTGTCATCAAGCTCGGTTTGCACGTTATCTGGGGTCTTTTCTTCCCACACTTCTTTTGCCCACATTTCTCGTTTTGAGAAAAATGCGAGAGAAGAATCCCAGCGAAGTAGGTATATGTTTAAATCGGGGTTGTTTTCTGCTTTCCATGCAAGTAAATCACTGACAACACTCGGGGCTTCACTGTTTGCTTCGTCATCACCTCTTAAAAGGCGTATACGGCTATCAATGTCCCACCCAATGATAAAAATACTGTGTTTGGCTTTTACAATAGCGCTGTGTAGCGCTTTGTAATAGTTACCACAGTCTATAAGTGGCGCAACAAAATTTGCTTTGCTGCTAACCCAACAGTTTTCACCTGGTTTGAATATATTATTGTTATCAACCATGTCGTCTCCCGAAATCGCTTCCGTGTAATAAAGTAAATATACAAGAGAAGTTGCAGGAAACGTTCCGGGTCAAAGTGGTTTTATGTTTGGACGCTAACTTATTAATAAATCTTGTTTTTAAGACGGTTTGAGTGAAGATTTTTCATTTAGTTGGAATCGGAGAATGTAACTTTTTCATAGGAGTAGGGTAATTGAGGCCTGAAGGGAAGTTGAAGGTAAAGCGCGATAATTCAGCGTAAAGCTTACAGCGAGGCCGTTTTAAGTGGTGACAGCATATAGACTAAACTAGTACCGTCCTGTCGTTTTATGCTGTCTTCATCGAACGGCTCACCTTGTTGCCACGAAAATACAATATCAGAGGAAGGCGCAATACCAATACTGGCAGTAAACATGGGCGCGCTGTCTAGTGTTTGAACATTTTTTGAAAATACTTGTTTTACCAATCTATCAGCAACCACATGAACCGAATCAATGGTGACGCCGCTTAGCATAATCGCAAACTTACTTTCGCTTATTTGCCCCGCTATATCATTTGAGCGGGTAAAATGAATAAGAGATTGACCCACTTGATAACTGGCGCTTTCACCGGCACTTGCGCCGTAGTTATCTACTACGTCTTGGTAGCCATCTATTTCAACTAACAAAATTACGTTTTCATGTTTGTCAGTTTGTTGAAGTTTCCTAATGGCTTGTTGAATAAAGTCGTCACGGGTTAGCACCACCGCGCCCGAGCTTCTAAGTGAACGAGTATAAAGTGATTGAGATACTGGCTCTGTGCTACATCGCATCAGCGATAAAACGATTAATGCAGCGCTTATCACCATCAGCATAGAAGTGAGCTGGAACAGCAACGATAAGTCATCCATACCACCGGTAATAGAATTTACCACCGACACAGTGCCATGTAAGAAAAGCGAAAAAGAGGAGATAAGCAGCAAGCGGCGAAGTAAGGCGCGTTTATCCTCTTTTACTCTATTGTCGTTATATAGCACCCCCTCGCTTAAAAGCACAAGGGCGGCACAAAAAAACATGGCCACAGATTCGGCCAGCGCAGGCATTGTCCACAATGCACATATTCCACTTACCCCTATCCCTAGTACAGGAAGCGCATGGCGGTTAAGTTTGTAGTCTTTGTGCTTCTGAAGTGACTCCAACCCCAAAAATACCTGATGGAAACCCACAACAAATGTAATGAGTCCTAAAATGAAAAAAGAAGAGGGGAGTGAAAGTAGTGTATCGCTAAGACGAGAAATTAAGCTACAGCAAAGCAAACCACTGGCAACTGACCAGTAGCGAAATATTGTCTTTTTCTGATAAACCGTTTTTATCGTGAAGTAGCCGCAAAGTGCCGCACATATCGCGATAGAAACAATAATGCAGGTGGCTAGAAAAAAGTACAACACACAGCCCTTAAGATTAATTCGAGAGAGGATTATACCAAAGTATAAAAAGAGCAATAGGGTACTCATCCTAAGGCTGGTATCGTAAATTAGATAAAGTTATTAATTTTGATACTTTATTGTAGCTATTCTATCGTTGCAGTTTTGCCGATATTCAGTTTCATCCTTCTTTCGCCTCGCTAGCTTCATTAGGAGCACGGGTACTGTCACAGGTATTAAACATATCCTTTGCTTCAGTATCTTGTGCTAATACTTGGGTGAGGTCATCCATCCGCTGTTTAATTGCTACACCATAAGATTGATCGTCGCCCCACAATTCGGCAAGTAAGTTCATTGATTCAACATCATGCTCTCTAAATAACCTTCCTGCGCGCTCAGCATCTACATCATCGTTCCCCAATAATTTTAACGATTCAACCGCAAGTACCAATGCAGAGTCGAAAGTTTCTCGGTTAAAGGTGCCGACTTTCATACGAATAAGTTCATAAGCATGGCGCCTGTCCCTGGCCCGTACCGCCAACTTCAAATTTGGATAGTGTTTACGAGCAATATCGATAATTTCGATTGTTTTGTGTGGATCATCAATGGCAATAACAAGCAGATCGGCAGAATTTGCCCCTGCCGCTTCTAATAATTCTTTTCTCGCTGCGTCGCCGTAGAAGACTTTATTGCCGAATCGTCTTAACAAGTCAATTTGACTAGGGCTGTGATCAAGTACACTTACTTCATAACCTTGGGCTTTCAATAGTCGCCCTATAACTTGTCCGAATCTGCCGTAGCCCGCAATAATCACATGCCGAGAAGCTTCTATTTCCTCTGGTTTATCAAATTCAGGTGCGGATGACTTTTGGAATTTTTGTGCGCGGTCGTAAATCATTAACAGCAACGGGGTAACGACCATGGAAAGCGCTACTACTAAGGTGACAATATTGGCTTCCTCAGAACTTAAAATACTTAACTCTCGCGATAGAGAAAGTAACACGAAAGCAAATTCCCCGCCTTGTGCTAAGGCTAAAGTGAACAATAGTCGTTGACGAGAATTAATCGAAAAGAGATGGGCTAAGCCATAAAGCACTAAACCTTTAATAGCCACAAGACCAACAACTAGCAGTAATATAAGTAAACTGTTCTCAGCTAATAATCCGAAATCAATGGATGCACCAACGGTAACGAAAAATAGCCCTAGTAGCAGCCCTTTGAAGGGCTCAATATCAGCTTCAAGTTCATGTCTGAATTCACTCTCTGCAAGCACCACGCCCGCCAAGAAGGTGCCTAATGCAGGAGAAAGGCCGACGGTCTGCATCAGTAGTGCTATTGCAATCACTAAGAATAGCGCGAAAACCGTGAATATTTCTCGCATATGAGTTTGGGAAATGTACCTGAATATGGGGGTGGAAATGTATTTGCCCGCCAGAATAATGGTAACAATTACGGCAATAGAAATACCCACTTTGCCCATGGCAGACCAATCCGATACCAGTGAGTGGTTAGACCCATCAACAGCACTGGCGGGAAGGAATGAGAGTAGCGGCATAAGTGCCAATATAGGAATAACGGCGATATCTTGAAATAACAGTACCGAGAAACTATTTTGGCCGGCGTCTAATTTTAACCAGCCTTTTTCTTCCAGAGATTGGATAACAATAGCGGTTGAAGAGAGCGCTAGCATCAAGCCAATTGCTAATGCGCTTTGCCAAGCAAGCCCCAATCCATAATAGGTGATGGCAAAGATAGCCCCGGTCGAGAGCAACACTTGTAGTCCACCTAACCCCACGATTGAATGCCTTAACGTCCATAATCGGGAAGGTTGTAACTCCAGGCCAATAAGAAACAGCATCATCACTACCCCAAACTCAGCGAAGTGCATCACTTCGGTTTGGTCACCCACGAGCGATAAAACGAATGGACCAATTAAAATCCCGGCAATGAGATAGCCTAGCACTGAGCCCAAACCCAAGCGTTTAGCAATAGGTACAGCAATTAGCGCAGCACCAAGGTAGATAAGAGCAAGTGTTAGCATAAGGTCTACTGCCGTCTTTTCGTTTATAGGAATGATTTATGCTATCTCAAAAACATGTCGTTAGCTTGACATTCATTAACCTGTTTTGGAGGTAACTGTTTTTAGTAAGGGATGTAAATAAAAATGCGGCGCTGTAAAGCGCCGCATTTAGGGGTAACTCAATTAACTTTGGTATTTAGAATCGATATTCAACACCGATACTTGCCTGCTTCAAATCTGTCTCAAAGTTAGTATCGTCGATATCATCTACGGCTTCTTCCGCATCTAGCTCGGCGTCATACACTGTGTATTCGGCGTTTACCAAAAAGTTTTTAGTGATGGCATAACTTAAACCTGCGCCAACGAAAAGACTTTCGTCGTCATAGTCGCTAGAAACGCCGCCTAGGTTATATTCTGTTTCTGACCACAACTGTCCCGCCTTAGCGTACAGTGAAAAACGGTCTGTTATTGGAAGAATTCCTTTAATCGCCGCCGTGTACCCATCGGTATCCCCGCCAGCAATGTCGTTGCCATAGTCACCGAAGTCGATAAAACTACCTTCTACCGCAACCCACTCGTTGAACTTATAACCAACAAGTCCTTGCCATACATCTTTGTCGTCATCAAAATCGTCTTCACCTTCTACGCGAAGGTATCCGTAGTTACCGCCAACATAGAAACCACTTTCGTCGAGAGAGTAGTCGTTTGACTGAGCAAAACTACCGAATGATGTAAGTGCTGCAATACCTGCAAGTGCTGTAAGTGTGTTTTTCATAATGACATCCTCGTTTTAATTTCCAACGTTCCATTAGCTTCCAATAAGGAAGATCCACGTGAAGATGAAATGCTTCACGTTTGATAACACTGACTATTCAATCGGCGTGCCAGCGTAAAATTGTCTTAAACAAGGGAAATATTGGGAAAGAGTTTCACGGTCTTACTCAGTTTTATGTTCAGGTTGCGCAATTTTTAGCCGCCGATTAAAAGTTGTACGGCATAACTTTCTTACGGTATGAAAAGAGTACATGACCCCTAAAGTGCGTAAACATACCTCAGAGCTCGATTGAGCCAACGTTTTTGAGTATCTGTTTTTGGACAAAATGCCTTAATCAGTATTTCCTATCGTAGTCATTCAATTTTTTAACTGTCTTTTAAGCGACCCTCTAACTATCTTACTTATGTGAATTAATTGTTAATCGCAAATTGCAATGGGTCGGCGAATTGCCGAACTCATGCATTTGCGGGTGTATACACATCTAAATGGGACAAAGACATGAAAATTACCAGGGTACGCAAAGCTACATTAGCGGGTTTGATTTCATTGGCGTTAGGAACGACACATACATTTGCTAACGATGAAATTAGCAAGCCAGCCGGCGCAAAAGGAACAGGCATGGTTCAGCCTTTTCAAGCAAGAACGAATAATTTTTGGTGGCCAGAACAATTAAACTTATCTCAACTTCGTGACCACGACAGTCGCTCAAATCCACTCGGTGACGATTTCGATTATGCAAAAGCATTCTCTTCACTCGATTTAGACCAAGTTAAAGCGGATGTGAATGAACTGCTGACTACTTCGCAAGATTGGTGGCCTGCTGATTATGGAAACTATGGTCCTTTCTTTATCCGACTTTCATGGCACAGTGCAGGTACATATCGTACGTTAGATGGTCGAGGCGGGGGCGATGGCGGTCAAATGCGTTTCGACCCGCTTAATAGCTGGCCTGATAATGCAAGCCTAGATAAAGCGCGCCGACTACTTTGGCCAATAAAGCAAAAGTACGGGAAAGCATTATCATGGGGTGATCTTATGATACTTGCCGGTACGGTAGGTATGGAAAACATGGGCTTTGATACCTATGGTTATGCGGGGGGGCGTACCGACGATTGGGAACCTGATATGGTTTATTGGGGGCCTGAAGTAGAAATGCTCGCTAGCGATCGGGAAGAAAAAGGCGGAGAGTTACAACGTCCATTAGGCGCGACTCACATGGGTTTAATTTACGTTAACCCAGAAGGCCCTAAAGGTGTACCTGATCCTTTGGGTTCAGCGAAGAACATTCGTACCGCGTTTAAGCGTATGGCCATGAATGATGAAGAAACAGTGGCGCTAATTGCTGGTGGGCATACTTTCGGTAAAATGCACGGCGCTCACAAGCCTGCGGACTGTTTAGAAGCAGAACCCGGTGGCGCAGGTGTGGAAGAACAAGGCCTTGGTTGGAAGAACAATTGTGGTAAAGGACATTCTGAAGATACAGTTACCAGTGGTTTAGAAGGTGCTTGGACACAACTTCCAACACGTTGGACTAGTTTATACCTACAAAACTTGCTTGGCTTTGAGTGGAAACAAACTCGCAGCCCTGCAGGCGCTATTCAATGGATACCGACTGATGAGTCGGCGCAAACTGCAGTGCCAGACGCTCATGTAGAAGGGAAGCGACATGCGCCGGTTATGACAACGGCCGATCTAGCGCTTAAGTACGACCCTGAATATCGCAAGATAGCAGAACGCTTCCTTGCTGATCCAAAAGAATATCAAACTGCCTTTGCCAAAGCCTGGTTCAAGCTCACCCATCGAGATATGGGCCCTAAAGCACGTTATCTTGGTAATGATATTCCTGAAGAAAATTTTGTATGGCAAGATCCGGTAACTCATGCTGATCACAAGCTCGTTAGTGATGGCGACGCGAAAAAGTTAAAAGCGACTATTTTAGAGTCGGGCCTTAGCGTACAACAGTTGGTTAAAACAGCCTGGGGCTCGGCGGCAAGTTTTCGAGCATCTGACTACCGAGGTGGTGCAAATGGCGCTCGTATTGCACTTGCACCACAAATGGATTGGTCAGTAAATGAACCTGAAACCGTTAAAGCCGTGATCGCTAAATTAAAAGAGATCCAAAAAGACTTTAATGGCAAAAAGTCATCAAGCCCTAAAATTTCGTTGGCTGACCTAATTGTATTAGCAGGTGGGGCGGCTATTGAAAAAGCGGCTGCCGATGCAGGCGTTGAGATTTCGGTGCCGTTCGTACCAGGGCGAGGTGATGCAACCCAAGCGCAAACTGATGTGAACTCGTTCTCTCTGTTAGAGCCTACGGCTGATGCATTCCGCAACTTTTATAATGCAGATGCAAGCTATCGTTCACCTGCAGAAATGTTGGTAGATAAAGCAGACCAACTAAACTTAACCGTGCCAGAAATGACAGTGTTAATTGGTGGTATGCGTTCATTAGGTGCGAACAATGGCAATAGCACCCATGGTGTTTTCACAAATAATGTGGGTACACTCAATAATGATTTCTTTACTACATTACTTGATATGAATGTGAAGTGGAGAAAAACAGACGACGCCGCTGTTTATGAGGGTATAAACCGTAAAACGGGTGAGGTACTCTACTCAGCTACACCTGTTGATTTAGTGTTTGGTTCAAATAGTGAATTGCGTGCGGTGTCTGAAGTTTACGCTTACGACAACGCGAAAACTAAATTTGTAGAGGATTTTGTAGATGCGTGGACAAAAGTGATGACCCTCGATCGCTTCGATTTACGTCATGACTTAAGCAGCCCATTAAATAAGTAATATTTAAGGCTAACTTACTGAATAAAAACGCGGGCATTGTTTAAGTGCCCGCGTTTTTTCTTGCTAAGAAATAAAAGGAAACACTAAAAGGCGTTAAAAAGATACCCAAGATTAACGCTGCACCTCTCGCCAACTTTCTATACACTGAATAGCTTAAATAAAAAACAATGCGCGCTTTAGCGGTGTCGTAAGTCACCTAAAATTGATTGCATAGTTGTGGTTATGAAAAAATGACAGCCAAAAATGTGAAGACAGAGTAGTAAAGGTTGAGTAGTAACCTCAAAGTAATGACAAAATTCAGTGATTGAGAGCAACTGATGTACCCTAAAAACGCATAAACCATCAAGCATACCTAAGTATTTAACAAATAATCATGGCAACTATACAGCGACAGCTCGTTAACCTAGAAATACTGGCCGAGGATTTGGATTCACTTTCAAGTGAGCAATATGGAGGTGAGCAGCATATTAGGCTAATTGAAGAATATAAAGAAGCGCTTGAGCACTTATCAGTTAGTGCAAAACCAGAAACGGAAAGTGGCTTTAAAAAAAGGCTGGCTACGTCTAGTTTGGCCCACGTTCTAGAAAGCAAGCAGATGATAGGCGTACATCTAAAACTCATTGGTTATGTGCTAACCTTTTGGGATGCAAATCAAAAGGCCAATCAAATTTTAGACAGTAACTTTGGTGAAAATGCCGATAAACGCTTAGAGTTACTTCAAGTAAAAGCCATAAGAGCCAAGTCTCAATTAAAAACGGTGGCTAATGCCATGGGGCAGGCCGATTATCAGAAGTTTATCGACCTGCTAAATTTACGCGATGCTCAATGGCAGTGGGATGTACTACTCTCTCGCTACTAGGGAGTGGTATTACGAATACCAATACCATTTTCGTTAACCACACGCACTTCACGTTGAGGGAAGGGGATTTCAATTTGGTGCTCTCGCAGGGTTTCGAATACGGTTAATAGAAGGTCACCGCCAACGCGATTTTTCCCGTCATCAACGCCATCCATCCAAAACTCAACAAACATATTAACGCCTGAGTCACCAAAACTGTCGATTTCGCAATCAGGCAGTTCTTCAAAGGGTATACCTTCCCCGCTAATGACCTGAGGGTGTTGAGCTACAGCCTCTTTTATAATCTCTACCATTGCTCGAATATCAGTTTTATAAGCGACTGAAAAGTCGATGCGGTAACGCTGTTTGGGATCTTTATGGGTCCAGTTTATTAATAATGAGCTAATAAACTTCTCGTTAGGCACGAGAATATCTTTACCATCGAAGGTTTCCAGTACTGCATAGCGCATTTTAAATTCGCGCACTATACCTTTTTGGCCGTCTTCAAGTTCTACGAAATCACCTACCGTTAGAGACCTATCAAGCAATATGATAATGCCTGATATAAAGTTAGAAGCGATAGATTGCAGCCCCAAACCTAACCCCACGCCCAGCGCACCACCGAATACCGCTAAGGCTGTTAGGTTTATTCCCATTACGTTTAGTAGTAGCAGGAATACAATGCAAAATAAGGCAACTTCAAAGAGCTTGGCGAACACTTCTTTGGTAGACACATCTAGCGTGGTGTGGCTGCGAATAATGTCTTTTCCAAGAGTATTAGATGCTCGACCTAACCAAAACAACAACCCGCCAAAGAGAAATACACGCGTTATTCCATAAGCTGAAATTTCGACATTTCCAATCGATAGTGACATCGATTCCAACGCACCGGTAACAATAGGTAATACGCCGATTAAATGTAAAAATAAAATAGGCAAACCTATCCATCGCATGAAACCTGCGAAAACGGGGTTGTCGATGAATCCTCTGATCAAGGAAGCAACAAATAGCATGACTGCCACTACAACAGCTATTTCAAGTACCCACGCGTCGAACTGAAACTGCTCTCCCAAAACAGTAGTCAGCTTCAGTATGCTGATGGTAATCACGGGAAACAGTGTTCCGCCAAGTTTGAATAGCATGTTGTGTAGTGTATGACTGCCGCTTTGTGGCGTTTCTCGTGTGAACTTAAAAGGCCTTCTAACCTGCCTTGCTAGAATGAAGGCAAGAGCGTATATCACCACAATAAGCATTACTTGAATAAGAAATGTCGAGGTATACACCGATGCTTGTATCAGTGTCCATTTTTCTTGAAGAAAGTCGAAAAACGTATTTAGGATCATTTGATTATAATTCGCAAAACCATGACGAGCAGAATACTCGAAATTATAGACTAAACAATAGCGCGCTTTTTAAACTGTATTTTGCATGCCGTAAAGCAAATCCGTACACCGAATGCGTATTTAAATAAAAGCAATCGAGTAGAAGAAGGTAACGGTATATTCATCTACCGCTTATTGGTAATGTCTATTGGTAATGCGCTTTCTTATTTGTGGTTGACAAAGTGGCGTGATGTTTATATATTTTTAGCTGAAGTTAACGGGTCTAATGCTGACGCGCTAATTTTCAGATACCCGTATTAGTAAAAACAGATTTACTCAAATACAAACTCATACAAGAAAAACAAAAATACTCTGAGTACCCTAGTAAGTAACAGGCTTCGAAAGAAGCCTGTTTTGTTTGTGATTTACGTAAAAACGGTTTTCACCAAGGCCGGTGCTTTATTTACTGAGATGAGAAATTGAATATAAGCCTCTAGTCTCATCTGTTTTCCGTTTAATCTCTTCTAACTCCTTTGCTTCACTTGCATCAAATAACGCATTTATAAGGCGATTAAAATGGCTATGCATTGCTTTACGTGCCGCTGCAGTATCTCTATTAGCGATTGCGTTGAAAATTTCTGTGTGCTCATTTATTCGTTGTTCTACACCTTGAGAGCAAACGTCGTTATAGGCCGCTACTATTTCGGGCGTTGATCGGCGAAGTTCCCATAGGTTTTCAACCGAAAGTTGCACCGCATGGTTATGTGTGGCTTGGGAAATAATATGGTGAAAGCGCTGGTCTGCCTCATCTGCAGTATCTGGGGCGGCCATATCTAATAAGGCCTTTTCAAGCGCAGAAACCTCGTCGTCGCTTATTGTGGATGCGGCAAGTGCAGCCGCTTCTCCTTCAATCAATGCTCTGGCTTGGGTCAGCTCAAAGGCACTAATAGGCTTTGCTGAGTGCTGGGCATTTTTTTGCGCGGTTACATAAACCCCAGACCCCGTTTTTACTTCCACTCGTTCGCGAACTTCCAGCGCGATTATCGCCTCGCGAATAGTAGGGCGGCTCACATTATAGGTCTCCGCAAGCTCTCGTTCAGCTGGCAGTCGGCTCCCTGCTGGACATATACCTTGATCGATTAAGTCTTCGAGTTTTTCTACAATACTCCAGAAAAGCCGGCGAGATTTCATGATTTAACCTTATTTAAATATATTGGTAACGTCGCTGTTACACGGATTGTAGCCTGAAAGTGTGCCTATTCGCAAAGTGCAAGAAATATCCTGGTGCCAATCACGATTATATGCACGAATAAACCTCGAGTTATTTGCTCTTGGTAATAACAAATGCTTTCTATGGTAAAATAAATTGGTTGTATTTGGGCGCTCAATTGGTTAGATTGTGTTTTTCGTGTGACATTTCTTTTACACAAAGCGAAGATCGTAAATGGCTTATATGGCCATGGTTGGCGAGCAAATAGTGAAATCAGTATCGGTTCAGTGTAATTAGGCTAAATAGCGTTGATAATCCCATAAATGTGAGGATTAGGTAAGTGAAATCTATCTGGTACCAACAAGATTTAGCTAGCCCTCGGATTGAACGGCTACTTCGTTGAGTAGACAGTGCATATTAAATTGGAGTCTGTGTAGCATGAGAGTTGGTTTTATTGGCGAATGTATGTCAGAGCTTAGAGAAGCTGAAAACGGCTTACTCTCTCAAGGATTCGCAGGTGACACTTATAATTCAGCTGTTTATATGAAACGTACGTTTCCCCAACATGACGTTTATTACATTAGTGCCGTTGGCAACGATGCGTTAAGTGATGAAATGGTCATGCATGCTGTAAATGAAGGGATAAATCCGCGATTTATAGGCAGGCATGCAGAGAAGCATCTAGGTCTCTACCGCATATATACAGATGATAGTGGTGAACGCTCATTCGTTTATTGGCGTTCGGATTCTGCAGCAAAAAGCATGATGCAAACCCTCGATAGCAACGATATTGCCGCAATGACCGCCTTCGACATGGTGTTGTTTAGTGGAATAAGCTTAGCGATAATAAACGAAGAAGATCTCTCAACGTATTTCTCTTTGTTAGCCCGGTTAAAATCGGCGGGTGTTAAGTTAGTCTTTGATATCAACCACCGCCCCTCGTTGTGGAAAAGTAAAGATGACGCTAAGCGTCTTTATGCAAAAGCTTATGAGTTAGCAGACATTATTCTTCCCGGTATTGAAGACTTCGATTTCTTGTATGGCATAGACACTATTGACGAGACACTGAAATTTTTAAGTGATTACACCTTCGATGAAGTGATTATAAAAAATGGAAGTGACGCTGTTACCGTTATTAATCAGCAGGGCGATATCTCTCAAGTTCCGCTTACGCCAGTTGAGAATGTCGTAGATACAACATCTGCAGGAGATGCCTTCAACGGCGTTTACCTTGGGGCAAGACTAGAAGATTCGTCGCAAAAAGAAGCAGTCGAGAAAGCATCCAAGAGTGCGGGGTTTGTTATCCAGCACAAAGGTGCCATTGTGGATGCCACCGCTTATAGCCTCTTTAGTCAAAATTTAACCTGATCCTTACGCAAAATTACACAGAGAAAATTATGAATTCTATATCTTCAATTATGGGAGAGCAGAAGCTTTTACCTATTATCCAAGTCAATAATGCAGACGACGGTGTAGATATCGCAAAAGCGATGTATGAAGCGAACTTGCGCACGGTAGAAGTCGTACTTCGTTCAGAAAAGTCAGCCGAAGCAATTACAGCGATAAAAGCTGCTCTACCTGAGATGATTGTAAGTGCGGGCACCATTATTGATGAAACATCATTGCAAATTGCTAAAGACGCAGGCGCTGATTTCATTGTGACGCCAGCTGTCACCGAGCGCTTACTCACTGCATTAACAGCCTGTGGTTTACCTGTGTTACCTGGCGTTTCCACTGTTGCTGATATTGTATTAGCAAGAGAGCATGGCTTTCGTGAAATGAAGTTGTTCCCTGCATCTCTATCTGGCGGCGCAGCGTTTTTAAAAGCGGTAGGCGGATTGTTTAAAGATACACGCTTTTGTCCAACCGGCGGTGTGTCAGAAAGTAACTATCAAGATTATTTATCCATGAGCAATATTTTTGCTGTGGGTGGAACTTGGGTAGCAAAGCCTGAGTGGGTTGAGGCGAAAAACTGGCAAGCCATCACACAAGCATGCCTAGACGTTAAATAGCAAAAGAAATCGTCTATTCTACAAATTACTGCCAGAGTGAGGGGATCACTTTTACTTCTGGTAGCTCATCGTGTTCCGTTCTAAATAATTATCTCTTAACTTACTGCCCAAACTGGCGAAAAGTGGATTTTAGATTAATAATCACTAGATGCTTGTGATAGTTAATTTCACACTTGTTTGCTTATAAGGTTTCCCTTTGGTTAGTCGGTTCACATTACTGTTTATAATCGAGAGTTTTATCTCCTTTGGAGCCACCGCCAAAACTTCAAATGATTTACAATTTTCTGGGTTTGCGCGATTGGTTGGCGGTTACTTATCTACCGATGAAGCTAAGTACGAGGGCTATAATAATTCGGTAAGCTTCTCTGAAAAATCCTTAGCAGCACTGCAAGCCGATTATATTATTAATGATTACTTTTCTCTGTCTGGACAATTATTATGGCATAGCGATGAGACGAGAAAATCGGGTGTGGAATGGCTGTATTTAACCTACCAACCTAACGCATCTTGGCAGTTTAACCTTGGGCAAATACGCACACCTTTTTTGAAATATTCTGATGTGATAGACGTTGGTTTCGCTTATCCATGGTTAAATGCGCCGCAGCAACTTTACAGCAGCTACCTGTTTTCCCAGTACAAAGGCGTGAATGCGCGTTACCTAGGTTCATTTAATGAGGTCGCCTTTTCCTTAGAAGCTTACTGGGGGAACTACAGTGATGAAATACACTCCAGCGGAACGGCTTTTGATGTTACTGTCGATGGCATGTATGGTGGAGTAGTAGAAATAAGTTACCGAGGTTTTCAATTTCGAACTGCCACTATACACGCGAACGATACCGACACCGATTTAACCGAGTTGGATCCATTAATTCAAGGCTTACGCGCCGCAGGCTTTCCCGACACCGCAGATATCTTGGATATTGACGGTGGAGCCACCTCTTATCTGTTCGGTATCAGCTACGACTCGCTGAATTGGTTTGCTTCTGCTGAATGGATGTCGGTTAAATCAGACTTAGACATTCTAGGCGGTATCGACAGTTTTTATGTTACTTTTGGTTATTACTTCGATGAAGTGTTAGTACACGCCACCGTGGGCTCATCTCGCCAATCTTTAAACGATATTGAAAACCCGATCCCTGTTGGCATTGCACCGCAACTTGATGCGCTTCATTTCGCTGTGGAGGAAGTAAAAACGTACTTTCCAACGGATGACTTAGACTCATTAACGTTAGGGGCCCGGTGGGATTTTCGAAACGATTTAGCGTTAAAAGCTGAAGTGTCTTTTTTAAAAGGAAAAGAAGGAAAAACATCGTTTTTTGAATTAGATGTCATCGGTTCTGATTTTGACCGGCGAGCCACACTGTATCAGCTAGGCCTAGAGTGGGTGTTTTAATGTCGAAATTTGCCTTCGCTATATTCATCATCTCCTTTATTTTTTGTGCGGTTGCCCAAGAGCGCGAGCGAGTGGTAGTGGTTGCGCATTTAGCTGATCAACCTGTTTCCTTGAGTAAAGGGGAAATCCGCAATATCTTCATGGGGGGAGTATCGGAATCTAATCTTACTCCCGTAGACATTGCGAGCGGCTCCCATATTCGGGTTGTCTTCAACACGTATGTTATAGGGCTACCTGAATCTAGAATTCAGTCTTACTGGGCACAGATGAAGTTCAGCGGTAGGAATAAGCCACCCACCAGTGTTGGTAA
Organism: Alteromonas lipotrueae; assembly: GCF_019249255.1. Lineage (NCBI taxonomy): Bacteria > Pseudomonadati > Pseudomonadota > Gammaproteobacteria > Alteromonadales > Alteromonadaceae > Alteromonas > Alteromonas lipotrueae. Next base: position 353,280 of record NZ_JAESDJ010000003.1, on the reverse strand, counting down.
TGTTGATGAGATGATAAGTTACTTAAATGAAAACGAAGCCAGCATAGGTTATTTACCTGAAGGCGTTGAGCTTCCAGATAGTCTTACTGTTATTTTTATAACAGATTAGTGTTAATCAGCCTCGTATCCAGTGGTTTTGTAGGCTGCATAAATATTTCCTAATACTTAAGTCTGGCTGGTAATTGTTAGCGCTTATGCTATTAATTATGTAACTAAAACAGCAGCTAGCTCATGTGCCACCGTCTGCTATTGATATTTACTGAGTTGTGACCTAGATGCTGAAATATATCACTGCTGCTTTGCTCACCTTAGCCCTTTTTACCCCTTTTGCGATTGCAGATACCCATCGCGATCTAACGTTCTCTGGGTTTGCTAGGGTAGTAGGTGGTCAGCTCTCCACAAGCGAAGCATCTTATGCAAATTACGATAGCTCGTGGAGCTTTTCTGAAGACTCACTTTTCGCACTGCAAGCCGATTATGCTATTAATAACCAGTTTTCAATTTCTGCGCAGGGAATACTCCACACTGGACCAGATAGAGATTCAGGATTAGATTGGCTTTATATTACTTATCAACCTTCATCATCGTGGCAGTTCAACGCTGGGCGACTTCGGATACCTGTACTTAAATATTCTGATGTTATCGATGTGGGGTTTTCTTACCCTTGGCTAAATGCACCCGAGCAAGTTTACAGCCGACGGCTTTTCTATTCGGGTTACGAAGGCGTGAACGTAAGACACAAAACACAATTTAAAAACGTTGGATTTGATATTGAGGGTTATTGGGGAAATTTCGATGGCGAACTTTTCTCCGGCCAAGAAGGGTTTGATGTTGATATCAATGATATTTACGGTGCGGTACTTTCTCTGACTTATGATGGCTTTAGCTTTCGTTCTTCTTTTATGAGAGTGACAGAAGTTGTAGATAATAGCGTGCTAATCGACCAATTAGTTGGGGGGCTTACTTCGGCTGGCTTTGATGAACTCGCAGCAAAATTTAGATTGGACGACGGCGTATCCGTTTACGTATTTGGCGCAGGCTATACATCGTTAGATTGGTTTATTAGCGCAGAATCTATGTCGGTAGATTCTGATCTCGATGTATTATCTGGTATCGACAGCTACTACCTTACTATAGGGCATTATTATAACTCGCTGCTATTCCACGCAACGATAGCAACATCACGACAAGACGAGAACAGTATTGAAAATACCATCCCATTAGGTGTCAGTCCGCTATTAGACCTATTATCAACATCGGTTGATTCTATTAACGCTTTATTTCCCACTGATGACTTAGATTCTTTAACCTTTGGTGTTCGTTGGGATCACAGTACCAATCTTGCATTCAAAGCAGAGGTTTCGTTTTTGAAGGGTAAAGAGGGCAAAACATCGTTGTTTTATGTCCCTCCAGAGAATGCTGATTTTGATAGGCGGGCAAGTCTTTATCAGGTGGGATTAGAATGGGTATTTTAATGCGATATTTACCCTTATTCATGTGCCTATCTTGTTTAGCGTTTCCGCAGTTAGTGCACGCTCGTGAACGTGTTTGGGTGGTCGCTAATTTAGGAGAGCCATCGCTTCAGTTGAGTAAAAGCGAAATACGTAATGTGTTTATGGGAGGCGCTACGAATGGGCTTTCACCAGTAGAATTCGAGCCAGGCTCCTATATTCGAAAAGTCTTTAATACTCGGGTTATTGGATTACCTGAAGCACGTATTCAATCTTTCTGGGCGCAAATGCGATTCAGTGGGCGTAGTATTCCGCCTTCGAATGTTAGTAATATTGAAGAAATGGTCACTTTTCTCATAGAGCATAAATTAAGTGTTGGCTATTTACCCGAGGGAACCGTTATTCCCAAGGGACTAACCGTGGTGTATGTATCAATTTAATTTACTAGGTGTAACAAAGCTCGTTCTTCTTGCGAAAACAAAGCGTCAAGAGGGATTGGTTTACTGTATAAAAAACCTTGCAATATGTTGCAACCATTCTCGGTTAAAAAAGCGGATTGCTCATGGGTTTCGATACCCTCAGCACACACATTTAAATTAAGGTTTTTTGCCATTTCGATAATAGTGATAGTGATAAGCTCAGATCGTTTAGAAATGCCAATTTGACTGACAAATTGACGGTCTATTTTAAGTGTGTCGATGTTAAACTCTGTAATGTAACTTAATGATGAATAACCGGTTCCAAAGTCGTCTAAAGATATCTTACACCCTTCTTTTTTGAGTTCGGCTAAAAAGGCGTTTGCGATAGAGAAATTATTCATATAGGCCGATTCGGTGATTTCAAATTCCACGTTATTCTTGGGGATCCCACCAGATCGTAAACCCTCTAAGATAAATTCAGTCACATAAACGTTTTTTAGATCGTAAGCAGAAAGGTTGATTGAAACCCTAATATCTTCGCCATAGTGTTCTGTAATATGGGGTATTTCTATACAAGCTTGGACTATCACCCAAAGCGTGATTTCAGAAATTCTGTCGCTTTGCTCAGCGATGGGTATAAACTCTGCTGGTGAAACATTTCCAAGCTCATTATCAAACCAGCGCAACAAGGCCTCAAAACCTACTACGTTACCTTGGCCGTTGACTTTAGCTTGATAAACCAAATGGAATTCATTGTTCTCGATAGCTTTAGGAAGGTGAGTAGCCACCTGAATTTTGCGCCTAGTTGCCTCCTGCATCGATTCGGTAAACCAAACGTAACGACCTTTACCCTCGTTTTTCGCTTTGTACATAGCCACATCAGCGTTTGTCACTAACGTGGACGCGGCGTAATCACTGTCGGTAGCGAGGGCAATACCTATGCTAACGCTAGGATCCACTCGCCAACCATCAATATGATGCAACTTGGTTATTTTACTGATGAGCCGCTTCGCTATTGCTTCTAATTGTGAATTCGTAGGGTTACCCACTAGAATAATAAGAAATTCATCGCCGCCGAGACGACCCACTATGTCGCCATCACGCATGGCATCAGAAATTTCAGAGGAAATGCCGCAAAGTAGTTTGTCACCAGCGTCGTGACCATAAGAGTCATTAACTTGCTTAAACCCATCCAAATCGAGAAACATAAGCGCGACTTGCGATTTTTCTCTTTTAGCTCGAGCCAATTCAATTGATAAGCTCTTCATTAAATATTGCCTGTTGGGTAACCCTGTTAACGTATCGAAGTTGGCAAGCTTCTCCATTTGAGATTGCTGCCTTTCAAGTAACAGTGTTTTACGCTTATTAATATCTATTTGATTCTTTATGTGTAGCATCATGCTATTAAAACCGCGTCCAAGTGAAGCAATTTCATATTTGCCTTCTTCCGACACTTTTACGTCGTAGTTTGCTTCTTTTTCCACTTTTTTCATTTTCGCAATTAATGATGTCAGTGGTGTGAGCAAACGTCTTTGTAAGCGCACCGTAGTAATGACTGTGATGAGAAGCAAAATGATGACGACCGGCGTGACGAGCCCAATAAATTTCCATCGGTTTTCGGCAAGCGGATGTTGAATGTCGTAGGATAGAACGAGCTTTCCTATGGGAAGATCCACTTCACCTATCGTTTTAATAACAAAGATGTTGTTATTGATGGTGTGAAAGCCATTATCTAAATGAAGGTAGTCAACTTCGTTAATGATTGGGACCGGTGCTGACTCATTATCGATAATTGGGTTACCCACATAATGATTGACCAATTCATCGTATTCATTGTAAATACGAGCAAACTCAACGTATTCGTATTTGTCTAACCTTAGCAGCACTTGGGTTTGGTCAAAGCTTCCTGCGCTGTAATTAATGACGGGCAATAAATCGACCGCCATATTTTCAGCCAGTGCATCAAACTGGTAGGCAACAAAATCTTGATACAAGGTTTCGTAAACACGAATAGACAAAGCCATTATCAATACACTGATAATCGCAACAGAAGCTATAGATGTAAGTGCAATGTCAGAACGAAGACTTTTCAATTAAGAAACCCAAGTTAATTAAAAATGCCTAATGTCGTTTGATGCCTAGGGCGTGTTGACCTCTGCAACAATGTGCAGAGGTCAACACGCCCGAGTTATTCTTTATTAGTAAACGACAATGTGAAGGCATATAACGATTAGTATAATACTGGTTAATTGGTTTCGCTGGCGAAACGATTGTTAACCGCAGTGTTGGCACTAATGCGATAGTTAATAATAGGTTGTTTTGCGCACAATTATGTCGTTTTCTCAAATTATTTCAATTAGACACAAGAGTAGTTTTCCATATAAGGTTTCTAGCAGATTTATCGGTAGCGTAGAGCAATGAGTGCTGCAATATGAAAGATAAAATCACCGATACGCTTTTTCTACCTTCGTTGCATATTAACTTAACGGTCGAGGTTAAAAATTAACCTAGCGAGTAAGGTCAAACAGTGGTAGTATGCGCCCGCATTTTGTAGGTACTATTTTAATTTGATAATTGTTTCTGCTTTTATGATTACTATTGCAAGTCCCTCTCGCGTTTCACATTACGAACTTTACCGTTTTACACCTGCTTCAGACTGATAACCCTTCAGCGCAGACCGGTTACGTTGCGTAACCTAATTTTTATTTCCAGGAGTTATCCATGTCTTTTTCTCAGTTGGGCCTAGCTGCCCCGCTACTACAAGCTATTGAAAAACAGGGCTATACAACGCCTTCGCCAATTCAGCAGCAAGCTATTCCCATTATTCTTGAAGGCAAAGACATACTGGCAGCAGCGCAAACAGGTACAGGTAAAACCGCGGGCTTTTCTTTGCCTTTGCTCCACCGTTTATTGGATGGCAGACCCGCGGCATCAAATTGTGTTCGCGCACTTATTTTAACGCCAACCCGTGAACTTGCGGCGCAGGTGGAAGAAAACGTAAAATCGTTTAGCGAATTTTTGCCACTTAAAACTGCAGTGGTTTTCGGTGGTGTGGGTATTAACCCGCAAATGAAAGCCTTACGATCAGGTGTTGATGTGCTTATCGCCACCCCAGGTCGCTTGCTTGATCTATACCAACAAAACGCAGTTAAGTTCAGCCAACTCGAAACCTTGGTGTTAGATGAAGCCGATAGAATGCTAGACATGGGCTTCATCCATGACATAAAGCGTATTCTTAAATTGTTGCCAGCTAAGCGTCAAACCTTATTGTTCTCTGCGACTTTCTCGTCTGAAATAACCACGTTAGCGCAAACGATTACTAACAATCCTGAGAAAGTGTCTACGGCACCTGCTAATACTACCGTTGAAACGGTTCAGCAGCATTTAGTGCCTATCGACAAGTCTAAAAAAACAGCGGCCTTAATTAGCCTAATTAAGCAAAATGGTTGGAAGCAGGTGCTAGTGTTTAGCAGAACTAAACATGGCGCTAACCGTATTGCAGACAAACTGAGCAGAGCGCGTATTCCTAGTGCAGCAATACACGGCAATAAAAGCCAAGGTGCGCGTACTAAGGCGCTGTCTGAGTTTAAAAGTGGCGAAATTGATGTACTAGTAGCGACTGATATCGCAGCCCGTGGTATCGATATTAACGAGCTTCCTATCGTTATTAATATCGACTTGCCAAACACGCCCGCTGACTACGTTCACCGTATTGGTAGAACGGGCAGAGCAGGAGCGAGCGGTCAAGCTTGGTCTTTTGTTAGTGTTGATGAACTAGACCAACTTAAAGATATTGAAACCCTTATTCAACAACTGCTTCCTCGTCAAGTTATTGAAGGCTTTGAGCCTCAAGCTAAAGTACCTGAAACCACATTGTCAGCGCCTAAGAAACCAAACAAGCCTAAGCGCCCACGTCAATCTCAAGGTGGTAACGGCAATAGCCAAGGCGACAGACCCGCGCGTCGCTCTGGTAGCCGAAACGGACCTCGTGGTCAGGGTAGACCGGGTGGTTCTGGCAAACCGGGAGGCTCAGGTCGCTCTAACGCTGGTAAACCTAGCTCGCGCAGAGCACCAACCAGTAAAGCATAGTGACTTTGTAGCAGCAGGTAACATTACCTGCTGCTAGTTAGCGGTACACAAACGGTTCAAATAAATCGTTTGTCTTTACTACGAAGTGCGAGTAACAACCCGCCAAACGCGAGCACGTTTATTAGCGTAATAGCGATAAGCACACCAGTAAAACTCTCTGGAAACAAGCTCACCATTTCAGTATTGTCATTGTATAAATTAAGTTGCTGCATTGCGCCTTGGGTGGCAAATTCTGTTGCATCACCTTTGTTTGTGGCTGCGGGTGGATTGAATACCCGCACCATAACTGAAGCGGGTATGTCCGCTTTTTCATTCGTCCACTTTTCCAGCTCTCTGGCTGCACCATCCTGAATATGCGCAAACCCTTCAGTTCCCCATCTACCTAACGTAAGGTAACTGAGCAGAACTTTTATATTATTGTCTAGCGGCGCAATAATTCCCGCCAGCATGATTTGCGGCATAAGGGCAATAGGTACAAAAGTCATGACCTTTTCAGTGGTGGTAAATACTGCGGATAGAAAGAGGCCAAATAAGGTGGCTGAAACCGACAATAACAGCATAAACAGCGCTGTTGCGCTAACACTCCAAAGTTGTACTTCACTAGCATCCCAATTCACGTTGCGATACGCAAGATGAGTTATAGCGATAAATATAGTCACTTGAATACAAGCGATAAATGACAGTACCGTTAGCTTAGACGCAATATAATTGAAGATATTTAGGTTATACATGCGCTCCCGTTCGTAGATGGGGAGCTCAGAGACTATTTCTTTAGCTGCATTACTTACCCCAAACCAAACCGCAGATACTGCCATCATAAACATCACGCTCACTTGAAGTTTACTAAATATAAAAACGAGTAGCCCACCAATAATGAGTGGTTGCGCGAGTAACAAAAGCAAATTTGCGTGGTCATTGAGCTTAATATTGAAATAACGAACTGAGAGCCAAAAAAACTGGCCCAAGAGAGCAGTGTTTGATTTCTTCGCGAGTACTTCTTGCTTTACTTCGAGGGCAGACGCAGGATTTTGGCGAACCCAATGTTGATACCACTGTTGGCCTTCTTCTGGGTTTTTCATCATGGAATACACTTCAATAATATTGTCTTTTTCGAAGTGGTTTAGAAGCTGCTTCTTATCACCATAATACGTTTGATAACCTCCTTTTGATAGAAAGATAACTTGATCAACATAGTCTAAATCGGAGGGTTTATGGGTGACCATGATAACGGTTTGCCCCTTGCTCACTAACCGTCTAATACAGGATAGGAAATCTTCAATCGTCTCTGGATCTAAAGGAGAGGTGGGCTCATCCAAAAATAATATTTTAGGGTCATTGAGCAGTTCTACCGCAATAGATACCCGTTTTCTCTGCCCCCCCGATAAATCACTGACCTTACTTTTTCTTATGGCATCGCTATCTAAGTTTAGACTTGCCAATACCATGCTTATTTTATCTTTGATTTCCCGTTTTGTTACATCGTCGGAAATGCGCAATTTGGCGGCGTAAAACAGGGTTCTTTGGACGCTTAATTCCCCGTGAACAATATCGTCTTGCGGCACATAGCCAATATATTTTTTGAGCGTGTTGTAATTACTATTATTTAGCTTTAACCCCTGTACAGTAATAGCCCCAGAGGTTACAGGGTTGGCACCGTTTAAGCCCTTCAATAAGGTTGATTTTCCACAGCCAGAGGGGCCCATCAAGGCAATAAATTGCTTACTCGGAATTTTTAAGCTCATGGTATTTAGGCCAACGAAGCCACGGGCATACACTTTTTCTATGTTATCTGCCACGATAGCGTATTCAAGTTCAACTCTACCGCTTTCAATAGCAAAGGTAGTGGTTCCAATGGTAATTTCATCAGTAGTGGAGATACTCACTGAGCCACTAATTTTTTCACCATTTACGAACGTACCGTTGGTGGTATCAAGGTCTTTTAATGTTATCTGGCCATCACTGAACGTGAGTAAAGCGTGCTTTCGTGATGCCTGAAGGGAGTCGATAACGTAATTGCAGTCGAAAGAGCGACCAATGAGTACTTGCCCACGGGTTAATAGTAATTGATGAAGTTCGTTATTTTCAGAGCCACTATGAGTGATGGGCCCAAGGTGAGGCTGGAACGTTGTTGGTGAAACCTGTGGTGCTGAAGAATTAGCGTGTGAGGTTGAAGAGGCTAAAGTTGAAGAGCATAGCTCGACATGGATGCTGCCATTCGCTAATAAAATCGTACTAGGAAGCTGAACTTCATAAGGTTGACCGCCTACTAGTGTTAAGTCGCCGATGATGCTGCCGTTGGAACTATTATTATCGGTAACAAAAACGCGCCCATCGAGGTAGCGAATAACTAAATGCTGACGGGAGAGTAGTTCGGCATTAACGCTGGCGAAGCAAGTGTCGGAACGACCTATATCGTAGTCCCCATTTTGAGATAAGATAAATTCTGATTCTATGCCTCTAAAAGACACTATTTTAACGCTGACTGCTTGTGATCCTGCCATTTTATTCTCTTTTTAAAATATAGTGGCGCTCTCAGTAATACGATTAACTGACTTTAAATACGTAACTAAAGTCAGCAATACGAAGGAGCTGTCCGTGCTTAATAGGTGCTGGTAAAAAGGCTTTAAGTCGTTCTCCGTCCAGCATGGTACCGTGGGTTGAGTTTAAATCTTCAACCGTAAAGTAGTCGCTATGAGACTTAATTCTTAGGTGACGTCTGGAAATTCGCTCATCTCGAAGTTGCAAGTGCACAAGTTCTAGTGACCTACCAATAACAAACCCTTCACCTTTCGATGCAGTATAAGAACAAATATTGAGTTTTTGGTTACCCTCAAGGGATTGTAAGTAATAAGGCGAAGCCTGCTGATGCGGAGCACTTCCACTATTGTTGGTATTTCCCTTTTGCTGTTTAGATGGCCTGGGAACAAGATAGTCCGGCGTCGCATTTGGGGATGCTCCTGAGGTACCCATTGACGTATTTATTTGCGTATTTTCAGCTGAATAACCTTTGGGGCTTTCGCTTCTGCTATACGCCGGCTTTAATTTAAAAAGCGCTAGCAAAGCAATACAAAGACCTACGCTCCCTAGAATCAAAATTATAACGAGCTGGTTGTTATCGGCTTCGTTATTAGACGTATGGACTCTGTCATTTGTTTCCAAAGGTTCCTCTGCTTTTGGTGGGGGCGTTGTTGGCTGAGGAACAGGTTGTGGCTCTGGCTCTGGCGTGGGCTCTGGCGAAGACTCGTATTCGGATTCGGGAGTGGGTACAGGTACTGGCTGTGGCTCTGGAACTTCTTGAGGCGGGCTCCATGCTCCCGTCACACCAACTGCATCCATCGCTTGATGTACCGCTACCCACTCTTTTGAGCCTTTACCGTGCAAAGCTTCGGCGGCTAAAGCATACGCAAAGCGAGCATCTTCAAAGTTAGCATTTTGAACAAGTAATTTTGAAGCCGCTTGCGCAACAATGTGTACTGCTGGGTATAATCCTATGCCGGTTACGGTACTCGTACTGGAATGGCGTGGGTGCTGGCCCCCGTTAGCCATTAAAAAGAATGCCATATTCATTATGGAGGAGTTTATATGAACACCGCCTTGGTCTTTCTTTATCGGCCAATTCAGAAAGTCATTCATATGGTCTGGGTAGGCACCCTCTCCAAAACTCAGCGAACTAGGATCGGCTAAGTCCCTTTCTGGCCCCGAAGGCATTCGTAATAACCAATACTCCCTGGGAATCTTAGTTGAATTTGTCTGCTTGTTAGCATGCTCTAACCAAATGCGAAAGGCGATACCGATTGAGTCGGCTATAGATTCATTCAGCGCGCCTGATTGAAAAGAGTATTCCAGATTACTGCCATTTGAAACAATGCCGTGTGCCAATTCATGCATGGTAATTTCAATGTATTTAAGCCCCTCTTTCGGCACATATAGTGACTGTTTTCTCGACATCCACATGGCATTGAATACATCGCCATAACACTGAATAGTAGGCATGCCCTTTAAAAAGTGAACGTTGATAAACATATTTAAGCGCAAGCCATTCCCATCAATACTATCCATACCGAGCACGGTATCCATAAATTCATAGGCATTACCTAGTAATGTAAAGGCGGTTTCTACAGAATCATCATTACTAGGCGCGCTGCCTTCTGTTCGCGCATGGGTTTTCATTGCTCGCGCTTCAACTCTATCGGTTAGCGGTGGGATAAGCGGAAATTTAACTTTGAATTCTTCACAAGCTGCGGAAAAGTTGTTGATTTGGCGGTGCATGGCAGTGTGAAATAAAGGCTCCCGGTCCAATTCTCTACCTGTGGTAGCGTTGACAAATACACGTTGAGAAAGAGCGTAACCAAACGTGGTGGTAAACTCTCCTTCAAATTCATAAGCCAAAATATGCTGGCCCTGCGGCGAAGGCCAATATACTAGCCTCGATGCTACATCAGCCCCATTTGCAATGCTTAGTGTTGATAACGCTTGTTCAATATTGAGTGTGGGGGTCGCTGGTTCTGCGGATTTAATATTCCTATGTGTGCCTAATATATATATAGGTTGATGTCGCGCATTTAAAACCAAACGAGATGCTGAATTAACTACCGGAACATTTTTATATGTTTGGTTTACTGCAACTATTTTAAAGGAATGTAGTTGCTGCTCTGAAGTGGTGTGAAGTGCGCTCTCTTTACTTAAATTAAATCGCTGTGATAAGACAGTTTTTACCCACTCTTGTCTTTCTGCTTGCGTACTAAGCGGTGATTGCTCTTCCAGTGATTGAGGCGCGCGGTTAATGCCAATTTTCTCCGCGCCTACCGCAGGTTCTATCTGATATAAGTAGATAAATGCCAAACATATACTAATAGTTTTGGTTCCTATGTACCTTGGTTGACGTTCACTTTGTTTCATCTACAAGGCCTTCAGAAATATGTAGGCTAATTTCTTCAACAATTAAGGCATTAGTGCTGTCTAGGAATAGCATTACCTGTTCACCGGTTGCTTTTTCAACTTCAGCGCGCCATACAAGTAAGTAGTTGTCTCCTTTTTTGAAAATGATGAGCTGCGCTTGCTGAAGCATTCTTAATGACGATTTAACCTCGTCTTGCGCTAACGTAAATGCTTCGTCAGCTGACAGTGCCGGAGAGGTGTCTATATTAATATCGTTAAGCGTTTTGCTATCTATGCTAGCTATCTTGTTTTCACGAACAAGGGTAATTGTTTCGGCGCCATAAACAGGTAAACCTTTATAGAACTGTTGGAGTTTAATAACTTGGCTATCACCTATTTCACGCCCGCGGGTGGCTACTTTTAGTTCATCGTCTTCACCTAAGCCGCCTTCTTCTCGAAGGGTTTCCTCCGTTTTCTTGATAGCATCATCAATACTTGATACAGGAATATCTGGAGTGCTTCTTCGGGTTTGGATATTTCCTGAGTCAGCAGAAGATGTGTCGGTTCCTACGACTTCTTTTGAGGATTTTCCAGCGGACTCCAATGGTAAGTTATCCTGTTGCTTAGTCGGACTATTTGAGTCTGGGCGGGGTGTTGGAATAGGTTGTTTAGATTCTGTGGACGGGTTAGCGTCGGAACTGTTAGCTTTACTCGTCTTTTGATGTGGTAGTGACGCACTGTCGATGCTGTTAGGTCGACTCAGAAAGTAATATCCTAATGCAATTAGGATGATGAGAACCCCCAGCCCTAACAGTAATTTGTACTGACTATGTGAAGATTGCTCTGCCGTGCTTTTTAGCGTGCTGCTTTCTAAGTCACTGTGAATTTGTGTTGAATCAATATTCTCTTCTATTGAAACTTCAATGCGATTTGATTCACTCTCAGTGGATCCAGCTTTATGTAATTCTGTTACCGGCGATTTAATGCCATATTGTGCCTGGGGCTTTTGCCCTGAACCTGTAGTTTCTTCAGAGCACAGTTTTACTAAAATAGCGGTGGTATTGTCATGTTGACTTTTATTGGCTAATTGCTGCTGTATTAGGGTTTCTAAATCCTTGTCGCTCTCAATATTTTCAAGTGCTTCGCCTAATGCTTGTTGAGTGAATAACTCCCAAAAACCATCAGAGCAAACCAAAAACACGTTACCGCTTTTCTCGTAACTTTCAATAAGGGGGGAAGGGGGCTCACTACCGCCTAAACTAGAATAAATTTTGTTTTGGTCTGGATGCGATGCAATTTCATCATCTGAAATATCGCCTTTTAATGCATGAAGTTGAGCGAGAGATTGATCTACGGTTCGTTTAACGAAGCTTTCGTTTTTAAACTGAAACGTTCGACAGTCGCCCACATGCATCGACATGAAGATACTTTGTGCTAGGTTGACATAGAGCATGCAGACGAGAGATTGAGCTTGTGCGAATTCTGGAATTTGTGAATCTACAATTGCACTATGTGTGAAAAATGCCAATTCGGTAAGAAAATTTTCGGGCTCTTCAATACTTTCATTTTCATTCCACTTTAGTGTGCAGATGTCGACCACTTTTTTTGCTGCAAACGCCCCCCCTTTATGGCCGCCCATGCCGTCTGCAACCACACATAGAAACTCGCCGTATTGCGGTTTTGTTAATACCGCATGAGCATCTTGATTCTCGTCGCGATGGCCAATATGACTAGCAGAAAAAACGCGAAACTTGTTGTACATATTTCTCTTCCTTAAGAAAAGCCGCTATTGAAAAGTCACCGCCGAAATTGGTAACTCAGTAGATTCACTACAGGCTTTATCTTTTTAAAAGGAAGCAAGAGAAGGCTTGATAACTGGGTAAATCGCCTTTGTTTCGCTAAAGAGAAAAGGCGGAAAGACAAAAAAGAGGGAGCTGAAAGTATCATATTTGTACCTGTCCTTGGTGCCGTTGAAATCGCAATTCATTATTTTTGTAAGTGCGTAGAACAACGAAAAGGCCAAATACTTTTCACTAGCGTTTTGTAGTATTGATCGTTTTTCATACAAATGCTACCGATCAAAAAATAAACATATTGTGCTCGTTTAAAAGATTGATTCGTTATTTTCTTTGGTGTATATCTTTTATTGTTGTTTAAATTTTGATCAGCTGGTGTTTTTTAGTGACTCAAATGATGTTGACAACTGCGCCATTAATTAGAAAGAAAGTTGCACACTAAGGGTAGTATAAAGTGCAACACACAATGCAAATATACAGGTAAGTATTTACCACTGCAGAGGGAAGAATGAGCAGTCAGGTGCACAAGCTCGCGTTACCAGCTGGTACGCAACTTCAACAGTATCAAATAGAGTCAGTCCTTGGGGTTGGTGGGTTTGGTATTGTCTATCAAGCGCGCCACACGCATCTTGATTCCTTGGTGGCCATTAAAGAATTTATGCCGCAGCACTGTGCTACTCGTGATGGTCAGACCGTTTATCCATTAAGCCAGTCAGACGAACTAGAATTTGAAACCGGTATCCAAAAATTTCTCGATGAAGCAAAGCAGCTCGTCCAGTTTGATGACCACCCCAATATTATTCGCTGCAAAGACTTCTTCAAATACAATGGAACGGCGTATCTAGTAATGAATTTAGAGCGAGGAAAAGAACTCGCTCAGATCCTTAAAGCTCACACAGCACAGGAATGTCCACTCACTGAAGCGCAAATAATAAAACTAATGATACCTGTGCTAGAAGGCTTGCAGTATATACACGACCAAGGTGTATTACATAGAGATATTAAGCCCGCTAATATCTTTGTTCGCTCAAGTGACGAGCGCCCATTGTTGATTGACTTTGGAGCTGCAAAACAAAACTTTGGCCACACGCAGAAGTCTGAAAATCAAATGCAAACTTACGGTTATGCTCCGCTAGAGCAGGTAGGTTCAGAGGGCGAACTAGGCCCTTGGACAGATATTCACGCAGTTGGCGCGATGATGTGGCGAATTGTTCTTAATGCCAACCCTCCTCGGGTTGAAGACCGTACCGCCAGAGTATTGCAAGGACAAGCGGATCCTGCCCTAACCCGACTGGATGAAGTTAAAGGGCAGTTTTCTGAAAATTTTATTAATACAATTAAAAAAGCGCTATCAATTCGCACTAGTGAACGTTTTCAAACTGCAAATGAACTTATAGCTGCGTTACAAGGTGTACCCGTAACACCACAGGTTGGGCTAGACGAACAACAAACTACTCGGTTAGATTCATCGGCCTCAGCATCTCAGTTTCCACCAAGCTATCCATCGCATGTTGCTCATCCACAGGCTACCCATTCCAATCCTGGTTCACTCAAGTCACATAGCGCCTCGGGGCCAAATACGACAGGGGTTTCTGCGCCTCAACCTATATCTGTTAGCGGTAACACGGGGTACAGCGCGGGCTCTATTCCCAATAATGCTGGGGCGAACGCGAATCAACATCAACCGACAACTCCACAAACTAAAAACAACTTCAAAATGTGGGTAGGCGCGCTTTGTGCGGCGGTTGTCGTTCTGCTAGGCGGCTTTTATGGCTTGCAGTCGACCAAAAGTAGCACTGCTTCCAGTCAGATTTTAGTAAACGAAGAAATCGATATTATTTACTCTCTGGTCACTAAAGCGGAGATGGATAACGACAGCAATACTATTGAAAACCGCATGCTATGTGCAATGGAAGAAATCGATGATATGGATGATGCTGGGACGAGAAATATGGAGCTACTTCGTTCTGGCATTGAAAACCGAACGCTAAATATTGAAAAGAATTTAGCGAAAGCCAGAGAGCGAGCCTTCGATTTAGTATCTCGTCATCAATCAAGCTCAAAACATATCAATAATGTCTTCGATGAAGTCATAAAGTCGAGTAAACAAAAAGGGAAGTACGATAAAGCAGAATACCTAGCCTCATTAAAGTTACTTGTTCAAGAAGCTTCTAAATTAAATGAAAAGAGCGAAGTCGTTGAGTTATTAGAAAAACGAATAACCGTTACTCCTAAAGCTTGCAGTTAAAGCCAACCTAGAATTACGAACTTGAAAGACGTCTGTCAATTTAATAGGGATTTAAAAATGAATACGTTAAACAAAGTAGTGCCAGTGACCATTGCATGTTTACTCATGACAGGGTGTGCAAATACAGCAGAAAGCTTGATGGGGGCTTTAACACCAGAGAGTAATCAAAGTAACAGTAGCGAAGGCGGCATGGACTTCAGCTCGTTTGACGTAAGTTCGCCCGTTGAAGAGTTGGGTAAGAAGGATATTAGTACTTCACGAACGGTGGGCCAAATCATCGGTGCGATTGTGGGCGGCTATGCGTGTTATAAGAAATTTGGCGGAAATAAATTGCTTATGGCTGGTTGTGCTGGCATTGGCGGTATTGCCGGAGATCAGTTAGGGAAATATATAGGTGAAGCGATTGCAGTTAGACGTATGAATTATGCCAGTAACTATGAGTTTCTAGAGTCAGAAATTGAAGCGTCTGAAAATGCGATTCAAACCCGAGAAGAAGAGTTAGCAAAAACTAAGCAAAACATTTCAACGATGGAAGAAAGAATTGATTTACTTAAAAGCAAAGCATCACTCACTGAAGCAGAAATTGCTGAGGCGACAGCATTGCTTGCGGAAGGGGAAGCTTTACGGGCTGAGAATCAACTACTCGAAGACCGCTATACCGATACGCTTTCATATTTGAACAGTGCACTTGAAGACAGTGAAGAAGAAATTGCGTCACTAACCGAAGATAAAGCCAAGACACAAGAGGCCCATGAGGAGTTACTTGCCAAGCGAGATCAACTTTCCATGCAACTGGCTGCCATCCAAACTCAATCTTCACAATTGGATGAGCAAAATACTGCACTTAACAGCTTAATTGCAGGTTAAGGAGCCACGATATGAACAAGTTATATAAATTAGGTGTAGTGCTACTTAGCATAGTCGTAGTGGGTTGTGCGGTTTCGGCAGATCCCAGAGAACAAAGTACTAGTGATCGCATCTGGGCGAGTGTAAGTGGCTTAGATGAAAAAACTATTGCGAGTATGCAAGAGAAGCTCGATGGGCTAAATAGCCGAGTGAAGGGAATCGATGAAGAAATTGATTACTATATGAGCCAGCTTTACTTGGTCAAAAAAGAGCTGTCTAGCTACGAACTTACCGAGCAACAACTCACCGATTTAAAGTTGGAAATTGAGGAAGTTGAAAAGCAAACCTTAGCATTGAATCAGAAGAATAAAGACAGTGCACTACTCATTAAGCAAAAGAATGCACAACTGCAGGAGAAAGAGGGGAGTAAGGATGAACTGGTTGAAGACCTAAAGCAGTTAGATTCGCAAGTTGGTAGTGTTGAAAGTCAAGTAGGCATTGTTTCTACCGGTATCAAAGACATTGTTGCCATGCGAACCCGATATTCATTGGAAGAGTGATATGGCGTTTGCAACTTACACGGTAGGTAGGTCGAGCCAAGCTGATATCTGTATTGCAGACCCGAGTATTTCTCGCATTCACATGGAAATAACTGTCACCAATGACGGGCGCTACTTTTGCGCAGATCGTAGGTCGACTCACGGCACTTTTTGTAAAAAGAATGGAGAGTGGAGCCCACTTAAGCAAGGCTACATAGACGGAGCCGATTCCCTCGTGTTGGGAACGAAAAAAATTAAGCTCAGTAGCATTATAAATTCGCCCGCAGTGGCTGGCTTTTTAAAGCAAAAAGAAGTGAATGAAGATGTTGAGCCTATGTCATTTAAGCCTATTCGCAACACTGCTACGGGTGAAATTGAATCGTCCTCGTAAATAGCTAACATGAAACATGGATTGGTAAACGTTATGAATTTATTGGAATCAGACGAGCAGAAATATCGGGTTATTGTGGCTTTAGTCGCCATATTTATCACCATATTTGTGGTTGGCGTATTTGCATTAATACTTCCTGTCAGCGAAGCCAAAACCGGTCAAATAAATGTGGGCGACGTATTGTTCGATCGCAGCAGTGGTATGTTTCCCGCTACCTTGCAAAACCTAATGTGGCTCATGTTCTTTATCGGGCTAGGCGAAATGTGGGTTAGGCACAATCGTTCAGCCAAAGAGTTAGAGCAGCTTAAGCTTTATATTTTGCCTGAAGAAGATGACGTTATGCTGAGGGCGAAAGATCTAGTACCTATTTATACCGGTATATGCGAGCGAAAAGTTGCTCAGCATTTCTTTGTACAAAGGCTCACCAAACGGGTGATCCTTCAATTCCAAGGCAGCAATTCAGCGGACCAAGCCAACTCTTTAATGAATTCCAGCCTTGAGTTAATGCAGCATGAAATAGAGCTCAAATTTAATATGTTGCGATACCTTGTATGGTTAATACCTACGCTTGGGTTTATCGGTACGGTGGTGGGAATTGCATTAGCGTTATCGTCGGCGGCAGACATGCCCGATGTATCAGACACAGACGCGATTCGTGAATGGTTAGGGTTGTTAACCACAGATTTAGGCTTAGCGTTTAACACCACGTTAGTGGCCTTGATTATGTCTGCCGTTTTGGTTTTCTTACTACATATTGTGCAGGCTAGGGAAGAAATGGCACTTAATAGTGCGGGTCAATATTGTATGGACAATTTAATTAATAGACTTTACGAAAACAAATAGAGGTGCACCATGGCGATTAAACGAGGCCCAGATGGCGTTCCAGTTGATATGCCGTCAGTCATAGCTCATGAAGGCAGAGCTCCTAAAGGTATAGCTCCAACCGAACCTGAAACTCGGGCAAGTGGTATGGGTAGCAATACCGCTAATGATGGGCCAACGGTTACCACACCTTCTCCCACCAATACTATGCCCTCAAGTACTAGGCCTTCAAGGCCTGCAACGTCTGGTTTAATATTTGATGAACCTTCAACAACTCCAGCCAACCGTCAGCATACGACAACACCTGCTGAGACCGTTGATATTCGCGAAAACTCTAGTATATCTAATCACGATGACATTGATGCACTACCCACTGTGGTAGGGGGAAACAGAAGACCTAGTGCGCCGCCAGTCAGTACGACTGAAACCGCCGTGCAGTCACCACATTCTATGCCTGATCCTATGCAAGACCCCATCTCTGGTTGGCTAGTGGT
Source organism: Alteromonas lipotrueae (assembly GCF_019249255.1). Classification (NCBI taxonomy): domain Bacteria; kingdom Pseudomonadati; phylum Pseudomonadota; class Gammaproteobacteria; order Alteromonadales; family Alteromonadaceae; genus Alteromonas; species Alteromonas lipotrueae. The sequence goes on along the minus strand of NZ_JAESDJ010000003.1, from coordinate 335,307 downwards.
GGTAAAAGGGCCGGGTAAAGGGCACTTTTTAAAATTGGGCTTTGGCCAAAATAGTATTGGGCGAAGTGCATCTGAAAGAGTCAGTGTTGATTTTGGTGATGGGCAAGTATCAAGGGCTAATCATGCCACCATTTCTTACGATCCTCGAGGTAACCAGTTCTATATTCAGCCGGGCTCAGGTACCAATATGACCTATTTAGATAACCAGCCTGCGCCCGTACTGCAGCCCATGATATTACCTGCTTTTAGTCATATTTCTATTGGTGAAACCACACTGAGGTTTGTGCCTTTGTGTGGCGAAAACTTCACTTGGGAAAGTATGGAAGAGGATTAATCATGTATTCGGTTCAGGTGGCGTGGTCTCAAATAATTGGTGCTCGAAAAAGCCAACAAGACAGTGCCTCAGTAGTAACTTGGCCTAACGGTTTCCGGTTGTTGCTGTTAGCTGATGGGATGGGGGGGCATGTTGGGGGAGATATCGCCAGTAGCTTGGTTATCGATACATTCAAACAGCAATTTATTGAAAGCGATGAACAGGATATTAAGCAGCGTTTAATTAACGCGTTAGATGCGGCCAACCTTGCTATTTATCATCAGGTAAAAGAAAACCCTGAGTTATCAGGTATGGGAACCACGTTAATTGCGGCAGTTTTTGATGGCTTACATCTACAGTGGTTAAGTGTAGGAGACAGCCCAATGTGGTTACTGCGTAACAAAACGTTGGTGCGACTTAACGAAAACCATTCTATGTCGGAAGTGTTGGCCAGAAAAGTAGAGCTGGGCGAAATATCAAGCGAGGAAGCAAGGACATCACCGGTTCGTTCTCAATTACTCGAAGCCGTAATGGGCGAAAATATTGAACGGGTTGATGCGCCGGACCATTCCAGAGAACTCATGCCACATGATTTGCTTATTTTGGCTAGCGACGGGGTGGAAAGTTGTAGTGATGAAACAATTATTGGGGTATGCCAACAGTCTTCAAATGATAGTGCCGAACTAGTAATGGCACTGTTAAACGCGGTTAAAGCACAAGAACGACCTAAGCAAGATAACGCGACGCTTGTTGTCATGCAGGTAAAAGAACCTGTGGTAAATGAGCCCGCTACAGTGCAGCCGGAAGCGGGTGAAACATTAGAAGAGCCATCTACCCATTAACTAACAGATAATTTGAGGAATACACTTGTGTATAGAGTAGGGATGTTTATTACACTTTGGGTACTATTTACTTTGCCATCCTATGCTTCTACTACGGTCGCTATAGAGGTGCTTGATAATGGAAAAATTGAGCAAACAGGCATTGCTACGCTGGTTGCAAACGAAACCATTATTATCAACCAAAAACTGCTAGCGCAGGGCAATCAGTTTGTCGTCACTGACCCTATCAGCAAGGCAAAGTTGATTGCTGACTTATCAGCAAAAGACGAAAACTTAGACTTAGCCATTCTGCATGTTAACGGGTTAACAGGTACCCCTGCGGTGGTGGCGAAAGAGAATACTGTCATTGGTAGCAAAATCTATTTGGTGAAGCTAAATGGCCTCTCTACGGCCGGCACTCTTCACTCCATACTTCCTATAGATAAAAGCCACCCTGAACAGCGGTGGCAGCATACGGCATTATTTACAGAAGGAGAGTTTGGTGCACCGCTAGTGAACAATTGCCAAGAGCTACTAGGCGTTAGTGTTAGCGATACCAAAGGGGTATTCGACAAGCGACTTAAACTGTCTTCCTCATTTTCAGCCGCAACCAGCTTAACTAACCTAAAAGTGTTTCTTACTAAGCAAAATATAGATTTCACAGAATCAGAAAATAGTTGTTTGTCTGAAGCTGACCAACTGGCTGCGTTAGAAGAAGAAAAGAAAAAGCAGCAAGCAACACTTGAGAAGCAAGAAGCCGAACGAAAGGCAGTGGAAGAAGAGCTTGAAAAGTTAAAGAAAGAAGCGGAAGCAAAGAAAAAAGCGCTAGAAGAAGCTAAAGCTGATACGACACGACAAGATGCGGAACGTCAAAAGGCCGAAGAAGCATTGGAAGAAGCTAGACAACAAACCATTGAGCAACAGAAAAAGCTCGAAGATGCTGAAAAAGCCATTAAAGAACAAGAAGAAAAAGTAAAAGAAACCGAAGCGAAGAGTAAACAAAAAGAGCAGGAATTCGAAGAAGAAAAGAAAAGTGAACAACAGAAACTTATTTACTATGCAATTCCAATCATTCTGGTACTGATTGTGGTGCTTATTGTATTAAGCCGCCGCAGAAAAAAACTGCTTGAAGTAGAACAGGAGGCCTCGGAAAACAAGCAGCAACTTTCGGCAGAGAAAGCCAAAGTGGCCTCTGCGCAAGAAGCGCTCAGCATGGCGTCAGCAACCTTCGACGATATTATTCTCGATGGCAAAGATGAAGCGGGTGGTGAGCATCGTATTAAAGTTATTGGGTCTACTTTAGCCAGAACCGAAGGCGGCATATTGATAGGTCGTTCGGCACAAAAAGCAAACTACGTTATTAATGTGCCGGGTGTTTCACGAGAGCATTTAAACGTTACCTTGATAGACAATAAGGTCATGATTGACGATTTAGGCAGTGTAAATGGGACCGCAATAAATGATAAAGACTTAGCGCCAAACACGAAGGCCGAACTAGAAAATGGCGATACCCTTCGAATAGGAACGGTGACTTTTTCTGTCCATTTTTTACCGTCTTAGGTGAAAGAACAGGTGAAACCAAATGAAAGTGCGCAGCAGGGAAGTAAACGTATTTAGTATGTCGGCATTAGACTTATTTGCGTCTGCCATGGGCGCTTTTATGTTTTTGGCCATCATCGCACTGCCGTTTTTTCCTAACACGGGAGATTCAGCTGAGCGAGTGGCTGACATTAAAAGCGAGCTTAAAAAAGCGGAAGCGCAAATTGCCGAAGAACAAAAACAGAAAGCGGAGATAGCAAAGCAAAGGGATGATGTTCAAAAGAAACTAGACGAAGAGCAAAGCACATCCAAGATATCGTTTCCTACCATGGATATGGTTATTGCGCTTGATACAACCGCTAGCATGGATAAACAAGTTAAGGGGCTGAGGGCTGAAATTGTTGATATTGCCAACTTGCTGATGAAGTTATCCCCTGATGCGGCACTTGGCGTCATTGATTTTAAAGACAGATGTGAGCCAAGAGGGGCAATAAAAAGTCACGATATCATTAAGCTAAATACGAGTTCAGTTAATCAGTTACAGCGCTTCGTGAATACCATGAGTGCTGGCAGTCATAACTGTAACCAAGATGGCGAAGAAGCGATAAATCTTGCAATGAACAAAGCATTAGCATTGAAGTGGCGCGCTTCTTCAAAATCTAAAACTATTATTTTTATTAGCGATAACGGTGCCTACGCTAGCGTTTCTTCACAAGTACTAGGGCAGGCGAGTCGGTTTAATCAAAGTGGTGAGAAAAGCCAAGTTTCAACGGTTTTCGTGCCAACTCAGAATGCCCTCGGACGTGCCTATTTAAAACAATTAGCAGAGACAGGGGGCGGTAAGTTTGTCACCGGTGGCGGCTCTTTTGTAGGGACCGTGCTGTTGGCGCTAGCAGAATGATTACCTTTAATGTGTTGGCAAACGATTTTTAGCGCTCCATTAATGTCGAGGCTTTATGAAATTACGTAACAGGGAAGTCAACGTATTTAGTATGTCTGCACTTGATCTGTTTGCCTCGGCAATGGGGGCATTCATGTTTTTAGCCATTATTGCACTGCCTTTTTTCCCCAATACTGGGTCTTCACCTGAGTCTATAAGCGAGATTAAAAAAGAACTCGATGCTGCAAAAGAAAAAACAGCACAGACAGAAAAAGCGTTAGAGTCTACTCAGAAAAGTTTAGATGAGGCGAACAAAGAGCTTGCCGAGGGTATTAATAAATACCCCATCGAACTGATTATCACCATTGATATTAGTGGTTCAATGGCGGTGCCTTTGCAGCGCTTGAAAGACGCGATTAAGCGGCTCACCATTGAAGTGCCCAAAGTTACCCGTGAATTTAAGATTGGTGTGGTGGCCTATGGTGGAGATGGAAAATTTATCACTGTCCCAAGTGTTGTTATCACGAAAGCGTCAAGAGAGGGTTTTATTCAGCGGATAGACGCCCTTGAGCTCTTGCCTGGAGAGACCGATGTGCCAGAAGCGGTATCGAATGCCATGGCGATGTTCACACCACCAAATAATAAAGTACGAAAAGCTTACGTACTTATCGGTGATGTGGGGCCTTATGAAATGATTGGCCCTCAAAGCTTTGATATTTATGCCATATCGGAGGTTCAAGCAAACAGACTAATTAATGCAGGAAGAGGCGTTCAGGTGAGTAAAAACTATGAAACTGAAATCTTAAATAGCATAGGCAGTTTTATATCGAGCAATAAATTACGTAGTGTAATGGCTATGTACACAGGTAACGCAACCCGCCGTGGGGATGCGTCGTATAACGTTATCGCACTCACCAAACCGCATAGCATCCCGTTCTTCAAGGCTGTGGCAAATAAAGGTGGCGAAGACAATGGGCATTATTCAGAAGAGCCTTCAGAAATGCTATCAATGCTGCTTATTGCAGTATTAGCCGCGTCTTAATAAAGCGGCTAGCATGCAATAACTAATATGTAACAAGTAGTATTGAGAAATATGAATGAGCTAGCTGAAGAACTAGTTAGCTTCAAGCGTTAATGCTACGCCGCTCTTTTTAAGCTGTAAGTGTTGTCGACTATTCAGCAAAAACAAACGATTCGCGTCAACCGCAAGGTCATTTGCCAAGAAGTTCTTCACCGTTTTGGCGCGCGCATCAGCTAATTGGGCAAGTTCCCGCTTCGGTATGTCAATGGCACTTCTTACTTGGTTGTACATGGCGATATACAGCGCTTGTTCAACTTGTGCGGCATCAGGTGCTACTTGAACAGGTGTTGTTTCGCTATTTGCAGTATCTTTACCTTTATTGTCACCGGTATCGTTTTGCTGCAATTTAGCTATTACCACTACGCGTTCTTCTTCTACTGTTTTGCCGGTGCTGCTAACGAATAACTCACTTAATGCGTCAGCGAGAGGGCCGCTTATCGGCATGGTACTTGGCGACAAGCTTTCTGGGAGCGCCTCTTGGCCAGAAAGAGCCAACAGCTGTTGTTGCAGTTTCTGTTCTGCTAGTTCATAAGCGTCAGGTACTTCATCTACAGAGCCTTCAATATTCACGCGAAGCCCTGGGCGTTTTGATAGCGCATCTGCGAGGGTAGAGAGTTTACTTGATGCAACATCAGTTAACTGTGATGCGCCATGCGTGAAGTCAATCTCGTTAAGCTCATCGTCGTCGCTGCCGACTAAGTTCGCTAACAACGAAAATGGTGCAGTCACCGCTTTCGTGATCAAGTTCCCAATTGCTTTTAATATGATAGAGCCAAACCCAAAGGTTGGGCTATCTAAATCACCAGACACTTCAAGACCTAGATCGATAACACCGTTTGAGTCTTCTAATAAAGCTATGGCCAGCCCAAGCGGTAAGCTAAGCGCTTGGTCAGAGTCTGTTTTCCTACCTAAGGTAAGTTGGTCGATGACTACATGGTTATTGCCCGCTAATTGGTTATCCTCCAATAAATACTGTATATCGAGGGACAATAAACCTTTATCAATAAAGTGCCCCATATAAGTACCTGAATAAGGGTTTACAGACGTTAGTTCAGCACCCTCTACGGTAAAGGTGAGGTCTAAAAAGATATCATCTATTAATGGGTTAATCGCGCCGTACAAAGCGACTGGCGCATAGCCATCTATTTTGCCCTTTACGTCAACATTGGCGGCGGTGTCGGCATTTGATGAAAGCTTGGTAATACTGCCGTTTAAGCGTTCAATACCGGATGCAAAACGGGGGCGTAAAGAGTTATCAGCAAAGTAGGCGCTGCCATCATTAAAGACTATTTCATCAATGCGGATAACAAGCGCAGACGCTTCTTCTCCAGCGGTGGGGTTTGCTTCCTGATTTGATTCAGATTGGGTATCAGAACCCACTACTGGTGTGGAAGTAGGAGGAGATGTTGAAGCGGTTTGGTCAATGAGAATATTGCTGAAATTAGTTTTTTTATCTTCTGCAATCAGAAGCTTAGCGTAGGGTTTGTCCAGCGTGATTTTTTCTAAAGAAAGGGTGCTGTCAGTAGAATTATACTTAATACCTTTGACTTGAAAGTCGGCCCATTGCAGCAAAGGCTCTTGCTTTAAGTCATCGATAACCGTAAGTGGCGCTATGCTCGCCTGCCCATCAAATATTACTTTACTGTCACTGTTGGCTTCAAAACTACCTGAAAGATCTGCACTGCCATCTTCAAGAGCAAGATTTAAATACTGCCCCACATAAGGCTGAAGTTGGGAAAGGCCGAACTGGCGGATATCAATAGTACCCGACACGGCTTGAACATTTGCCAAAATAGCGCCTTTACTGCTTATTGATGAAGCGGGTGGGGCTATCGATGGCGTGGCTGATAGGCTTGAAGTGGAAGACTGCGCTAGGCTGCCACCGAGCTTCATATCAATAGTGTAATCGATTGGGGTTGTAAGGGTAGAATCTATCACGCCCGTGGTTAAATTTAGCGGAAATACTCGCCAGTTAACCCCGTCAGAAACCATACCTTCTTGTATGAGTACGTCGCCACCGTTTAGCGCGAACGTTTGCAGTACTACCCGCCACGCCGCTTTGTTACTTTGTGCGGAATTCACAGAAGCTGAGCTAGCGCTAAAACCTGATGAAGTTGGCGCTGTTGCGGTTGATGGTGGCGTCGCAGGTGAGTTTTTTGTAGCTGCTGCCACTGTTGTTGACGGTGTGCTCGTAGCCGCTGGCGGGGCATTTTCATCACGCCCTTTTGGGGTAAACATTGATACTAAATCTACGCCCGACTTGTCGATTTGAGCACTTACCCAAGGTTGCTCTAAGCTAACATTGGTAACATCAACCTGCTGGGTTTTGGTATCTAGCTTTATGTCACTAACACGTAATTCAGTAAGCTTAATTCTAGGGCTTTCTTTGTCTGAGATAACGAATTGAGATAAAGATAGGTCGGCATTATTTGCCTGAAAGCGAAAGTCGTTATTGTCTGCTGATAGATGATAATTTAAGGAAAAGCTTAGGACGCCGTCTGTTATTTTTGCATTAATCACGTCATCAGATAACGGCCAAAGTGGAGCTAATGCAATTTGGCTAGCTTTAAAACTACCCGCTATATCTATGGGGGATAGCTGAAATTGCCCATTGAATTGAACGTGGCCGCCTTCGGTGGTCGCTAAGGTAAACGCATAATGATTAGCGGATTTGTCTTGGTTGTTATCCACAGTGCTATTCGCACTAGTATCATCTGCATGAGCCGGACTATTGACTGCATCTACATTCAAAGAGCTGGCGAAGGTATCAAGATTGGTCAATGTGAACGACAGTTCTGGGTAATCAAGTTGTGTGTCGGTGACATTATCGGCTACTGAAATATGACCATTGCTCAGGCGAAATTCTCCCAGGCGAATATGAGGTATTTCGCTTTGCTCTTGCGCTTCAGGCTCGGTTGTATCCTCATTAGCTTTAGCGAGCGTATCTATAATGTCAGAAAAATTAAATACGGTGGTATTTTGATTAGACCCTGGTGAGGTATCACCTTCCGATACCCTCGCAAGGTGTGCATAAGGCGCATTTAGGTAGAAGTGTTCTAGGGTAGGGGTAAAGCTGAATAGGGTTTGCCAAAAGCCCACATCAACTTCAAGCTGTGTAAACGCAATAAATGGTTCGTCGTTACTGGCTTCCTCGATAGAAAATCCAGACACCCTGGCGCGTAGCAAGAAAGGATTGATACGAATACTTTCGATACTGACATTTCGGCCTAACTGTTCACTCAATATTTTTGGTGCTTTGGATTCAAGAACCATAGGCGCAACAAGGCCCAGTATTAACGCGTAGAATAAGTATGCCAACAGAAAGTAGGTAGCAATACGCCGCCATTTAGGTTGCTGCTTAAATGAGGTGGTTAAGTTTTTTATGGGCATAATTATTCTAGACGTATTAAATAGAAGAGAAAAAGGCGGCGAATAAGTGATGGCATAGGTCAATCACTAATACAGCCGCCAAAAATAAATATTAAAGCATTGAGGCTAAATTACCTAAGCCAGACTGAAGTAAAGATTGTGTTTCTTCATTGCTGTTCAGGTAAGTGTTAATTTGTGTGATAAAGCTGCTTATCATATCTGCATCTAAACCAAGTGCATCGAATTGTTGCTTTAATTCGTTAATAGAGCCTAGAGAGCTGCTGTATTCAGAGGCTTTACTTAGTAGTCCAGACATGGTTGAGCCGCCATTTGTAGAATCTGCTGCAACTAAAGGTACGTTTTCTAATAAAGAATCTAAACCAGGGATCGCACTGGCAAGTTCTGAATAATCAGAAGTCGTCAGGTTGCCTTTAGCATAATCAAAAATAGAGGCTAAACCGCCTTCAGATTGTGTTTCACTTACGCCCAAATTTTCTGACACCATACTTACCAAACTAGACACATCCATCGAGCTAGCCTCAGCCGCTTCTGTGGTTTGTGAAGATGGAATAGTGGCATCACCCAACATACCGTTAAGTTTGTTAAGCGTGTCGTTGGCAGAAGCGTGTGCCGAGAATGATAATGTAGCAATAACGAATAAAGATAAAATTTTCATAAGATTTTCCTCTGAAGTAGAAATCTACCGGGCTGTAGCTAGTAAGTCAGTAAACTAAGAAGCAAGGTGAGCGTCGGCCAAGCTCGATAGCATAATAGGTGAAATTTAGGCGGTATTCTGAGGCGCTATCCTAGCGTAAATAAAGTGCTATTGCCTGCAATAAAGTGTAAAGCCGCTTTACATTAGCATGGAAAATACGAAGCCAGGTGTAAGTTATGTAGCCACTATTTATTCTAAAATAGGCGGGCACGTTATTAGGTAGAGGGTTTGTATTAGGTAGAGGGTTTGGGCGGAAAGTATTGTGTAGGTTGCTGCTATTTGAGGCTATTACTTCAAAAAGACATTCAAGCCTGCAGGTAAATGGCCACAACGTATGTTGTAGCCATCGTCAGTACTTAGCTTAGTCTAGCTTTTTCAGTGGCTCAATTTTAGGAATCAATAACCATACCGCAGCCATTGCGACAATGGCGAGCGAAGCACCAATAATAAACGCAGGGGCATAGTTACCATCGGCGGTAAGGTAAGGGACCAATGCGGTTAACCCAACCGCCCCTAACTTTGCAGCCATGCCTGAAAAACCAGCCAAGGTGCCTACGGCTTTTTTGCCTAGCAAATCGCTTGGTAGTGTCTGTACATTGCCAATAGCGGTTTGAAAACCAAACAAGATGACCGCCATGATAATAACCGCCATGGTAGGAGAACCCGGTTGCGACATGGCTAAAAGCGATGGAAGCATAATTAAACAACCAAGCGTTATGGTCAGCTTTCTAGTTTTATCTGTATTCCATCCGGCCTTAAGTCTATTTTGGGCAAGTAAACCGCCAAACCAAGCGCCAAACATAGCGCCCACATAAGGTACCCAGCCGTAAATACCAATAGATTTTACATCCATGGCATACACTTCATTTAGGTAAATGGGGATCCAAAATACAAACAGCCACCAAATAGGGTCAATAGCAGCAGACGCTAAAATAACGCCCCAGCTCTGTTTACGCTTAAGTAGTTCACCGGTAGAAGGGTTGTATTCTTCTACATCTGTTTCAACCATGTCTGCTGACATCGTAGTTTGACGTTGGCCAGTAAGGATATACTCACGCTCTTCGTCAGTAATCCAAGGGTGTGCCCCAGGTGGTGCTTTCACCAGAATTAACCAAGGAATTAACCACAGTAATCCTACTGCACCCACAACAACAAACAGCATTTGCCAACTGAAATAAACGGTTAAAAATGCAATTAAGGGGATGGCAATAATGCCACCAATGGCAGCGCCTGAATTGAAAAGACCCTGCGCAAGAGCACGTTCTTTAGTAGGAAACCATTCTGCATTTCCTTTCGCAGCACCTGGCCAGTTGCCTGCCTCAGCAATGCCTAATATGGCGCGAAAGAGGCTAAAGGTTAGTACGCCCTGTGCAAATGCATGGGCAATGGTGGCCAACGACCATACGCCGATAGACAGCACAAAGCCTAAGCGGGTACCTACCCAGTCAAAAATTTTACCGAAAATGGCTTGCCCAAACGCGTAAGCAAATACGAATACAATAGAAATATTAGCGTAAATTTGCTTGCGTTCTAACGCTGATTCATCCGGAAATAACTCTTCAACAATATCAGGCCACAACACGCTAAGTGCCTGACGGTCGATATAGTTAATCACAGTGGCAAGCGCAATTAATGCGATTACCCACCAACGTAAGCCATTTAATTTCACAGTTTTATTCCTCTAAAAAGTCTTCGCGAGGAGGACTAAAGGTGTCAATTAATATACCACCAGTAGGACAAACTGCGCCGTGATCTGCATGAGGAGGAATAAGGCAGCTATCACCTGGCTTCATCACTTTTACTTCGCCATTGATGCTGAAGTGGAATTCGCCTTCAATAACGTAAGTGACTTGAGAGTGTCTGTGCGCGTGCACGTACCCTTCTGCGCCCTTGTCAAAAAAGACTTTAACCATCATTAATTCTTCGTTGTATCCAAGCATTTGGCGTTTTAGCCCGCCGCCGATATCTTCTATTTCAGTTTCGTTGCCGGATAAAAAAAGTGCGCTTTGCTTTTGCATTTTACTTGCTCCTAATAATTAAATAGCTCTTAAATGGCGGTCTACCATTTAACAAATAGGGTTTGGATTCTTATGTGAATTTGAAACGAGTGTCTTTGTGAGGTGTGTTGTTACCAAACGAAGCAAATACGCAAGAAGAAAGGGATCTTAATTGTGTGATATAGGAAAAGAAGCAGATAGGGTGTTACCTCACTTTTTATTGTTAATGAAACAGTTCAGTTACTCACACAGTAAGAGTTCGGTTAACTTCACAGCACGTTAACGACAGTCGTGTGCTTTCGTTATTGCCTTGTAACCCCAAAAATCACAGTAGTTTTGCTATTTGCTTTATAAATTGAAATATAACGAGGGGCTTAACACTAACCAGCATGAGTTATTGGTTGGTATCAAGCACCCTAGTAGCTCAGACAGGATCTACTTTTTTAACTTTAGAAAGTAGTCAAAAATCTCTGGTACGTTTCCGTTACCCATGCCAGCTTCAAACGCAGCCTGTAAGTTAGAAGACGAACCTTCTGCAATTTTAGACTGTGTTCCCAAGTCTTCTACCATTTGTAAGAAATAGCCAAGATCTTTATTCGCATTTGCAATTGAGAAACCAAGATCACTTACATCATCAACGGCATAGTTCTTACAGAACTGCATGAATGGTGAGCTAGACGGACCTGTCGACATAATGTCGAAAAGTTGTTGACGATCTACGCCAGCTAAGTCAGCAACAGCAAATGCTTGAGACATTGCACATACCGTTGTCATACCCATGAAGTTATTAATTAACTTAGTTGTATGACCAGCACCTAATGCGCCAAGGTGGAAAACGTTCTCGCCTTGGTCTTCTAATACAGGCTTAACCTTGTTGAAGGTATCGATATCGCCCGCAGCCATAATATTAAGCAAACCATCTTTAGCGTGAGCGGGTGTACGACCAAGCGGTGCGTCAATCATACCAACGCCTTTCTCTGCTAGGTCAGCACCAATCTTGCGAGTAGATGCTGGAATAGAAGTACCGAAGTCTACTAATACAGAACCTTCTTTCATGCCTGCAAGGATGCCATCTTCTGCATACATTACTTTTTCGACAATGGCTGAAGTGGTTAAACAAAGCATAACGATATCAGATGCTTCAGCTAGCTCTTTAGCCGAAGAAACTGCCTTGGCACCTCTTGCAACACATGCTGCTACCGCATCTTTGTTAAGGTCCATTACATTAAGCTCGTAGCCTTTCTTCTGTAAGTTTTCGACCATATTGCCGCCCATAAGGCCTAGACCGATGAAACCGATGACAGGTTTTGACATGTATAACTCCTAAAATATCATGGCGCAGACTGTACTGAGAGTGATGTGAACTTCACTTCATAGCCGAGTGCGCTATCTTGCTTCTAATTAATTTAATAAGTAATTTGAGCTGAGATTAACGTCTCGCTAAATAATTGGGTTCTGTGTCGAACAGTGTGACTATTGATAGATGTACCCACTAAAATAAAGGGGCAATAAATGCTTCCCACCAAAAGACCACTTACCAATTAAATATTCACCATTAACCAATGCCAAACTTAATTCGTGTCTCTTATCGACTAGTATGATGACAGTTCATTTTTCTTCTTGAACCAATCAGCATATCAAAAACATTATTAGTATCATGCCATATTGTCAACCAATAATTAAAGAGAGGTGCTAATTTGGTTTGTTTTTTAACTTGATTTTGAACTTTCGGTTAAAACAATTCTTTATCTTAAAAGTAACCTTTAAGTGATAATGTTGCTCTATAAGATTAATATATATGGTTTTTATTCTTAATGGGTGGTGTTTTTTAAATGTTTAATAACCGTGAATATCTTGATCTATTTGGTAATTTTAATTGGTAACTAGTAGTTTGCTGGAGGGTTGACGACTATCGTAGGCTTGGTTAGTCTTTGAACAGGTTGAGGGTTAAACCAGATTCAGATATTCATTCTAGCAGTTTTCGCCACAGATTCGAGTCATCCAGTTCACTGGTTTACTATCAACGAGCCTTTCGCGTGAATATCTACATAAATTGAAACATGAACTTCGGGAGATAAGACCATGTCGATGACAGGTAAAGTTGCAATTGTAGCGGGTGGTGGCAGAGATATTGGTGCTGCCTGTGCAGTAGAACTTGCTGCTCGTGGTGCTAATGTCGTTATTACGTATCAAGCAAGTGCCGACAGGGCGAAAGAAACTGTTGAAAAAATAGTAGCAGCCGGTGGTAACGCCATTGCTATTCATGCAGACCTCACTCAAAAAGCCGATGTTCATAATACGGTCGAAACCACTTTGTCTACCTACGGGGCAATAAATTGCTTAGTTCATGTCTCAGGTGGTTTGGTAGAGCGTAAAAAGATACTGGAAATGGATTTAGCGCATTGGCGCAACGTGTTAGATATTAACCTAACGTCTTTGTTTTTGACGGTGCAAGGTGTCATCCCTCACATGAAAGCCGGTAGTTCAATTGTCACCTTCTCGTCGCAAGCAGCACGAGATGGTGGTGGTGGCGGTGCTATTCCATACGCAACATCCAAAGGCGCTGTCTCGACCTTTACAAGAGGGTTAGCGAAAGAATTAGGGCCAGATATCCGCGTGAATTCAGTGTGCCCAGGTATGATTTCTACCGGGTTTCACGACACCTTCACCCCAGACACTGTCCGTTCGAATGTCGCGGGAGCAACCTGTATCAAACGAGAAGGCACATCTGAAGAAGTGGCTAAGCTGGTGGCATTTTTAACGAGTGATGATGCTTCCTACATGACCGGTAATAATGTAGATATCAACGGAGGCTTGCTTTTCTCATAGCAATAAACAAATGAACTTTTTCAATATAGATGATGTTGATAAATTATTACCGATAGTTAAATAAAAGCCTCCTTAGAGGCTTTTATTTTTGTGTGGTTTACAATTGAAAGACTAATATAATTCATTTAAATCAAGGTGACATTTATCTTTTTTGGTTTGGTAATATCAATAGGTATATTAATTGGTAATATAGAAAGTTAACAACTGGTTGACATTGTGTTGTGGGGTTGGTTACATTGATACCTAGTATCTTTCGGCTCGAGTTGAAACATTGTTGACTTTTTGCATGCCACTAATCAGTGCTCGTTATATGGTGTCGCTGCCTAAGCTTGATGCAAGTGTTAAATGTTTGAAGAGCCCCTTCTTTAATCATATAAAGGCGATTATCGTCTTTCAGATAACTTAGGTTGTTTGCATGAATGCTAGTGTGTTTTCTGTTCCTGTTTTAGTCACTTGTAGCCTACTCTTTGTTGCTGGCTGTAATTCAACTTCTCCACAAGCTGGTGCAAAAGAAGACAGCACCGATGTATCCAATCCTTTGTTACAAGTATCGCAATCAGATGGCATTTTAGTTGCCGATAAAAAGCAATTTCTCAAACAAACTAAGTCGTTAAAAGCGGGTGATACCATTGTACTTGCTGATGGCGTTTGGGAAGATTTTGAAATTTTACTTAAAGGTGTCGGTACACCAGAAAAGCCCATTACGTTAGAAGCGCAAACTAACGGCGGTGTTGTGTTATCAGGGCTATCTAACCTTCGACTAGCAGGTGAGTATCTTGTAGTAGAAGGCTTGGTATTTAAAGACGGATATAGCCCTACAGGTGAAGTGGTATCGTTTAAAGAGAACGACGACAACCTTGCTTATCATTCTCGAGTTACTCAGGTGGTTATTGATGGATTCAGTAATCCAGACAAATTTAACTCTGATAAGTGGGTTGTTATGTATGGTAGGAACAACCGCTTCGACCACAGTCATCTAGAAGGTAAAAGTAATGCGGGCGTAACGATGGCTGTGCGTTTAAATACGGAAGATAGCCAACAAAATCATCACCGTATAGATCACAACTACTTTGGCCCTCGTCCAATTTTGGGATCTAACGGTGGTGAAACCCTTCGCATTGGTACCAGTAAATACTCCTTAAGTGACTCATTTACCATTGTAGAGAATAACTATTTCGACAGATGTAATGGCGAAGTAGAAATCATTTCGAATAAATCTGGCAAGAATCAGTTTTTAAATAATGTGTTTTTTGAAAGCAGAGGTACGCTAACGCTTCGCCACGGCAATGGAAACCTAGTGGAAGGGAATGTGTTCTTTGGTAATGGCAAACACCATACCGGTGGTATCCGTATTATCAATGCCGACCAAACCGTTCGCAATAACTACATGGAAGGGTTAACGGGCATAAGATTTGGTGGCGGCTTTACCGTTATGAATGGTGTGCCGAATTCATCTATTAACCGCTACCACCAAGTTAAAAATGCCAAAATCGATAACAATACGTTGGTGAATTTGGACAATATCAACCTTGCAGCAGGTAGTGACGCAGAACGTACGGCAACGCCTATCAATAGCAGCTTCGCGAACAACGTAGTGGTAAATAATAGCGGCGAAAATCCATTTAAAATTTTTGATGATGTATCAGGAATTACATTTAAAAATAACCTAGCCAGCCAATTGCCTCAAGATGAACTAGCGCAAGGCTTCGATGTTAAAAATATCGAATTAGTGCGTGGCGAAAATGGGTTGTTGCAAAGTAAGCAAGCTCAGCAATTAGATATTGGCGCACCAGCATCTTTAAGCCCAACGCTAAAAGAAGACACAGGTGTAAACTGGTATGAGAAAGCTGGCTTACCCATAGATTTTGATTCGGGTAAAACAGTTAGCGTGAGCTCTGCGGATGAGCTTTACAGCGCAGTAGCCGAAGCAGAAAGCGGAAGCACAATACTGCTGAAAGCGGGGAGTTACTCGCTGAATAAGCAGCTACAGGTGAAAAGCGTAGTAACACTAAAAGCTGAGTCACCGCGCTCAGTTACCCTTTACCCCATGCGCTCTTTAATGATTGAGATTGAAGATGGGGGAAGCTTAAAACTTGATGGGTTGAATATATCAGGTAAAAAATCGCCAGACAGCGCTGGCAATGTGCTTATCCGCAACACTAAGTTACCTACCTTGTTTAATCACAAGCTTGCCATTCATAACACTCACATTACCGACTTGAATGTGAACCATTCCTCTCATGTATTCGATGCGGGTTACAGAAGCTTAGCCGACAGTATCGATATTACTGACAGTGTGTTCAAAAACATTACCGGTGACGTTCTACGTTTAGACAAAGAGCAAGATGACTTAGGTATTTACAATGCCGAATACGTCATCATTAAAAACTCTACTTTTTCAAACATTGAAGGTGCCATTGCAAAAATTTATCGCGGCGGCACAGATGAAAGTACCTTTGGCCCGCACTTCACGCTAACTAACAGTGATATATCGAATGTTGGAAAGGGTAAACGCAATAAATCCAAGTCTTCTATTTTTCTATTGGGTGTGCAGCAGAGCCTAATTAGCGGCAATACGTTTGTAGATAGCAAGCTAGTGACTATCGATCACACGGTAGGTGAGCCGCAAACTCAAATTCTCAATAACACCTTTGATTCTACGCCACTTCCTGAAGTGACCGAAACCTTTACTAAAGGGGCATCAACGGCGACGGTAAAAGGGAACCAGTCGAAGTGACACCCTGCGGGCTAACGCTTTAGACAGTACGCTTTATAAAAATGACGACGAAGTAATATTAGGTAAGGTAGTAACATGAAGAATTTGAGGTGGTGGGTAATTGCACTGGTTGCACTGGCAACGGTGATTAACTACATAGATAGACAATCGCTTAGCGTATTGTGGCCGTTTATGGGAAAAGAAATTTACCCTGATAAAACGGATGCCGAATTAAAAGAAGTGTACGGTATCATTAGTATTGTATTTCTTTTTTCCTATGCCTTCGGTCAAGCCATATTTGGTAAGGTTTTTGATTGGGTAGGAACGCGCATTGGGTTTGTTCTTTCTATTGGTATTTGGTCGATTGCCACCGTGCTGCATGCCTTTGCGCAAGGGATACTAACCTTCAGTGTGTTCCGCGCTATCTTGGGTGTTTCAGAGGCGGGTAACTGGCCTGGAGCTGCTAAGGCTAACGCTGAGTGGTTTCCCACTAAAGAGCGTGCTTTAGCTCAAGGTATATTCAACTCTGGTGCAGCCATTGGCGGCATTATTTCTATACCTCTCATTGCCTACCTTGCCTTATTTTTCAGTTGGAAAGCAATCTTCGTAATAGTGGGTTGTACTGGCCTGCTTTGGCTTATTCCTTGGATCATCGTGGTTAAATCGCCACCAGGTTCACACCCTTGGATCACTGACGAAGAAAGAGAGTACATTCTTACAGGCCAAAGAAACGAAGCTACCAACGCCGATGGCAGTGCTATTGCCGAATACACACCTACAACAGGGCAGTTGTTATCTCATAAACAAAGCTGGGGCGTAATTATTGCCACCGCTGCAATCGATCCCATCTGGTGGCTATTTATTGTTTGGATCCCCACCTATTTAGTTGAAGTTTATGCCATGGATGTGAAGGGCTTGGCTATTTATGGTTGGGTGCCTTATGTAGGTGCTATGTTAGGTGCTTGGTTTGGCGGGCTTCTTGCGCAAAATAGACTAGGAGCAGGTTGGTCGGTAAACAAAGCCCGTAAGTTAGTTATTACGCTTGGTTGCTTAATCATGTTGCCAGCACTGTTGATGTTGTCTAACCCAAACAGTGAAGTTGCTGCGGTACTGATTATGGCAACCATACTGTTTGGCTTTCAAACGGCAATTGGAAACGTACAAACATTACCAAGTGATTTATTCGGCGGAAAGTCGGTAGGTACACTGGCGGGTTTTGCGGGTATGGCGGCTAAGCTAGCGGCAGGGCTTTTGATATACGCAGTGCCTTCGTTAACGGCTGACGGAAGTTACACAGTGGTCTTTGTGATTGGTGCGGCACTCGCCATCGTTGCTACACTAAGTATTTGGGTTTTATGCCCGAAGATTGAACCGGTTGAAGCTAAGCGATAATAATCGCTTAGCTTTACTTTGCTTGTGTTAATTGGGTAGGTAACGTTTATGAAAGCAGTAAAAAAAGCGTTATTACGCAGTGTAGTTGTTATTGCATTAGCAATGACTAATACCCTAGTAGTAAACACTTCTCTGGCGGAAGATTTAGCTGCTACCCACACACTTCCTGATTCACATCAAATACTTGCTCAAGGGGAATTACTTGGTGATTTTAGTTCTCTCGACCCATCAAAGCCACCAAGCGAAAACTTTGACTTATTGAGTTGGACATTAAGCCTACCTACCGACTTAAATAAAGATTTAAAAGCCGATATCATTTATGAAAAAGCGCTAAGTGACAAATTTTCACTCAAACCGCTTTTTTACACTGCCGCTGACGGAGGAATGGTATTTGCCTGCCCTAACGCCGGTGCAAAAACATCAAAAAACACCAAGTACGCCCGAACTGAATTGCGGGAAATGCTCCGCAGAGGTAACTCCCGTTTTAAAACTAAAGGTGTCACTAAGAACAACTGGGTATTTAGCTCGGCACACGGTTCAGTCAAGCGAAAAGCGGGAGCAGTGGAAGGCAGTCTTGAAGCAACCCTTGCCGTAAATCGCGTTTCTACCACCGGAGACGAGAAAAAAGTAGGGCGAGTGATCATTGGGCAAATACATGCTACCGATGATGAGCCCATTAGGCTGTACTACCGTAAACTACCCGGCAACGAAAAGGGCTCAATCTACTTCGCCCATGAAATTAATGGTGGCGACGATGTATGGGTAAACCTGGTAGGAGGCCGTTCTCACACGCTAAAGAATCCAGTAGAAGGCATCGCACTTAACGAAAAATTTAGTTATAAAATCACGGTAAAAAACGATATTTTATTTGTCACTCTAGTCCGCGAAGGCAAACCAAACCTAACCAAAAGTGTTGATATGAGTATAAGTGGTTATAACAAGAATAACCAATATATGTATTTTAAAGCTGGTGTTTACAATCAAAACAACAGTGGGGCAGAGAACGATTATGTTCAAGCCACCTTTTATCATCTAGATAATCAACATTAACCCCCGTTTAATAAGCCCTCTTTCATATAGCCTTTAGCACCTATTCTCTCCGCTCGGGCAGCTGAATATTCAGTGCCTCGCGTTATATTTGGCCGCTCTCTCTGCATACATCCTGCAATTTTATACCCAATATTCACAGTAAAAATAAATTGGTAATAACAATGTGATCACCAATGGTCATAAGGGCGGAGGCGAACTAATCGTATCTATAGACAATATTGTGAATTAAATGTTATCGCAATGGCATGATAATGGTGGCAAAAGTTACTTTATTGTGTTTATATGTTCCAACAGGTTAACAATGTTGTCTTAATGTAATTTAAATTGGTAACCTATAACTCTTTAATTTGGTAATAATAGTTAATTATAAAAATATTGTGCGGTTCACTACTCAATAGCCAAAACCAATAACTCGGAGAATAGAGCCATTATGAAATTAAAAACATTCGCACTTTGTGCAGTTGCAGCAGCGATTACAGGCTGTAATGTTGACACAGATGTTAGTTCAGACAACAACCCTAATACGTTGGGGTCTATTACTCTTTCGGGTACAGCGATTAGCGGCCAAACACTAGATGCAGCCGTAAGCGATCCGGATGGCATTTCTAGTACAGTTACCTATTACTGGTACGCTGATGGCGTTGCTATTGAAGGTGCGAATTCTTCATCATTCACTCTTACTGACGATCAAATTGGTTCACCAATTACTGTTCAAGGGCTATATACCGATGACGGTGGTATTAATGAATCTCACATCAGTGACCCTACCGACGATGTAATGGCCATTGCGTCAGATGCGACAATTACCCTTAGTGGCGACGCACTTGTAGGCTCAACGTTAACAGCCACCGTGGCTGATGAAAACGGAATCGAAAATGCGGTTATTGTTTACGCATGGTTCGCGGACGATACGCAAATAGAAGATGAAGTTACTTCAGAGCTAATGCTTACCGATGCTCAATTCGGTACCGTTATTACCGCCAGTGCTACGTTTGAAGACGACCGAGGTTTTAGTGAGTCTGTCACTTCAGCGGCAACGGATGTAGTGGCGCGAGTTAACTCTGAAGGTGCAGTTGTTATTACAGGTACCCCGACGGTAGGCAATACCCTTACCGCTGAAATTGCTGACGAAGACGGTGCAACAGGTGATATTTCTTACAAGTGGTATGCTGATGATGTGGCTATTGATGGCGCAACCGACAGCACCTACGTGGTAGATGCCTCATTGGTGGGTACTGTGATCACCGTGCAAGTCACCTATGTAGATGACAACGGTTTTGAAGAAGACATTACGTCTGCACCCACTATTCCCGTTACCAGTGTTGCGGTTGACCAAGCGGGTAGCATTGAGATTATGGGCACTGCGCCTTATTTAGCCAGTGCCACATTAACTGCTGAAATCACGGATAACAATGGCGTTGACGAAGCAAACGTTGTGTACACCTGGTCCGCAGACGGTGTTGAAATTGCCGATTCAAACGCTAAAACCTTCACGCCATCGGCTTATGCAGGCGCGATTATCTCAGTCAGCGCTGCTTATACGGATAATGATTCGTTCACCGATACAGTAACAGATGCGCTGGACTCAGTGGTGTATACCCAAGTAGTCGGTGACGCTGCAACGCTTGAGTCTACGCTCGTAACCCTTGCTGATGGTGACGTGCTAGGGTTAAACACCAACACTTACACAGGTATGGCTGCCCTTGAATTAACCAGCGGTATTGAACTTCGTGCCGTTGAAGGTGAAACACCTACCTTTACTGGTGATTTCTGTATTCACGTAGCCGGCACAGCCGATGGTGCAGCAGTAACCGGTTTAACCTTCACTGATATAGATACACTTTCAGGTTCAACCTGTGATAGCGGTGAAGAGGCAATGATTTATTCTGAAGGCGATAACTTCGTTTTCTCACAAAACACCATGGGCAATGAGCAAGCTACATTGAACTACCCAGATGATTCATTTCATTGGATGGTATTGAAAGGCAGCGGCGCCTTGATTGAGCGTAACACTTTCTCTGGTCGCTCAGTGGCCGCAGAAGGCTCTATCATCAAGCTATCTTCTTCTGGTTCTGACCACGTTATTCAATATAACTTGTTTAGCGAAAGCCCAAATGACAACTTTGATAATTCAAGTCTTCTTCTACTTAACTTAGGTAGCACTACAGGTGACGACTCGGCCGACATGGCTAACTTCACTGTTCAGTACAACTTAATTGACAATGTGACTACTGGCCGCCGCTTAATGCGTGTTCAAACCTCAGGTGCAACAATCAAAGGCAATACTATTGTAGATGCTAGCGGTGGTATTTCACTAGAGGACGGCGGTTTTAATACGGTTAGCGATAACATCATTATTCGTACATCCGATATTGTAAGCTCTGACGATAGACCAAGCGGTGTGTTAGTAACACCATTAGGCCACACCGTTACCAACAACTACATTGCTGGTATTCGCTCTGGTAACAAAGAAGCTGGCGGTATCGTATTTACCGTAAACCCATTCTCTCAAGCTGATGGCGGTGTTCCGAATTCCGGTAACCAGGCGGTATTAGATGGTTCTGGCGACCTATCGCTTACAGTAACGAACAATACTGTACTTAATTCACTTCAGCCTATTGTCTTCAGTACTGAGATTGGTTCGAAAGCCGGTGTTAGTGATTGTGACGACTTAGCCGAAACCTCAACACTATACGGCCTTAGTAATCAATTTTTCGTTATCGACTTTGACGCTAACTTAATTGCAAATGGCTTGAACAATGACGCTTCGACTGAAGGGTTGTACTTAAATGCAAGCGGCGATTTTAGTGACCATTCCTTCGAGTACGACTGCGACCTAATTAACCACACAGAATCAACCCTGACTAACAACTTTGGTTTCAGCGACAGCTACATGTCGGGTGACCGTTCAGACGACTGGGTAGATATCAGAAATATCGATGGCAATGGCGAGTTTGATACCGATGGTGCCATTGACCAAGACCCTGCCGGAAATGGCAAAGAAGTTCCTGAATTTGTAGTTGCTGAAAGCACGCTTATCGAAACAGACGGAAGTGGTGCTCAGGCAGTTGCTGGTGCAAAAGGCCTTTACTACATCCAAGCAGCAGATGTGGGCGTAGGTTCCACTTGGACGGCAGATGATGAATAACACAACACACACAGCCCTACACACATTAAAAGACACAACGGAGATCTCGTAATGTCGTTGAAAACACTAAAAAACAAAACCTTGAATGGTGATCAAGTGGAGAATGCTGAATTCACGCTTCGCCCGGTGGCCAAGTGGGTTCGCACTGCAATAATTGCTAGTGTAGCCACTACCAGCGCGTTCTCACTTCACGCTCAAGAAGCCAACGTAACTGAAGAAGATCAGGCTGACGTCGAAGTTATCGACGTGGTAGGTACACGTAAGACTATCCAAGACCAAATTGCTATTAAGCGTGAGTCTACAACCGTTGTTGACGGTTTGTCTTCAGAGGACATCGGTGACTTGCCAGCCCTTTCAATTGGTGAAGCTCTGGAGTCTATTACAGGTGCAGCCTCTCACCGTGAAAACGGTGGGGCAACTGAAATTACCATTCGTGGCCTTGGTCCTTTCTTAAGCGCAACACATATCAATGGTCGTGAAGCTACCAATGGTAGTGGTGACCGTTCAGTAAACTTCTCTCAGTTCCCTTCGGAACTTGTGAAGAAAGTGGCGATTTATAAAACCCAAGATGCCTCTATGATTGAAGGTGGTGTGGCAGGTGTTATTTCCTTAGAAACGGTTCAGCCGCTAGATTACGGCAAACAACGCATTCAAGGTGAAGTTAAAACCAACTACAACCCAGATGAAAGCAACGTTGATAACTCGCTTCAAGGTGATTTGGGATTTCGCGGTACCTTCAGTTATGTCGATCAGTTTGAATTTGATAACGGACAAGCACTAGGTATTTCTTTTGGTTTGCAACGTCAAGATATCAGCCAGCCAGAAGCCGAATACAGAAGCTCAAGCCCTACAGGTTCTTCGCTATGGGCGTGCTTAAACGACCCTACAAATACCAATGAAGGCTTCTACCGTAGTAGTGCAGGAGACTGTGAAGACCAAGTTAACGGCAGCAGTAACCAAGGCTACGATACTGCTATCGACCCTGAAACAGGCGAAGCGGTTAGCGCTGGATCTCCTTATGCATGGACAGGAAGCAGCCGTAGTTATCGTCAAAACGAAACGTCTGATGAACGTGATGCTTTATTCTTAGCGCTTCAGTTCCAACCTTCTGAGTCTTGGGATATCAATTTTGACGCTCAAGTGTCAGATAGAACACAGCAAGAGTCTCGTCACGACTTAATCTTCTTACAAAAACGTGCAATTCCAGGGCTTACAGGCCCTACGCTAGTAACGAATGATGTAGGTGGTATTTTGCACTGGGAAGGGCAAGATCGTATTGAGTCTTCTGGTGAACAGTTCTCACGTGAAGAAAACTATCGCGGTTATGGTTTAAACATTGAGCACTACGCTACCGATGCGCTAACCGTTAAATTAGATTTAGCCTACTCAAAAACATCTCGTGAAGAGTTACAAATCTCTAACCGAGCTAGAACTGCCGATAGACAATTCTTTAGCTGGGACATGGGAGAGAACATCCCTCATTTCACAGTGACTGATTTCGACGTGACTGATATTTCTAACTATACAGATAGTTTACGTACTCGTATTGATAGAGAGAATACACGTGACAACGAAATTAAATCTGCTCGTTTAGACTTTGAGTATGCATTAGATAGCGAAGTTTTCACCAGCGTACAAGCAGGTTTAAGAACGTCAGAGCTTAGCTTTATCCAGTATGGTGGAAGCCAAGGTAATGGTTCGCGAAACGAGTTTACGCTAGACACAGCTAACGCCGATGCGCTTGAGTTATTGCAAAGCTGCCAAAAAGATTTCCCAGAAACTGATTTCTTAGATAGCGTTTCTGATGGCGATCTTATTACTAACGTTGATAGCGATGGCAACGTTATAGGTAGCGGTTCTTCGTGGGCAACTTACGATAACATTTGTTTCTCTCAAGCTGTGGTTGCGTCTCAAAACGGCGAGTTTGGCTACCCAGAAGTAGAATATGAAAATAGCGGTACTATCGATGTTACGGAGAAAACTAACTCTGCTTACGTGATGGCCAGCTACGATACAGAAATGTTCGACAAATTCATTCGTGGTAACTTTGGTGTGCGTATTGTTGATACCGAAGTCACCTCAGTGGGCTTTAGAAACTCTTTCGATGTTGTTACTGACGAGCTGGGTGTAATTAGCTTAGTGAGCGGTGACTCGCTTGAAAGGATTGAAGGCGGTGGTGATTACACTGAAGTACTTCCAAGCTTTAACTTGGTAGTTGATTACAGCGACGATATTTTAATTCGTGGTGGTATTTACCGTGGAATGTCTCGTGCAGATCCATCTGACTTAGGCTATAGCCGTACATTCCAAACCGATGATGATTTGGCACCTACGTCTCTTGCGGATTTACTTGTTGGCGTAAACGGTTCTGGTAACCCAGATACCCAACCTCTAATGTCATGGAACTATGACGTTGCATTTGAGTGGTATCCTAATGAAGATTCAATCTTTGCGTTTGGCTTATACTACAAGCAATTCCAAGGTGGATTCCAGCAGCGTACCGTACTTGAAAACTTCGTTATTGATGGTCAAGAGTTTGCGCTTCCAGTGACCAACTCTGTAACTACCGACGAAGAAAGCGATATCTTTGGTTTAGAGGCGTCAATTGCTTACCACTGGGATACTGGCATAGGTATTAAGATTGGCTACAACTACGCTGACACAGACTTCGAATTCGAAGACAGCTTGTACGGTGACACCTTCATCACAGATGTAGATGGCAACACCACGCAGTTAACAGCAGGTATTGTTGACCCAGCTTCGGTACCAGGTTTCTCTGAGCACGTATTCAGTACTCAGGTTTACTACCAAATTGGCGATTTAGATACTGCCATTATTTACAAATATCGTAGCGAATACTTCCAGCCTTACACCAGTAACGGTACTCGTTTACGTTACGTAGATGAAGTAGGAGTATGGGAAGCACGTATGTCCTACAAAGTTAACGAACATGTTCGTGTAAAACTTGAAGCGATTAACTTGTTCAGTGCACCTAAGTCACAGGATTACTATGTACAAGGTAACCTAGGTGAAGTGAACGATTACGGCCCTCGCTTGTTCGCCGGTATTAGCTTGAAGTACTAACTAATAGCAAATTAGGGGAGGGCTGGTTTTACAGTTTTACCCTAACCAATATAAAAAATGGCTGCCTCTGGGCAGCCATTTTTATTTTAGACGCTAAAAGTTTACTTATTCACTTTGAGCATAACCAGTGTGGCTATTTTTAATCTCATAGAAAGTAGCTTGTGCGAATTCATCCGGCTCGCTTGAGTTATTAAGGTGGTACACACCCACTTTAAAATAGTGATATTGGCCATCTTCATCGTACTTACTTTCACTCATATCATAGTGCGCAGCAATATCAGGTTTGCCTTCTCGGCTAATCGTTACCGTTAGCAAATTTACATTTACGTTAATGTGGTAACTGAACTTTTCATCCAGTGCAATACCATCAGATGGGTTGCTTGCTGAATTGCTTCTTGAACCAATGAGTTCGACGTAGGTCTCAATATTGTCACCTTCGGCGTCCTCAACGCGACTCTCGTGGGCAAAGTACAATGAACCTAATTCATTACCCGGTAGCTTGCGATAATACAAGCGAATAGGTTCATCATCGTTTGCGTGAATCTGCCCTATAACCAGCCTACCGATTTGGTAATTTTCACCTGTGGTAGTTACATTGTTTACCGCCAAAGTCACTCGTAAATCACCATCTACACCGCCAGCCGCTTGCTGTCCTTCATCTGAAGCACTGCCGAACACCCAGTTATTTTTGTTCACACCTTGTGTGCTAATGGAACGATCGCCTCTTCGCAGCATTTCTCGCAGCTCAACACGCACATAGTTGGTGTTGGTCGATGTTTTAAAGCCATAGCTTGGTGAGCGCATGACAATGCCGTTATCATCCGACGCATAAAAGAATTCTGAGTTACTGTAGCCGCTAGCAAGCTCAGTTTCATAGATAGAGTCGGATGTCCCACTATCATCCTCATCGGTAGGCACACTTAAATACCAATCAACTAGCTCAATACCTACCTCGTTGGGCAACACGTCAGTGTAGATGCCAGTGGCGTCTTCACAGCTGTGCACTTGCACTTCAACAATACCATTGTTGGTATTATCACTATTGCCTAGGCCAACAATGTTGACATAGCGCGCTTGCGACGCGTCGACATTGACGAGTTCGAAGCCACTTTGGTTACCCTTCGATTCCGCTTGAGTGAGAACAGATGTCCAAGTGTTTTGGTCGTCAGAGGTTTCAACTGAAAAACTCGCTATGCGTTCGGCACCTTTGAACCATTTAATTGCGAGCGCCCCCACTGTTTTTGACGCACCTAAATCTAATGTAAGAGTTTTGTTCACCCCGTCATTTGACCATCTTGATATAGAAGCGGTGTTTCCGTCGATAGCATTAGCAGGTGAGAATGCGGTTGCTGAACTGCCATCATCGCTTGCACCTACTAAGGTATGCATTTCGTTAGTGCAAACTTCTACTACAGGGGTTTCAACAGCAGGAGGCGAGGGAGTTTCAACAGAAGATGTACCGCCGGAACTTCCTCCTCCACCGCAGCCTGTTAGCAGTAGTGGAACGAACAACGAGCTGGTTAGAAGAGGAAGGTAAGAACGATTGGTCAGTACTTGTTGAGAAAACACAGCGCACTCCTTAATGTAAACGCAATGTAATTAATTGGTTTCAAGTATATAGGCGTAGGTAGTTTTATCCAATAATTATGTCATACCAAAAAGCCGTGTTGTTCTTACACTTTGGTAAATCCGTAATGGTAGGGGCTTTAGTCGCTAAATATATTAAAGAAGAGTAGGAAGGAATAAAAAAACCGCTTAAGGTGAATTAAGCGGTTTAATATCAAGTGATAGATTCGAGCTGTCGGCTTAACCTACCAAATGGGTTATAGAGTATCTGTCTCGGGTCTCGCTTGATTTCTTTTTAATTTCTTCAAGCGCTTTTGCTTCTGAAGCTTCGAAAAGCGCGTTGATCAAACGATTAAAATGCCCGTGCATCGCCGCTCTAGCGCTTTGTGAGTCTCGTGATTTCAATGCTGTAAAGATACGCTTATGTTCTTCAAG
This sequence comes from Alteromonas lipotrueae, assembly GCF_019249255.1. Taxonomy (NCBI): domain Bacteria; kingdom Pseudomonadati; phylum Pseudomonadota; class Gammaproteobacteria; order Alteromonadales; family Alteromonadaceae; genus Alteromonas; species Alteromonas lipotrueae. Next base: position 308,372 of record NZ_JAESDJ010000003.1, on the reverse strand, counting down.
ACGGTCTTTGCTACTCGTACCACACACACTTTTATATGATGAGACAATCTGCGGTTGAGATTCTCTTAATTTCCAATAATGCTGAATAGATAACACCAACGCGTTATTACGTGTAGCCTTGGCTATAATAGAGTGAAATTCTCTATCGGCTTTTTCCGGCTCGTCGTCGTTTTCCATTGCAATAAGAGTATCGTTAAGACTACTAAGCTCTTCGTCGGTGATTGAAAGGGCCGCCAGTGCAGCAGCTTCGCCCTCTACCAACGCGCGTGCTTGAGTAAGCTCAAAAGCACTAATACGTTGCACTTCACTTTGTTGAGGCTGATTGTCTAGCACGTAAACACCAGAACTTACTTTAACTTCCACGCGGCCTCGCACTTCAAGTGCAATAATGGCTTCTCTAATGGTAGGTCTGCTGACATCAAAATTTTCAGCAAGTTCTCTTTCTGGTGGCAAGCGACTTCCAGGGGGATATCGGCCAGCGTCGATTTGCGCTTCTATTTTTTCAACGATATGCCAGAACATGCGACGATTTTTCATCAACTAAACCTTATAACTGCAATAATTAGGTACAAACAGATACAACTTAATCGGTTAAATTGTACTTATTGTTCAACACAATTCAATTGCTTTAAAAGGTTCAAGCATACCGGTGCCTAGCTACGTTTGTTCTGCTAATTTCGCTAACAAAACCTACCATTTAAAACAATCAATTCAGGATATTCTACGTCTTATTCTACAAATACAGAAGTATTTGTTAAAAGAGGCTTATCAAATCATATATTTAAGTGCGCCAACGGGGCTAAAATTAAACTATTTACATCCGCAAGCACTCAAAAACTAAGGGTTTCAAGGATTTTATCTACTCTTAGTTATAGCATATAGGCTCGATTGGTCAACAATTCGAGCCATTTTTTACGCCTTGGCTTATAAATTGGTTAACATTTTACGTTCGGTTTTTACTGTTTTTTCTATTCGGCGTTAACATAATTGTTTATTCATAATCATGTTACGAACCCGGTTTCCAAAGACAGTATGAATATCCACTCATGAATTTTTGCCTAGATATTAAAAGATTTTGAGTATTGCTGCAGCTCTAAGGAGCAACCACTTCTGAGCTCTCCTCCATAGGCGCTGGTACTAATTATGTGAGCAGGAACAAGGGGGAGTGGGTATTCACCTTAGTAACCGCCTTCACCTTCTCCTCCTTTTGAATGAATAAAACAGCGCTATTGCAGGATGTGTTTGTTAACGATGAATGTTTAGCATAGACACGTCTATTTAGTAATTATGGTGTAGCCATGTCGGGATTTAAGAAAATATCCAGTGCCATCGTGGCCGTCTTCATCGTGTGCTTTATTGTCTTCTCCTGTTCGGTCTATTTCCAAATTCGCCAAAATATAAACGATGAAACATCAAGCGCGCTAAACCAAGTGCAAGAGATGCTCAAAGCGAATATGAATGCTGGCGATATTAAAGCAGTTGCAGAGCAAAGCCCGCATTTATCGGTAACCGGCTTTACTGGTCGGTTATCAATGCCTGCAAATAATCATTCTGATAATCAGCCTATCTATCTTCCCATCCATGAAAATCAATATTTGGTGGTAAGAGCACACGATACTGCCGAGTTAGTTCAAAACATGAACCTTTTTTGGCTAGTGGCCGCGTTGTTTTTTACAACGCTGAGCGTGTTGCTATTTACGCTTAAGGTTGCCGTAAGGCAGCGGTTGAAGCCTTTAAATCAACTGGGAGACGCGCTGCAACAACTTGTAGACGGTAAAGCGACTAACAATTTTGAAGACAGTGATATTAAAGAAGTAAAGCGGGTTATAGGGCAATTTCAGCGTTTACAATATTCACTGCAAAGCAAAGAAAGGCAGTTGGTTAAAATAGATAAGAAGTTAGCATTGTTGCAGGAACAAGAAAGGAGTTACCTGGCTAGAGAGTTACACGACAATGTAGGACAGCTACTTACCACTATTAAAGCCCACGCCTACATCTTAGTGAATTCAAATGAGCCCAGTATGCTCGAGTTGTCAGCCAATAAAGTGCAGGCCATGAGCCAGCAAATCAGTGACGCCATCCGACACTTAACCGCCCACCTTCATCCGTTAGTGTTAGACAGAGTATCGTTGCAGCAATCCCTTGAAAAACTGGTGTTCGAACAAGAACTAGCTCAGCCTAAAACCGAGTGGCAAGTTTCTATCAATTTGAACAAATTTGCCCAAGAGCATGAGCGAGATATTCATATTTATCGCTTCGTTCAGGAAGCAATTAATAATGTGGTAAAACACGCCGATGCGTCAAAAGTATGGGTGCATATATCTGGTGATAAGCAAGGGCTTACTATCAATATTAGAGATAATGGAAAAGGGTTTGACGGGGACGCCATTGAAAATGTTGGTATGTCATCTATGCAAAGCAGAGCGAGGTGTATTGGCGCTACTTGCGCGGTAAAATCACCCAAAGAGGGTGGTGTAAGGGTTCAGTTGTCGCTTAGTTTGCTCGACACTGAAGACTTGCGCCAGGTTAACGTGGCATGAATATCTTGCTAGTAGATGACCATGCTGTAGTCAGAGAGGGCTATAAAGCTTTACTGAATGCCATGTTGCCTGAATACACAGTGCTGGAAGCCGCTGACGGCCAGCAAACTCACCATTTATTGGAAATGTTTACCATCGACACGTTAGTTCTGGATATTAATCTTGCGAAAGAGAGTGGATTACTATTAGCCTCCGACTTTTTGGCTAAGCAGCCTAGTTTGAAAATCATATTTTTTAGTATGTTTGAGGATTGCGCGATTTTGCAGCGTGCCATGCAAACTGGTGCTATGGGGTATATCAGTAAAAGTAGCCCGCCAGATACACTTATATCAGCCATAAAAGTGGTGGCCAAAGGGCAAAAATACATAGAACGTTCATTGGCGGTTAATTTGGCTAATCAATTGTTGAACGCCGATGTCGATATTGCTGAAAAATTGACGAAGCGTGAGTTTGAAATCTTCATCGCAACGGCGATGGGTAAAACTCGCTTTGATATTGCCAATGAATTAGCCCTGTCTGCGAAAACAGTGTCGAACGCGCTAACAGTGATAAAGCGAAAGTTAAATACCGTCCCTTCAGAATTTGCTGAGCTGGCAACAAAACATGGCTATGTTGGCAAGGCATAGACTTTTTCCCCTCCTAAAGTAGGAGCCAAATCGGCCTATCGCATTATGGTGGATTGACTGTAAAAGTACGATTATCAAATGACACAGTAAGCGATAACTAGCAGCGTGTTGACGCGCTAAGCATTCAAAAAAGGTGTCATTATGATTTACGCAAATCCAGGAAGTGAAGGTTCAGTACTCAGTTTCAAAGAAAGTTATGGTAATTTTATCGGTGGTGAGTGGGTTGCGCCAGTTAAGGGCGAATACTTTATTACTACGTCTCCTGTAGATGGCAGTGATATAGCCCAAATTCCACGCTCTACTGCAGAAGATATTGAGCTAGCCATTGATGCTGCTCATGCTGCCAAAAAAGGGTGGGCGGATACATCAGTCGCTGAACGCTCGAACATTCTGTTAAAAATAGCCGATCGTATTGAAGCTAATCTTGAAATGCTCGCGGTTGCAGAAACATGGGATAACGGTAAGGCCGTGCGTGAAACACTTAATGCCGACGTCCCGTTAGCCGCTGACCACTTCCGTTATTATGCTGGCTGTATACGTAGCCAAGAAGGCACTATCGGCGAAATTGATAAGAACACAGTGGCTTATCACTTCCACGAACCATACGGTGTAGTAGGGCAAATCATTCCATGGAACTTCCCACTACTTATGGCGGCATGGAAACTCGCACCGGCTATCGTGACCGGTAATGTAGTGGTGTTAAAACCTGCAGAACAAACGCCAGTGTCTATTTTAGTTTTCGCTGAACTTATTCAAGACTTGCTACCGCCAGGCGTGCTTAATATTGTAAATGGGTTTGGCGCAGAAGCGGGCCAAGCGCTTGCCACAAGTACCCGAATTGCCAAAATCGCATTTACAGGTTCCACGCCAGTGGGCGAGCATATTCTTCGCTGCGCGGCTGAAAATCTTATTCCATCTACGGTTGAACTAGGCGGTAAGTCGCCGAACCTTTTCTTCCCCGATATCATGGATCATGAACCTGAGTTCATTGATAAATGTGCTGAAGGTTTAGTACTTGGTTACTTTAACCAAGGTGAAGTGTGTACTTGCCCATCTCGTGCGGTTATTCACGAAGATATCTACGATGCCTTCATGGATAAAGTGATTGAAAAAATTCACAAGATTAAGCGTGGCAACCCGCTTGATACCGAGACAATGGTAGGTGCACAGGCTTCTAGCGAACAGTTTGATAAAATCCTTAAGTACATTGATATAGGTAAATCAGAGGGCGCTGAAGTTGTGACTGGTGGTGAAAAAGAGCAGTTACCAGGTTTAGATAAGGGTTATTACATTCAGCCCACTATTCTAAAAGGGCATAACCAAATGCGTGTGTTCCAAGAAGAAATTTTTGGCCCCGTCATAGCAGTACAAACCTTTAAAACTGAAGAAGAGGCCATTGAAATTGCGAACAATACCAGCTTTGGTTTAGGTGCTGGGCTTTGGAGCCGAGATGCGAACATTGCCTTTAGAGTAGGCCGAGCTATTGAAGCTGGGCGCGTGTGGACCAACTGTTATCACCTTTACCCAGCCCATGCCGCATTTGGTGGTTACAAAAAGTCGGGGATAGGCCGTGAAACTCACAAAATGATGATGGATCACTATCAGCAGACTAAAAACTTGCTGGTGAGCTACGACATCAATCCACTTGGTTTCTTTTAATTAAGTGGGAAGGCAGCACCTAGGTGCTGCCTATTTCTTTATGTTGAAAGCGTTGCTATTCTTTTTTGTTACGATAACCTCTATATCGTTAGCCTTTGCGCAATCAGACGCCACTGAGATCCCTGAAGACGTTCACCAATTATTTCCTACCGCTACCCGAATAGGCGATGCGCACGCTGACATTAACGTAATACCAGTTTATCAATTACAGCAATTGCTGGGGTACGTGTTTGAATCGAAAGATTTTGTCGACTTTATAGGTTTCTCTGGAAAGCCAGTCAATGTGATAATTGGACTGGATACTCAAGGTGATTTTGTCGATCTTGCCATTAAAAAACACAGTGAACCTATCTTTTTGCATGGACTAGGGGAACAATCGCTAAGGGATTTTATCGCGCAATACAAAAGCCACAATGTGAAAGAACGTTTCGTGGTGGGAGGGAAGAGCCATGTAGGTAACAACGCGACCTACTTTGATGGCGTGACTAAAGCCACGGTATCGGTATTGGTCATTAACGATACTATCGTGACGTCGGCGTTGGCGGTAGCGCGGGCTAAATTAGATGGCTTTGTGCTACCCAGCACACGAATTATTGATCCTGACTTTTTTGAAACTCTAACCTTTGAGCAACTTGTAAAAGCCGGCTATATCCAAAAACAAACCATTTACCGTAACGAAATAGATGGCCTTGAAACCGAAATTATCGACGCTGCAGATAGCGTTACCGACCCGCAAGCGCCCCTATTTTCTGAACACTTTTATGGCTTTCTTAGTTTACCTATTGTGGGGAAAAACCTACTACAGGAAGAGGAATATATCAGGCTTCAAGAGAGCTTAAAGCCTGGCGAAGTGGCCTTGTTGGTAATGAATACCCAAGGCTTTAGTTTTGTTAGTAATGAATTTATCCCCCAAACCGCGCCCGAGTTTTTTCGTCTATCGCAATCCGCATTTACTATCGATGCTAGAGATTTAGATTTTTATAGTTTTTATGATCCTAGCTTTAAACAACCAATGCCAGAATTTGAAGGCATTAAGGTACTTAGGATTAAATCACAAGGTGGGCTATCGCTTGACCAAGAAATGGATATCTCCATTAGTTTGCCTTACAGCCCACGATTTATGGAACAAGATGAGCATTTATTTACCCACACTTTTTTGTTACCTGATGCGCTGTTCATGGAAAACCCCGATGCACAACAAAATGCTGTTGTGCCGCTGTGGAAAAAATTGTGGCAAAGCAGATGGTTGGAACTCAGTATTACGATTGTTTACCTAGTTGTGCTTTCACTTTTTTTTGGTTTCCAACGAAAGCTAATGAAATATACGCGTATGGTGCATATAGTCAGAGGAGCATCATTGCTCTTTGTCTTGTTCTTTATCGGCATATACGCACAAGGGCAATTGTCGGTCGTCAATATTTATACATTGTTACTCGATTTAGCCGATGGCTTTTCTATTGAAGTATATCTGCTTGACCCTGTCATCTTTGTATTGTGGTGCTTTGTATTTGTGTCGTTATTTATTGTGGGGCGAGGGCTGTATTGCGGCTGGTTATGTCCCTTTGGGGCGCTTCAGGAGATCATGGCAATTGTTGCACAAAAATTGAAAATAAGGCAGATTCGAATAAAGCCAAAGCATCATAAATATGCGCAAAAACTTAAGTATGTGATGCTGATTGGCTTGGTTGCAACGTCGTTTTACTCACTGACATTGGCCGAGAAACTGGCCGAGATTGAGCCATTTAAAACCTCAATCACGCTCTATTTTGTGCGCTACTGGCCGTTCGTACTTTATGCACTTCTACTACTAGGATTTAGCTTAAAAATTCACAAAGTCTATTGTCGCTACCTTTGCCCGTTAGGCGCTGGTTTAGCCATTTTAGGTCGCTTTCCTATCGTGAAGCTTTTAGAACGTCGCAAAGAGTGTGGTAACCCATGCCAACTGTGTAAGCAGAAAAAGTGTGGCGTAGATGCCATCGAGCAAGACGGCAGCATTGATTACACAGAATGTGTACAGTGCTTTGAATGTGTCGTAACGCTAGATAATCCCAATTTATGCAAAATTGATAAATATAAGAAAAATAAGGTGCCAACACGTGTCAAAAACTTCCATCCTGTCCGCGCTGAGTAAACCTGCAAGTCAATCAGCGCATACCGCCTACTTAGCGGCAGATGCATGTCACGATGTGGCCAGTGAAATACTATCTAATGCGACGCTTGATGAAATCGAGTTGGTACTTTTCCACACATCACCATCATTTGATTTAGATGCCGTAGCGCAGAATATGACGTCGCTTTTTGCCAATGTACCAACGGTAGGCTGCACCAGTGCGGGGGAGTTTAATCAAAATGGGTACTGCACAGAACGTCTTATTGTGGTTGCTTTTTTAAAGTGTGAATTCTCCATTGCTACGGCATTGGTTTCAAACTTAGATGAAATCAATTTTAACGAGGCTCACGACATTGCAAGCGGCTTACGCAATACCCTGCAAGGAAGAGATAAACGATATGATACCAATCAGCATTTTGTTATTTCCGTATTAGATGGGCTTACCCGCCACGAGGAGCACTTTCTCGAAACGTTCGCCACAGCGTTTGGCAATATTCCTCACTTAGGAGGAAGTGCCGGCGATGATTTAAAGCTTCAAGCCACCTATGTTTTTTATAATGGAAAGTTTCATCAGAATGCAGCAGTGTTAATGTTGGTAGGAACCGGTAAGCCTTTCTCGGTTTTTTCAGTAGACCACATAGACTCACCTGTATCTAAACTGGTAGTGACCAATGCCGACCCAGAATCTCGTACGGTTTACGAAATTAATGGTGAACCTGCAGCCCAGTACTACGCCAGTTTACTTGGCCTAAACGCTTCTGATCTAACCCCTGACGTATTTTCAGTATTTCCGTTAGCGGTATTAGTGGGTGGAAAGTATTTTATTCGCTCTATTCAAAAAGTTGATTTAGCGACTAATGCGATCACTTTTTACTGTGCAGTAGATATTGGCATTATTCTTACTTTTGTTCAGCTTGGTGATTGTATTGATGCCATGGAACAAAAATTGGAAAGCTTGAGCCGTGAAGTAGGAGAAGCTGAATTTGTTTACGCGTGCGACTGTTTCTTAAGGCGTATTGAAATAGAGCAAAATAAAAATGAGGCTGAAATTCAGCGGCTCCAAGAAAAATACCGTGTCGCGGGGTTTAACGCTTATGGTGAGCATATCCATTCTGTACACCTAAACCAAACCTTTACGGGGGTGTACTTTGCCAAAGGTTAAATCGACTCGACAACCAGGTGCAATCGAACTCACTCAAGATATTGAGATGAGTAATCTTCGTAGAGAACTTGCGCGTCAGAAAGAAGAAAATGAAAAGCTGGAAAAAATTAATGCTGCGCTTATGTACCGTATTGAAGAAGGCGGCTTCGATCACCATAGTTACCGGGCTTTTGAACACGCGGTACAGCTATCTGAAAAGGTCAATGAAAAAACCGAAGCCCTGCAAATTGTACTGCAAAAGTTAGAAAAATCGAATGCCGAAATAGCAAGAGCCCATCAAGAGACCAATCAGTTAAAGCAGCGCTTGAATGATGCTATTGAAAGTATCAACCAAGCTATGGTGTTACTCGATAGCAAAGGGGCGGTGGTTTATTTCAATCGGCACTTTACCTCCGTGTGGGACAACCATTCAATTACGCCCAAAATTGGCGACCATTATTATGATATTACTCAACTCGCTAAGCATTTAGGGATAATCCGCCGTGTACTTCCTCCAGACTCTGAAGGTCGTGTCATCTATCAACTGTCTAATAGCCGCTGGTACCAACTCACTATCCGTCGCACCCAAGAAGGCGGCAAAGTTATCTTGTTCAACGATATTACCGAAGTGAAACTGAATGAGTCGAACCGGTATGAGCAGGTTATTAAAGAGAAAAATAAACTGCTGCAAAGCCTTATCGATAGTGTTGATGTCGGTATCTTGCTGATAAACCAAGAGGGCGGTGTTGCCTTCTGGAATAAGACGTTTTTAACTCAATCAAATGTGTCGAAGCAAACCTTATTCGATTGCAAAAATATTTATACCTTGCAAATGCATGTGGATTGGAGCGGTTTAAACCTTGAGAAAGGGGGCGATACCACCCAAATTATCAACGAAAACTTGGTAGTAGACAGACGTATTACCATTTTACCCGATGGTAACACCCTGTGCACCTTTACTAATGTCACTTCTCAGCATCATTATGCGGAAACCTTAAAACAAAATGAAAGTTGGATCCGTATGATCACCGATAATGTGCCCGCACTTATCGCCTATATCGGCACAGATAAAAACTTCTTATACACCAACAAGGGTTATCGAGATTGGTATGGGCTAGGAGAAGAACCCTTGTACGGCGTAGCGATGGAACAAAGCCACCTCAAACACGTCTATCCTCGACTTATCCATTATGTAGAACGGGTTAATCGAGGCGAGATTGTCAGTTTCCAAAGTGAGGAGACTAATGCTCACGGCGAAACGGGTTTCTTGCAAAAAGTCTATCTGCCTCATTTTAACAACAAGCAAGAAATAGAAGGGCATTTTGTATTAGCTACTGATGTGTCGGAACAAGTAAGAAGTAAACAACAACTGCAAGCAGCGAAAGATCAGCTTGAGTCAAATGTCGAAAAGCGTACCCGAGAACTCAATCACGCCAATATCGCGCTACAAGAAGCGATGAATTCTAAGAGTAAGTTTTTAGCGGCCATCAGTCATGATTTAATGCAGCCCTTAAGTGCGGCTATTTTGTTCAATGAGTCTTTACGAGATCAAGTACAAGCCTCGGCGGGCCCAATCGTTAGTGCCTTAGATAATTCACTGTCTGATTTGAACAGCCTAATACGCACACTCATTGAGACCTCGAAGTTAGATGCGGGTTTAGTGCAGCCTGATAAACAGCGTGAGAATGCACTCCCTTTGCTAACACAGTTAGCCGAGGAGTTCAGTCACATCAGCCAAGACTATCAGGTGAATTTTCGCTACAAATTTCAAGACGCTATTGTCCATACAGATGTAAGTTTACTATCTCGAATTTTGCGTAACTTACTGAGTAATGCAATGAAATACGGTGCAAAAGGAAAAGTACTTTTTACTGCAAGGACGATGAGCAACCATCTTCGCATCAGTATATACGACCAAGGCGTGGGAATAAGCCAAGCAGATCAAACTGTAATCTTCAAAGAATTTAGTCGATTGGAAAATGACTTTAACTATTCTTATAGTTTGGGGCTTGGTCTTTATATCGTAGATAAGATGAGTCGGCTACTAGAGCATGATATCAGTGTTTTATCTACGCAAGGGGTAGGATCTTGTTTTACTTTATCGGTGCCCCTTGCATCTGTTCAAGAAGTTGAGCACGAGGCTACGGTTGATGCCATGCCTCACGATAGCTTGCCTGATAATCTTTTAGATAAGCAAATTTGGCATATCGACAACGACACCAATATGCGAATAGCCATGCAAACACTATTCGAAAATTGGGGAATGGAGGTGGTTACATTTGCTGGTTTTGCGCAATGCATGGCGGTGATGCACAACTGCTTTGACGACTGTGATTTGCTTATCGTCGATTATCATTTAGATGACGGAGAGAACGGACTGGAAATTGCGAAGCATATTAAGCAAATACTGCCCGCTATGCCAATCTTGCTGTGTACCGCCAATCACTCAAAAGCGCTAGTAAATGAGTTAGAAGGGACGAATATACAGTTGTTGCACAAGCCGATTAATTCAATACGTTTAAAACAAGCACTTAAATCGGCGGTTTCTTAAGTGCAGCTCACTAAGGTCAATGGATGACAGGCATTAGTTAGTACGTGTTGAGTACGTACTAGTTAAATACGTACTGATTAAAATCGATATTGGCAGCACTGGCGACCACTTTTACTCGATTGCTTGCCCCTAATTTTTTCAAAATAGATGAAACGTGTGATTTCACGGTTGTTTCTGAAATATTGAGCTCATAAGCAATAACTTTATTCGCTAGCCCTTGTGTTAAATATTTTAAAACAGCTAATTCCTTTCTGGTTAATGAACGAATTTGGTCAAGAGAGATAGCATCTTCTTTTTTCACGCGGTTTCTTACCGACGATGTGCGCAAAATTTCAGAAGGTAGGCATACGTTGCCCTCGAAGATAGATTCGACCGACGTGGCAATCTCTTCTATTTTACTGCTCTTTGATATGAACCCTACTGCACCATAAGAAATGGTTTGCAGAATGTTGTGCTTTTCCGTTTCCGCCGAGATGATAACAACAGGAAGATTAGGGTGTTGGTTCCTAATTTCAAGTAAACCATTGAGCCCACAGGTTTCAGGCATGTTCAAATCTAGCATCACAAGATCGAAAGCAGGATCGGCTTCGAGTAACTCAAGCGCTTCAGACAGTGAATTAGCTTCAAGGGTTTGAGAGTCGGGAAATTTTTTTCCTAATATCGTCACCATGGCGTGACGAAAAATAGGGTGATCGTCAATGATAAGAATTCTTTGCATACTATTACTACCTTCGGCTTAGTAAGTACCCAAATGCACTCACACAATACGTAATCTACCACTATGTTTGTTAAATTCATTTTAACAAAATAGTTACAACGTGGGCAAGCAAATACGACCGAAGTCTTATAACAAAAAAGCCTTAAAATTCATCATAAATTTCTTAAAAGTACTTTACGCTTTTGTTGATATTCTTCTTCTGTAATTAGCTCCTCTTTTCTAAGCTTTTCAAGGATTTTGAATCTTTGTATTAGCGTATCTTTATTCGATTTTGATCCTTTCTTAACGATGTCATTCGACAGTGTCGTTTTGTGTAACTCTTCTACATTTACGGTTACCCAATCAGTTCTCCCCGACTTCATGGTTACACTTGATAAAGTGAACACTATTTTTTCATTAAAAGGGAATTTTGGTGCGACTCTCTCACCGTAATTAAAGTTGTATTCGACAAGACCTTGGTTAGTGGGATCATAGGCCGTTTCGTAAGCGCTGTTAGCTAACCTATTGTATTCACCAATGATGAGATTAAGTAAGCCATCGTTGAAAAACGCTCTACCTGCAATAAAGTAAGTTTGTTTCTTTAGTCCCCCTAGGGCTATTTTTTCTTTCGCCAAGGAAAATAAAATATCTTGATGAGGCTTTGCTTTTTTTAGACCTATGCTTAAATGCTTCGCGAGGTTGTTTTGTTGTTTCTCTGTAAATAGTGACTCAGTTGTACTTTTATTTTTTATTATTTTTATACTGGATAAAAATGTAAATATGTCTTGTTCATTTATCTCGACTGGTTGAGACTTCTTTTGTTCGATTAATTCACTCTCTGTGATATTTCCTTTTTTTAAATATATCCCTTCAAAATTATTGTTTTGTATTTTGATAACTGAATTTTCATCCTCGCTCCATAAAATAGTATCTGATGAAAATGATGGTGTGGCGAAAAATATAGAGATAATAGCCACTTGAAATTTTAACGTTAATTTCATCATAATTTAGTACCAATTAAATCTGAGCATCATTTAAATACACTTGCCCTTAAAGCTGCTTGCTCTTAAAAAACTATCTAAATAGGGAGCAATATTGCTCCCTATTTAGGCTGAAAATTAAAAGAAAATGGTTCCGCCTAGCTGAATAAGCGTAAGATCCTTTGCAGCGTTATATATTGACTGAGCGCTTTCAGAGCCAGTGACATCCAAACTCAAATTTTCATACTTAGCGTAAATGAGAAAACGAGAGCCAAAGTACTGTTCCGCAGCTATGCCCCATTGAGTAAGCTCAGATCCAACTACGCCGTCCAAGTGCGCCATACCATATTGGTCGTTATAGCTTGCGTATTCTGCGTAAAAAGCGGAATCACCAAACCCGTTGTATTGTTTTCGAATACCCGCTTTAAAGTAGTAAGCATCTGTGTCATCACCAGAACCGACAATCGCATCATCAGTTTCTTCCATTTGATAAGTAGCCACACCGAAAATACCAGACTCAAGGTGCATTACGCCGGTTTGAAATTGCAAAGTTGAAGAGCCGTCGCCGCCCACATTAGTGCCGCCGTCTTTATTTACTGAATAGCCACCATGTAGGTTTGTTTTAAACCCGCCATGTTCGGCTGAGTACTTAACTGCGATGTCGTATATTTCATCGTTGGCATAGCCTACCGCCACACTGAAATTACCCATTTTAGGCAAGTCATAACGTACGCCGTTGCGGTAAATGCCATTACAGTCAAGGCCTATTCCCAGTCCTGGTGTGGCTAAGCACTGTGCAAACTGTCCCCATGCCACATTGGTTGAACCTTCATCTATACCTCGTATGAAGAATCCATTGGCGCGGAATAGTGGCGAAATGCCAGACCAAATAGTGCCAGACGGATCGGCAAGTACAGCAATATTATCTGTGGGTAAGCTTTGTAATCCGATAGTGACTTTCCCCCAATTTCCACCGATATGCAGGCTACTACCTAGAAGCCCAATATCGCCGCCATTGAAGGTATCTAAGTTATCTTGATTGGCAAATAACAATGGTGTTTGGTGGCCGCCACCACCATAGTTTGGTGTACCTGAAAGTGGTTCAATAATAACTTCAAAACCTACGTCTAAGCCATGTTCTTCAAGTTTGTAATCTCCCGCTAGGGTAATACGACTGCCAAGCGTGGTGCCATTATCTGAAAGCTGGGCAACATCACTGCCCATGCCATCATCGTAAAAAGTTAATCCTTCATTGATCCAACCTGAAATATTCCAAGAGTATTTTTCTTCTTCTGCGTAGCTGTTCAAACTTAACGTACTTAAAATAGCGATAGATAAATATGATTTAACAAGTAATTTATTTTTCATTTTACTGTCCCAGTGTGAGTGGTGTTTTTTAATAATGAGAATTTATTTTTCCCATATGCCCTAATGTAAATTTCGGGTGTCAGTAAAATTGATAATAGATTTATATAGCTTTTGAACCATTGGACGTAAGGCTTGTTAGCCTCGTTCTTTAGGACTAAGAAAAATTAGGCACAAAGCGCCTAATTTTTCTTTTTATTTTATATTTCTTCTTAATTAAAATTTAGCCTTCACATTTAAACTCACCATGCGAGGTTGAGCTGGACCTACAAATAAGGGGCTTTCTACATCGGGGTAAATGTCTTCTAATACTTCATTAGCTTCGCCATAAGTGCCGAAAGTTTCATAGTCTTTATCAAATACATTGTTCACCCGCAATTGGGCACTGAAGGTCTGATTGAACTGATGATTCAAATAAAGGTTAGCGATTATATAGCTATCTAAGGTGTCATTTTCATTGGCTTCATCACCACGAAAGTATTGGTTCGAGGCTGAAATGACTTCTGCGCCCACTGTGGTTTGTTGGCTAAACCCGTAGTCTAGGTAAAATTTGATATTGTGTTTAGGTTGTCCAGGAATGGTATCACCTGCCTCAACTTGTCTATTTGCTCCTAACGGATTGAAGGGGCTGAAAGACGTAAAGGAAGACTCAAACGTCGCGTCTAAATAATTATAATTAAATCGATAGTTCAGCTTTTTCCAAAATGAGTTAATGCTGAACTCAACGCCCTGTCTACGGGTGGCATCAATGTTAATAAAGTAGCCTCTGGATGCCACCGAGCCTGCTTGCTGAAAAATGATGTCATCTTCACTTTCGCTACGATATACGTTTAGCATCATGTCGATGTTGTTAAAGGTCGCGGCATAGTTTGCTTCAATGGTTTGTGTGACTACTTGATCTAACGGTGGATCTGCAACAAAACCATTGGGCAAGCGGCATGGGTCATCTTCATCTGCACAGCTTAACTCTGCAGGGCTTGGTGTTCTAGACGACTGGCTAAACGCAAGATTTAACTTCGAGGTTTCGCTCAGCGCAATATCTAGCCCTATGGCAGGGTTGAACTGCGTAAATCTATGGTCGCCGTCAAGGGAATCATCACCATCTTCGCTTAAATCTTCCATCAGTACATGGTCGCGATTGAACCGGCCACCTATGTTGAGCGAAACCTTGTCTGTAAGCTGGGTCGTATTAACAAAGAGTAAGGACCACGCAGTCGTGTTTACATCAAGTCTTACTCTCGCTTCAGCCGATTGAAGTCCCTGTAAAGGAATGACCGTGCGGGAATCACTTGCGGTGTCATTTTCTAATATCCCAAAGGTGGTATCGGCAGAGTAGTTGATATCACCTCTGTTGTAGGTAGCGCCTATGACTAACACAGATGGTTTGCTTAATAATTCATAGTTGCTGGCAAGCTGGGTAGAAACTCCGAAGGCTTCTGAACTTGATAACCCAGTATTGTATGTGCCGTCTATCTCGTCGGGAGATACATCTGAAATGTCAGATAGCGCAGTATCTTCATCGTATCCAATGAAAGCAACGGCTTCTACATCATCGCCAACCGTGGCTAGCTCGTCATCATCATCGTCATCATCGTCATCATCGTCATCATCGTCATCATCTTCCAGTTCACACAAGGTGATGCGGCCATCTGTAAATTGACAGGCGCCAAAGTCGCTGTCATCTCCGTTTATGGTGGTGGTTTCATTGTCGCGATAAAAAGCATTGAACGAGAGTAGGTGATTGTCACTTAGCTGCAAATCGCCTGAAAGGCTAAAGTGATGTAGCTCATTATTGGTTTGATCCGGGTGGGTATAAACCGCTTCACGACCTTCAATTTCTAACAGCTCAATCGGTGAAGCCCCATTGCCCAATAGCTCACTATCGGCATACAAGTAGTTAAAATCTATTCGTCGTTTACTGTCTTGATAAGACACTGCACTGAATACTTGGTTTACCTCTGAAGGCGAGTAATCACGCCATCCATCTTCTTCATAATGATTGGCATTAATGTAATAGCCCCAGTTACCATTGTTCCCACCTGATTCTATCGACAGCGCAGACTGGCCATATTGCCCTACGGTGGCATCTACCTCGTTGGCATCGAAGGAAAAGCCTGTTTTCGTATTTAATGCCAGTGCGCCCCCAAGTGTATTTTGACCGAATAGCGGGTTCGAGCCGGAATAAAGTGACACTGTATCGATAGCATCAAGGGGCATTAGATCCCAATTTACGGTATCGCCAAACGCCTCGTTAATTCTGCCGCCATTTAGGTATACCGAAATGCCCTGAGGCAAGCCTAGCAATGGAGACGCGGTGAAACCTCGGTATTGTAAATCGGGTTGAAACGGGTTGTTTTGTGCATCATTCAAATTCACGCTGGCAAGTTGTGATTTCAAGAGTTCTGGCAAAGAGCGACTTACACTTGCTTCTATTTCCTCTTGAGACAACGATTGAACGGTACCAAAAATTGGCGCTGCATCACTCCCGGTTTGTAGTGCGGTTGCTCCATGGACTTCTATTACTTCTACATCGTTGTCTGCTAGTTGACTGTCTGTTTTAGTATTGGCGTATGCGTTACTGCAAAGCGCTAGAGAAACGCTTGAAGCGATGAATGCGTAAGTTAAAGGCGTTGTGTTTTTTATTAGCATGTTCCTAATTCTTCTATGAACGAGTATGCAATCAGTATCGTGTAGGTGGGTCCCGAAAAATATCCTCCTAAAGAGGGAGGAAAGCTCGTAAATTGGTACTACATGAAAATCCCGAGTAACGGATTTTTATTAAG
The DNA here is from genome assembly GCF_019249255.1 of Alteromonas lipotrueae. Taxonomy (NCBI): domain Bacteria; kingdom Pseudomonadati; phylum Pseudomonadota; class Gammaproteobacteria; order Alteromonadales; family Alteromonadaceae; genus Alteromonas; species Alteromonas lipotrueae. The sequence goes on along the minus strand of NZ_JAESDJ010000003.1, from coordinate 291,920 downwards.
CAGGGCTTTTACTTACACCAGTATTAAGGTCATTTTGAGTGAGCGTGTTTTTACACCAGAAATTACGGAGCGATGCCTGCCTATCTTGCGCCCCATAAATAAAGATATGCTCATGAAAACGCGCTACACCCAGCGCATAACATTCTCCACTAGTACGAGGCTGCCAAAACGAGGCACCCGTCATAATATCTATAAGTAGGTGATGGAATTGGGTATCTACCCTATATACCCAGTGATTGTCAGCAGACTGAAACCTTTCCGCAGGATTTTGAGCCGACTGTGCAGTCAGCGCGGCAAGCTTATGCAGTAATTTAGGTAATGCTGGTAAGTGATCTAATGATAGTAAAGCGGTAAAGTTGGCCGCGAGTTGCACGCTTTTATTGCCTTTTAACTCTACAGCACCCTCCGTTGTACGAACCCAATTATTGTTTATCGGCGAGTCTGCGTTCTTACTTTTGACATTCGCATCATGCTTACCTGTTCGGCAAACATGCACATTATTAAGGTAGTCGCCAAATGGTGATATTTTTAAAGGCGAGTGTGGTTCGCTATACCGAGAATTCGCTTGCTGTTGATAATCTCGAATAAGTTGCTGTACTGCTAGGGGTAATTTAGCGTCTGTAAATAAACGAGGTTTGGCATCTACGTTGAACTCAGTTAATACCGACCCCACTTTTTTATGAGTATCTGTAAGAGCTTGAGTACTGGTCTTGGTATTATGCACAAATCGAAGAGCAATCATGCCTGCATGGTTTACTTCATCATCGATAAAGAAGTGGCCTAAAGCGATAAACCTGCTTTTAATCTGGTGTTCGACATCAAGTAAGTCGTAAGTAAATTCCTGTGGCACCCACCAGGTAGACACATCGTTTTCGATAGGCTTCACTTGGTGATTATTCGTAAGGTAACGGCTCATTAGGCAAACAGGAACTGAGGTATTTCGTTTTAAAGTAAATGCGGGCGCTTCAGCGGCTTTATTAAAAGGCATAGCATCACATGACTTTGTATTACAGCCTCTGGCACTAATTTCTGCTATAGCCTGTCTACTTAATGAGATGATTTCATCGCCGTCAGTATCTGCACCACTGACTAAAAGGGTGATGTGTTCACCGTCATACCATCTCTTCTTATAATCAATGAGGTCGTCAAAACCAATTTTTAATACCGAATCAGAAAACCCTCCGGCATGTTTGTAAGCCATAGTACTGGTATCACTTCGGCGTATGGCCATGTTATTCAAATAATCGATATTGCGTTCAAGCAGCGTGAGTTCATTAACGAGAACGCCACTTCGCTCTGCTTCAAATTTACTCTTTTCGTAATGGGTATTCACTAGGCCGCTATACAGGTATTGAATCGCACTGATAAAAAGCGCTTTATTATAAGATTGCACATAAAAATACGTACAGCCTGAGTAGGTCGTCGCGTTTATCGACAAGGGTAGCAGGGCATTTGCGACAAAAAGCTCATGGTCGGCAGGGTAGTACAGCGACCCACGAAAACACATGTGTTCAGCAAGGTGAGATACGCCAGAATGATCATGTGCTGGCGTATTAACAACAAATACACCCGTAAAAAGTGATTTTCTGCGTTCTAGGTTGCCTGTCTTGTTTGTATTCGTCGCAATATCTGTATCATTGCCATTGCCAGAACTGTTATGAAAGCGAGTACTGCCAGCACTGCTTATGTGACTTGAACAGCTTGAGCCACCTTTAGGCCTTTGAGCATTGTGCGTTACATACCGGATGCTAATCATCAAAAAGTGCTCAAGCGGTCACGTCTTGTATCATCTTTACAGGGATAGCATTTTTCACTGTGCGAAATTTTAAAGTAGAGCTTGCCGGTTGCCCGGCTTTATCGGTAATAGTTTTCATCAAATGGTGATCGGGTGACTTATCGCAAACCGGATCGGTTTTGTGCATATCCCCGGTCAGCAAAAAGGCTTGGCAACGACAACCGCCAAAATCCTTTTCTTTTTCATCACAGGTCTTGCATGGCGAGGGCATCCAGTCATCGCCTCTAAAGTGATTAAAACTAAAATCATGTTCCCAGATATGCTGTACCGATGAGCCTTTCACGTTAGGAAAGGTGAGAGGAAGGATTTTGGCACTGTGACAAGGAAGCGCACTGCCATCTGGGGTTACCGTTAAAAAAGTAGTTCCCCATCCATTCATACACGCCTTTGGCCTATTCTCGTAGTAATCGGGTGTGACAAACATAAATTTAGGGCCGCCACATTGCTGGTCTCTATACCGGTTAATGGCCTGCTCAGCTTCTTCTAGCTGGCTTTGTGTAGGTAGTAAGTGCTCACGGTTTTCATACGCCCAACCATAATATTGAACCGTCGCGAGTTCTACAAAATCGGCCTTAAGTTCAGTGCTAAGAGCCATGACTTCTTCAATTTCATGAATGTTTTGGGCGGTAATACAGAAATTCAGCACCATAGGGTAGTTGTAGGCTTTAACTAACTTGGCAATATTCAGTTTTTGTTTGAACGAGTGGCGCTTATTGCCAATAAGGTCGTTAACTTCAGCATTGGCTGATTGAAAGCTAAGCTGAATATGATCAAGCCCCGCATCTTTTAATCTGGCAATGCGCTTTTCCGTCATGCCAATGCCGGAGGTGATCAAGTTGGTGTAAAAGCCAAGCTCGCGGGCATAGGCGACTAACTCTTCTAAATCTTTGCGCAACAAGGGTTCTCCACCGGAAAAACCTAACTGAACTGCACCCATTTCCCTGGCTTCCTTAAACACCCTCTTCCACTGAGACGTAGTGAGCTCGTTAAAGGTTTCTTCCATATTCACGGGGTTAGAACAATAGGGGCAATGCAGCGGGCATTGGTAGGTTAGCTCAGCGAGTAGCCATAAAGGTGGAGTAGTGGCTTTGGTAGGTTGTGAAGCCTTGGTAGCGTGCGATGCGTGGTTAGTCATACACCACCCACTTTTTTTCTTCAGCGTGTTGCAAAAATACGGTTACGTCTTCTTCTAAATCCTCAGGTGCATCGGGGAAGGCCTTTCTAAGCGCTACTGCAATGTCTTCTGTAGAGCGCACACCATCAACAAGGGTTAAAATTTCAGACGCCGAAGGGTTTAGTTTAATCATACCTTCAGGAAATAGAAGCACATATCCATCTTGTACTTTTTCATATTGTAAGCGAAACAAAGGGTTCATAGACGGCGTGTTAGATTTGTTTGTCATTAGAATCTCCCCGTATGGCAAATCTGTTGATCTGCAATGCCATCAAAAGGCTTTCTACCATATTCATAAGCGAAACAAATAGCATCGGCAATGCTCCACAGAATATCTATTTTAAATTGAAGAATGTTCAAAGCACGCTCTTGTTGATTGCGGGTAACAAAGTGGTCGAGCGTTATTTGAAGGCCGTGTTCTACATCGCGCCTTGCTTGCCCTAAACGCATTTGAAAATAGGTAAACCCTTCTTGGTTTATCCACGTGTAGTGAGTGGGCCAGGTATCAAGACGGCTTTGGTGTATTTCAGGCGCAAACATTTCGGTAAGTGATGAACAAGCGGCTTCTTGCCACGATGCGCGGCGTGCAAAATTCACATAGGCATTTACCGCGAATTTTACGCCGGGCAATATGTGAGATTCATTAAGTAATTCATCGCGGTTAAGCCCTACCGCTTCCCCTAGACGAAGCCATGCTTCAATACCGCCTAAACTGGTATCACCTTCCCGGCCATCATGGTCGATAAGCCTCTGAATCCAGGTGCGTCTTACTTCTTGGTCTTCACAGTTTGCTAATATGGCGGCATCTTTAACTGGAATAGCCATTTGATAATACAGCCTGTTTGCCACCCAGCCTTGTATTTCTTCTTTACTGCAATGGCCTGCATTCATACGTTTATGGAAGGGATGATGGATATGGTAATACGCACCTTTTGCGCGTAATTGCTGTTCGAATTCTTCTTTTGTCCATGCAGGTTTCAACATGTTACACCTCTATTTGCATGCCATCGTAAGCCAGCTCAATGTTCTGCTCTTGTAATGCATGGAAAGCTGATGAATCTTCATTAAGCACGGGGTTAGTGTTGTTAATATGGATCAGCACCTTGCGCTTAACGTCAAAGCGATTGAGCAGTGCGATAGCACCATTTTCACCGTTCACTGGCATATGCCCCATTTGGGTACCTAACTTTTGACTAAAGCCATGATCAATCATTTCTTCGTTCACCCATAAGGTGCCATCGAAAAGCACGCACTCTGCGTCGGCCATAACCTGCTTCACGGTGTCGTTGGCTTGCATACACCCTGGCGCATAAAAAAGAACGTGCCCTGTTTGAGTATCGGTAATTTTAAGGCCAATATTATTGCCCGGAACAATGTTGTCGCGATAAGTAGAATAGGGGGGCGCGTTTGACTCTAGCACTACAGGTTGGAATATAAGCCCCTCTGCGCCTTCAGGCACAAAGGTATCGGTAAAGTCGGTGCTAATTGAGCGTTGCTGAAGGCCGCCGTGCCAGTGTTTCAGTACAGTAAACAAAGGAAAGCTGGTGGTTAAATCTTCGTTTACCACATCGGTACAGTACACAGGAAGCGGTAACCCTTCTCTTAGCGTAAGCAAGCCGGTGGTATGGTCTATTTGGCTGTCGGTAAGCACTATAGATGAAATACGTGTGCCTCGGGCAACGTGCTCTTCAGGCCAAAGCTGAGGATGGTTATTTATTTGTTCCCGTAAATCGGGAGAGGCATTAATTAATACCCATTTACTCCCGTCGACACTTACCGCAATGCTCGATTGGGTGCGGGGGGTTGTTTTAATGGTGTGCTGACGTGCGCCTTTGCAATTTTCGCAATGACAATTCCATTGAGGGAACCCGCCGCCTGCGCCTGCGCCAAGAATCAATACCTGCATAACTACTCCTTGGGTATTTGAAAAAGGCTGCAATAGCAGCCTTTTGATTACTTATCACGATGGCTTAGGTCTAACGGTTGCTGATATATAGCGTTACTTCAAAACCTAGGCGCATTTCAGTGTATTGAGGTTTAGTCCACATCGTCATTTCCTCTGTCTTTTTGGGTGAGTTCAATATGAGTATATGTTGATTATCTGTTAACAGATATCCTTCTAAAGGAGGAGAATTACCATGAATCATGATGATGTTTGGGCAGTGGCTAGCCGTTGCAAATAGGCCAGCAGCAAAGGAATAGGGCGGCCGGTAGCCGAATTAGCAGTACCATATTTAAATGCGGTACCAGCCACGTCCATATGAGCCCAAGGAAAACGCTTAGCGAAGCGAGACAAAAAGCAGCCTGCGGTAATCATACCTGGCGAGTTTTTCCCTGCGTTTGTCATATCGGCATGAGAAGAGGCTATAGCGTCTTGATATTCAGGCCATAATGGGAATGGCCAAATTGGATCTTGGGCGTGTTCACCAGCCTTAATCAGCGCTTGTTCTAGCGAGCGGGAATTACTCATTACGCCGCTGCACTTGTGGCCTAACGCCGTTATAGCAGCACCGGTTAGGGTTGCTATATCTATGACAGAGTGGGGGGCGAAACGCTCACTGTAACTTAACGCATCACACATTAGCATTCGCCCCTCTGCATCAGTGCTTATAACTTCAACGGTTTGTTTTGAATGAGTAGTGATGATATCGCCGGGCCGGTATGCATTACCGCCAATACTGTTTTCAGCGGTAGCCAATATTCCAATAATATTAATATTCAAGTCTAGTTCGGCTGCGGTTTTAATCACACCGAGTACGCAAGCTGCCCCCGCCATGTCGTAAATCATGTGGTGCATATCATTACCTCGTTTTAGGGTAATGCCACCGGAATCAAATGTAACTCCTTTACCTATTAAGACTATAGGCTTGGCGTTTTTCCCATTGTCGTTGCCACCATCGCCACCTTCATTTGTGAGAACATTACCTGAATAATGAATTACCGGCATAGAAGCAGGGAATGCTGATGCGCGATTAACCGCTAAATACGCATTCATGCCTAGTGCTTCCAATGTATCTTGGTCGATAATCTCGGTAGTAATTGTAGGATACGTATCCGCGAGTATTGTCGCTTGGTCGGCCAAATAAGCGGGGGTACATAAATTCGCTGGCATGTGAGATAAATCTCGCGCTAACCTCATACCTTTTGCCAGCGCTGTCTCATAATTAATGCAGGCTAGTAGTGCGTTTGAGGGAGCACCGGAAGCTAGCTCAGAACCGACATATGATGCCTCATCTAGAGCCACTTTAGATGCCACGTCTGTTGATGGTACTTGTATGCTTAAGCTAGGCATCTCGTTAGATGACAAGTGAGGGGAGGATTTATATCCTGTAAACTGGTAGCAACAAAAATGAAATGCCCGCAATAATTGGCTAACAAGTGTTATATCTAGCTTTCTCTGCCTACTTGCGCTTTGCATAGTGTGGGAAGTAGTGTGGTTGATAGTACTGTAAGTCGTTTTACAAGGCAGTACCAAAGTGATCGTTGCCGCCTTTAACGAAAGGGCGTACTTAAACATATCAACAAATAGCTTACGTGTGCCGTGACAAGCCGACGGATGATCAAAGCTGAGGTTGATATTCTCTTCTAAATTACCCACTCCCCATATAAGCCATTGTTTTGCCGCCGTCTCTATAGGCCGGTGAAGTAACACCTTTTGGCCTTGCGAGCCTACAAATTCTTCATCGTTGAATATCTGCTGAATGAATGCTTGAGTACTATGTGGCATTTTTTGAATTGTGGGGTGTATATCAGTGGGTGAGCAAAGCCATATTACGCAATCGGCGACTACTTCGTGTAAGTTGCTGTGAGGTGCTAATGTTACGTTTGTCATGGGCGCCCTTGTTGGTTTGCTTTTAGGCGCTGTTTTTTCCCATAGCTCTTATTTCCAATCCCTTTAATTCCAGTCTCCTTATTTCCAGCTCCCTTGTTTCCAGCGCTGTTAATTGAAAAGCTAGCAGCAGGTTTTGGCCTAAAGCTTCTTACGGCGAAGGTAAAGGTAATAAGAGTGAGCACAAGTACAATCATTAGCTCATTTGCTGCAAGCTTTTCATACAACCCAAAGCGCAGTAGCTCAACGCCACTGGTAAACGGATTAAAGGCGCATACTTGATACAGCCATTCGCTTGCTTCTTGCATTTTCCACAATGGATAAAGCGCACTTGAAAGGAAAAACATTGGAAAGATAACGAAGTTCATCACACCAGCAAAGTTCTCTAATTGCTTAATGGAATTCGCCAGCAATAAGCCCAGCGAGCCAAGAAAAATAGACAGTAATGCAATGATTGGAAGCGCGTAGACATAACCTATTAAGGGTAATTTCACGTCAACAAGTAACGCAAAGCAAAAGAATAAATAAACCTGTATTGCTGATACCAGCGTGTTAGCCACCAATTTACTACATAGCAAAAATGAACGGGGTACTGGGCTCATTAGTAGTACCTTCATGCTACCCATTTCTCGGTCGTAAACCATAGACAGCGAACTTTGCATACTGTTAAACAATACAATCATGGCGGCTAACCCCGGCACAATGTATTCCTCATACAGAATGTAAGTCTCGTATGGCGGGATCATAGAAAGCCCTAGCGCCGAACGAAACCCCGCTGCAAATACGAACAGCCACAATAGCGGGCGAACTAAAGCACTCAACAATCGCGAGCGCTGTTGCCAAAATTTCAACATTTCTCGGGTTAATACACCCATAAAACAGCGCCAGTACATCATGCCTGAACCTTAGTCTGTGTAATTTGCTTGCACTTATAGAGGGTATGGGTATTAGTTTGCATGAGTAAGTGCCTCCCATAGCTGATGAATATCTAAGACCTGATGTTTATCAAGCAATGCCGAACAAATATCTCTTTCTACTAGTCGTCCATTTAGTAATATGGCGAGGGGATCAGTGGGCGATACCTCTTCAAATAGGTGAGTAGCCCACAGCACAGTCACTCCCTGTCTCAGCGCTAAGTCATGAACCACCGAATGAATTAACTGCCGAGAGGCAATATCTAACCCTACAGTGGGTTCATCAAGTAATAAGGCGCTAGGTTGGTGAATAAGGCATCTTGCTAACTCAACACGGCGTCTATGGCCACCATTTAAATGGCGTATCTTGGTATCTAGGCGGTCACTCAGGTCAAGTTCAGTTAATAAGTTATTAATGCGTGAAATTGACTTGTCTGGGGCGAGGCCGTGAAGCGAGGCAAAATAGGCTAAGTTTTGCTTTACGGTAAGGTCGATATCTAGCGTGCTTTGCTGAAACACCACGCCGAGATTTTTCATAATCGAAGCGCGGTTTTTTGTTATCGGCTTGCCATTAAATAAAATATTTCCTTGGCCAATTGGTTGTAACCCTGTGAGCAACCCAAATAGGCTACTTTTACCTGCACCATTAGGACCAAGTAAAATATTAAAGCCCGGTTTAAGGGTCAGTGAAATTTCATCAAGGGCTGTTACTTTGCCGTAAGCGTGAGTAATCCCTTGGATATCTATTTCCATTTAACGGCAATTCCCCATGGGTAACGACCGACCTTAATCGTTTTTTCAACATCGAGAGTTTCAGTATTAATAACCGACACGTCGCCGCTTACCCCGTTTGTTGTGAGTAGTAATGACTGGTCTTGGTTAAACGCTAATTGCCACACGCGCCTACCTACGACTATGTATTTCTCTACTTCAAACGTATTAGTGTTTACCACAGCAACACGATTTGCGGGGCCTAGGGCGACAAACGCGTAAGGGGAGTTTTTCATCAGCAATATACCAACGGGTTGTATTTTGTCGCGGTACACGCCTTTAACTGCAAAAGACAAGGTATGTACTTTTTGTTTAGTTTGAGTATCAAATAGAGTGACTGTGCCGCCAATTTCAGAACTTACCCAAAGGTACTTATCGTCAGCAGTAAAGTGTGCGTCTCGCGGGCGGGCGTCTACTAAGCTATTGGCAATGTTCTCGTGGGTGTTGGTGTCTATCCAGTGCACCATGTTTGTTGTTTCTGAAGTAACAACCATCATGCGGCCGTCATGGCTTACCGCTAACCCTTCAGGTTCAACCCCAACATCTATTTGTGCAATTACTTGGCTGGTGGGAATATCAATAACGGTGAGCAGGGCATCATCTTCATTGGCGGTGTAAATGGTAGTGCCATTGGGGTGAAGGGCTATGGTTTCAGGATCCTCACCTGACGGCAAGTCGCCAACAATAGTATGGGTGTCTAAATCGATAATTTGAATGCGATCAGAGTCTGATGCGCAAATGTAAGCATGGGCTTGGTCAGCGCTTAATATAAAGCCCCTTGGACGCTCACCAATGTCTAGCGTATCGGTGACTTCAAATGTATTCATATCAATAATTGAAAGCGTATTGTCTTTTTCATTCGTCACATATGCCTGTGGCATAGCACTTACACTCAGACTAGTGGCCCATAAACCGAGTAACCAAATACTAATAACTACAAATTGCGTTCTCATAGGGCGTCCTTACAAGTAGTGGTGGCATCACCTAGGGTGTCTAGTTCATCGCGTTGGTGTAAAAAGCCAGGCAGGGGGGCGTGGATCACTAGCGCTTCTTCGTGTGCTAACGCGATAGGCTGGCGAAGTTGGCGGGTGCCTATTCTAAAGGTGAGTTGCCTACCCTTGTACGCTGCAATACTGAGTTGGTCATCTACTAATGCGTTAAATAATTTTGTACCTGTAACAGGCTCATGGGTATCAGAATCATTGTTTTCACTTCGCTGCAATGCGGTCGATATGGCGATAATGGCTGCATAAGCAGCAAAGTCTACGTCATTCATATTGCGCGAAAACTTTTCCTTAAAACGATTTTGCAGCTGCCTTGCGCCCCATTGCTCATGAGTAAAATGCCACCCTAATGGTTTCAAACCTGCCGACCCCATAATGGGCACAATAAGGTGGGTATTAAAGGGTAAGCTGTAGGCATACTGACCTTGGGTGTCGGCAGAAAAAATAGCGTCGTAAGGTTTCTTAGTTCGAGTAAAAAGGGGAATTTCAGAAAATGCAGAGCGTCGTAAGTCAAAACTTGCCTGCCATATTTTCTCTTCAACAATATTTAACTTAAACTTCTTCGCGGTACGTAAAAACGCGTTTAAGTAAGCCTGATCACTTTCATGGGTGCCGCGCAAGGTTAATACCGAGCTCAAACGCTTAGTTCTAAGCCATTGACCCAGCGCATCGGTTTTCATTTGGTAGCTAGGGTAGGTGTGTAGTACGTTAAGTTCGCAGTGCTGTTGGCGAAATGCATCCTTGCCACTGGCTACATTCACCACTAATGCGCTGGGGTTAATAGACACCACCGAACGAACGGCTTGTTCATATTGAGCGTCTGGGCTATCGATAAGCACCACAGAGGTATTGGCAATCACATCGGTAGCCGCTGAGTCAAAAGCGCCTTGGTGGGCAAGCGATAGTGAATAGCCCAAAAATTTTCCCGTAATATTGGCATCTTCAATGCCAATTTCGGCACCCGCAATTCCTTCGTCATTAGGGCGGATTAAATACGAAGGCGTCCCTGCGGGGGTAGGGCGTTCCACCTTAATATAAACAATGTTCGTAGCGCTAGGTTGGGTTTCAGCTTGCCCTCCATATTTACTTTCAGACTGAATCCCAGATTGGGCATGAACATTGGCATGCAAGGCCGATACGCTTATCAATAGGATTGATACTCCTATCCGTACTTTTACTTTTTCCATGAACCAGCGAAGGGCTTTTCTCACACTTCTATTCACACTTCTTTTTTGAAAGTGTGCCTTTTGTCAGTCGCGATACAAAAAGGGTATATGGCATTATTCCCGAATAACATCCTCCTAAAGGAGGAATGCTATGGCGCTAAAGTAGCATTCGTGAATGCCTGTCTGCGCATTAGTATTGAAAGTACTTAGCGTCAAGAGAGTTTCTCGTAGTGACTTGTTTGCGGACCTTTTATTTTATTCCCTTCATACTTTTAAGCTTGAGTGTATTAAGTGCCAGTGTTTTTGCTCGGTCTTTTGATGACATTGTCGAAAGTAAGAAGATTAATATCGCGGTTTATATTGATTATCCACCTTACTCGTACATGGAAGCGGGTTCAGCGAAAGGAATAGATGTTGATATAGCTAAAGAAATTGCTGCTAAATTCAATGTTGAACTAGTGTTAACTTGGATGACCCCGGGAGAAACGACGGAAGATGATTTTCGTAATTTTTTATGGAAAGGGCACATTATTCACAAAGTAAAAGCTGACTTAATGATGCGTGCTCCCTACGACCGTTCTTTTTCCCAAAAACGGGACGATATTGGCCTGCTAGCGAATGAGTTAGTTCACATGTTCGCACCGTATCAACAAGAAAGTTGGCAGATAATTCACAACACAGAACAATTGCCAGAGGTAGAGACCATGGCGGTGTTTCAATACCATAAGATTGGCGCTGAAATTGACAGTATTCCTCATTTTTACCTCACCTCGGCCTTTGGCGGAAGGTTACGAGATAACACAACGCAATATGTCAGTAATGAGCTCGCCATTGATGCCATGAAAAAAGGTGATGTTGATGCGGTAATGGGGCTTCGAACACAAATCAGTTATTTGTCTCAATTTGTTGATAACGCGAAATTTAAGCTTGCTAGTAATGCGTTCCCCTTGATAGGGAAGCAGAAGTGGGATTTAGGTATTGCGGTACATAACGACTACCGAACCCTCGCGTATGAAGTTGGTGATGTAATTACCGAGATGGTACAGACCGAAAAAATGGCGCAGATTTTCAGTCAGTATCATGCCACCTATGAAATGCCTGCTTACTATGCAATCGAGCTCTAGTTCCTCAAATTGCTCAAGTGCTTTGGGCATGCTTCCTATTAATTCCTCCTCCTAAAGGAGGGGACAATTCACTCAGCCGTTCCATAGGCACGCCCATCGGGCACCGCTATTCTAATTCTATCGAATAGTCTGCAAGTCAGATCCATTCATGGCCAATACGCAATTAGGAAACGTTATGAATAAACCACTACCATTAAAAAGAATTGCCTTAGCTTTATTGGTTTGTGCGGGGGCAATCTCCCCCGTTCAAGCTAACGTGACCGACAAAGATATACAAAACGACCAAGCCACTACTGACGATATCGTATCGTATGGCATGGGGTTGCGCGCCCAGCGATACAGCCCACTATCTGCAATTAACAAAGACACTATCGAAGAAATTCGCCCAGTTTGGGCATTTTCACTTGGCGGCGAAAAGCAGCGGGGCCAAGAGTCTCAGCCTATGGTGAAAGATGGCGTTATGTATGTCACGGGCTCTTACTCTCGAGTTTGGGCCATTAATGCTATGACTGGTGAAGAGTTATGGCAGTACGAAGCCCGTTTGCCCGATGGCATTATGCCTTGCTGTGATGTAATTAATCGTGGCGTTGCCCTTTACGACAACCTGGTTATATTCGGTACTTTGGATGCCAAATTAGTCGCACTTGATAAAGACACGGGCAAAACCGTGTGGAAGAAAAAGGTAGAAGATTACAAGGCCGGATATTCTATTACTGCCGCGCCTATTATTATTGATGGCATGGTGATCACAGGGAATTCGGGCGGCGAGTTTGGTGTTGTGGGCAAGGTATATGCCTTTGACGCCAAAACTGGCAAGCAAGTGTGGGTTAGACCTACCGTTGAAGGCCACATGGGGTATATGTGGAAAGACGGCAAAAAAACCGAGAATGGTATTTCTGGCGGCGAGGCGGGTAAAACTTGGCCTGCAGATTTATGGAAAACTGGCGGCGCTGCAACTTGGCTAGGCGGCACTTATGATGCTGATACAGGACTGTTATTTTTTGGTACAGGTAACCCATCACCGTGGAACTCACACCTTCGCCCCGGCGATAACTACTTCTCTTCATCTCGTTTAGCAATTGACCCTAAAACCGGCAAAATTGTATGGCACTTTCAAACCACGCCTCACGATGGATGGGACTTTGATGGTGTAAACGAGCTTATATCCTTTGACTATGAAGAGTCTGGCAAAACAGTGAAAGCCGCTGCAACAGCCGATAGAAATGGTTTCTTTTATGTATTGAACCGTGAGGATGGAGATTTCATCCGAGGCTTTCCATTTGTAGATAAATTAACGTGGGCCAAAGGCTTAGATGAAAATGGACGACCGCTATATATTGAAGATGTTCGCCCAGGTAACCCATCATTGTCGGACGACGGTAAGAAAGGTGCACAGGTTGTAGCTCGTCCTGCTTTCTTAGGTGGAAAAAACTGGATGCCAATGGCGTATTCACCTGATACAGGTTTGTTTTACGTACCTTCCAATGAATGGGAAATGGATATTTGGAACGAAACCACCTCGTATAAAAAGGGCGCAGCTTACCTAGGTGCTGGGTTTACCATCAAATCCGTCAATGAAGACTATATTGGTGTACTTCGCGCCATAGACCCTAAAACTGGTGAAGAAGTGTGGCGTTATAATAACTTTGCGCCGCTGTGGGGTGGGGTGATGACCACTGGCGGCGGGTTGGTCTGGACAGGGAATCCAGAAGGCTACTTAATGGCCTTTGACGATAAAACCGGAGAGATGGTTTATAAGTTCCAAACAGGCTCAGGCATTGTAGGTTCACCTGTAACTTGGGAGATGGAAGGCGAGCAATATGTGTCTGTGCTATCTGGCTGGGGCGGCGCAGTACCTTTATGGGGCGGTGAAGTAGCTAAGCGGGTTAAACACCTTAACCAAGGTGGCACGGTATGGACATTTAAGTTACCTAAACGCTACGAGCAAGTAGCTAAAAACTAACCACCTATAAGTACAATTGAAGCCGATACTGTTAAAGGTATCGGCTTTTTTATGTTTGATTTCCTCTTTATCCTCCCAAAGGAGGAGCCTTTCAAAACCAAAGTAGAGTTACCGCAATTATCACATTAAGTATAATTTTTTCATCAGCTTCCGAGGATGTATGAATGATGAAAGTTAAAGTATCCCTTTTAATTACAACGCTTTTTCTGGCCCTAACGGCCCACAAGTTAGCTGCACATGGCAACGTGACGCCACAAGGCGCTGACAGCTCTGAAATGCAAAAAATTACCGATGGTGATGAGTCTGAAGATGGCTGGGTGTTTGAAAACCCTTATCGTAATTTAGACCAAGAGACACACAAAAAAGTGTATGAATTTGGTGAGTCAGCCTATTCTAATAACTGCGCCGTATGTCATGGCTTGCATGCGCAGTCAGGTGGCATAAACCCCGATTTGCGTTTGCTCGATCCAGAAAGTATGGAAGACGATGAATGGTACGTTGAGCGACTTCGTTTTGGTTCATCAAAAGGCATGCCTGCATTAGGGGGTATACCCGAGGGACAATCAGAGCCTATTTTAGATCAAGAGACATTATGGGCTATTAAAACCTATGTAGAAGCACGCAGAATAGTAGCAATTGAAGAAGGCGAGATTGAAGTAGATTAAATACATTCCCGTTTTGTCGGCCGGGTCGAGAAATCGCCCGGCTTTTTTGTGCGGTTAAATTACAGCAATGGACCACATGAACTTCGGATAATAAGCTCACAATCTAAAGTGTATTGTTGTGGTTCATGGCGTTTAAGTACTTGCTCTTCAATAAGTTTTTTTGCGGCTCTAAAACCCAGTTCGCGAATGGGTTGCCTCACAATAGCCCTGATAACGCCATTCACCAGCAGCATGGCCAACTAAGTCGTTCACAATACCTATCTTGGTATGCCCCAGAGAAACGAGGTGGTTCACTGCAGTGCGACTAGCTGATACTTCATCACAGTTAAGCGAAGTATCTACGTGGACATTTATAGGGGCAACTTGAACAACCGGCTTATTATGTTTACACACAGCTAGGTTATTCCTATTACAATTTGTCCGACTACCCATTGGCCTTAAATGACTACCTTCGTGGAGAGCGTATTTTCTATGCTTTAAATGATAAGAAAAGCTTGAGTATTGTAACGAGCTATATTGGGCTAGCATTGGGTGCTCAGGTGACTACGAAGGTGCAATAACGGCATATCAAGCGGCTTTAAAAAATGCGACTTCTTTAGGAAGTGAGGCCGAAACATCTCAGGTGTTATATAGCCTAGGTGGTTTGAAAGCAAAGCTGGGAGATCACCGAAGCGCATAAAAGTATTTCTACAGTTCACTAGAAGTAGACACCAAACTAGGTGTAAAACATTGTGGCCACGCATTTTGATATGTGAAATCAGCGTTTGAAAGCAAACCTTTAGTGATATACTTTTAATGTTGCAGAAATAGGTTTATTTCATGACGGACGTGATGATTATTGATGTATCTGAGGTATTAAACACACCTATATTATTATTTTAAAGTGTGTGTTGTTTGTATAAGGATCTTACATGGTTAGGCTTATGCCTATGCTTTTCGCACTGTTTTTTATCGTGCAAAGTACAGCTTGCTATAGCACTGCTTTATTTGAAGATAAGGCGTTAGAGTACGATTTAGCTGGGCAGATAGAATTTGCAGTTGCTGATGGTGATACCCTAGTAGGAAACGAATTATGGGTAGATGACGAGAGTAAAATAAGCCGCGAACCCCATCAATATTTGCACTTTCGGGTGACCATTGAAAATGCACTTAATCAGCCCGTTCCCCTTTGGTTTTCTATCACTTTTCCTTCGATTGAGCATCTGTACGTGTCAGATGGCACCAACACATGGATAACCGGCGACGCGTTGCGATTTTCAAGCCGAGAAGTGCTGGTACCTAACTACCATTTCCCGTTCATTCTTCCCGCCCAAGATAAAATGCAAATCTATGGTTATATGGAAGGTAAAATACTGCGCTATAACTTTTTTGTTGCCACCCCCGAAAAGGTGAACAAAATGTATGTCGACACGCTGCAGCGTGATATGACATTTTTCGGGGCTATGTCGATACTAACCATTCTTAGTTTGGTTGTTTTTACTATTACTAGAAAGGTGGCATTTTTGAGTTTCGCCGCTTTTATCTTTGCCACATCATTTTGGTTTTTTAGGGTATTTGGTTACGCGTTTGAAATTTTATGGCCAAACACGCCCCAGTTAAATGATATCACTTATGCAGGGAGTATTTACGCCGTGGTATTAACGGCAGGATGGACCGTTTTTTCTAGTTTGAAGCGCCCGAATAGGACTGTGTATGGCTTGAGGTTTGCTAACGTTTGCGGGTTAATCTTGCCTATTCTCGGCTTGCTGGTATGGCACTACATAGGGTTAGATGAAGCGTTACGTTTACCCGTTATTTTACTGTTTCCCTTTGTTATTTTCGCAAGCTTTGTTATTTACAAAGAACACAAAAATGGTTCCGACAGGGCCAAGTGGCTGGCGGTGACAGTTTTTCCTGTAGTATTAAGTGCCTTTTCACTCGTGCTTATAGCCCTTTTCGGTATTGACCTTCAATTAGAACCCATCACCACGTTCATGGTTGGTGTATTGATCACGTGCATGTTCATGGTGATATTAGCGTCTCGGCTGTTCGTGAAGATTGTTCAAAAAGAGCGAGATACCGAGAAGGCCAACGCATTATTAAAAAGCGAGCAGGCGTCGAAACTTGAAGCATTAATTCAAGAGCGGACAAAAGCATTACGCGCATCAAATGAGATGCTAAAAAAGCTGGCTGCTAACGATGGGTTAACGAACTTACCAAACCGAAGAAGCATCGACTTATTCGTAGACGCCAGCTTTTCATCCGAGGCGGATAATCATCATATTGCTGTGGCACTGATAGACCTAGATCATTTTAAAAATATAAACGACACCTTTGGGCATGATGCAGGTGATACGGTATTGATTGAAATAGCGAATATACTGCGACCTTTGAATAGTGAGCAATGTATCGCTGGTAGATTTGGTGGTGAAGAGTTTGCCATCATTCAACAAAACGTAAGTGAACAGCGTTTTAGCGATACGCTAGCCGATATTCACACGCAAATTAATGCATTGAGCCTTCAGCAGCTTAGCGGTTTAAAAATTGGCGCTTGTATAGGTTGGACAATATGTAAAAACGCTACCGATATCGTTCACGCATTCAGACGTGCAGATAACGCCTTATACAAAGCAAAAGATGCGGGGCGCAATAGAGTTATTGCGGCTGTTCTACGTTGATTCGAGTAGTTGTCACCTAGGCAGAAGCCAAACAGAACGCCTGCCGGAAAGCCCGTTACAAAACCTAGTTCAATTTCAAAATAGCATGGTGTCGTTCATGGTCTAAATCATGATGTCGTTCTTCACCCTCGTCCTACCATAATATTATGCACCTAAAAAAAACCTTTCGAAAATATCCTCTATTACGGTCAAAAGTTTAAGATCTAATTTGGTTTATTGCTAGCATTGTTATCTTTTGCTCTTTGTTTTCCTTTCTAAATATGCACTTTCAATAACAAAATTCAGTCGTTTTTCATTTTAGCTTAATTGGTAGTGTTTACATTAAGTGTAAATGTAATCTGGATTTTATTTTGTTATCCAATTGAATTTAAATGGTTTATTTTTATTTGAAATATAAATGAAAACTATTTGTTAAAAAAGTTGTTGACGTTAAATTTTAAAAATGGTCATATGCCCCAATGTTGAGCGTATGACCGATTTGATTTGTCCCAACGGTTTTTGCTCATAGCGAACAGAGAATATGCGCAGACACGAGTCTGATGAAAATTCCAATCACTTTATAAAACCGAACATAGAAACTTGAGGGTTCACCATGTTAGAAAATAACCAGCTTCAACAAGCGACTTCTCGATCTAATTTTAAAATTGCAGGGTTAAGCGTACTGGCATCAGCGATTATGGCTGCCATGGCGCCGTCACTTGTAGTGGCTCAGGAATTAAGCGAAGCAAAACCTATGTATGTGCCGCCGAGTGAACCTAATGAGTTTCTAGATGGTCGTGTTCAAGTTAATTTTCTCGCTATGCAGAACTATCAGGCTATTCAAGCAAAAGACGGCGCGTTTCGCCCAGAGGATGAGACTCAGTCAGATGGTTTTGGCCGTTTGCGCGTTAACTTGATGTTCAAGTTTAAAATTACCGACAACATCACTGCTGATATTGATATTGCTGAAGAACCTAATGACTTTGGTAATAATGGCGACAGAGACTTCTCGTTCCACCAAGATTTCGCTGGCATCGAGTTTGATATGTTTGGCCTTACGGGTTATCAAAAAGAGAATTCAAGCCTTATTTTGCGTGTAGGTAACATTGGCGCATCTCCTTTTCAGTTCAAAGGATTCCAAGATGGCGCTGACAACCAAGGTAACGCGTTAATTGGAAATGGAATTAACGACTACGCCACAGCTGAAAACGGTATTCAGTTGAGCTACACCGAAACCTTTGACAGCGGCATTCTTCGTTCATACAACGTGGCGGGTCACATGACTACGTCTAGCTTCGGCGAAGCGTTCCAAGAAGACCGAGGCTACAACTATCGGTTGCAAGGTACCCTTGAGTTTAAAGGGGGGTTCAAAGCCGGCTTAAACGTTTTTCAAGCTAATCAGGGCGACCAGCTTGTATTCGCTGATGGTGTAGCAAGCCTTGATGGCGTTACGACCACTAACTATCGTTTCGGCGATGGCGAAAACTATAACTTTTCAGCCTCTGCATCTAGTGAGCGTGACACCCATGTCGGTGCACTGCCAGGCTTGAACCAGTCAATTATGCAATTGAACTTAGCTTACCAACCGTCTGATCAAACGAGTGTTATTGTGATGTTGGGTAAAGCGTCTGACGACTACACCTTTGCCGATTCCGATGGTAACGCGGTGGCGGGTATTACTTACTTTGGTACCGGTGGCGTGTTAGACCCAACCGGTACAACCTTTGATTCAAACCAAGTGATTGAAGGCGATTCATCGGTGCAGTACTGGGCGCTAGAAGCCCAGCAATATATTCTTCCTGAGAAGCTTTACGTAGCTGCACGTTACGCAGAGTCAGAAAATACCTCTGACCTTATTGAACAAACTGATAACGATGTAACCCGCTTACAGGTATCAGCAGGTTACTGGATTAACGACAGAACCTTGTGGAAAGTAGAATACGTTAATCAAGATGAAGGCGTTAACTCAGGCGGTCAAATTGGCACTGGCTTCGACGGCATCACGTCTGAAATTTCAGTGAAGTTCTAATTTAATAAACGTTCAACAGCGTCAGCGGTTTTATCTAAAACGTTGACGCTTTCAAACCAACCAAAACATTAAGTAATGAAACGAGTATGACTTTTATCCCCATCGAAAATGAAGGGGAGGAGGAAGTCATACCCTTCAAAACCTAAAGGGGAACTACCCGATGTTGAGAAAATTATCTTTAGTGATTGCCAGTGCATTGGTGATAACCACGGCGGCGCAAGCTGAAACTATTACCATCGCAACGGTAAATAATGGCGACATGATTGCCATGAAAGAACTGAGTAGCGACTTTGAAGAGAAAAACCCAGGTATTGATTTAAAGTGGGTAACGCTTGAAGAAAACATTCTACGCCAACGTGTCACTACCGACGTAGCCACTGGCGGCGGCCAGTACGATGTCATGACTATCGGTACTTATGAAGTACCTATCTGGGGTAACCAAGGCTGGTTGGAAGAGCTTGATGGCCTTGGCGCTGATTATGACGTAGAAGATTTACTGCCTGCTATTCGTAGCGGCCTGTCAGTAGATAACAAACTCTATGCAGCACCGTTTTACGGCGAAAGCTCAATGGTGATGTACCGCACTGACTTAATGGCCCAAGCCGGTCTTGAAATGCCAAAAGCACCTACATGGAAATTTATCCGTGAAGCAGCCGAAGCAATGACCGACAAAGAAGCTGGTGTTTACGGTATTTGTCTTCGTGGTAAAGCGGGCTGGGGCGAAAATATTGCATTGCTAACGTCTATGTCTAACTCGTTTGGCGCCCGCTGGTTCGATGAAAACTGGAAGCCTCAGTTTGACTCCAAAGCATGGAAAGACACCTTAGAATACTATGTTGATGTAATGGAGAAATACGGCCCTCCAGGTTCATCAGCGAACGGCTTTAATGAAAACCTAGCACTGTTTCAAACTGGTAAATGCGGTATTTGGATTGATGCAACCGTTGCAGGCGGTTTTGTGACAAACGAGAAAGATTCTGAAGTTGCCGATAAAGTTGGCTTCGCACTAGCACCGGATAACGGCCTAGGTAAACGCGGAAATTGGTTGTGGGCATGGACATTAGCTATTCCTTCTAGCAGTAAGAAGAGCGATGCAGCGATGAAGTTCATCAGCTGGGCTACCTCAAAAGAATACTCTGCATTAGTGGCTGAAAAGAAAGGCTGGGCGAATGTACCTCCAGGTACGCGAGCGTCGCTTTACGAAAACCCTGAGTACATGAATTCGGCACCTTTTGCGCAAATTACCCTTGATTCTATCAACTCTGCAGATCCAAAAAATCCCACGGTAGAACCAGTGCCTTATGTGGGTGTCCAGTTTGTTGCTATCCCTGAGTTTCAAGGCATAGGAACAGCAGTTGGTCAGCAGTTTAGTGCAGCACTAACCGGCCGCATGACGGTAGACCAAGCACTTCAAAGCTCTCAGCGACTAGTTGAAAGAGCCATGCGCAAAGCGCGTTACCCAAAATAATAAAACGTTAACCACGGGTAGGTGCGAGGTGCACTTACCCACTTTTTTTCACTTGTAAGGGGCTTAGCAATGGCGACTACCCAATCTCGTACCTTAGCCAAAATGATGCTGTTTCCTTCGGTCACCTTGCTGTTAGCTTGGATGATTGTTCCGCTTTGCATGACGTTATATTTCTCGTTTTTAGATTATAACTTGCTCATGCCTGGCGATAATGAGTACATAGGCTTTTTGAACTACGAGTTTTTTCTTACCGATCCTGCTTTTATAGAGTCATTTTTCAATACCTTATTGCTAGTCGGCGGTGTACTGTTTATTACCATCTGCGGCGGTATTGGTTTAGCCATATTGCTCGACCAAGCCATATGGGGCAGAAACTATGTCCGCATAATGGTATTGGCACCGTTTTTTGTTATGCCAACGGTTTCCGCATTGGTGTGGAAAAACATGTTCATGAACCCGGTAAACGGGCTGTTTGCTCATCTTGCCGAGTTTTTTGGTGCAACCCCTATCGATTTCTTTGCACAAATTCCGTTGCTTTCCATCATCATTATTGTGTCGTGGCAGTGGCTGCCGTTTGCAGCGCTAATTTTACTTACCGCTATTCAATCGTTAGATAGAGAGCAACTAGAAGCGGCGGATTTAGATGGTGCAGGCCCGTTCAGTAAATTTATTTACATTGTGTTGCCGCATTTATCCCGAGCAGTCACCGCAGTCATTCTTATTGAGACCATTTTCTTGCTGTCTATTTTTGCAGAAATTCTGGTTACTACGAGTGGTGGCCCAGGTTATTCCTCTACCAATATTACGTACTTAATTTACACCCAATCGCTACTTCAGTTTGATGTGGGCGGCGGTTCAGCAGGTGGAATTGTGGCAGTCATTATTGCCAACATTGTTGCCATCTTCTTAATGCGCCTTATCGGCAAGAATTTGGAGGGCTAGGTAATGAACAGCACGAATAAATCAAAAGTTATTTACACCATTTTAGCGTGGACCATCAGTGGGATGATTTTCTTTCCTATTCTTTGGACCATGATCACCAGCTTTAAAACGGAATCTGAAGCGATTTCAGCCACGCCAAGCTTATTTATGTTTGAGTGGACGCTAGAGAACTACAAAGATGTGTTAGCTCGCTCACCTTATTTCGATCACTTTATGAACTCTGTGATCATCTCATTAGGAGCAAGTTTGCTTGGACTGCTGATTGCTATTCCGGCTGCATGGTCGATGGCCTTTGTGCAAACCAAGCGGACCAAGAACCTATTGATGTGGATGCTATCAACCAAAATGCTTCCACCGGTTGGGGTGCTAATTCCTATCTATCTGTTGTTCCGTGATTTCGGTCTGCTAGATACACGCTTAGGTTTGGTAATTGTAATGACCCTCATTAACTTACCTATCATGGTGTGGATGCTTTACACCTATTTCAGAGAAATTCCTCATGAAATTCTTGAAGCGGCACGAATGGACGGCGCGGGCATTAAAGAAGAGATTTTTCACGTGTTACTACCAATCGCCTTACCCGGCATTGCGTCAACCTTGCTGCTCAACGTTATTTTGGCGTGGAATGAAGCATTTTGGACACTCATTCTTACCGCCGCGAATGCAGCCCCGCTAACTGCCTTTATTGCCAGTTACTCAAGCCCAGAAGGCTTATTTTACGCGAAATTATCAGCAGCCTCTGTGATGGCTGTGGTGCCAATCCTCATTCTTGGTTGGTTCAGTCAAAAACAATTAGTGCGCGGATTAAGTTTCGGCGCGGTTAAGTAGGAGTATTCCAATGGGAAGCATTACTTTAAAACAAGTGACAAAAAGCTTTGGCGACGTAAATGTTATTAAGCCGCTAGATTTACATATCCGCGACGGTGAGTTCATTGTATTTGTTGGGCCATCGGGCTGCGGTAAATCTACCTTACTTCGTATGATTGCAGGGCTTGAAGATACGACTAGCGGCAACATAGATATTGATGGTGAAGATGCCACGAATATGCCGCCAGCGAAACGTGGCTTGGCTATGGTATTTCAGTCTTACGCGTTGTACCCGCATATGTCTGTGCGCAGCAATATTGCGTTTCCGCTTAAGCGCGCAAAAGTTGCCCCTGCAGTGATTGACGAAAAAATTGAAAAAGCCGCAAAAATGCTGAACCTAACCGATTATCTTGATCGCAAGCCTGGTCAGCTATCGGGTGGGCAGCGTCAGCGTGTGGCGATTGGCCGTGCTATTGTGCGCCAACCTTCGGCATTTTTGTTCGATGAGCCCTTATCTAACCTCGATGCTTCGCTTCGGGTTAACATGCGTTTGGAAATTTCAGAGCTTCACAAAAGTTTAGATACCACCATGATTTACGTTACGCACGATCAGGTTGAAGCCATGACTATGGCTGACCGTATTGCGGTATTTAATGGCGGTATTATCGAGCAGGTAGGCACGCCGCTAGAGCTATATCAAAAGCCAGTTAACCGCTTTGTAGCTGGGTTTATTGGCTCGCCAAAAATGAATTTCATTGATGTGATGCCTAAAGCTGGCGACGACACACATGCCATTGGCGTGCGACCAGAACACTTAAAAATTACCCAAGAGCGAGGGTTGTGGTCAGGCAAGGTAGGCGTAGTAGAGCACCTTGGCTCTGAAACCTTTTTACATGTGCATGTAGAAGGCGCTGGTACGCTCACGGTTAAAGCTGACGGTGATTGTCCGGTGAGCTATGGCGATAGGATTAACTTAACTGCTGCAGAAAGTAAAATTATGCATTTTGACAAAGGTGGCGTAACTATTCCCTCACTTTCTTGGGGCGAAGAGCGTGTAGCATAATTCGTTTTTAGTTGATGTGCGGGTTATTGCATTCAAGAGTAGCCTGCACGTTTTTAAGGACGAAATATACAAGGATTATCAGATGGGTAGCAGTAAAACCTCCCTTGACAGTACAGACATCCAGCTCGTTATTTTCGACTGTGATGGGGTGTTAGTAGATAGCGAAGTGCTATGCAAGCGGGTAATCATTGCCATGTTGGCCGACTTAGGTGTAGTGGTTTCAAGTGCTTACTTTGACGAGCATTTTTTAGGTAAAAGTTATGAATCTGCACAAAAGCAGATTTTAACCGACTTCACCATTTCACTTCCAGCTGAGTTCAGAGATAATTATTTAACGGCGTTGTTACAGGTGTTTGCTGAAGAGTTACAAACTACTCCCAAGCTTAACCGTGTGCTCGCGCACTTGAATGTCAGAAGCTGCATTGCGACTAGCAGTAGCCCAGAGCGGGTTGCGTTTGCGCTAGAAAAAACAGGGCTTCGTTCTTTTTTTAAAGGGCGTATTACCACAAGTACCGAAGTGTTACATGGGAAGCCAGCCCCCGATATATTCTTACTTGCCGCATCGAAGATGGGCGTCAATCCTAAGCACTGTTTGGTTATTGAAGACTCAGAAGCGGGTATACAAGGAGCATTGGCCGCTGACATGCAGGTCGTTAAGTACACCGGAGCAAGCCACTTAAAAGGCTTACCGCCAACTAACGTAGATAAGAATGACAACACCATGTCGATTTCTCATTGGTGTGAGTTTTTCAATCTTTACCCCAGTTTAAAAACAACCGTTGAGGTATAAAGTGTTCTTCAATGGATGGAGTCAGAGGCAAGACGTAAACCTTAACGTAAATCCATAAACCTTGTTATCGAACAGCCGCTCAAAAATGCGAAATGTCGTTAAAACTAAACCGTTTGCTGATGGGCTGAAAGGTGTCTTAACAAAGCGTATATCTGCTTTGGTGGAAGTTTGGTTGGTTCAAACTCGGTTTGCGATAATCGAGCGAGTAACTCAGTAAAAATTGGCGTACTGCCAGCATAACCCATATTCCACTCTGTAAAGGTGGGTTTATCGATATATTCGTAGCTGGAGATAATGACATCAGAGTGTCGAGCATCGTCTGAAATATGGAAAAATAATTCATTAACCGCTTCGCGCTCACCTTCTAAAGCTTGCACAAAATAGCGGTTGTCATAGCAAAGCATTCCGCAAATCCCAAGCGATTGATTGTTTTTACGGGCAACAGTTAAGATATCTTTCATATCTGAGAGCGACATATCTCTGGTTGCCGAACTTAAATAGATTAAGCGCACGATATTTTTCATAGAATTATTAATACTCCTTTTGGTAAAAACAAACTATAAGTCTATTAAGAATAGATAGAGCAAAAGGATGAAATCTTCAACTGTATGGTGAATTCTAATCTGCCTAATATGGCAATGATATACACTAACGCGCCATCTGAGTTGGCTGATTTTTTACCCGAAGGCCTTGTCACTCATTGTTATTCATCAGTCAAAAAACTAAAAAAAGCACTGCGTTCCAATACGCCAGACAAAATCTTCTTCCATATTAATGATGCACAAAGTGAGTCAGACAGCATAGAAATAGTAGACTATGTGCGAACGTCATTAGCATCGCATAGTAGCACCTTGGTTATCTGCGTGAGTGATGCCGTTTCTACCACACCGAGCCAAATAATGAATAGGGCCGATGTGGACGATGTTATCCGCTTAAATAAGGAGGACGCTGCGTTTGTACAGCGTAAAATTGCTCGCATTATTAAGCGTATTAGCATTGCTAATAAGCATCTAATAGAGAAAGATGCGCAAGTGAATATGCTCACCTCGGTGAATCGATTTTCCCATCAACGACAGAATATTCAGGCATTAATCGCATCCTATGCGGAAACGTTGCTGCATTTTTGTGGTGGGCACAGTGGTTTAGTGGTTACTCCCGCTAAAGTTACCTGTGTACCCACATCACAGCCCTCAATTAGCCAGAGCCAACTTGATGAAGTAGACCATGATACAAAGCAATACATCATCAACCTAGCCCTGCAATGTAAAGCCCCCGTGGTTAACTTATCACCAGAGCTTGCGCCTATGCGGTCATTAATTGACATGTTGCCAAACCCAGTAGTGAGCTATTTGGTATTTCCGCTAATTGTTTACAACAATAACTTGGCTTCCATTCTCTGTTTCATAAGCGAGGAAGCGCTAGATAGCGTATCTACCACGAAGCTAAACGTTATGCGTGATGCTTCTTTACAGCTTAAAATAATATTAGAAAGGCGATTTGCAGAATCGCGAATGGCCACGCATTATCAGCGTTTAAAAGAAACTTTGGCCGAGCTAAAAACGACCCAAGATCATTTAATTCATGTAGAAAAGATGGCGTCTGTTGGGCACATGGCAGCAGGGATTGCCCATGAAATAAACAACCCGTTAGCGTTTGTTATTAGCAACTTCGACCCCCTCGACCATTATGTGGAAACGTTAATCCACATGGTGGATTTGCATGAACAGCTCATTCAATCCATTAACGAGATTGAGCAGCCAGTAAACCAGAAGATCACCCAGTCAATACAAAGCTTTAAACAAACCAGTGATATTGATTTTGTGACCGAAGACATTAAAGCACTTGTTCATGATTCGAAAGAAGGCTTACTGAGGGTAAGGGATATCATTAGTGATTTGGGGAGCTATTCTCGAAAAGAGTCACTTGAGAATCAGTTGCTAAACATCAGTGAGGTAACCAGAGAAACCGTTCGAATGCTCAAATATGAATTGAAAGAAGACGTTGAGGTTCAACTAGTGATTGATAGTGATATTCAGATAACTTCTCATAAAGGCTTCATACAACAGATAATTGCAAATTTGATTAAAAATGCGATTCAGGCTCACGCTACATCAGATAAGCAAACTCAGCAGAAAATTATAAAGGTCGCAGTCGCGGAAAAACCAGAGTTTGTGCTAATAAATGTTTCGGATAACGCGGGGGGAATAGCAGAAAAAAGTCGAAAACATATTTTTGACCCTTTCTTCACGACTAAAGATGTTGGCAAAGGAACTGGAATGGGGTTGTCTGTCTGCTCTAATTTAGCGAAGAAAATGCAAGGGACGTTAGCACTTGCTCCTATGGAAGAATCGAGCGACCTAGATACCACGTTTACGCTTAAGTTACCCAAGCAGGTGGGAGATAAATAACTTAACGCCTTCCTAGGTTTAACATGCCTATTCGTTGATCAGCGAATAAGCTTTTATTTGGCTTTCTCGACTTTTTGCTTCAGTGTTGTACAGTGCAACTGCTTTATCGACGTATAAAATTATAAGGGCAGGTTATGACAACACTTATTGGCGGGAAAACAAAGGAAGAAGCACTGGGCAGTCTTTCAAATATGACTAGCGATGTAGCGCCTATTCAAAAAAGTGAATACTTAACTCGCATAGATAAAGCACAGCAATATATGCAGCAAAATAGTATTGGTGCGCTGTACCTTAATGCCGGCACTAACTTATCTTACTTTACGGGCATGCAATGGTATGCCAGCGAGCGTTTAGTGGGCGCTATTCTTCCTGCCTCTGGCGATATCATCTATGTAGCGCCTTACTTTGAAATTGACTCCCTTGAAGAGCGTAAAGTGATTAACGGCGACATTATTGGGTGGCAAGAGCATGAAAGCCCTTATGCACTGATTGCTCATTTACTGGGTGAAATTGATACTGCTGGTGGCAAGAAAATCGCGGTAGATGAATCGACCCAATTCTTCGTTGTGGATGGGTTTAATAAAGCACTCCCTGAAGGCGCCAGTATTATTAATGGCGCAGAGGTTACTGCCCACTGCCGAATGCACAAATCGGTCAACGAACTTGCGCTTATACAGCGTGCTATGGATATGACCCTTGCAGTGCATAAAGCTACAGCCAGTATGCTCTATGCAGGGATTACTACCACAGAAGTAGAAGCCTTTATCAATGATGCCCACAAAAAAGTGGGTGCCAGTGGCAATTACTTTTGTATTGTACTTTTTGGTACAGCAACGTCATTTCCACATGGGGTAAAAGACCCACAAATATTAGAAGAAAACGACTTGGTGCTTATTGATACCGGCTGCAAAGTTCATGGGTATCTATCTGATATTACGCGAACCTACTGCTTTGGTAAGCCAACGGTGAAGCAAAAGGCGATGTGGGAAAGTGAAAAACGCGCGCAGTACGCCGCATTTAATGCAGTAAAACCAGGCGTACCCTGTGGCGATGTTGATAAGGCCGCCCGAGACAGTTTAGCGTCCGATGGCTTAGGCCCAGATTATAATCTCCCTGGTTTGCCCCATAGAACAGGGCATGGTATTGGTATGGATATTCACGAGTGGCCATACTTGGTGAAGGATAATCCACACCTTATGGCACCAGGTATGTGCTTTAGCAATGAGCCCATGATAGTGGTTCCCAACGAGTTTGGTATTCGTTTGGAAGATCACTTTTATGTATCTGACACTGGCGCAGTGTGGTTCACTGAACCAAGCAAAGCTATCGATGAGCCTTTTTAAAAGCCATGTTTGCAGTGATTCGCTATGACAAGAATATTAGGTTCTGAATGTATTTGATATTGCAGGCTTATACGAGAATGATCTCCACTAGTACTCGTTTAGAGGCGTATTGCAGTTCGTTAGAGGAAAAAAGAAAAATCCAAGGCTAGGTAAATAAGGCCTGCTAGTATGAGGCGACTTGAGTGTTCAAATAAATTAGTGTATTTTTTGAACGATACTTTGGTGGCGTAAAAGCATGTATGGAAACTCCAAGCGTCTCTTTCATCAAAAGATCACTAGCTTTGCTATGTGGTTTTCCTTTCTTTATTTCTATGCTTTATATGTTTTCTTTTTCTGGATGGGCGGAAGAAAATACATTGCTTCCCACCGTGACAGTATCGGACGCTACCACGGCGAATTTCCAAGTAAGCCTTAATGAAAAAACAACGTTTAGAGTTATCCCTACGTCGGGTGTGACAGTGCTTATTAAAGCAACGCAATCAGCAGCAAATGTTCGCTTAGCGCTTTATGGCGATGAATATGAAACTAGCAAGCCCTTACTCACTCTTGATATTCCAGCCGCCTATAGACAACCTGAATACCTACTCTTCGATGCGAACGACTGTGTCATTTGTTACGTTGAAATAGATACTTCGGCATCATCGCCAACGCAAGGTCGCAGCGATATCTTATTTAGTGCAATTGGTACCGGATTGGATGCTCATAGGAATTTCTACAATGCCATTCAATTCGCTTCCTTAACGTGGTCTGCGGCAGAAAATCAGCTTGCAGAGATGGAGTATAAAGAAGCCTTACATGATGTGCGTTCGCACTATGAAAAAGCAGAGAATATTGCAACATCGTTAGAAGATCACTCTCTCATTGTTTTCAGTGCCTATATGCAATCCATAGTGAGCCACTACCTTGGAGAATACGACAATCAAGCTGATTTACTGAAACGTATTTTACAGCAGACATCTATTCCCCAATCCTACCTTATTAAAATTCATAATGACTTAGCGAGTCACTATATTTATGAAAAAGGTGAATTTGATACCGCGGTGGCGTACTTAAGCATTGTGTTCGGCCATCTAAATTCTGGGCACTATCCCTTGTTGTATGCAGAGGCGAAAGAGTTAGAAGCGTCAATAGAAATTGAAAAAGGAAGCTATTTGAATGCTGTAACGGCCTTTGAAGAAACCAGCAAAATTTTCTTGGAACAAGGTGATGTGTCAAATGCTATTAAAAGCATGACCTCTTTAGGATGGCTGTTTTATCACACGGGCGATTTTAACAACGCCATGCAGCAATACGTTCTCGCCAAGAAATTAGCAACCCAAGTTTCAGATAACTACGCAATCACGAACTTGCATATCAAACTCTCGGGTGTGTATCGACAACTAGGCAATATCGAGCAAGCCAATCATCATGTTACACAGGCGCTAAAGCTAAGCGGTAGGTTTAAGCATGCATACTTAGATGCGTGGGCTAATGTAGAAAAAGCGAAGCTTCTGCAGGCAACGGGGCAGTATATTTATTCGAAGGATACGTTTGATATAGCAAAGCGCAGATTTTTTAAATTGAATGCTTCAAAGGGGGCGAGTGAAATCGACTTTTTTGTTGGTTTACTCAACATGCAACTTGGAGAGCATCAACAGGCGAAAGAGCGGATAGAGAGTTACTTGTTTAACACTGATGGAATTGCCACGGATTACGAGCATGCTATTGCTGCTTCAAATCTAGCGCATGCCCTTACGTTACTTGGTAGCAAAGATGAGGCAATGAAATATCAGCAAAATGCGTTAAATGTTCTGATGCAAACGCAAGATATTCGGTCAATCGGCTTAGCACAAATACAAATGGCCACGCTGCATGCATCCATGGGTAACATTAAAAGTGCTGAGACCTATTTTAACAAAGGAACGAGCAAACTTATTCAAACGCGCTCCACGTTGTCACAGTTAGAAAGTACATATGCCTATGCCAATGAAGTAGCCCATCTCGACCCAGTACTTGCACTACAAATAGGCCGTGATATTAGCAAGCAGATCAACGACATTTTTTCAAAAATAAAGCGAACCGATTTACGTAGGGGGTATTTCTCTACCTACCAGAAGGTGGTCAGTTTGCTGGTTCGTGTTGATAACTCACTTTCGGCAGAGCAGAGCTTATTACTTGCTGAGGGGGCGCGATCACGAACCATAGGGTACGGGCTTTACCGCGACAACAATACTAATAACGACATTCAACGTGAACAAAAAAAGCTCAATCAAAAACAGCAGGTGAAATTGATTGAGCTTAGTACACAAATTGAAACACAGCAGCGAAAACAGACCATCAGAGAAATACGGGTATTGTCAGAAGCGTTATATCAGCTTGAGAGTGACAATTATGTTGTTCCGCAGTCTACCGCTAAATTTTCGGCCAAATCATTGGCCCAACTTCAGCAGTCTTTAACAGAGCATGACGTGGTGTTATTTATTGATACCGCAGAAGTGGAGTCTAGGTTGTGGTTTATTGATCAGCAGCAGATTGTAAGCTTTAAGAGTGAACATGAGCGTTTTTTTAGTGAACGTGTGGGCGCTGTACTGAATGTGATATCGCAAAAACTGCCTTTGCGTAAAATGCGTAAAGAGGTGGCAGAGCTACGCAATACACTTTTTCCTAGCAATGCAGAGTATCTATTCAAAGGCAAAACGAACTTAATTGTAATACCGGATGGCGCGTTAACCCGTTTACCATTTTCATTACTGTCAACATCTTCCCCCGCGCAGAGCGGGTGGTCAGTAAGCTATCAACATTCTTTACAAAACATAGTAGATTCGAGAAGAGATAATTACGCTACGGCTGTGGATGAAGGCAGTATTCTTGTTGTGGCAGACCCTTTAATGAAGACTATGCCAAAAGACCAAAGCAGCCCGCTAGTCTATGGTTTTCAGTCTTCCTCATTGCCTTATACAGCAAAAGAGGCAAGTTACATAAACGAGTTCTCTGCTCAACCGATAACCCTTCTAAATAAAGGTAAAGCCAGTAAACAAGCGTTAGCAGAATTAGATTTATCTACCTTTAATATCTTACATATGGCGACACATGGGCTAGCAAATAATCAAGTGCCTGAATTGGGTGGACTCGTTTTATCAAACGCTTCAAGTGCCGACAATTTGCTGTTTGCCTCGGAAATCAGGCGGCTTAGGCTAAAGGCCCAACTTGTTGTGTTAAGTGGTTGCGAAACTACCCAAGGACACTTGATAGAGGGCGAAGGCATGCTTGGCTTAACCCGCGCCTTCATCGAAGCTGGAGCACATAGTGTTATAGGCAGTTTGTGGCAAGTACAAGATGATGCAACAGCGAAGCTGATGAAGGAGTTTTATCGTTATTTACTACAACACGAATTACCCATCTCTGAAGCATTAGAAAAAGCGAAAGTGGCGGTGAAAAATCACAAAAGAAAAAATGGAACTCGCCCGTGGCGATCGCCCTATTACTGGGCGGGATTTGTTCTGCATGGTAACGCGGCATGACTGAGTCTGAGAGCGATATTGCAGCCACTATCGTGAAAGGGATTTTAGCGGGAGATACTGCCGCAGAATTACAAATGATAGAGCGTTATAAAAGGGGGTTACGCTTTGTGCTTAGGCGAAAATGTCACGACCCTGATTTGGCTGAAGATATTAGCCAAGAAACGTGGCGCATCGTCATTGAACGTATTAGGAATAATGAACTACGAGATGCCACAAAGTTGTCAGCGTTTATTCTTCAGACGGCGAAAAATCAGCTACTGATGCATTTTAGAAAAAGTGACGTTAAGCGCCAACAAACGGGTATAGGGGAAGCGTTGGAGTCTGAGTATTCTGGCCCGTTAACACAATCGCCCGAGGATGTATTAGAACGACATAACTTGGGCTTGCTTGTTCAAACGGTTATTAAAGAGTTGAATACACCGAGAGATAGAGAATTACTCCATCGTTACTATATACATGAACAAGATAAAAGTCTGATTTGTAACGAACTAAATGTTAACGCTAAAAACTTCGACAATGTGCTTTATCGCTGCAAACAGCGGTTTAAAACGCTGTGGTTAGCGGTAATGGAAGATAACTGATATGAATTTCACTGAGAGGTTTGGCCTAGTTAGTGCACAAGACGTTAGTACGCAAGAGCATAGGCATTTCACAAACAATAGACCCAGAGTATTCATGGTTAGGAGTTTGCGTAGTGAAGCAAGATGAAAGAATAGAACGGTATGTGCTAGGTAGAATGACACCGAGTGAAGAAGCGGAGTTTGAAGCTTATTTTTTGTCTAACCAAGCGTGTTTAGATCAACTAGAGCTTACAGAGCGTTTGTACAAGGGAATGCAAGCAAACAGCGTAGATAAGGTAACGCCTATTCAAAGCAAACCTCGCGTGTGGAAGCAGCCAATTCCGCTTTGGGCAGCCGCCGCTGCATTGATTCTCGTTTTATTAATGCCAACGCCGTTCAATACCTCTCAGCGCTTAGAACCAAATTCCGATTTAAATGTTTATCGCTTGGAAATGGCGAATGTTCGAGCTTCAGAATTTGATGCGGTTAAGGTGACTCAATCGGTCAGCCAGCTCGTGTTTGCAATTTACGTTGATACTGAAATACCTGAATTTGATTATCCCAAATATGGGTTCACGTTAACCAATCAAAAAGGAGAGCAAGTGTTCACGACAAGCGCTTTACATTTAACTTCTACAAGCGAAATTTTCATAAACATGGGATTACAGCACTTTGAATCAGGAGTATACGATTTTGAAGTGTCAGGCTACAACAATACAACAAAAACACCACTGCACAGTGGGTTAATACAATTTAATTAGTCAATAACTAGGAGCGGACCCTAATGACTTTATTCAAAAAAATGATATCAACCGTAGGACTGACATTATTACTTTTAACCTTACTTGGTTGTTCACATGAAAATAAAGAGTGCAACGATGACGATGCAGAGTGCATGCTATCGAAAATTACTGCTAGTTATGACGTCGAATTTTTAGGTAATGATATAGATACTCGCGGGGCGGATGACGCCCTTCAATCACAACGAATAAACGGGTTTGGAGCGCTAATTTTAGATAAAAGTGGCAGTGCTTTAGCGCTTGAAAATACTTGTAGGTTCGAATCAAAAAGCCAAAACACGCCAAAACCTAATATAAGTGTTGGATTTACAGGCGCTAGTGAAATTGACAAAGATAATATTGACGACATCAGCTATAGCGGAAATTGCTATCAGGTTTATGAAACGGGAAATTTTACGGTTCTTTATATACCGACTTTAGATAACCCTAAACACGGAACAGAAGGTGCTCAACCCGTGACAGATCATCCCCATTCCATGCAAATATACGTTTATCGGGGTAATCAAAATGGGATGACGTATCGTGTTTTTCATAGAGATAAGCAATTTAGTAACAATGGAGCTCATGATCACGATGGTGATGGCTCTCATTCGCATGATAAAGATTTATTCGAAGTTTTAAAACACAATACTACCCACGGTGGTGGTATAGGTACATAGGTACCGCAACCGTGAACTAGCTAGCTGTATTCTTACTTTGTAGTTGCGCTGGGCTAGAGGTTAAGCCTGGCTCAGCTAAATCCTGTCTTTATCGTCTCGTCATTGGTATTGCTCCTACCCAAAAAAATAAAAATGCTATTTAGGTGAGAGAATTATAAAGGTTCGTGCACTGCTCATATATACCAATAAAAATGGATTATGAGGGCAACATGAACGTGATTAATTCCGACTGCTATGCCAATTTTGGCAAGTCGCTATTCGGTAAGTTATTGAACCGAGAAAAAACCACTAGTCGATTATCGACAATGTGTATTTTGGTAAGCTCCCTACTTGGTTGTACTACTTTTCCTTATGTTGAGGACCCTCGCCCCGTTAACACAAAAAATTGCACCTCGTGTGAGTCAAGCGAAGTAGAGCTTCAGCGGGCAATGGCTTACGTCGATTACACTTACGACGGCTACCGCAGAAAGCTTTTAGAAGATGCAAAGCAAAGCCAAGACTTAAGCCAAGGCCTGATTGCTCTTGGCACAGTAACATTGGGTTTAGCAGCTTTCGAGGCCAATATTGATACGTTCAAAGCGGCAGGGTTGCTCGGAGGGGGCGCCTATCATTTAGGAACGGCAAATGAAAATGTTGGCAGGCGTGCGCAGTATATTGCTGGTATGCGAGCAATGGTGTGCATAAAAGATATTGTTAGCCCTATGGTGGGAATTACTAGCAATTATCAGCATATTCAAAACAATGCCGAACGGCTTCGTAGCGCAATGGATGAGTACGCCATAGCGGCTGGAGACTTGACCAACGCCGTGAACCAACTCTTCCTTTATGATGATTCCACCAAGAGCTTAAAAGCGGCAGCGCAGGCCCAGTTAAAGGTGATAGACAGCGACAGAGAGCGGGCCGCACAGTTACTTCAAAGCACCAACACCTTGCTTGCAAAGTCTTCCACGATTGGGCCTAGAGTATTTGCGCAAGTGGATAGCATTCGTGTGGCCGTCGATGAAGCCTTAACGTCAACATTGGCGAGTACAGATAGTATCGGTTCGCAAATAGCTGCATTGAGTGATTACGCACAATATTTTACGCCCGG
This sequence comes from Alteromonas lipotrueae, assembly GCF_019249255.1. Taxonomy (NCBI): domain Bacteria; kingdom Pseudomonadati; phylum Pseudomonadota; class Gammaproteobacteria; order Alteromonadales; family Alteromonadaceae; genus Alteromonas; species Alteromonas lipotrueae. The sequence goes on along the minus strand of NZ_JAESDJ010000003.1, from coordinate 257,420 downwards.
GTTAGACTTCGCTGAAATACTACAAACCACACTCGCTAGTGCGGACGGTTCCGATGTTAATAAAGTTCTCGATGGCATGTTAGCGCAGGCGAAGGGGAACTTCGATAAAAAAAACAAAGAGAACGCCGAGAATGCTAAGAACGTTAAAAATGCGATTATAAGCGTTTACGAAAAAGTCATTTCTAACATCAGTGTTGCCATGGGAGAGATGCAAGTGAAGCGTCAAATTATGTTGGCAAGAGCCAGCGAATTAAATGGTTTATTGGCGATGCCCCTCAACTTAAATGAAGCTACGTTTAAATCTTGTGGTGCCCTTACTGATAATATTACTACCCAGCTAAAACTCGATCATTCCTCTTTAGCATTTACACAGGGCGTAATTCAAACGGCAATCGTTGAAGTATCTGGTGGAACGAAGCCTTATTCCGCACAGTTAACTAGAACGCCTAACTCATCGGTAAACGTCTCGACGGTGGCAGGAGGATCTGGAGTTATCGTTACGCTTACAGGCGAGGCAAAAGCGGGTGAAGCTTTTACGATTAAAGTGAAAGATAGCAGCACTCAGCACGCCATTATTAACGTATCGATTAAAGAGCCAGTTAAAAAAACTGAAAGTGATGCTGCGAAAGAGAACGTTAAAGAGGCATCACAAGCAGCGTTGAAAAACTGCGAAAATAGCAAAACCAATACATGGAATGAAACCTTCGGTGTTATTGGCTACCCGGTAATGGGAACACATGCGAATGGTATTGTTTTGGAAAATCCAGCCTTACTAGGAAGTACCATTTCAGGAGAACTGGCTCTTGTTGGGTCGTTTTCTATCCCTTCAGAAACGAAAAATATAGAGGCGATTAAGAAGATATTACTTGAGAGGCTCGCCACCGACCCTCTACTAAAAAGTCTACATTGTAAAAACATTACCAGTAACGAGAAGCTAACGCCTCATGCAAGCTTAGCAAATGCCTTGAGCTCAACACCTGATGTTTGCGAAGCCGATGATGATGTAGGAAGGCTAAAGTGTGCATTGCGCGCTCCTATGGAAGCTGGAGATTGTGGTGACGATTTTACGTTTGCCTACTCGAATTTTAGCAAGGGTGTACTTACCGTGACACTGTGTGCTCTAGATTCAATTTGCCCCGCACTTTATGTAGATAAAGTAGAGGATTTGGCCGCTCAAGCAAAAGTGACGATTAACAAGTCGCTTGAGCGCTATCCATGGGGGAAAACACTAAGATACATCGATTTAAAGTTCAGTAATTATGAGGAAATAAAAGCCAAGATTGAAAGTTTACAAGAGGGGAAAGTGCAATGAGCTATATCGATGTCATCAATACTCAAACAAAAGAAACGGATTCCGGTAGTGCTGTAGCGTTAGTGCGATGCACGGGTAATATAGGTGATACAGAGCATTACCTTGTAAGCTGTTTTCACCTATTTGGATTATTAGCTAACAACATCGAGCAGCCTTGTCAGCAGGCCACCATTAAACATGCGGGAAAGGTTATTGCGAGCTATACCGGTATTTGCGGAAATATCGCCCCGCTTGGTACTGATACATGGAGCTTCGATGTCGCGTTTGCAAAAGTAGAACCACAGAACCTCGAGCTTGCACGCAATGCTATTCCAGGGCCCGTGCCGACAAAAATTTTGTATTACATGGATGAATTACCAAAGACAGCCATCATGCACAGTCCGCGCGGCAAAGTCACTGCCCCTAAAAACACTGCAAGTGCCATCAGTCTATCCAATGTATGCGCTAAAAGAGGCAACCAACAAATTGTATCCTATGGGCCTGAGCTTAACCGTATTCAAGCGGTACATCGCCTTATTGCGAGTTACGATGGAGAGACGAAGCGTGGGGATAGTGGTTCACCAGTCCTTAGTAGTGATGGGAAAACGCTGCTGGGTATGCATATCGCTGGCGATGGGAATAAGGGGTACATGCTACCCGCCGTTGATTTTATTCAAAATGCCAACCGGTTTATTCCTAAATTTAAAAACGATACTTTATCTTTAGACTTGTGAGGTAAATTATGGATTATCTTGATACGGCCATAGTGCTTACATTGGTGATTATTACTGTGGCTGAGTTTTCAGCCTTAGTAACAGATAGGCTTATATTAATGGCTGGCTCCCGAACGCGAGGCTTTGAGGAATGGTGTCAATGTGTAGTTGAAGAAGTGAGGTTGTCGTTAAGGGATGATGTTGAGCTTAATGTCACGCAAAGTGCGAGCGTACTTGAGCAGCTTAATATGTTAATGGCATCTGAACGCGACAAACCACAGCCTTATTTAAATCGGTCGGTACTGATGAACAATATTTTGTCTACGGCACTTAAAGTGTCAACGCCCAAAGTGGTTACTACATTAGAGCAGGTGTTGCCCGACAGAGTAGGGAAGTGCGACCATCGAGCCACCAGTCAATTTCGTTTGAGGACCGGTATCAAAGTGGCATGTGTAGCCACCGTAATTTCCCTAGCGCTAAACATTAATAGTGTGTCATTGATAAGTGAGCTAGAAAGTAACGATGCAAACAAGGTGGCGCGTATTCAAACGCAGGTCGAAAGTTTAAACGATAAGTTACAGGCGGAGAGTGATCCGACTAACGCCGGTAGTATAATGATTGAATTGAGAAACAGATTGAATCAACTTTCTACCGAAGAAACGAAAACATTTTCAGTTGGCCCGCTAGCACAAGGCATCAATCGCATGTCTATCGACTGGATATTTGGGTGTGTATTAACGGGTTTACTGGCTGGGTTAGGTGCACCATTCTGGCGCCGGCAGCTGTCTAGGCTAATGGTACTTAAGGATACAAAAGAGGCGGTATCAGTCACTACGCCGGCGAATCAAAATCGGTACGACGAGAAGGAAGAGATCCAAACCGACCCCGCAGTGACGGTTTCTTCTGGGGTGACCGGGCAATTTGCCCCAACTAATATTAGTTGGGACCCACTAACGAAACAAATCGATTTAGATGTTATTGCACTAGGCAAACCAGAGAGCACATACACACCTGATGAATTAGCTCACACGTTACGAGAAAAGCTTGCGCCCTTATATAGTAAAAAGTTGGCGGCGGTAAATATTCGGCCAGACTCTTTGAATAAAATGGCAGGCTATTTCTTTACCAGTAATGGGGTATAGCAATTATTACAACATCGCTTTATCTGACAACTGCTAATTAAGTGAGGTATGCCACGCTAACGTCAATTTGTGGTTGTTACGAATGCTTCTCGGCAGCGATAACGGTTATTTCAACTAACAGCGCTTCACGAGCCATATCTGCGGTAACGCAAGCGCGAGCAGGGGCATGGCCTTCTGGCACCCAGTTGTCCCATACGGCGTTCATCTCGGCGAAGTATTCCATGCTTTTGATGTAAATAGTGGCTGATAAAATATGTTCTTTATCGCTACCCGCTTGTGCTAGCAAGGTATCCACTTTATCTAACATAGTTTGGGTTTGTTCGGTAATACCTTGGGTTGCATCGGCGCACACTTGGCCGCATAAATAGATGGTGCCGTTATGTTTTACTATACGGCTCATACGCTGTTTTGTTTCTATTCGCTCTATGGTCATAGGTGGTTTATCCATGGATTTATGTGATTAGATTTATAGTTTGCTTATTAATTGGCTTATCCAACCCTAGCGTTTCTGCTCATTCGAACAAGCGCCTATTATTTCATGCTCTATCTCTTTTGCATCAGCAAGTTGTTCAAACATGTCGCGAATTGGCGCGCCTTTAATCAAACCCATGAGTGTACCTAATACAAAACCACGGTGCACGTTATCCCCTCCTACATTGGCGTTGGCTGTGAGTGCTTTTTTTTCATCGTCTACGTAGCGGTAGGCAAAATACAGCACACTGGGCCATGCATCAGAAATGTAGCATGCAGGAGAGAATTGACGACCCACTATTTCGATATCACTTTTATTATTGGCAACCAGCTTTGCCAAAGATATATGATTCCCCCGTAGGGCAATATCTTCAAGTATGTTTTGAGGCGATTCGTCCGTGCGGTAGAGCAATCGATACAGCAGTTCGACATAATCATCACAAACCGCACCAAGGTCTTCACTGGGGTGAGTTAAATACAAGTGATTTCTGCAGAGACGTTGAATGTCATTCAGTGCATCCCCCTTAAGGGCACAGCTAAGCGCTACAGGCCCAATGGTAACAAGGCCACCTATAGATGCCGTATCGTGAGTCACTGCGCCGCAATCATTGGCAGGCTTTCCGGCAGCTAGGTTAGCAAAAAAGCCTCTATGATACGATTCCGCGTAGGTGTCTGGGTGAGCTGGCTTATCTGCGCACAGCAGTTTAATGTACCCATCTAAAAAAGCAGCTTGTTGATAGTGCGGTACTGAAGCGTTAAGTAGCACTCTTGCACAATGGGCATTCAGCGTATTTTCTCCGGCTTTCATGCCTTGATGGTAATGCTGATTAGCGCCAGTCCAATATTGTCGTTTACCCTTTAAAATAACGTCGCCTACAATATTTTTCTTTTCCTGCTTAGACGCTTTGGACCGGCCCCCCTGGCTGGTGGAATGCAAAGACATAATAGAGGAGGGGTGAAATGATGGTGCGTCTTCAAATTGCTGAATGCCACCGGGGAAATCTTTTAAAATGTCCGCTGGGTTATAATACCAATGTACTGGCATTGCCAAAGCGTCAGCAATAAACGCGTTTTTAAGCGCCGCTATTGCCCGTGATTTATGTAATTCAGATGGCACTGAGTCTTCCCCTTAATAGCTAATATACCCATCGGTTTCAATATAAAATCGATGAGCAAAAAACATTGAATGATCTAAGAGTTTTGTACGTATTCTGCGTAAATATTGATCGCAGCGTAACGATTGCAAAAGCCATTTGCTAAAAAGTTGCAGCCTCATTACTATTCTTTGTTTTGGTTTTGGTTTGAGTTTGAAATTGAAGGGTAAGAATATGCATGCATCGCCATCGAGTACTGTGGGGAAACCCTTAAATTTTCTTTTATATGTAGAACAAAATTACTCCTTCGACATACTTCGCCCCATACAAAATGAAGCGATAAAGCAAGGTCATCAGGTTAAATGGTTGGTGGTGGGAAATGATGCGTCCAAACACTTTTTACACGAAAACGAGCAGGCATTAGCTTCCATTGAGCAAGCTATAAGCTTTAAACCTGATGCGGTGTTCGTCCCCGGCGATAGAGTGCCAAATTTCATTCCCGGCATTAAAGTACAGGTTTTTCATGGCCTTAATGAAAGTAAGCGAGGTAATGTTTATCCTGAACGTGGGCTGTTCGATTTATATTGCACAGAAGGGCCTGAACGCACGGGTACATTAACACGCAGTAATAAAGGCCACTACAATGTGGTTGAAACCGGGTGGGTAAAATTAGACTCATTATTTCAATATCAATCGACAGAACATTACGATAAACCGCAGGTGCTATTTGGTTCTACTTTCTCTGCATCCTTGTCCTGCGCCGAGTTCGTCTATGATGAGGTTAAACGGTTAAGTCAAAACGGGAACTGGCAGTGGTTAGTGACATTGCACCCGAAAATGGCCGCCTCTACGGTTGAAAAATACAAAGCGTTAGAAAGTGAAAACCTAATGTTTTTTGAAAATAATCATGTCATCGAAGCGTTGCACAGAGCGGATGTGATGATTTGTGACAACTCCTCTATTTTTCAAGAATTCTTACTTTTAAATAAACCTGTCGTGACGGTAAATAACCGCGACCCGCTCGATTGTTTTATTAACATTACAGAAAGCGATGCGCTAGAAGGTGCAATAAAACAAGCGTTGTCACCTTCGCCCGAACTTATCGATAGCATTCAAAAATACGGGCCATCAATTACCCCCTATCTAGATGGAAAGTCGTCACATCGGGTGGTGAAAGCGGTTGAAGTAATGGTGGGCAGTAATTGGGTTGATAAAAAACCTAGAAACCTATTAAGAAACTTCAAAATTAGAAAGAAACTCAACTACTGGAAGTTTTGATAATGGCACTGAGTTAAAGCGCTGCGCTTGTTGTGCTGAATAAGCGTCGTTAACTCAGCGCGCAGCATAACTATATAAAACTATCTTTATATATCAATACCTTGATTAGCTAGTTTTGTTCTGCATTGATAGTTGTAGGGCGAAGATATTGTGGCGTACTATAGTGCCTTCTCCTTTTCGACACTAAGACTTTTCTATGTACCAAGATTTTCAAGCTGAGCTTTCATGGGCCAGTTTACATATGCCGCGCACTCGTGAAGCTATTTCCTCTCTTCCAAGCTTAGACGGCATTAGGCTAGCCTGTAATATGCACTTAGATTTAAAGATGGCTCCATTGGTTGAAGGGTTATTATCTCGTGGGTGTGAGGTTTTTCTAACAACCTGTAACCCCACTACCGTTCAAGATGATGTGGTAAAGTATCTGGTAGATAAAGGGGCTGCGGCTCATGCATGGCGAGACATGAGTAACGCCGATTGGTCAGACTCTTTTGACAAAGCCTTGGCTTGGAAACCCACTCATTTGTGTGAAATGGGGGCCGATTTAACCACGCGCTTACATGAAAAAGTGCAAGCAAACGCGAAGGTCCCGAACATTGTGGCTGGTTTAGAGGCCACAGGTTCAGGTATTACGCGGTTAAACGGTATGCAGCCTGAATATCCTATTTTTAACTGGGATGATTTGCCCGTTAAAGAAGGCTTACACAATCGTCATATGGTGGGTTTAAGTGCTTGGCAAACGTTTTTCCAAACCACACATCTTACCCTGCATGAAAAAGTAGTAGTCGTCATAGGTTATGGTTTAGTGGGGCAGGGCGTGGCGGCATCTGCAAAGGCTTTTGGTGCACAAGTGCAAGTAGCAGAACTCGATCCTGCTCGCGCGCTGCAAGCTAAATATGATGGTTGGCCGGTAGTTGATTTGGGCTGCGCGGTAAAAGATGCCGATGTTATTGCCACTGCCACTGGCGGTTACGGTGTGGTAAGTGCAAAGCATTTGGATGCGATGAAAGAAGGCACCTTTATATTGAATGTTGGGCATGTGGCGCAAGAAATCGATGTGCCATATCTTAAAGCACATGCCAACCACTGCGAACCCATGCCTTACGTGAATGCTTATACCTTAAATGGTAAAACCCTATTCTTACTGGCTGATGGCTCTATGTTTAACCTTACTGCGGGCTATGGTGATAGCTTGAATGCTTTTGACGTTACCTTGGCTGTAATGGCTGCAGGTGTTGGGCATATTGTAGGGGAAGGTAGCACTCACCAAAGTGGGTTATATTTACTTCCTGAAAAGGCATGGAAGGCGGCGCTTTAGGGCGCTACCCTTATTATTATTGTTGATGATAGGTTTATCCAAAATGTAAGGCTTTCTACCCACCGGGGCAGCGTAAAATAAACCCTCCATCGTTACAAGATTGACAAAGTTCGTTATACTAAGAGCAAGTGAGCAGAGTGCTTTTGCGCTAACATACACTTAACATATGAGCGTAAAAGCTGAATTAGTGTTGCCTTCTGTTTGAGCATTTCTACGCTAAGACGCTTACAGAAGGCACATAACTAAAGGGAGTTGGGGAGATGGGCAAGTAGTATGGTTCAAGCATCTTCTATCCCTTTGTTTATTACTGCCAGTATCTGCTTGCTCTTAAGCTTTTTCTTTTTGCTTCTATATTATCGCTTGATTTCCCGCCATGAAGAGTCCGTGAAGTATTACCTGATTTTCGCGCTTTCAGCGTTAACCAGTGGCATTTTTTTTGGTGCCTTTGCGGTACTCGTTAACTCAAGCGATAACCTTACTTATCTCAGTATTTCTAACCGAATAACCGTTATCGCGGCTATGTTTACCATAGTGTTGAGTCTGCATTTTTACATTGCTTTTTTTCAATACAAAGTGCCAACCTTTCTAAAGTGGTGCTACGTAATTTGTGGTGTCTTTTCCTTGTTGACCATGGTGCCTAACCAGTACTTTCTTAGTAATGCTTTCTACTCAACATCTCAGTACTACACAGGCTTAGAATATGGGGCTTTATTCCAGTTGTGGGGGGCATGGATATTAGTACTCGCCGCCTATTGTATTTTTATACTCGTGAGAGTGTTTAATCGACAACGCATTAGGCAAGAAAATAGCAATACGAACACGGTTTTATTGTTGTTGGTGGCAAATGTCGTGTGGGTGATTACAGGCCTTTGTGATACGTTCACCGGTATTCAGGTGGTTGATTTACCTCCGTTGAGTTGGATAGGCTCATTTTCGGTTACTTCATGTATTGCGTGGGTGTTGGTTTTACATATAGATGATCTTTATGAAGAAAGGCGGTTGCTGAGTAACCGGCTTATGTATGACCATTTAACCCAAGCATTCTCACGTAGCTATTTGGAGATACGTTTAACTGAAGCTGTGAACCTAATGCGACGTGGAGAGTTGAGCTGGTTATCGGTATGCGTATTTGATGTAGATGACTTTAAAAACATCAACGATCAATACGGGCATGCTAATGGTGATGCATTGCTCTCCCAAATCACTACTATTATAAAAGAAAATATTCGCCAGTCTGATTGCATCGCGCGGTTGGGAGGGGATGAGTTCGTTATTTTGTTTGCCAGCAAACAAGGTGAGAATTATGCGCCTACTACGGTCGAGCGAATTCGTGAGCGCATTGCAAAAACAGATTTCGGGAAGGACGACTATTCATTTAGTGCATCTTGTTCATTTGGCATAGTCAGTGTTACCCCAGACCGGCTAACGATGACCGATTTGTCGAACCAAATGCTATCGAGCGCAGATGAAGCATTGTATAGCGCCAAGCATAAAGGAAAGAATGCTGTCGGCATTGCAACCTTGTGTGACTTATCATAACAGTTCTCTTCTTTACCGCTTTATTCTGTACGTAAGAAAGTGGTATAAAATAGATATACATTAAACATTTACGTCTTCACCTGAAGGCTAAATACGTTGCACTATATAAACATTAAGCACCAAACCTTCCTAAAAAACTAAATACAATAAGGCTTTTAACAATGATATTACGGCGAACATTAGCGGCTTTAGTTGTGTCTATTAGCGCGCTGGTTAGTCTCTCGTTTCCGGCATTTGCGTTAAAAGATACCGTTAATCCCAAGCTTTTCGACAAAATGGAATATCGTAATATTGGCCCTTTTCGTGGCGGTCGCTCTGTTGCCGTTTCAGGCGTTGATGGTAACCCCAACCTTTATTACATGGGGGCCGCAGGTGGTGGCGTGTGGAAAACAGATAACGCCGGTTTGTCTTGGAAACCGTTGTCTGACAAGCACTTTGAAGTAGGTAGTATTGGAGCAATTGCTGTAGCCCCCTCAGATCACAACGTTATTTATGTGGGCACCGGAGAAGGTCCTATTCGCGGTGTAACTACCAGCCATGGTAAAGGTGTATATAAGTCTACCGATGCGGGTGAAACATGGGAGCTAGTCGGTTTAAAAAACCGCGGTCAAATTCCTAAAATTCGCATTCACCCCACCAATCCAGATATCGCGTGGGCGGCTGTTCAAGGTAATATTTGGGCGCCAAATGAAGCGCGCGGTGTGTTTAAAACTACCGATGGTGGTAAAAACTGGAAGCACGTACTTAACGTTAATGCCGACACGGGTGCAGCAGATTTAGCACTAGACCCGTCGAACCCAAGAGTGTTGTACGCCAGCATGTGGCACCACGGAAGAACACCATGGTTCGTAAAATCAGGCGGCGACGGCGGCGGTATTTATAAGTCCACCGACGGTGGTGAGACTTGGGATAAACTAGAAAAAAACTTGCCTAAGCTTATGGGTAAGGTGGGAATAGATATTTCTGCCTCTAACCCGAAGCGCGTTTACGCGATTATTGAAGCTGACAAAGGTGGCTTGTACCGCAGCGATGATGCTGGCGCGTCTTGGCAGCTAATGAATGGCGATAATATTCTTAAAGCCAGAGCCTGGTATTACAATCATATTAAGGTTGACCCTAACGACGAAAACACCCTGTATGTGATGAATGTACAGCTGCATAAATCTATCGATGGCGGCAAAACCTTTGAGATTAAATCATTGCCACACGGTGATACCCACGATATGTGGATAAACCCTGAAAACAGCCTGAATATGATAAATGCCAACGACGGTGGCGCAACCGTAACGTTTGATGGTGGAAAGTCGTGGTCGAGTATTTATAACCAACCCACTGCGCAGTTTTATCGCGTAGTTACCGATAACCTTGAACCCTACCATGTCTATGGCGGCCAGCAAGATAACACCACAATGGCGACCCCTTCTTCTACCTATGATGGGGGCATTGGAATCGCGGAGCAATTCGCCGTAGGCGGTGGTGAAAGCGCACATATCGCCTTTGATGCCGACAATCCTACGCTGATTTACGCCACCACTATTAATGGCACATTAACTGAATTCAACAAAGACACAGGGCTTACTCGCCCTATCATGCCTTATCCTGAATACGTATTTGGGCGAAATGCGCGAGATCAGAAATACCGTACTAATTGGAATGCGCCGGTATTGGTGTCGCTGCACGACCCGAAAACAGTGTACTACGGTACGCAGATGATATTAAAAACCACCGACAGAGGTGTTAACTGGCAAGAGATAAGCCCAGATTTAACCCGTAACGAGGTAGAAAAGCAGGGCTTAAACGGCGGACCTATCACCAACGAGCAAGCCGGTGCTGAATATTACAATACGGTTTTCTATATTGCTGAATCGCCAGCAAATGCAGGTGAACTATGGGTAGGTGCAGATGATGGCAAGTTACATTTAACCAAAGATGAAGGCAAAAACTGGAAAGACATTACGCCTCATAAAAAAGAAGCACAGGTTAATGCTATTGAGCTAAGCGTTCACGCTGAGGGTAAAGCCTATGTAGCGGTAACTGGCTATAAACTGAATGACTATCAGCCCTATATTTATAAAACAGAAAACTACGGAAAACGCTGGACTCGCATAGATAAAGGCTTGCCTGAAGATGCGTTTGTTCGCGTGGTACGTGAAGATAAAAAGCACGAAGGTATGCTGTTCGCGGGTACTGAAAGCGGTATGTTTGTTAGTTTTGACGATGGTAAAAACTGGCAAGAAATGGCACTTAATTTGCCGCCTGTTGCAATAACTGATATGCAGGTAAAAGGTGATGACTTAGTTGTGGCAACTCAAGGTCGTGGCTTTTGGATTTTGGACAACATAAACCCGCTGCGTGAAGTCAGTGGTTCATTACACAATGAAGCTCTGTTTCAATTTAGCCCTGTCGACGGTGTGCGCTTGTTGTCTGGCGGCAATATGAGCGGCCAACCAGAAGCGAAAAACCCTCCTCGCGGAGCAAGGTTCCGTTACTACCTAAAAGATGAGCTTGAAGAGAGTGAAAGTCTTCGTATCGATATTTTTGATTCGAAAAATCAACTCGTGCGTACGTTATCGTCAACCGCAGATGCGTTTGAAAAGTGCGCCAAGGGTAACGAAGACGCACGTAGCCCGCTGAAGTTTAAACACCCTTCAACAAAAGAAGGTTATAACGAGTTTGTATGGGATTTACGACGCTCACCTTTGAACTGTATTGATAATGTGAAGTTATTTGGCGGTTGGAATGGCGCCAGAGTAATGCCTGGCGACTATAAAGCAACTATCACTGTAGGCGAGCAGTCTCAGACCCGACCGTTTAAAGTACTGCCAGACCCAAGGGAAGAAGCTGATGCCGCCCAATTACAAATTGTTGAGCAAAGCATTCAGGCCAGTGAAAACTTATTAAATGAGCTATTTGAACATTTGCAAAAAGCCCGTAACGTGCGTGAAACGCTAAATGGGGTAACTGAGTCGAATGTGGTACTAGCCAGCGAAGTGTCAGCTTCAATTGACCGTATTGTCAGTGCTATTGATGATTGGGAGGCATTGGTGATCCAACCTAAACACCAAACCTTTGAAGATGACATAAACTGGCCAAATATGCTCGACCGACAAGTTCGCTTTTTAATGGATAACTTCGATAGAACCGGCGCGCCAGCGCAAGCTGGGGCAGTGCAACGTTTAGACGATTTAGAGGCTAGGTGGCAGCAGTACAAACTGCAGCTAGAAATTCTATTTCGAGAAAATGTTAAGCCAGTCAATGAAGCGCTTGCTGAAAAGGGCGTTTTCGATTTAGACAGTTTGTAGGCAGTTTGTATGTGTTGAGTTTTACTTTGTACCATGACGGTGTTCGATAGTAATGTCGGCACACTTTAAATAAAAAACCGACGTTAAGTCGGTTTTTTATTTTTTTAAATTCGGCCTTCACATTTAAAAAAACCTTTAGCATGAGCACACACTAATGTTCATCGAACAACGATTTATTTCTAATGTATTTTCTCATGTAATGGTAGGTAATAGGTCTTAATAGCCAGCTACTTAAAGATTTAAAAAAACGCTTATGCGTAGGCGTGTTTTCATAGATTTGATCGTCATGCAGCCATAGCATTTTACCCACATGCCAAAAGTAAAAAGGGAAGGGAGGCATAAACGTTACAACGTCTAAGTCACAGCAAATGCGGTATGTTTTGTGGTGTAATAGATAGTTTTTGTACCATGAACGACTGCCCACTGCGGGTTGGCCAAAAGTCACTACTCGTTTAACGGCTTTAGCATTTTTTCTTTCAAAATAATCGGCCATCAGTACGGCTACTGCGCCTCCTGAAGAGTGGCCTATAAACGTAAAACGCTTACCTTGATTTTGCAGAGGTTCTAGTACTTTAACCAAAAGTTCTTGCAATGGCAGCGCCTCTTCAATCGTCTTCGTGCTTGAATACATGGGTTGATGAAGTAGTCGACTAAAGCCCCAGTGTACATAGAACTTTTTATCGACTTGTTGGATTTTAGTTGGCAGGAATACCAAATTTGCGAGCCAGTCTTTTAGTCCTAGTGAACCCCTAAATACCACAATGGCTTCTTTTTTGTTATCTACCCATAAGATCCTGACGCTCATCCGGCCATATTTATCGACTAAGTGACGTTCGTGAAAGGGTTTTAATACTTGGCGGTAGTGCGCTTCAGCGTCGGGGTAGGAGAGTTGGCAAAGAATGGCGTATCGCTCGTATTGATAGCGTTTCAGTTTTTTCATAGAAAACTATATCAACTCGCTTTGCTCTGTTTTGTGAATAGAATAGATTCACACACAATGACTCGAATTCTATAAAGCTATACTGTTTATGTTTCAGTTGGATTACGGCGAGAATTAAGGGGTGAGAGTACATTGTCATCAGAGGACTAACCACCAGACGCAAAAAACCAACTAAAAAGTTGGTTTAAATATTTGGTACCAGTTGGCGGGCTTACTATCGCTCCGTTAGTGATTCAAAAATTACCATCAAATTGGATACCAAGTGGCGTCTTTTCTGCGTAACACAATCGCGTAAATACATAGTGCGATAAAGACTATGGCTGGAGCCGGCGAGGGTACCGCATAGAAAAGATGAAAATAGGCTGCTCCAATCATGATCGGGATCAGGCCTGTCGCTGCTAGGGCTGTTAACCTAGGAATAAACATAGCAATACCAGCTGCTAGTTCACAGGCGCCGATAAAATAACCAAACCAACCAGGCAATCCCATTTGAGAAAAACTGGCGTGAAGGTCTGGTACACCAGCAAGTTTGGCGCCGCCAGCGGCTATCATTGGCAAACCTAACAGAACCAATGGTACCCAGGAAAGTACGGTTTTTACTTTTGACATAATTAACTCCTATAAAATGATAAATAATTAATGGGTTTGGGCTGATTCAAGTCATTGCGTATACGCTCTTTGCTATGGTCCGCTTTGGATCAGAAAGCCCACAGATTGTCTGTGAGCTCGGACTGTTGTGTATTGGCTTTGGAACCTCTATTTCATTGCTGCGAGCAACTTATCCTTCAATTCATTGGTTAATTCGACTTTCATCCGCTTCACCTTATTGCCTGTTATATAAACACCACTTTTATCTTTAAACTGTTCATTAAAAGCTGCATTCAATAACTTCTTAGCACCGTCGGCAGGAGGTTTAAAAAAGAGTTTTACAATTGGTTTCATGAACAAAGGCATTGATTCCTTATTGCCTGACATTTTGGTTTTCAATAAACCAGGATCAACGTTCAAAATCAGAGTGTTTGAATGTGATTTTGCGAAATCATTTATTAACAGAGTGAGCGCAAGTTTCGACTGGTAATACGCACCCATTAGTTTTACGAACTTGGTTGGAGCCAACAAGGTATCAACCTTGAGGATTGACTGATTGTGTAGACCACCTGTTGCAGTATTAACAATAAATCCACCCTCTAGCTTTTCGGCTAATAAGGTTGCCAATTTATAAGGTGCCAATACATTCACCTCATAGTGCATTTCATTGTTACTGTCTGAAAAATATGTATCGTCAAGCATCACACCTGCGTTATTAAACAAACCATCAATAGTCTGCCATTGGGTAGTAACTTGTTCAGCCACTGAAACGACATCTTGATGCTTACTTAAATCAGCATAAAAAAAATCGATATCTGTTGTATCTATTTCTTTTTCTAGTGCATCGGCTCTATTCTGATTTCTTACGACCAGTCCAAGTTTGTGACCTTGCTCAAGCAGTATCTTGGTTAATTCCAGTCCAATGCCAGTGTGGCCACCCGCAATTAAAATGTTCATCGTCTTTTAAGCTTCTGTTTGGCTAACTAGCCATAAATTGTTCAAGTTTGGGTATTATGGTCAGGGTCATCACTAAGCTAAGTACAAGACCTACGGGAAGAGCGGTAATAAAACCATCAAAAACGGCTTGAAAAAATACATTTAAATCAGTAAATCCAATGGTATTGGCCGCTGTGCTTACCGCCATAATTGACTCCATAACAATAGCCATAAACACCCCGGCTAAGATGTTCTTTTTAAGGGGGGGAAGTGCAGAGAAAAGGCGTTCCACCAGCAAGTTCACGATAGACATTACCAAGTAGCCAGCAGGTACTAAAATGCATACCGCTAAGGCAAAAGAACTTAACCAGTTTTTTATAAAATGGGGTCCATAACCTAAGTTAACCAATGTCATGATGCAGGTTAATGTTCCCGCCATTACGCTAATAATCGAAAGGATTGCGGCCACCTTATAAATAACAGGTGTTTCGCCATTAAAGTTGGGTTTCACTTATTAGCTCCTTTAACATTGTTGCTGTATTAGATAAATTGACATATTGTTGATAAAATCAACTATATTTCAAATAAGTTGACATTGTCAACTAGTATTTACTATGATTGGCAATGTCAGCCACTTAGGTAGGAGTTCTTTTGTCAGAACTAAATCCCGTTGAAATGATTTTTAAACTTGTCATGGCATTGAAAAAAAGTGCAAAACCCAAGGTCGAAGATACCAAGAAAGTTGAGTGTTTAAGCCCCATGCATGTGCAAGTTTTGAAACTAATAGGGGCAAAGAACGAGATAACGGCCAATCAAATTTCTGTGGATTTGATGCGTGATAAAGCCCAGGTCACTCGGTTGTTAAACACGTTAACGGATGAAGGATTAGTAACTAAAAAGCCTAATCCCAATGACAAACGCAGCCAATTAATAATTTGCACTGACACAGGATGGGCCCTTTACCAGCGTGTTACAGAAATTGATCGCTATATTTTAGAACAGTTGAGTGAAGGCTTAACTCAAGAAGAGTTGTGGGAATTTCAGCGATTGGCCGAGAAAATGTTAGTTAACTTGGAATTTCTGTCAGAAAAATCGGGGTGAAATGCATTAGTCACTGTAGACAAAAAACCGACTTTACGTCGGATTATTGTTATCTCTTTCATTGGTAATGAAAAGAGATGGCCCCAGTGGGCGGACTTTGGCTGGGCTGACACTCGGACGCCACGCCTTCGTGGCGGCTTTATCAATCACCAGACACAAAAAAACCGACTTTCGTCGGTTTATTGTTATCTCTTTCATTGGTAATGAAAAGAGATGGTACCAGTGGGCGGACTTTGGCTGGGCCGACACTCGGACGCCACGCCTTCGTGGCGGCTTTATCAATCACCAGACACAAAAAACCGACTTTCGTCGGTTTATTGTTATCTCTTTCATTGGTAAGAAAAGAGATGGTACCAGTGGGCGGACTTGAACCGCCACGCCATTGCTGGCAACGGATTTTGAAAAGCTTGCGGCTATTTTAGTTTGATTTAATCAATAGGTTATAAATGTAAAAAGACACTTTGCAAATTCTTTGCATGGCCACCTAATTTTCCAACTTGGACGCAAGCTTACAAGCTCGACAGAAAGCTGTTGCTCACATCATAATTTTGGATTAGTAAAGTGGTGATAACATGCGCAGGATAAATACATAAAATGTTGAGGTGTATATGAACGTTGCGCTCGGCTCAGAATCAGTAACGCGGAAACATGTGTAAATTGCAAAATTAAATACTTTTCCATTCATTGTATGCAGTCAAACTAACGAAAACCAATAAATGCTTCCAGCTTAACGAGAATAAAGTTCGCAATATAGCCAAAAATTCCAATCATGAATATTAATGCATAGTACGTTGGTGTATCGAACGTCATTGACGCATTTACAAGTTCATTACCTAGAGATAAACTTCGATTAGGTGCAACGATCATCTCCGAAACAACCGATACTACAATAGCTATAGATAGAGCTATTCTTGAGCCCAAAAGAATTCCAGGGAGTGTGTCCATAAAAACCGTAATACACCTGATTCCTATTGGCAATGGATAGTATAGTTGAAGATCAGCTCTAAGTTTTACTGCTTCAAGAACTCTTCGGCTTACCGCAATTATCACTATTGGAGTACAGCCATATACTATAATCCATGTGTAGGCTTCGACGGAGTTATTGAAACCAGCTAAAAATAAATGAAACAGGGCGACAGGCGGAACGGCTCTGATAATCTCTAATATAGGCTCTAAAATTGAACTAATGTGACGATTTAAACCAAATAGGAAACCAACTAGAGTCCCAATCAAAACTGAAATTAATAAACCATGTAGTGCTTCAGACAACGTCTGATATACATGATTATAAATATTTTGATCGTCGTAAGGCGTCTTAAACATAACGGTATAAACTTCTAGCGGCGATGCCAAAATTGTTTTCCCCAGCACTGCAAATTCGGCAAAAGCAAACCAAATCGTCAAGAACAGTAAAAAGCCTCCCAATGTTACTGCTGTTTTCATACAGATTTTTTTTAGAGATATGGTCGACATTTGTTTTTAACCACCGGTAGATAAAACTGACTTGAAAACACTCGCTAAATCTCTTGAATCGAATGAGTCACTTTCTTTTTTTTGTTTGTTTTCCATAAATTCAGCGGAAAAATAACCATCAAGATTTGTGAAAGAGGAGAACGGTTTTCCATGAATTAAAATTACGTTGTCACACATTGATAGAACATCTTCAATATCGTGAAGAACAAGTAAGCTTGTTAAATTGTTACTCTGTAAATATTTGGAAAAACTACTTATTAGCTTATTCTTAACTTGGTAATCTAAAGCAGAAAATGGCTCATCTCCCAAAATTACGTCGGGCTCCTTTGATAAAGCCCTAAGTATCGCGACCTGTTGTAGCTGACCGCCACTACAATCACTTGGCTTTTTTCTCAAATCAACTTCAATGCCGATTTCTTCCTTAAGCTGATTAATTCTCTTTCGATTTTTAAACCAGTTTCTAATCGGGTCATCTTGAACAATGCAAATATTAGATAGTAACGAGCACCATTCGAACCAACTAGAGTTGTAATGTTGTGGAATATACGTAATTGTCGGCAAGTCCTTTAAACTCTTTTCTTTACTTAGTTCTTTGTATACAGTTTTCAATAATGTGGATTTTCCAGCACCATTAGGTCCAACAATTCCTAGAACACTACCACGCTCAACCGTGAGTGAAACTTCTTTGAAAACTGCATCTTGCGGCCCATATGCGAAAGAAATTTCGTTGATTGATAGATCACTCATTACTAACCTGTCCACTTTCAATGAAACCAGAAAGATCAATTGTTGATGGAATAATCTTCATTTCGAAATATTTATTGGCAATATTTTGAAATACTTCTTCAGTGGAATCCGAAGTTTTTAGATATCTGGCATTTGGATATGAAAGTACATCATCAGCGAAAACTGGTGGTAAATATTTCTTCATGGTCTCTTTAGCTTCAGACGGATAGTCATTTACGTAATCAACTGCTTCGTTGAGCGAAGCTACCAGTTTTTTATATATCTCAGGATTCTCATCAGCCCATATTTTCGTAACATTGAAACTACCAAAAGGAAACGGGTCTTCGATATAGTAAGGAACCTCAACTATTTCCTCATTCACTAGCTCAGCAATTCCAGCCTTAATCGCAGAAGTTGCGGCAGGGTCGTTAGTAAATAAGGCGTCGACTGTTCCGTTTTGCAGATTAAATGCTTGTTGGGCGGGTGCCAATGGCCTTAGTTGAAGATCTTTGTCTGGATCAAGTCCATTTTTTCTAACTATCTCTTCTATCCAAGCTTTATAAGCAACAGTTGGCAATATACCAATAGTCTTACCTTTTAAGTCTTGGATTGAGGATATTTCATTATCTTTGTCGCTAGATACAGGCTTTAGAAGATAACTAATACGGTGGTCTTTATCTTCGATCATTGTGGTGATGAAAATCAGTGAAGTACCACTTCGAAGAATTGCATTGTAAGTTATTGGGAGTGCAGTGTATCCTGCTACGTCAACTTGTCTTTCCACTAATGCTTGCATCAAAGGTTGCGCTGTATCGTACATGACCATTGACACGTCTAATCCGTTTCTTTCAAAAATACCGAGTTCTTTGGCAACGAACACTGGCAAGCTAATTCGTAAGCGACTATAGCCCACAGTCAAGGGAATGAGCGTGGGTGCGGTATCAACTTCTTTTGATATATTAGATTTGGGATCTTGACCTAAAAATAGCAATAAAGAAGCCACAATTGCTATTAACGTTATAAGGACATACTTTATTTTTTTCATACCATCTTCCTTTCACAAATTTTTATCAATTAAGATTACAATTGAGACTTTCGTCAATTTTTATATCAGTTGTATCCTGTGCTTGAACTAATATTCCACAAGTTAAATTTAGTGCGTATCGCAAATCAGCACCTCTCAGGTTAGCTAAAAATAAGCTCGCCCCTTTAAAGTCAGCCCGCTGCAAATTTGAGTTAACAAAAGAGGAACCAGAAAGGTCAGATCCAACAAATTTTACGCGACTTAAATCAGTGCCACTAAAATTGACTTGCGAAAAGTAGGATGAAGATAAATCAGCTCCAATTAGCCGGCTGTCTGAAAAGTTTGCTAGAAAAGCATTAAGCTGTTTAAATGAAGAGGAATTTAAGTGTGAATTTTTGAAGCTTGCATATGAAATACTCGCCCCATCAAAACTCGCTCCACCAAGGTTTGAATCGTCAAGTTTTGCGTATGTTAGATCCGCTTTTGAAAAGTTTTGTTGAATTAAAAATAAATTCGATAAATCACTTCTAGGTAGATTGAAAGGACGCCGATACTCTGACCAATTATTAATTGTTAAAAAACAAACGATACAAGCTATTGCACTAGTTACAATTAACACTTGAATATCAGTTTTTTTTTGTCTTTTTCCAAAGTACTTATCGTGAATTCTTATATAAACCAGAAAAACGTGCAGCGCAGTAGCGAAGATAAATGCCATTGCAACTAAATTCCAACCATCTATCGCAGCCGCTTTCCAAGCAAAGAAGCCTAAAACTAAAGGGGTAAAAAAATACAAAACGAAATAGTTATAAAAGCGAAGTATTAGTTGTCTTTGTATTTCTATGCTGTGTGGAAGCTCAATACTGTTTTCAATGAGTGTGTGTGTTAGAGCCCTTAGATGAGAAAAGTTTACGTATATTGCTACACGCAGTGCAATTAGAACTACTGGCCCAACAAAAACAAACGTCTTAAGTGACACTACTCCAGCAAATGGAATCGTCAGTTTAGCATTTGTCCCCAACAATCCGTCATCAGGACTGGTAAGAGCAAATATACTGAAAATGCCAAATCCAACAAGTGTATTGTTTAAACTAGCAACTTTGCCAGCGATGTCTTTGACACCATCAACAATTCTTTGCTTTTGAGTATCATCCATTGACATATAAAGTGGTCTTATTGGGAACTATGCATAAAAAACGTATGGTGCGATCTTTGCTCAAAAGATATCGACGAAAAAACCACTAACTGGAAAGTTTGTATTGCACCCATATTCCTTTAACTCCATATGCAATTAGAACAAGAAACGTACGTCGCAATGGATAAAAAGTCAAGGTTACGTTTATTCATTGTCGTCTCCTACATTAATCATCGCAGAAAACTCTAATTAGATCTGCTTTATCTTATGGGAAACTGCGAGCAAGTCCTGCAATTTAGGTATTGAGCGAGGTTTTGAACTGACCACCTGATTTTTGGACGCTAAGTTTTCAATTTTGGCCGATATACTGCCGTTTTATGCCTGATTTCGACCCAAATCCAGGAATAACCCGGAACTCAGACAGATCTTGCCTGTCGTCATAACATCTGGTCTACTTTAAACAGGCTCACCAAGGTGATCTGCTCTAATCAAACAGGACACTTCAATAAAGAAATATAGTCCAATTATTGAGGTGTAAATGACAAAACGAACAAACAGAAGTTACACAACTGAATTTAAACAAGGAGCCGTATCGCTATTAACCGAGCAAGGTTACAGCGACTCTAAAGCCTAGTTTGAATCTGAGCAGTCAGGTGCCAGTTTAAATACGGATGAGCAAGCCGAGCTTGGGAAATATGTACACAGGATCAAATACAACCACGCTTATTAAAGTTTACCTTCCACTCGGCTGCACGCTTCGCAAATCTGCGTTGTGTGTCCTCAAACAAAAGAGACAGTCACTAAGCACCGCACTTAGCGCCGCTTTTGGGAGACTTTAATGGGCAAAACATATCTTAACGCTAAAGATTCGGTGATCCCCACGCATTTTCAAAGGGTACTTTTTCGTGAACTCGTAAATAAAGGTATTAGCCCAGCTTTGTTGCTAGAAGGTTTGGCGCTTCAAGAAGATCATTTTCTAGACGATGAGTTTAGACTCACCTTCGACCAGCACCGTCAATTCATTAAAAATGCACTGAATGTTACCGGCGATCCCCATTTAGGATGGCGATTCGGTCAGCACATCAATATTACCGCTCTGGGCTTACTTGGGTATGCCATTATGGCCTCTGAAAATGGCGCCGCGGCGGTAAAAACGCTTACCCGCTTTTTCAAACTACGGGCGCCATCTTACGATTTGAGGTTGTTGAACGTGGCGCAAGACGCTGAATCGGCCGTATTGCAAATTGCTGAAACCTTCGATTTTGGTGAGGTGCGTTACTTTATGCTGTCATGCATTGTGAGTGCATTTGACCATGTTTTCATGTCTTTCAATCAAGGAGCTAGCGTTATTGAGAGAGTTGAATTTGGTTGTGAAGAGCCCATCGAATGGTATCAAGAGTCGGCTACTGTGAAATACCCCGTTGTTTTCGGTGGGCAAACAACCAAGTTGTTTTTAGACGTTAGCTTTCTGACCAGGCCGCTTGCAACCGCAGATCCTGATACTGAAAAAACAACAACGCAAATATGCCAAAAAATGCTGAGTAGGGTAGAGGATCAAAACGGGATAATAAGGGAAATAAATGAGCTTATTCTTAGCTGCTCTGGGAACTATCCCTCTTTAACAGACGCGGCAAATTATCTGTGTATATCGCCAAGAACACTGCGCCGAGAGCTTCAGAAGTCAAATACAACCTATCAGCAAATGCTCGATAATACTCGCTCAACTATTGCTAAAGAATTGCTTTTGAATACCACTAAAACCACATCTGAAATAGGCTATGAACTTGGGTTTAAGGATACGTCTAATTTTAACCGCGCTTTCAAAAAATGGACCGGCGTTAGCCCAGGGCAGTTTCGTAAATAAGACGATGGAACGACACTCGGACGGTACGCCAGCGTGCCGATTAATCAAACCGCAGATACAAAAAAACCGACTCAAGGTCGGTTTGCTCTCTATTTAAAGAGATTGGTACCAGAGGTCGGGCTTCGACTGGGCCGACACTCGGACGGTACGCCAGCGTGCCGATTAACCAAACCGCAGATACAAAAAAACCGACTTAAAGTCGGTTTGCTCTCTATTTAAAGAGAATGGTACCAGAGGCCGGGCTTCGACTGGGCCGACACTCGGACGGTACGCCAGCGTGCCGTTTATTCAAATCGCAGGCACAAAAAAACCAACTAAATAGTTGGTTTAGAGATGGTACCAGAGGCCGGACTTGAACCGGCACGCTATTTCTAGCAACGGATTTTGAATCCGTCATGTCTACCAATTTCATCACTCTGGCATCAAATTTTACTATTTGCGAAGTGTAAAAACTTTGCAAATCTTTGCAAGCAATTTTTAGCTTGTTAAAGTCAAAAGGTGCTATACCTTTCAATGACTTGCCACGTCGTAATTGTTAGACGCGATTAGTTTTGAATCCGTCATGTCTACCAATTCCATCACACTGGCTTAGATAGGCTTGCTATCAATGAGGCTGCATTATAGCGATGTAGCTCAGGTGTACAAGTTTTTTTTAGGGTTTTATTACCGTTATGTGTCTGACTGAATAAAAGTTAAACATTCTTGGCTCCGATAGGCGTTGAATACCAGTTGCAGACAAAAATGTTGATGCTGGTTACGCCACTCTCATTGAGCGAACAGTACGTACCTTTAACCACAACAATACGCCAAAGTGAGACAGTACCATTACCACTAGCATTGCCGAAACCGCTGCTATTTGCGGCAATTGTTGGGAGCCTACTAGCATCAACCCCCAGCCAATCAACAACCATTGAATAACGTAGTAGGTTGTAACGTTTCTGCCCCAAAAGCACAAAAGTGAAACAAAGCGATTAGCACTCTGACCTTGTGTTACACGTTGGCAAAGCCATAAAAAAACAAGCGCACCACCTGTTAGGCTAATTATCATTCCTGGGCCAGCTCGCATGTTACTGGCCATATGATAATCGGTATTGGTCATTGTTAGTAACGTGCCAGTGGCGGTTAGTGCTGCACCTATCCAAAGTGATGTTTTAAAAAACTGTTGAATGTTGTTTGAATATTTTAACCAACAGCCGAATACCATGCCTGCAAGTGGGTAGGCTAGCCAGGGAAGTAAGGGGAACATTGCTCCTTGATGTTTATTCCCAAAAAAGAGTTTTAATGCTTCATCGGGGTAACTCCAGCCTGTTGTGATGTCCCAAAAATAGGGCGAAAGAAAAGTTACTAAAAGGGCGCAGCCAATCCAGTATTTTGGGGCGGGGAATAAATGCTTTATAAGTAAGCAGCACGCTAACGCTAAGCCAGCAAATTGCAAAATATCTACAACGAAAAGTTCGGTAGTAGGTGTATAACTTCCCAATTGCTCTTGAGTGACTAACCCCATTTTTAGCGAAAGCCACATTGGAATAGAGCCCCGGGCAATATTTAGTGCATAGCCTAGTGCGAATAGCCCCAACGCGCGTTTTAAACCCGTTAATAACGATTGTTGGCCGCTGTAGGTAATAAACATCCCCATAATAAATACGAACCACGCGGCCACTTGCCAGCTGGCCAGAAGCCTAATAGTAGAGCCCACTAAACTTTCATGCGTACTTGTATCGCCATAGAAGTCTAGAACGTGAACCAGTACCATCAAAATAATGAGTATACCTCTGGCAAAATCGAACGTGAGTAGGCGTTCATTAACAGGCTGAGTATCCTGCATTGGCGAAGTGGCCGACATAGTCATTTATAAGCTCCTCGTTTTACACGTCGTTTTTAAGCGCGCAAGCATGTTTGTTGTAACTGTTGAATCAAATACCTGTCGCGACTGAGAACTTGCTTAGCGTGATTACCAAACCATTCTAGTGACGTATCAGCATTCGCTATACCAGCGCTATGATGCTGGTGGAGAAACTCAATAAAATTTTGATACTCTACCGCTCCTTCAAAAATAGGCACCATGCCCTCTCTTGTCCCTGCGGCGGCATATACATTTTCAGGCGCAAAGACTGATAGATGGCGTGCATCGCTAATATTTTTAAAATGAAAGTGATTGATATGGGGTAATAGCGCTTCAAGCGCGCGGGTAATTTCGGCACCCGATTCCCACACATGAAGTACGTCAAAATTTAACTGAAGATTATCTCTATTAACATGTGCGAACATGGCTTGCGTAGAGGCTACGGAGTCGGCGTAGGTTTTTGGGTGAGTTTCTATGACTAAATTTAAATCATGAGGAGCTAACCAGTCACATACTTGCTGAAGCCTTTTAAACAAAGCGTCTCTTTGAGCCTCAGTATATTCAAGACTTCCTTCTCCCCCTGCAAATGTTCGAATTTTACTGGCGCCCCAATGTTTGGCTAGTCTGCAAAGATGTTGTACTTTGTGATAAAGCACGTTTTCAGAAACCAGTAACGGCAGGTAATCACTCAGCATGGTGGCTCTCAAGCCGTAAGACGCTAACCACTGTTTATCGTAACGGGGTTGGTCGGTGAGGTTATTTGCATGTGCACCCCACAGCTCGATGCCTTGGAAATGGTTGGCCTGTGCCCATTGGGCTATTTCTTCTATTGAAATGAGTTGATGACGAAAAGATATCGTACAAATTGATAGGTTCATAATGCCACTTCCTCAACACGTTTTTGTGTGCCGTGTAAATTTATCTGGTGCAAGCTAGACCACTGCGAAAATACCTCAAAGAGATGTTTTTTAATGCTAAATTCGCGCTCATCTTGCTGATC
The DNA here is from genome assembly GCF_019249255.1 of Alteromonas lipotrueae. Taxonomy (NCBI): domain Bacteria; kingdom Pseudomonadati; phylum Pseudomonadota; class Gammaproteobacteria; order Alteromonadales; family Alteromonadaceae; genus Alteromonas; species Alteromonas lipotrueae. The sequence goes on along the minus strand of NZ_JAESDJ010000003.1, from coordinate 232,645 downwards.
TAATAGTAAGAGTATTTCTTCTATCAAAGCTTTTTTATGAGCCTGACTTGGTTGCTCAGAGGCCAATTTCATGGCACGAAAATGGATGTTTTTGTAATTGCTTACAAGGGCTTCAATCACATCGCACCAATACTCAAATTCTTCTTCTGGAAAGCCGATGTCTCGCCAGAAAAACGCAAACCCATGTTCATAGGCATACTTACGAATTGCTAATACGGGAAGCTGCTTAAGCGCCTCGCCAAGCTGAGTAATATCGGTTGCACTATTTTTTGTATCAATGTGTGCGTGAACAACGTCTCGTACTTTGTCCGTCATTGGGTTGTGGTTAGCGTTGAAGCAGGTGAGGAAGTAATCGGCGATAACGGAATTTTTACTCGGCGTTATTTTGCTGCTATCAAAAATATAGCCGCCTGCAACAGCTTTTGATTCAATAGCGGCGATGACTTGTGATTTATTTTGTGTGCCTTCCCAACGAAAGTCAGGGTCGTGCATGAACCATATTTCTGGCTCGCGTGTCTCTTCTAACATCACATAGTGAGGGAAGGGGTTTTGATTAAATTTGTTCTCACGTTCTGGCAGCAAATACATATCAAGCATTACCATGACATTTTCGCTCTCAGATTTCTGTGCCAATAACGTTTGTAAGGTATGAAGGTTCTCTTGTTTACTGAGCGTCTCGCAGTACCATGGCGTAACCGATACGCCATATATTTTTTTATACCAGGCTCTAAACTCATCGTGGTTGATGTCATCTGAGTGGTAGGCTAAATGGTGGTCATTGCTAATGAGTACTTCAGCGTCCCACACGCCAAAATAGAATGGTCTGTGATCTACGCGCGGATCAGCTTTAATGCTTTCGCACAAGCAGCTCACAAAGCAGTGCACTTTGATATCTTCAAACTCTTCTTGGACCTCAGTTACCTCATTTGTCGCATTGCTAGTTTCGTTAGTTCGGCCGTTTGACTGGCTTAACAGAAAGTCTGCTAGCGAAGATACGGTAGCAACATCTTCATTACTCAGCGCAGCATCGGGTATATCAATACCAAGCGTCAATTCTATATGAACCAGTAGCTGCATTATCTGTACTGAATCTAAATACAAGTCTTCATTTAGCCGAGCTGCTGGTCTAAAGTCGCGCAGCTTTTGATTGTTGAGCTCTTTTTCAAGTACCAACTTAATGGCATCAATAATGTTTTGTTTATCCATGGGGTTACTCTGCCATCTGTGCTAGTTCGTTTTGGAGCTTTTGGGCACAGTATGCTTCTGCCAGTTTTTTCCGATTCACTTTGCCGTTTGCTAAGCGTTCAATGTGCTCCACTGCATGTAAAAATTGCGGAATTTGGTACGCGGCAAGTTTGTCGCCACACCAAGCCCGAAGCGTATCGGCATCGAGTTTGTCGGTGGTGAAATATAAACAGGCTCGCTGACCCGCCGTGGTGTCGTTTACTTTAAACAGTACGGCATCGGTCACGCTTGGGTGTTCAAGAACAATATCTTCTATCTCTTGTGGGTATACATTTAAACCCGAGACAATAATGGTGTCGTCTTGGCGCGCGATGAAATGCAGCGTCGGTGACACATTTTCTGCATGCTCAAAATAGCCCAAATCTTGGGTATGGATAACGTGTGCCTGATGGCTGGCATTTATTGCAGGTACGGTTATCACTATTTCTTCAGGGTAATTGACGTCATGCCCAGACGATATTTGAATATGAGGCAGAACATGACCAATGCTGGTGTTGGAGGAAGTGATAGGGCCCAAACTGACACATCCAGATTCAGAGCAACCGTATTGTTGGTATAAATGCGTTACTCGTTCACTTACCTTATCGAGTGTTGGTTTCGACATTAAGGTACCAGAAGTCATGGCGGCATAAAGCGTGCTGCTTTTCGGCCACAACATGCTAAGCATACTTAACATCGCAGGTGACGAGTAAAGCAGCGGTTTTTTTGCTGCCAGCAATAACTTCATTATAAATTTGGGGTTGATATTAGTAATAATTGTCGGGCTTTTGCCTCTACCAAGCGCCACTAGCACCCCACATATTAGTCCGTATGAGTGGGTGACTGGGCATGCTACGTAAGGGGTCATAGCGTCAGCATCAGGGAAGTGAGAAATGTAACTGGCTATTTCTACATCTATAGCTACCCAACTTCGTTTTATGCACTTAGGTTCCCCCGTTGTGCCAGAGCTCATTTGAATAAGCCCGGCACGCTGGTCTGCCTCACCTTTATATTCAATAGGAATTGGGGAGTGCATGTCGCCGTAAAACAATACCCCACATTTAGCTCTTCTGGCGCTACGCTTGGCCTGTGTCAGCGGCGTATCTGGGTGAATTGGCATCACTGTAATATCATGGTTTTTAGCGTAGAGGCATAGGGCTAACCATGTAGCGGTATCGTTAAGACAAACGGCAATATTTGCGTGCTTTGCATGCAGTTCGGCAATTGCTGAAAATTGCTGGTAAAAACGTTCGAAATCGTGGGTGGAATAAAATGTGGTATCAACACTTAACATGAAAATCTCCTGCACATTAAAGTGGATGTAAAGGGTTAGGGATAGAGTGGTGAAATTCTTGCGTCCCTTGGCCACTCAGCTTTTTTGCGAGTAGAGATTCAGTTTGAATAGTGGGTGCAAGTAATTTGATTTTTCTTATGCGAGTAGGGCATGGCTTAGTCGTTTTTTCGTAGGCTGATAACACATGACTAACCTGTCGCCAAAACTGGCTTTCTTCATAGTGATAATAGCGATGCATCAACTCGGCTACATCGGTAAGGTTGTATACAAACAACGTATCAACAAAGAGTTCACGCAGTGCATCTACATCTGACATCCAGTAAAATTGATTGTCTGGTGCATGAATGTAATCGTGGTGTAATTTAGCGAAGTGTGGCGTTAGCTCTGGCTGAGCAAGATAGCTGTCGACATACTCTAAACTTTCATGAAAATCCCGCAATACCACCGACGTTGGCCAGCCATTGTCATGCCGTAAATTCATATTTTGTGCATGCGCTTCCACCGCTATGCCGTGTTTAACTAACAAGTGCCACACCGGCACAACCGTTACTTCAAGTAGTTGAGTTAGCCAAGCTTCGCAGCCGTATTTTTTTATCCATGGGTCGATAAAGGGCAAGCCGTCGTGTTCAACCAGAGATAATGCAACAAAGGGAAGGGCGTGCGTAATGCCTGCTTTTAGCGGTTGGCTGTTGCGAAAAATTACGCTAAGACTTGGGGATAATTTGTTCGCCCAATGCCCGGCCCCCACAGTAGTGTCGGGGTGTCGAACTACGATGCCTGCATATTCATTTTGGATAGCAAGGTTTTGCTTTTCTTGGTACCAGCTATCTTGTTTGATAATTGTATCTAACCAGTTCGAAATGACCGGTGCTGTTGTCACTGAATGAGGTTCAATGGTGCGCAAAGAAGATGTATTGACCATGTTCATAGGCAGCTTCACATGCGCTTTGTTTGGTGAGGTTACATTCAGTAACGTTCTCACCGAAATAGTGGCCTGATAACTATCGCCACATTCACCTAAATCAATAACATCCTTGTTATTAATAGGTTGTGTAAGCTCAGATGCTAATGCTTGTCGTTGCCAAGGGTGGATAGGTAGAAAACCATATTCTTGGCCATGTGTGCTTGAAGTATTTAACCGCTGCTGCAAAGTATTTAGGGTTTCATTGCCCAGTTCTTGCTGCCAAAAATGGATGGTTTCCATTGGTAAATTTAGTGCTAAAAAGGCGTGTTTAATGGCCAACCAGTGAAGCTTGAAATGGTTATTTGCTTCTGGGCTATAGTACGCATGATCACTAGTGCTAAAACCTGTGCGGGCTTTGAAACAAGGGTGGTAGGGATGGCCCTCTAAAATGGCTGACTCTAAGGCGGAGTAGTCTAGATGTCGTCGACTCTGCAATTGTGATAAATGCGCATCGTTCCATTCACAAAACCCGATAGTTTGATCTAACTCCTTTAGCAATTGGCGTTTTGTGCTATCACTTGCGGGTAAGTCGTTTACCAAGGTAGGTAAATCAATAGTGGCTGTCTTGAATGGCGCGATTTGTTTTATATAGGTAGCATCTAATCGAATTCGGCCGAAGCTTGAAATGTGGCCGCGGGCGATGTAACGGGTGGCGCCAACTGAAAACCAAAAGCTGCCATTGGTATAGTGGTAAGGAACAAGTTGCTCAAATAGTAATGCTTCAACGAGCTGCTTGATTACACGGGCTTTTGAACGTGAGGTTAGCCCCTTATTCACATGCACTAATGCAGGTCTTTTCTCAATATTAAGCTGATTCAAGGCAAACCTCGAATGTGGTAGCTAGATTGGGGGAGAGGGAAACTGGCGGCGTTAAGCAGTAAAGTGGGTTTTTAATTTGAGTATAAACGGCTTGTTCCATATCAGCTTGTAACTCATCAACGTCATCTACCCGGGTCAGCAAGTTGCCTTTGCAAGGAATAGACTTACGCTCTGTAATGGAGCGTATCAACCCCTGCCCTAGTGAAGATACTTGGGTTAATAGCTTATCTAATTTTATGCGGGCCAGGTTTAGCAGGGTGTCTTCGCCAACTAACCCGTCTAAGCCGAAGCGATTAATGACCGAGAAGAGTTGGTTAATTATCAAGTAGTAGCCAAACCGGTCGAAAATCATATCGTTATCGTAAAATAGCTCTGGGCATTTAATGAGATCGGGCTCTAGCTGCAGTAGCGTGCTTTTATCCGAACTCGAAAGGTAGAATCCTTGATTGTCCCGATAAAAATACGTTTTCGGGTAGCCTTCAGTTAGGTCTAATAGGGAGTTTTGCTGGTGGGCTTCTAGTGCAATACCAAATTGATCGAACAACCTAATGGCTGGCTCTATTGCGCATTGCCAGTAACGGTCGAACCATGAAATGCTTGTTTGATGCAGTGAACGTCCCTCTTGAACAGACAGCGTATGAATAATAGTGGCAAGCTTTGAATGGTCGTTAGGGAGAATAGCGTCTTGCACCAGCGCCGCGATTGATTGTATTCCTCCAATGCCTAATTCTTTCTCGGTTTGCTTAAATGGGTTGTCGCGCAATATCATTTCAAAGCCACTTTCATCCATATCAGGTAAAGAAAGTGATAGGTAAGCGGGGTCGCCAATAACTTGAAACTGTGAATGCAGAGACGAAAAACGTGTTGTACTAAGTAGCTTCGCTAAGGTCACGCCAGCATCAAGCTCATGACCCATATTTATACGCATGGAGTTGGTGATTTTAACTGGAATAGAGACTTTCACCATGAAGTTGAGCTGTTCACAATACAGGGTTCGAACCGACGACGTTGGTGTGAACTTTGCGCCCAGAGGGCCTAATGGGTGTAGTTGCCCAGTGGAAATTAACTGTTGAATGTAATCTTGCTTTAGTAACCATTCTGCTTGAAGTGGGTGAACCGCCACTAACGCCTTGCCCGCTTCACTAAACTGCTTAATCAAAGCAACTTGTTCATCGCCAGCGTCTTGCTCTGCTATACGAAGCACGATGTGTTCTGCGCAAAGTTCAATCGCCGAACTTTGTTTTAGCCATTTTCTCTCTACGGCAAAAAAATGTAGTTTGAAGCTGCCTTTAAGTTCAGGGGCATAATGCGCGTGTTGCCAACGGTGCATACCTTGGCGAGATTTGGGAGTAGGGTGGAGCCAGTGACCAAACAACACCGATTGTTCTGAGTCAATAAAACGAGGGCTTTTTAGTGCGGGATCATCTTTTCTTTCTTGGACATAATCAGCCATTACCTGATGGCTTTCAATAGTGCGTAATGTGAGTTCCAATTCCTGCTCACAAACGTGGGGGGTGTTTGACCGAGCGTAGATTTCTTTAATCAATAGCATGATGGCTGAAATAGAGTCTAGTGGGTGCCATTCCATGCTGTTTGGACGTTGATGGTAAATTCCAGTGAGTTTGTGTCTTCCCACGATTGACCGAAACGCCACACCGAATATCAGCTTTATTTCACTGTGCTGAAGTTGTAATTCCAGCATGAATTTATCGCGGTTTTCTGTATTGAAGCCGCTTACTGACTTCCATTGTGCTATCGAGTGCCAAACCCCTTCATCTATTTCTTTTAAATAGCCGTTAACAAAAGCGTGGTAGGATGCATTATCTGCGATTTGCTTGGCGATTGTGGCCATGCTTTTCTCCCCTTACTCAGACATTAAAATTCCCCGTCATCGTAATGAGAATGATTATCATACTCAAGTTGGTTTACATTTGTTACTTATTCCAAAAGCGTAGTGGGGCGAAATCGATAGCTATATATGAGAGCAAAACTAAAGGTTAGCCATTCGGCAATGGGCAGTGCGATAAGAAATAATAGTGGTGAAGGTGACAGTGACAACAGTGTGCTGTGATAAAAAATAACGTAGAGGAACACCAGCATAGTTGCGGGAAATAAAATACTACGGCATAGCGCCAACAATGCCGATGGCGCGGGTTTATGAATGGCCGTTAGGTAGCACCCTAGAAGAATATTAATGCCATTTACAATGAACACCGGCCACATCAGGCCTATAACGTGACCAACAAGCTCGGTTACCTCGCTGTCCCGTTCATTTAAAAATAAGGTGGTAAGAGGTGCTTGTGCAAAAATCAGTGCACCCGCCAGCAGCAAGCCAGTGAGTAACACACTTGAAAGTGAAATTTTTAGAAATGCGTAAACTCGAGGGGTATTCTTTGCGCCGTAATTCTGGCTAACCAGTAAATGAAGAGCATCCGCCACCCCATAAGACACCATCACGCTAAGAAAAATAAAATAGTTCACTACGCTAAACGCAGCAACACCATTTGCCCCTAACTGTGCAATCAGCAGCCAGTTTAGGAGTAAGAAAAGGGCGCCAACTGATACTTCATTGACGAATTCTGAAACGCCGTTATAGGCAGTGGAAACAATAGCGCGCCAATTTTTCTGCTTAAAGGAAAAGCGTAGGGTACGTTTTTGGCTGAAAAAGTAGGTCATAAGCACCACGCACTGTATAAACTGCGCGATGGCAGTAGCATAGGCGGCGCCCGCTATTCCCATATCAAGGTGCAATATGAATACCCAATCAAGAACAACATTAGTAAGCGCCCCTATGACTAAGGCTTTTGTTCCCAGCACAGGATGACCATCGGTGCGCACAAAATAATAAAGCACCATGGTGCTTAGTTGCAGAATGAACACCCAACGAATAATGGCAAAATACTCGGTTACTAGCGGTTGAATATGTGCAGGTATGTTTAAAATTACGTATAACGTAGGCTCAAGAGCAAAACTTAGCAGTGCGAAACAAAAGTTAACTAGCACAGTGGTTATCAGAGTTTTACTCATAATGTCAGAGGCGGCGGTAGTGTTCCCTTCGCCTAAATACTTGCCTGCAGTTACCGCGCCGCCAATGGCGAGCATCAGTGATATAGCAATAAGAAAGGTTAAATACGGTAATAGCAAACTAACGGCGGCTAGCGCATCTGAGCCGACAATATTTCCCACAAAAATGCCGTCTACAAGGCTAGCGGTGGTAAGTGATAGTAAGCCTATCATTGAGGGAATAACGTAATAGAAAAATGTGGGAATGGTGGGGCCTGCCAGAACCCGATTTTGCTCGCGACTACTCATTGCTTGCTCGTCTGTAAATAATTAACCCTGTGCTAGAAACCTCATTGATGACCAGCGTGTAGGGGCAAAGGTTATGCGGCAGAAACGTGAGGTGCAATCAAGGTTACATTTGTGACATTTGGCGTGACATTCGGTTGACATTCAAAAGCCCCGCTTAACACCAGTGTTAAGCGGTCTGAACAAGGTTTACTGCTATGATCGTTACCAGCGCTGAATCGTCCAGTTAATAGCGATAATCGCAATGACTGATGATAGGAGTGGCATCAAGGTTTTGGCATAAAATGCAAAATGACGCAGCCACAGAAGCAAGGGTAGTAATACTGCCACAATAGCTAACTGACCCACTTCCACACCAATATTGAAAGCAGCCACACTAAGTACCAAGTTATTTGACTGCGCATTTAAATCGGCAAACACGCTGGCGAACCCCATTCCGTGTAATAAGCCAAAGGCAAACGTAATAATGCCTAAACGAACAATTAGCGGATAGATATTATTAAGAGCAGTCAGCAGCACTGAAATAGCGATACCAAGCTCGACTAAACGGCTATCCAACGCAATAAAATTCAGGGCGGTAGCGGTCAGGGTTATAGAGTGCGCTAGCGTGAACGCACTGACTAATATTACAGTGTGCTTTAGTATTCGAGAGGTTGAAGGCTCTTTTTGCCACTGTTTTTGCTCTCTTACCAGGTTAACGGTAAGCAAGGTAGCCACTAAAAACAGGATATGATCGATACCAATGAAGATATGCCATACACCTTCGTACACTAGCGAAATGAACAATGCGGTTAGTGACGTAGTGCTAGCATCGAATGTAACGCTGCGGTTATCTGTATCAAGTACGCTGGTAACAGATGTGTTTTCTGAAATGCTTTGTGAACTGCCTTGTGAACTGCCTTGTGAACGACTTCCTGATTGACCAGCAAGGTTTACGTTCACAAGAAGCTTATGGGTAGGGCTATGTTCAAAAATGCCGTCGTAGTGAATGCCCAATGTGCCAGCTGATCCGCACACAATCTGAATAGGTGAAACTAGATAAGAGTCACCGGAAACACTTCTAATATTTGGCATGCTAAGGCTAATTTTACAGGGTGAGTCGTTTACTCTAATACTTAGCACTTTCGTTATATAACTCTCTAATAAGGGCTGGTTTTGGTGAATCTCACCCCACGTCAATGCGCCATTGCCATTAGTATCTAGTCCAGCTACCTGCCCAATATCATCCGGCTTTAATAACAATTCACCGCTATAGGTATTTTCTTTACCTGCGTTTAGCGTTAAATACCCGCTACTAAGTTCGTGGGCGTTTACTACGCTTACGTTGATAACTAAAAGGGACAATAAAAGACTAACTACAAGTGTTTTCATATATGTTCTTTAATTCAATGCAGATGATGTGGCAACAGCGCTTTCGGCCCGTGCAAGTAACCTAGCGTCACTTCGTGTTTGTGCCGCTTGCCAGTTCAGTCTGGCGAATTTCAGGGCTATAGCAGGTTTATAATCAATATCTAAAAAATAACTAGCCACTTGCGCTGCATGAGACACATCTTCCCGCCAAGTACGTAAGGCCATTCTATCAGCTAATTGCTTTTGAATTTCAGTGTCATGAAGACTTATTTGCCTTTCAGCTTTCGCCCAGCGAAGCAATAAGCCATCGTCTATGTCGTTGTTCGTGCTGTTGGGAATGCGATTAGTAGCCTGAATTGCTGTAAGCCTATTAATGACATCTTTGGGCTTTGAAAGTTTGAGCTTAGCATCAGACCATAGCAGCAATGCGCTTAATGGCAGTTTTTGTGCGTCTAATTTGTTCAGATGTGAAAGCGTAGCTTCGGGTTTATCGAGGGTATAGGCCATTGCAGCCAAAGTTTCGTAGTACCAAAGGCGTTCGCTCGCACTCGCTTGCTCGGCGCGAGTGTTATTAGCATGGTTTTCCACGGCATGGTTTTTTTCAGCAAATGTCTCAATATTTAATAGTTTTTCGTAGCTAGCACTATTAGTATTAAGTGTGAATTCGGCATTCAAAATACATGTGATGGCCAATAAATAACTGGTTTTTCCAATTAATTGTTGGCAAAAGTTCTTGGCCGCAGCGGGGTTACCTTGTTGAATGTTAATATCAGCTAATAGCAATAAAGCCGGTGCATAAAGCGGTGTATTTATTTCGTTTAAAATAGCCTCAGCTTCGCTAAATTGATGTGTGCCTTGTAGCACTTTGGCCTCTAATACCATTAGCTGTGTTTGCGCGCTAGCAGAAAGGGGGGCTTTTTGCTGCTTTTGATAATGAATGAAGCGAATCACCTGTTGTCTTTCATTGCCTGTAGCATCGGGATAACGGCTTTGATTAAGCGCTGTTTGCGCTTGTGCTATGGTCATTTTTGCGTGAGGTTGTGCACTCCATGTGGCAATAACTTTATTGCTAGGAATGTCGCCTGATGTGCCGCTAAGAGACGCTGTATCATCAAATGCCAGCGCCGATGAGCATAATGTAGACAAAGCGCTAAGTGCGATAAGCCGAGTCATTAACTTCATAGTATAAACTCCTAGGGTAGATAAACGTAAAGTCAACAATCTTAAGAAAAAGCAGCGCCTTCCCTGGCGCTACGGCTATTTACTGCTGAGGCAGCAAATCATCAAAACTGCTTTGCTCAGCATCCAGCGTGAACGCTCTTCCATTGACGGGAAGGGGGGTATCAGTCGCTTCTTGGTTAAAAGCATCTCTGGTATAACTTGAAAACGAGACTTGTTGCGCTTCGATGGTGATAGTCACTTCGCCCATGTCAGCATCATTCACACCGTCAGATACACTGAAAACAAAGGAATCAGTTCCCGTAAATTGCGCATTAGGTGTATAGGTAAAATCGCCATCTGCGGTGACCGTTGTGGTTCCGTTTGCGCTGTCGTCGGCTAGCGAATAGGTTAACATGTCGCCGTCAGCATCGTTTGCGCTTAGCATCTCAGTAAATGCGATATCTGCTTGCGTGGTAAACATGGCATCTTCCGCTACCGGCCCCTCGTTTACTTCTGGCGTGTTATCACCGTCGTCACTGTCAAAGCACCCAGTAAGCGCACTGAGTGCACCTACTAAAGCGATACCTTTCAATAGAGCGTTGTTCATAATCTTCACTCCTTATTCAGAACCCGCAATAGGTGTTTTAAGGTAAGGGAATGAGGCATCAGTCATGCTTGCATCCACAGGAGCACCATCAGTAAAAGGAACATTACCTACGCTGGCGTCTTCTTCTGCGCACAAGCCAAGGTTAGTGTCTTCACCGTTCACCGGGATGGGGTAACATAATCGACCCATCACAACACGAAGGGCAATATCTACCACATCATCGCCAGGTCTCCTTCCGTTAGGGAAGCCGGCTAAATCGTCACCTGCCACACCAAAGGCAGACTGTTCAGCCGCGGGGGTTGCTGGAATACCCGTATTCAAGCGAAGCATTTCCGACGCGGTTACTGAGGCCTGTTGATTAACTCCGGGAAAACCAGTTAAAAAGGCGGCAACTAAATCATTTCTTGGGAAATTAGTTGGCGCTAACGTTTCTATTGATGTGCCTAACGTAGTGTTAACCGCATCTTTGAATAAGATATTCAGCAACTCTGGTAGGGCAGGGTGGGTGACATAATCAGCGAACTGACCATCATCACTTGGGTGTGCACTAGAGAACGTATCTTTATCGCCTATACCAATAACAAGCTCGTTAACTAATGGGCTACCTAAGCGAGATACTTGTGTCATCGCGCCGCCATTAACTTCTGGCGATGCAAAGGTAGCATCAGGGTTTAGGATACGTGCTTGTGGAAGACTGGCTGTTGTCCAAGTGCCAACTACGCCATTACCGTCGCCCGTAACACACGCTGAAGGTACTTCAACAGAAATTGAGGTCACATTTTTATCGGCTAAGTCATCGTTATCATCGCTTTGGGTAATCCCGCCTGGAAAGCCACCGCCATCACCTGCGCCCGGGGCGCTGTCGCCTTCAACCGGTACGTAGTTAACCAAATCAAAGGTTTTACCTAGGTTTACCACAAAAGGGTCTTTGCGCTGGCCCACAAATACCCTTGCCATGTCATTACAGCCCGGTATCGAGAATGAATAGATAAAGCTTTCTGCATACCGAGCATATTCGGCTTCGCTCGTGAAGGTTTTATTCCCGATATAATCAAGAGGCTTGGTAAACGTATCGCCAGCACTTGGCGTTAGTGTAGTGCGCTCACCACTTTGCATATCGCCAGAAACCATAGTTAAGCTATACATTTCTGAGAAGTTAGCGGCGCTTTGGTCGTCTGCGCTAACAGGGCCAATGTTCTTTAATGGCACCTTCACCATTTTTTCTTCGCCTGCTGCGCCGATAGGTAACGCTATACCTTCGTTTTCGGCTGCAAGCATAGACTGAAACTCAAAAACAAAACTAACGTCTTCTACTGCATCGCCATCGCTGTCGATATGAATGGTGTATTGCGCGTTAGGATCCATGGCGAAATAATTAGGGCCGCCGTAGGCATCTTGCAGTGGAATGTAATTTGCGATGAAAGTAACGTAGCCCTCACGCCCTTCTTCGTAGCTGTTAAATGCATAAAAGTCGGTACTATCTAAAGCAGGGTGACGAGTAATATTAGGCGCTTCACGGTGGCTTGAAGCCACTGCGCCTGCGGCAATAAGTGCGCAAGAAACTGCAACTACTGAACGTTTAATCGAAATCATATTATGTCTCTTAGTGAGTGAGTTCATAAAGCCAAACGATTCGGATGCACAGTTGGATGCAACTATTTTACTTTTATTTAAAATACTTTTTTCATACACAAAAAAGCCGGCTTGAATGCCGGCTTTCAAAAGTACTTTTTTAGAAATGTCTTCTCTATTACACAGAAACTAGCGGCGCTATGTATAACACTTCAGTAGGTGCACCGGTTTTTGAGCCGCCTGGCGCTTCTAAGCTTACGGCTAGTGCCGCGATTCTACCGTTGAGTAATATGGCATTGGTTGCAAGATGCTCAAGTCCAGATTCGGGTAATAAGCCTAAGGAAATAGGGGCTTCGCCGTTTTCAGGCACCATCCATAACTCATAATCTTTATCGGTAATAGCAGCAAATGCGCTGGTCACTTTTACATCCATGGTAGATTCAGATATTTCTATTACCCACAGCGGCGTATTGTCTGCGTTATTTACAACAGCAACATGAGAAATCTCTTCATCGGCTACCGGTATCATCACTACAAGAAGTACCGCAAATATCATTGCAGCAGCGGTAGACAGAAAGGAGAGATAACGCCATCTAGCCTGCTTTGCTTGTTCAAATTCAACAACGTTCGACACTGGTTTTGTTGAATTGCCGTGATTAAGACGGTGCTGAATTTGTTCCCACACACCGTGAGGTGGCTCTACAGGGGTTATGCCGTCTGAGAAGCCTACCAAGTATTCTTCCCATTTGGCGGTGGTTTCACCTACAATTTGGTACTGCATCAATAGTTTTTGATAGCGCAGACGTGCTTTGCCACGTAAGGTGCCCACCACATATTCGGCCGCGAGTGCGTTTAACCGTTCTTCTTTCAAATAATTCATAATGACAAACACCTTTGTAAGCTTTGAAGGCCACGTCTAATCCAGCTTTTTATAGTGCCCAGAGGCGACGACAAATGGTTCACAACTTCTTGATGGGATAGTCCATTTACATAAGCCAATTGGATTGCTTGGCGTTGGGATTGATCCAATTCATCCAAACATTCCGCTAATTTATTTTGCTCGGTATTCATCCGAACGGTGTTAGAAGACTCATCCAATTGAGGCGCTTCGTTATCTAGTGATACTTCATTTCTCAGATTGTGATAGCGTATTAAATCTAATGCACGGTAGCGAGCAATACTGACCATCCACGTCAACACAGTACCTTTACCTCGTTGGTAACTGCCAGCGTTATGCCATATTTTGATAAACGCATCTTGGGTAGCTTCGTCGGCTAGTTCCGGCCGCTTCAAAAGCTTTAACACCACAGCATATAGCTGAGGGCTAGTTAATTTATATAGCTCAGCAAAAGCGGCTTTATTGCCATTCGCTGTTTCACACAGTAGGGGAAACAAGGTTTCATGTTCCATAAAGTATCCTTCTTTACCGAGCCATAAATGGCATTTAGAAATTAAATGGCCTTAAGCTTCGGAACTCTGATCAGGGCATAGACACAAGAATTTTTCGATCGATTGTTTGTGTTTACATGTTATTAAACGTTTGCCGTCTTTAATTAGATGCAAAAAGTATAAATATTCTTTGTGCTCTTCACCCTACACGCTATTTCTAACCGGTAATGGCTTAGCGATTCACAATACTAAGTATTAAAACTAGCCCTGTTTCACTATCGGTTATTTATGCATTGTCTGGGTTGTGGCACACTAGCGCGGTATAGAACTGTATCGGAAGTATTTTGAACAAAAGTCACAACAAAGCGTCACGTGCTGCACGCAATGCAAAAAAAGCGAATAAGCGTGAAAAACTCACCGAAAATGAAGCTGTCGAATTAACCCCTTCCTCGGAGCGCGCAGGATTTATTCGTCGTTTAGCTGCCATGATATACGATACGCTAGTGGCCGTTGCGGTAGGTATGTGTGCGGCGATGGTGGTAATAGTGACGCTTATTGTACTGCTTTCAAATGGTATATTGGATTTGCAAGGCTACGAGCAACCCGCTGAATTAATTCAGGCATCTACTGGGTACAAGTTACTGATTCAAATATGGGTTGGCTTGTGGGTGGTTGGTTTCTTTTTATGGTTTTGGAAGCGAGGTGGGCAAACCTTGGGTATGCGTGCATGGCGACTTCGTATCTTCAGCACCGTAGATGCGCCTATGACATGGCCGCGTTTGCTCATTCGTTTAGTGGCTTCATTAGGGGGCTTAGGCACGTTGTTGGTATTGTTTGATTTTAAGCATAAGCAGTCTTTGCAAGATAGATTGGCGCAAACTCAAGTGCTTAAATTGACTAAAGAAAGTAACGATCACAAAAGCTGGTAAGCAAAAGCGCTAATACAAATAAGAAAGGGAAGCTAGGCTTCCCTTTTTTGTATCCAGTGTTGAAACGGCGGAGCCTATTGCGTCTGATGATTCAACCAAACGCTTAATTCAAGCGATTAAAATTAGACGACTCAAAATACGCTACTTTCTCAGCATGATGGCGGCGATGGCCGCAAACAATAGGCTAGGTAGCAAAGCGCCTAAGAACGGTGGAATTTGATATACCAAACTAAGCGGCCCAAACACTTCATTTAAAATAAAGAAGCCAAAGCCGGTCAGTACGCCCATGATCACCCTGGCACCCATAGTAACACTGCGCAGTGGCCCAAAGATGAACGACAAGGCCATTAATAGCATTACCCCTACCGAAACAGGTTGTAATATTTTGCGCCACAATGCCAATTCATAACGTGATGGATCTTGCCCATTATTGGCTAAATAGCCCACGTAATCCAATAGTCCAGAAATAGATAGGGCCTCAGGCTTTACCGCAACAATACTCAACTTATCTGGCGTTAATGTCGAGTTCCATTGCATACTTTTTTCGTTATCTAACGTTACCGCGGTTTCACTAAAACGAGTAACGTCCACATCGCTTAAGCGCCACTCACTACCATCGAAATTACCCGATTTAGCATAGGTAATACTTTCAAGTGAAAGGTCGTCGTTAAAATCAAAAATGTTGATATCTTTTAGTGAATCGCGGCTTAATACTTCACCAATACTCACGAAGTGCTCGCCGTCTTTGGCCCAAACCAATTGCTCTGAAGAGAACAAACTTCCGCCTGAAATGGCCTCGGTGCGAATTTCTTTTGCTTTTGATTCACTGAACGGGGTTACCCATTCACCCACCGCCATCACCAGTAAAATCATGATGGTGGCAGACTTCATGGTAGAGACAATAATATTCCATCTACTCATGCCCGCGGCTTGCATAACAACAAGCTCACTGTTGCTGGCAAGTACACCCATACCAATTAATCCTCCGAGCAGGGTTGCCATGGGGAAAAACTGTTCTAAATCTCTTGGTAAACTTAGGACTACGTAAAGGAACGCCACCATCATGTCGTAGTCGCCTTCACCCACTTTACGCAGTTGCTCTACGAATTTAATAAGTGCGCTTAACCCAATGAGGACCGATAAGGTAACGGTTACCGTGCCTAACAGCGTGCGAGCAATATATAAATCGAGGATTTTAAACATCTACTTTTTCCCCAATATCCAGGCCCTAAATTGGGTGCCTGTTTTTCTGTCTCGCACAATCAAGGCAACACCAATTATCAGCATGATGGTATGCACCCACCACAATCCAAGTTGAGGGGGGATTTTGCCGTCTTCTAGTACCCGTCTGCTGGCTAATAACAATAAGAAGTAGCCAAGATAGAGCAGTATAGCCGGGAACATTTTTCCAAATCGGCCTTGGCGGGGGTCAACGGCGCTCAAGGGCACCGCAATAAGTATCAAGAAGGGCAACGAAAGAGGAATAGCGATACGCCATTGCAACTCTGCGCGGGCTTCTATTGATTCGTCACCCCATAATTCGGTAGTAGGTAAAACGCTAACCTTGCGTCTTGCTTCCTCTGCAGGCTTATCGGCTATTTGAATTTGGTATTCATCGAATTCTACCTTGCGGTAGCTTTTTTGCGACTGCTGACCTTCGTACTGCACCCCTTGTTTTAACACCAAGTTTCGGGTGCCATCAGGGTTACTGGCTACTTGCCCTGTTTGCGCGTAAACCACTTGAACCTGATTTTCACCATTTTCAGTTTTATTTTGCGATAAAAACACGCGGCGCAATTGGTCTTCCGTATCAATGTCGTGAACAAAAATAACTGCTTTGGCATTACCGGTTTGTTGGAATCGACCAGGAATAATGGCAGAAAGACCTGCCTCGTTTCGGGCTTTTTCCCTCAGTTGGTATTCGTTTTCAGCCGCCATAGGGGCAAAATAGAGGGTAATCGCCCCCGTTACTATCATAATGAGTACCGATAAGAACAACATCACGCGGGTGATGTACCACTCACTGATACCGCATGCACGCATGACAGTCATTTCGCTGTCTACATACAGTCGCCCATGGGCCAGCATAATGCCTAAATAAGCACTTATGGGCAGCACGAGTGATGCGAGAATAGGGGCGTATAGCCCAAGAAAGCCAAGTACTAGTCCTGCTGGTATATCGCCGTCTGAGGCATCACCGAGTACACGTACAAATCTAAGGGTGACAAATATCGCCATTAGAATGAAAAATATGGCTAACTGAGACTTAAGGGTTTCCTTAAGCAAATAGCGGAATATCAACATCTCAGTCCTACCGGAAACTTTGGAATTTTAGTGAAAGAAACCACAATTTTGAGTAAACTTACCGTTTTTACAAGTTTTGCCTGCAATCATAAAATTAATTGCATGGTGTGGCGAAGCAAAATTGACATAATTTACGTCAACATTGCGTCATTCGCAGCTAGCATGCAAGTATGGCTGCGTATTAAAACATAAAGCAGCGCGAAACGTTATGTGAATTTAGTCAGCATGCAAATCTTAAACGACGAAAAACGAGGTGATATCGTGGAGTTTAGTGTAAAAAGTGGCAGTCCGGAAAAACAACGCAGTGCCTGTATTGTTGTCGGGGTCTTCGAGCCGCGCCGCCTTACCGCGGTGGCTGAACAACTAGACGAAATCAGTGAAGGCTATATTAGCAACTTATTACGCCGCGGCGACCTAGAAGGTAAAGCCGGGCAAATGCTATTGCTGCACCATGTACCGAATGTACTGAGTGAGCGCGTATTACTAGTTGGTTGCGGAAAAGAGCGCGAACTTGATGAGCGCCAATACAAGCAAATTATTGCCAAAACCATTACTACCCTAAACGAAACGGGCTCGATGGAAGCGGTGTGTTTCTTAACGGAATTACACGTTAAAGGTCGCGACACTTATTGGAAAGTGCGTCAAGCCGTAGAAGCTACCGAAGATTCTTTGTATACCTTTTTGCAACTTAAAACCAAGAAAGGTGAGCCACGTCGTCCGTTGCGTAAAATCGTATTTAACGTACCTACACGTCGCGAACTCACCGTGGGTGAGCGTGCAGTAGAGCACGGATTAGCCATTTCACGCGGTGCCAAAGTAACCAAAGATGTGGCTAACATGCCGCCAAACATTTGTAACCCTGCCTATTTGTGGGAACAAGCCCAGTCTTTAGCCAGCCAGTACGACAGCGTTAGCGCTGAAGTAGTAGATGAAACACAAATGGCTGAACTGGGTATGCAAGCCTATTTAGCCGTGGGTCGTGGTTCTGCGAACGAAAGCATGATGAGTATTATGCACCATCGTGGTGGTCCAGCCGATCAAGCACCTATTGTGCTGGTGGGTAAAGGTCTTACGTTTGACTCAGGTGGTATTTCAATTAAGCCTGGCGAAGCCATGGATGAGATGAAATACGACATGGGCGGTGCAGCTGGTGTGCTAGGAACCATGCACACCATTGCAGCGCTAAACCTGCCTATAAACATTATTGGTGTGCTAGCTGGCTGTGAAAACATGCCAGATGGTACGGCTTATCGCCCAGGCGATATCTTAACCACCATGTCAGGGCAAACGGTTGAAGTATTAAATACGGATGCAGAAGGACGCTTGGTACTGTGTGATGCGTTAACCTACGTTGAGCGCTACGAGCCTGAGCTGGTGATTGACGTGGCTACCTTAACCGGTGCCGTCATTATTGCGCTTGGCCACCATGCTACCGGTGTAATGAGCACACATAACCCGCTTGCCCATGAACTGCTAAATGCGTCTGAGCAAAGTTCAGATCGCGCATGGCGTTTGCCAGTGTGGGATGATTACCAAGAACAGCTTGAAAGCCCGTTTGCTGATATGACTAACTTAGGTGGTCGTCCGGCAGGCAGTATAACGGCAGCGTGTTTCTTGTCTCGTTTCACCAAGAAATATAATTGGGCGCACTTAGATATTGCTGGTACTGCATGGCGCAGTGGCAAGAACAAAGGTGCAACAGGGCGACCTGTTCCTATGTTATCGCAGTTCTTAATGAACCGCGCTGGCACTAAGTTAGAGGACTAACGCACGATGCCTCAAGTCGTGTTTTATCAACTGAGCGCAGGCGACACCAGTGTGGCGTCTCGCGCGAGCGAACTTATTGCAGATGCTTTTGCCAACAAGCAAAAGATAAGCGTGTTATGCGATACGCAAAAGCAAGCCGAAGAAGTTGATGAATTTTTATGGCAATTGCCAGCCAATCGCTTTGTTCCCCACAACCTATATGGCGAAGGGCCACAAAGCGGCACACCGGTGGAAATTTGTTGGCAACCCGAGCAGGTTGCCCGCCGTCAAATGGTGGTTAATGTTGGTTCGGGCATGGTGCCTTCGCCAAATCAACATCGCCAAATTATCGATTTTGTTCCCGTAGACGACGAAGCCAAACAGGCTGCGCGGGTGCGATATAAGAACTACCAGCAAGCCGGATGTAATATGCAGTTTAAGAAAACTGCGTAGTGATCACATCAAAATCGGGCTTCACAACGAGAGTAAGTAATGGATAAAACCTTCGAACCACAGTCCATTGAGCAGCAATGCTATGAAAAATGGGAAAATTCGGGCCTTTTTAAAGCATCGGGCAGCGGCGATCCGTATTGTATTTTGCTTCCACCGCCAAATGTTACCGGTAGCCTTCACATGGGGCACGGTTTTCAACAAACTATAATGGATGCCTTAACCCGCTATCGCCGCATGAAGGGTGACAACACCCTATGGCAAGTGGGCACCGACCACGCGGGTATTGCTACCCAAATGGTAGTAGAACGCCAATTAAATGCAGAAGGCAAGACTCGTCATGACTTAGGTCGTGAAGACTTCATCAAAAAAGTCTGGGAATGGAAAGAGCACAGTGGCGGCACTATTACAGGGCAAATGCGCCGTTTAGGCACATCACCTGATTGGTCTCGTGAAGTGTTCACCATGGATGACAAGTTGTCTGATGCGGTAACCGAAACTTTCGTGAAGCTTCACGAAGAAGGCTTAATTTATCGCGGTAAGCGTTTGGTTAACTGGGATCCTGTACTGCACACCGCAGTGTCAGATTTAGAAGTACTAAACGAAGAAGAAGATGGCCACATGTGGCACATGCGCTACCCACTTGCTGATGGCAGTGGTGAGTTAGTGGTTGCTACTACTCGTCCAGAAACCATGTTAGGTGATACCGCTGTTGCGGTACACCCTGATGACGAACGATATCAAGCTTATATTGGTAAAGATATTAAGCTGCCTATTACTGGCCGTTTAATTCCAGTGATTGCCGATGATTATGTGGATCAAGAGTTCGGTACTGGCTGCGTTAAAATAACCCCAGCCCACGACTTTAACGATTACGACATGGGTAAGCGTCATAGCCTACCGATGATCAATATATTAACTGATGATGCGAAAATTAATGATGAGTCGCCAGAGGCTTATCGCGGCTTAGACCGTTTCGACGCACGTAAGCAAATTGTGGCCGACTTGGACGCCCAGGGCGCACTCGTTAAAATTGAACCACATAAGCTTAAAGTGCCTCGCGGCGACAGAACCGGCGCGGTTATTGAACCTTACCTTACCGACCAATGGTATGTTGCGGTTGAATCACTTGCCAAGCCTGCTATTGAAGCGGTTGAAAGCGGCGAGATTCGTTTTGTACCAGAAAACTGGAACAAAACCTATTACCAGTGGATGCACAACATTCAAGATTGGTGTATTTCACGGCAGTTGTGGTGGGGACACCGCATTCCTGCATGGTATGACGACAACGGCAACATTTACGTGGGTCGTACTGAAGCAGAAGTGCGTGCTAAAAACAGCTTGAGCGACGACATTGCGCTTCGCCAAGATGATGATGTACTCGATACCTGGTTCTCATCTGCACTATGGCCGTTCGCGACCATGGGCTGGCCTGAAAAAACGCCTGAACTAGAAACCTTCTTGCCTTCATCGGTATTGGTAACTGGCTTCGATATTATTTTCTTCTGGGTGGCTAGAATGATCATGATGACGAAGAAGTTCACCGGCCAAATTCCGTTTAAAGATATTTATATTACCGGTCTTATCCGCGATGAGAACGGCGATAAAATGTCAAAATCGAAAGGGAACGTACTTGACCCTATCGACCTTATTGACGGTATTGACCTAGAAACGCTAGTGAAGAAACGCACCTCAGGCATGATGCAGCCAAAACTAGCTGAAAAGATTGAGAAGCGTACGCGTAAGCAATTCCCTGATGGTATTCATGCCTATGGTACAGATGCACTTCGCTTTACCTTTGCTGCAATGGCGTCCACCAGCCGTGATATCAACTTTGATATGGCGCGGGTTGAAGGCTATCGTAACTTCTGTAACAAAATTTGGAATGCATCACGCTTCGTACTGATGAATGCCGAAGAGCATGACACAGGCCGTGATGGCGGCGAAATGGTATTAAGCATTGCTGATCGCTGGATTTGGGCTAAGTTCCAACAAACCCTCGTCGAGTTTGAAAAAGCATTAGAAGACTACCGTTTCGACATTGCTGCGCATATTGTGTATGAGTTTACTTGGAACCAGTTCTGCGATTGGTACTTAGAACTTACAAAGCCAGTACTTAGCAACGAAGCCAGCAGTGAAGCTGAAAAACGTGGTACACGCCATACGTTAATTAACGTATTGGAAAACTTGCTACGTTTGTTGCACCCGTTAATGCCATTTATTACCGATACTATTTGGCAGCGTGTTGTGCCATTAAGCGCGCTTCAGGTTGAAGAGAATGCAAGCATTATGGTGCAAGCATTCCCAGTACAAGATGCCGCTAAACAAGATGAGCAAGTACTTGCTGATATTGAGTGGGTGAAGAAGTTCATCGTGGGTATTCGTAATATTCGCGGCGAAATGGATATATCTCCAAACAAACCGCTTAATGCCTTACTTAAAAACGTAAGTGCTGAAGATAGCCGCCGTTTAGAGGCTGCTAAAGCCTTCCTAGACAAGTTGTCTAAGCTCGAGACTGTTACGATACTAAAAGACGGTGAAGAAGCACCAGCGAGCGCAACGGCGCTAGTGGGTGAAATGGAAATACTAATTCCAATGGCGGGTCTTATCGACAAAGATGCCGAGCTCGCGCGTATCACGAAAGCCATGGATAAAGTGGATAAAGACGTTTCACGTACACGCGGAAAGCTGGGTAACGAGAAGTTTGTAAGTAACGCCCCAGACGCCGTGATTGAGAAAGAGCGCGGTAAGCTGGAAGAAGGTGAGAAGCAACTCGAAAAGCTAAAAGCGCAATACGAGACTATTGCTGCTTTATAGGTGCGCTATTTAAGGAGCGGCTTAATAAGCCAGGGCTAGCAAGCCAATTGATAAAGGGTTGTCGAAAGACAACCCTTTTTGTTTGGCCGTCAATCAGGAAACGGTGCAAAGTGTAAGAATCTCTGCGTTTTTAATGTTTCATGTGCAGCTTTAACATATCAACCAAAGCTTTGCGTTTAATTGGCTTCGTGAGATAGTCGTTCATGCCCACATCGATAGCGCTTTGTTTATCTTCTTTCATGGCATTGGCCGAGAGCCCAATGATGGGAAGGGTAGTAAAGCCCGCTTTTCTTAGGGCTTTTGTAGCCTCATAGCCATCCATTACGGGCATTTGGACATCCATCAATACTAAATCATAATGGGGGGCGTTTTCTATTTTACGCACCGCTTGATTGCCATCTTCCGCTATATCAAACGTAATCCCTAACATTTTAAGCATTTCACCGGTAACAATCTGATTTATATTGTTATCTTCAACCAACAAGATATGTCCTTCTAAACTAACATCTTCAATAACATCCGCACTGTTGGTTGTGGCTTGTCGTGTTTCATTACTGACTACCATAGACATGAAATGTTCAAATTGTGCAGGCGTAAAGGGGTGCATAATAAGCGGGCCTTTCCACAGGCTATTGTACTTATCTTGTAGCGCACTCCCTACGGTATCCAT
This sequence comes from Alteromonas lipotrueae, assembly GCF_019249255.1. Classification (NCBI taxonomy): domain Bacteria; kingdom Pseudomonadati; phylum Pseudomonadota; class Gammaproteobacteria; order Alteromonadales; family Alteromonadaceae; genus Alteromonas; species Alteromonas lipotrueae. The sequence continues at coordinate 210,040 of NZ_JAESDJ010000003.1, read as the reverse complement.
GATCAAGCCAACATGAGTTCCTTGCGCTGCTAACTCGTGTAACCAGCGGACATTTTCCTTAAACACACTAAAGCTAGGAATATCAACAATAAGGTGTTTAGGCAGAGCATCGAGCGATTGGGCGGCGCTAATGTCCATGATATTGGATTGGCTAATTTGTATTATCGACTGATAGATATCTGGTAGCAGAGGCGAAGAAGTTAAGTACATACTGGACGTGGGCAACTGAGGTGTAAGGTCAAAAATACCAGGCTGATTCTTAAATACACGAAGAGGCAACGATATAGTAAAGGTACTGCCTTTTCCTTCCACTGAAGTGGCTGATAATGAGCCACCCATCAAGTCGGTGAGTTGTTTTACAATGGTTAAACCCAGGCCGGTTCCCCCATACTTGCGATTGGTCGCGTCATCCGCCTGAGTAAAGGGGTTAAAAATACGAGCAAGTTGTCGCTCACTCATACCAATACCTGAATCTTCAATGATCATTGTTAGGGAGAGTAAGTTACCTTTATCGTTAATACTGCCATTAAACCGAATGCAGATTTCTCCTTGCTCGGTAAATTTCACCGCATTACTTCCAATATTCATTATGATTTGAGCAATACGTAGCGGGTCGCCAATAACTTGCGGCACAATGGAAGGTGACACAATGAAGCGAACGGCTAAGTTCTTTTCTTTGGCTTTAAGGGCAATAACAGCAATGAGGTTATCGAATAGCGAATGAAGGGAAAAGCTGACTTCTTCAATTTTAAGTTTGCCGGCTTCAATTTTTGAGAAATCTAAAATATCATTTATAACACTCATTAAAATTTGGCTTGAATAGGCGGCTTTATCAAGATAACCACTTACAATATCAGGCACTGGATGTTGCTGAGCAAGTTCTATTAAACCAATAATACCATTCATGGGCGTGCGAATTTCATGGCTCATATTGGCTAAGAAAATACTCTTTGAGGCGGTTGCTCGCTCTGCTTTTATCTTACTTTCAGTGAGTTCTGAGTTTAAAGATGCCAACCTGCCATTTAGTTCACGGGCTTCCGATAGTAAGCTTTCCGTTTGCTTGTTTTTGTCACTAAATACATGGGCAGCGCGAGCAAGATTCCCAATTTCGTCGTTACGGCTATTGCCTGGAATACTCGAAATATTCTGGCCTTCAGAAAGCCGATTGAAAACTTCGGTAATGGTGCGAATAGGGCCTAAGATACGGTAGGCCGTAAATATGGCAGCGGTGAGGGTAAGTAGAATGGAGACCAGAGAAAATATCTCACCATTACGTCGTGTTTCTTGCGCTACCAAATAGGTGTTATGAGCAATAGATTCGGTTTTCGACGTTACTTGGTTGGCAAGTTCGCCACTTAAATATAAAAATTCATTCGCTGAACCTGCCATAACGACATTAACCAAAAACAAATTCCCTTGGGTGATTTGTGTCAGCTTGAATAAGTCTGCTTCTGCCTTTTCTAGTAAATCATTAACTTGGCTATGAAGTGTCTGGTTGTCTATTGTGATAGCTTTGATTGCAGTAATAGCTTCATTGAATTGAGTAATTAACGCCATATCAGGCTTCATCAGATAGCGAAGGATTGCGTTTTCCGCCATAGCAATATGGAAGTTAAGTTTATCGATGGTACCTTGAGGAAGCGTGAAGTTCTCGTTTGCAGTATCAAATAAGCGCTTAACTGCCAGCAAATCTGACAATGACCCATCAATGATTAAATCGTCTTTTCTTGAACGAGCATCAATAACCTGTCGGAAATTTTCTTGGTAGGCACTAAGATGTTTATGCATTCGAGACAGCACATAGGTATCGTCAATTTCACCGCTTTGAGTAACAGGATCGGCGAGCTCTTCTAACCTTTTGTTGATAGAGAGCATCAACCTTTCGAATCGCGTTACCGCAGATTGACTCGCATTTTCTTTGTAGATAAGTACATTACGCTGTAGGTCGATAACGTCTCTTTCGAGCTCTTTCACTATGCCCACATCAACCACAGCACGACTTGAGGCCGCCATACCGCGGCTTAAAACAGATTGGTTCTCCCTAGCAATATACCCTTGTACTAAGAGCAGGGCGACTAAAGCAATTAATACGAGAATAAGTTGCGTTCGAATCGAGGTCAGCATAGCTACTATTGTGCCTTTGACTTAGCCAATTTGGCTAAGACGTAATAAATTCATACCATTTTTGGAGGCTATATTCGTAGGTAGGCATGACCGTATTCCATACCGCAATATTACTAAACCTATCTTCATAGCTTCCACCTGAGCGCTGTTCACCTTTTTGAACACTAACCTTTCCTGCAGGACCTTTTAGGCTTTCGCTTGCAGGTAAGCCTTTGTACCAATAATTCCACTCGGCTTGCGACAAATACTTTGCGGAGCGCTCTGGGTTAGAGATGTAATAGCCCTGGCGAGCAATAAATGCGCCTGGCCAGCCGGACAACCACCAATTCATATATTCATAAGCAACATCTTTGCTCCTGCTTTGTGCGGCGGAGGATAAACACATTACACCATGCCAGCCTCGGTAACCTTCTTTGGGAGCGGCAAATTTAACTGGAATATTTTGGCTGTTTAAGGCTGATACCGCAGGAGAGAACATGCTTTCTATAGAGACACGTTGGCTTTTCATAAATTGAACTGATTCAGGCACCGACGTCCAAAAGCCACTGAAGTGATTTAATTGGGATAACTCAATAAGAATACTGAATAAGTTATCTAGCTCTTGTGTGGTCATTGCCCCTATATTTTCAAACGATATATAGCCTTTTGCTTGTGCAGCTAAGGCTAAGTCGAAAAGTCCAATGGTGGGGTCATTCACGATCCCCACTTTGCCAGACAACCGGCTATCAAGCAGCCACCCCCAACTTTCCTCTTGGTTTTTAAGTTGCTCAGGAAATTGCGACGTATTGTAGCCAAAAGAATCTACGTTGTGCACATAGGGAAGGAAGCTAATGGTGTCTGTATGTTCAACACCCAAACTACCATCAGCTTGTACGTTAATAATTTTATGGGGAGCATCACCAGCGCCTAGTCGTGCTGCTTCTGTTACTTTACCTGTTTTGGTTAAATCGTTTATTTCATCCCAATAAGTAAGTTTTTTCTTTTCGATCGGCTGAATAGCTTTTGAACGCCACAAAACATTAATGCTGTTTGACCACTGTTCATATAAATCAAAGGCACTAGGGTCCATTGATGCTCTTTGAAGTACGGTGGCGCTTCCACCAGGCTGAAATTGAATATTAATGCCTAAATCAGCCATGGCGTGTTGACGGATTTCTTCTTGCAGCGTGACATGGGTACCCATGACTCTTAACGTTGGTGTTGGCTTTCCTATTGCAAAAGGCGCTACTCCGGCAGATACTCCCAGCGCAGCCGCTCCTTTGATAAAACTACGCCGAGGGCGAGAAGATAAACGTTGGCTGGGTGGCATTAGAACGGTTCCAGTTGTTCTTTATAATATTTTTATTCTGGCATCGATTTTAGATATTTACCAAGTTATTTGCCAAAGCCAGCGAAGCTTTAGACCAAAGAACGATAAAAATGAATTCATCATACTCGTTTAGGTTGTGCCACTAATTGAGTGAATTGGATTCCGTTTTATATTGTCTTACCAAGCTAACCCGATTTCTCCCTTCCCGTTTAGCGCGGTACAGCGCCTCATCAGCCTTGCTCATCATCTCTTTTGTTTCAGTGGGGTTTACCTCGCTGACATAATAAGCACCAATACTGATAGTTACCTCATAACCCTTTAGCGCAGGAAGCGTGCTTGAAATTGATTCAACCCGCTTTCTGAGTCTATCAAGAATATTCTTAGGATCATGGGAGCCTGGTAATATCATACAAAAAGCAAACTCTTCTCCGCCTACTCTTCCTACACCATCTTCTTGGCGGAAAAATTGTTTCATTGACTTCGCAACAGCCACTAATACATCATCACCAAACGCATGACCGAAGGTATCATTGATTTTCTTAAAGTGGTCAACATCGGCAATGCCGATTAATAGAGAATGGCCGTGGCGATGAGCAAAGTGCGTAGATTTATCTAGTGCCTCTTCAAAGGCACGCCTATTCGGAATGTCGGTGAGAGGGTCAAAATAAGCGAGTTTTTCAAGTTTCACGTTAACGTTACGAAGCTCTCTGGTACGTTGAGTTACCAAGTCTTCTAAATTTTCTCGAATACTCTTTAGCTCAAAATTACGGTTATTCAGTTGCTCGGCGTGAAACTTAACGGCACTTACGTCTCGCTCGACCGAAGCGAAGTGGGTGACTTCTCCCAGCTGATTTTTGAGTGGAAAAATACTCATTTCAACCCAGTAGGGGGTGCCGGTTTTAGTATAATTAAGTAGTGTTTCCGTTATTGGCTTGTTCTCTGCAAGTGCACAGTGAATGCGAGAGGTAGCTTCTTTGTCTGTCAGTGTACCTTGAAAAATCCGTGGCGTTTCACCCATTAGCTCTTCTCTAGAATATCCCGTAAGCTTACAAATGGCATCGTTCACGTAAATGATTTTGGGTGATAAAGGTCCCTCGATTGATTTCGCCTCGGTAACAATAATCATATCTTGTGCGCTTTGCACAATATCGAGGAATGAAAACGCTGCAATTTTTTCGGTGATTTCGGTAAAGTAAACCACCACAAAACCTGCACCCTCGGATTTTTCCGGATAAGCACTGACATTTAACCAACAGATCTCTCCGCTGTTATCATTGACTAAGCCAATAATTTCATCAGTAATCGAGACATTTAGCGACGTCACTTTGTTTACCGGATATTCGTCGGGGTGAAGACGGCGATTTTGCCTGTCTACCAACTCCCACCCATCTTCTAGCAGATGCCGGCTTTGTAAACGTTCAAGTGACGTTTTAAATAGCTTCATAGCTGCAGGGTTCACGTAAACAATCTGCGAATCCCAAGAATGTATCACTACGCCAATATGCGCATGTTCCAAAAGGTTGATCAGGTTTACATTTTCAATTTTCATCGCACGTATACCATCTAGACTTAACATATCGATGTAGCTGCCAACCGGTAGCCACTTTCGTAAGTCATTATGCGGCCAAATCATATTGCATAATGCTTATTTTTTGTTCTACTACTTTAGTATAGTGATAAAAGGATAAAGCGCCGCCTTTCAATGAAAGTCTTTTTGGTAAACAGTAAATTGCTAGTGCCGAGCCAACCTGCGCGCCACTAGAGTAAAGGCGATGAATAGTAAACCGAAGATAGTCGTGCTGCCGCCGTGTTCCTCAACCACTATGACCGTATCTTCGTAGATATACTCATGGTTATCACTTTCTAAACTTAGATAAGCAAGGTCGGCATCATCATAGCCGTCAGAAAAAGCGACCAGTTGCTCGGAATAGGCATCATATAGTTCGATGAGCACATCATAATCTGCAGCGGGAAAGCCTGAAAGCAGGCGGCTTTCTACCACAAATGCATCTGAGGAATCTTCACCATACAGCACAAATTCAGAGGTGACATGAATGGCCTCATAGCGATCGTTTCTGCCTAAGTAAATAACCCCATATACAAGGGCACTGTCGTAAGCGGTATCTGCATCGAACTCAACGGTAAATTCAGAATAATATCCGTCATAATCGATATCAGTATCTAAAGATACCCAACTGTCATAAATCCAGTAATCGGGCAATAGTGTGGTAGATTGTGCTTCGGCATAGGATTTACTCGTGCCGCTAAAAAGGCTTTCACGTTTCGCTTTTTTCTCAGCCAACGAAGGTGATTCCAATACGCCAGTTTTTGTATCGTTAATGGCACTGGTAGAGGCATTCTTGGTGGTCGCGTTAATTGCAGCCTTAGTGGACGCTTCAGCTGGGGAGTAAACGGCGCCGTAGCGATATTCTGTTGATTCTACAGAAACAGGGTCATTGGATGACACTGGATCCGCGTATGAAGTAGTGATCAACGAGCAAGGCAATAGCGCTAATAGGCAGAACTTAGCAAAGGGTTGAATGGGTGATTTCATTGTTTACATCCTTTCTAATCAATAGTGACAGGTGCCATTGTTGATTAAATAAGATGAACAAAAACTGAAGCCACCCTTAATGTTCTGTTGAGTAAAGGGATGAGTCTGTCAGAATCAATCTTCTAGGTAGTCGTCTTCGTACTCATCTTCATCATCGCCGCGGGGCATGAAATACGTACCCCAGCCGTCGTATTGAACGTCTTGCTTGTCAGCAATTTTAAGTAAGGTATCGGAATCAGCATTGAGTTTTTCAAGGTCTAACGCTCGCTCAATGATAGCATCGAAACAAAAAATTGTGCCGCCATCATCAAGCATTAACTCTTCTGCGTCAGTGACTTCAAAACCCGCTTTGAACGTATCAACCGCCGCTTTTTCTAGCTTGTCGAAGTCGTTACTCGCAAAGTGATGCTCAATGGTGTATTCAGCATCGGCTTGGCTACCGTCTTCTAGTAGCGCTTCTATGGTTTCCTCATTGAAGGAATACCATTCTTCTCTTTCATCAAACTGACTCATAAAGCAAAACCTCAATCATTTTTCGCAAGTTTACCTGCTTTTTTCCATTTCAGCGACTTCAGCATCCAACTGGGCCATCTTGTTTTTCATCTGGTCGTTGAAATACTGCATCCATGCTTTAATTGGTTTTTCGTCGGTGAGGGCTTCAGGCGCACTAATATCGATAAGTACTACGCCATTGTCCCACCGATTCCACTTTACTTTGTTGTGTAGGTTACTCGCAGTAACCATGACGATGGGTTCATTGGTGGTTTTCGCCAGTCGGAATGCGCCTTGTTTAAAAGGCAATAAACCGCGTCCGTAGCTTCGTGTTCCTTCAGGGAAGAACCATACAGAGGTACGCTTTTTAGCTATACGGTTGGCTGCAATATCTAATGTGTTTCGGGCTTTGCCGGAATTTTTCCGGTCGATGAGGATATTACCTGATAGCCAATAAATTTGACCGAAAATCGGGATCCACTTAAGGCTTTTCTTGCCAATGGTGACAACGCCGGGTAATGCGGCTTTACAAATCGTCATCACGTCGTAGCTATTTTGATGATTAGCAATAAACACGTAGGGTTCTTTTATGTCTACCGCCGGGTCTTTTCGAACAATCACCTTTAAACCCATTACGTAAGACATTAACGAATAAAGTTTACCCGCCGTATGCACATTATCTTTATGGAACGGGCGAAAAATACATACTGCAAATAGGGCTATATTAACTAGCAAGAAGGTGAGTAAAAGCGTAGGTACGCGTAGTAAAGCTATCAAAGTGGCTCCTGAATATAAATGACGCGCGAAGTATAAAGTAAGTTTCAGCGTACACTTGTCCGATGAGCTATTATAGATGCTTTAACGGTTCTGTTGCCATGGAATAGCTAGAAATACGTTCAAAATGGGCAAGTTAATATAAAATACTTAACTTTAGTATGAGGTAACTTGGTCGATAGCATCTTACAATAAGAGAAAGTGCAACCTCATCCTCACCAACCCGGTATCTATAATGCAGACATTTGTACCTGACGACCTCGAAGAAGATATTCTTTGTGACTTAATGGAAGAAATTAATGAGCTTTACGAATCGAGTGAGCAGACATTAATCGAATTAGAGCTTCGTCCAGAGGACAATGAACTGCAACGTGCGTTGTTCCGTTCAATCCATACGATTAAAGGCGACCTTGGGTTAGTGAATTTTTCACCCATGATCCCCTTGCTTCAACATGTGGAAGACTTACTCGACTATTTACGTAAAGGGCAAGTATCTTATACCAGTACCATGAGTGACTTGGTATTACTTACCATGGATAGGGTCAAGGCATTTGTAGAAGCTGTTATGGCTGAAGGAAAAGCCGAATATGACGATACCTTGCATCAACAGTTGGTCATGGCGATAAGTCGAATTACGCCGGATAATGGTGATGAACATGAGAAACGCCTCACCGAAGCGGTATTATTACTCAACCCAGCGCTAGACGTGATCACCGACGACAACAACCCTGAAAATATTCAAATAAAACCGCCTACTTTGGCAACGTCGGGTATACCTAAAGACATGAGTAGTGAAAAGAAACTGGATGTTCTTTTCTTTCGCGATCTCATGCAAACCATTGAGAAACGCTCGAATTTTTGGGTTGGTAGGGGGGATAGGGTAGCTAAGTTAGCGATATACATTAACAGCACAGCGGGTAAACCTATTGATGAGTCTCAGCTAGCCGTAGCCAGTTATGTGCATGATTTTGGTATGGCTTTCATGCCATTAAAGCTATTGCATAAAAGCGAAGCGTTAACTGATATAGAATTTAACTTAATGCGCTCCCATGTGTATAAAAGCTCTCGTTTGCTAGAGCACTTAGATCAATGGGATTTGGCCCGTAAAATAGTGATGCAGCATCATGAGCGTACCGATGGAACCGGTTATCCATTAGGCCTGAAAGAGGAAGGTATTTGTGATGGCGCTAAGTTACTAGCTATTGTTGATACTTATGATGCAATGACACATTCCCGGGCTCATAATGAAGATAAGCAACTATCCAAGAAAGAGGCGGTTATTGAAATTAACCGAAGCGCTAAAGGCCAATTTAGCATGAAGTGGGTTAGGTTGTTCAACCAAGCTATGACAAGTCTGTTGAAAAAGGGCGGCTAGCCTCCGATTAGCTACGAACATATTTTTTGTTTTCAACAAGCATAAAAAAGCCCGCAATTTAACAATAAATAAAGCGGGCTTTTGTGTATTTGTAGCGCTTAAAACCTACCTTGAATTACGTAATACCTAGCTCTTTTAATTTGCGAGTAAGGGTATTACGCCCCCAACCTAAACGCTTAGCGGCATCTTGCTTATGGCCGTGAGTATGCTGAAGGGCACGTTCTAACATAATCTTTTCAAACGTAAGCATAGCGTCATTCAGAATATTGTATCTGCCATCGCGAAGTTGCTTGTCAGTCCAGCGGGCGAGTAAATCTGGCCAATCTCCCGCTTCGGCGGCGGGCTTTTCTATGCTGCTGTCACCGTGGATTTCAGGCGGCAAGTCACTTGGCAGAACTTCTTGTCCACTGGCCATTACGGTTAGCCATCGACATACGTTTTCGAGTTGTCTCACGTTACCTGGCCAAGGAAGCTGAGCCATCAGCTTTTCGGCATCTTTACTTAAGCTTTTTGCTTCTACATCTAGCTCTTTAGCTGCTCGGCGTAAGAAGTGACGCGCTAATAAATGAATATCTTCACGGCGCTCAGATAGAGACGGTAGGTGCACACGAATAACGTTTAAACGGTGAAATAAATCCTCACGAAATTTTCCGTCAGCCACACGCTTTTCTAAGTTTTGGTGGGTTGCAGCAATAATACGCACATCTACTGCCACAGATTGGTGGCCGCCCACTCGGTAAAATTGTCCGTCGGCTAAAACACGAAGAAGTCGAGTTTGTACGTCTAACGGCATATCACCTATTTCATCAAGAAAAAGGGTACCGCCATCAGCTTGCTCAAAGCGGCCTTGGCGAGCATTTTGTGCACCGGTAAACGCCCCTTTTTCATGACCGAATAATTCCGACTCTACCAAATCAGCTGGAATAGCGGCCATGTTAAGTGCGATAAAAGGCTTGCTAGAGCGCGGGCTATGGCGATGCAAAGCGTGGGCAACAAGCTCTTTACCGGTACCTGACTGGCCGTTAATTAAGACACTAATTGATGAACGAGATAATCGGCCGATTGCACGGAAAACTTCCTGCATCGCGGGTGCTTCACCGATAATTTCTGTTTCTGGATCGTCCTGAGGGGCTTGCTGCGTTTTCGACTGCTCTCTTGCATGGGCTAACGCACGCTGTGTGAGTGTTACCGCTTCATCAATATCAAAAGGTTTGGGGAGATATTCAAACGCCCCTTTTTGATAGGCATTTACCGCACTGTCTAAATCTGAATGCGCCGTCATAATAATTACGGGCATCATAGGGTGGGTTGCATGCACTTCGTTTAGGAGTGTCATTCCGTCCATCTGCGGCATTTTAATATCAGATATAATCACTTCCGGCGCTTGACCGCTTTGTAACTGAAGGAGTAAATCTTGTGGGTTTTCAAAACACAAGCATCCGATGCTTGCTGTTTGTAAGGCCTTTTGAAGCACCCAACGAATAGAACTGTCGTCATCGACAATCCATACTGACTCATTCGTCATTGCCTGTCTCCTTGCGGTCTATCGGAATATAAATTACGAATTCGGTGTGCCCAGGGTGGCTATCTACATCTATTTTTCCGCCGTGATGGTTTATCAATGTTTGCGATATCGATAACCCTAAGCCGGAACCATTTTGCTTACTGCTCACCATGGGGTAAAAAAGCGTGTCCTTTATTTCTGAGGGAATGCCTGGGCCATTGTCTATGACCTTAATTTTAGCGATTAACGCATGGCGGTGTCCCTGAATTGTCATCTGTCTTTCAATGCGTGTTACTAAACGAATCTGAGGATTGGGCGTTTCACTTTCGGTTAGCGCCTGAATGCTGTTTCTGACAATATTCAATACGGCTTGCTGAATCATATCAGCGTCAATCATTAACGGCGGAATACTCGGGTCGTAATCACGAATGATGGTAATGGGGGTTTCTGAGTCAACCCGCATTAGGCTTCTAACTTGCTCTAACGCTTGGTGTACATTACTCCAATTGAATCTGGGAAGTGAATTTGGCCCCAGCAAGCGATCGACCAAATTACGTAGTCGATCAGATTGCTCAATGATCATTTGGGTAAATTCTTTGTGCCCTTCACTCAATTCTTTCTCAAGTAATTGCGCCGCCCCGCGAATGCCCCCTAATGGGTTTTTAATTTCATGAGCTAACCCACGAACAAGTTCACGAGCTGCATAATGTTGTGCGTTTTGTAAATTTTCACGGGATATTCTTTTTTGCTGGTCTATTTTTTTTACTTCAAATAGCAGCCTAGCCCCTTCTTCTAATTGCAAGTTCGTGACAGTTAAATCAACCATGACGTTGCGGTTATCTCTAAAACACAGGCGAATTTCATTTTCGGTAAAGTCTTCTCCGTGTCTTAGCGCTGCGCGTAAGCGAGTGGTATCGATATTTCCAGGCAGAAAAAAGTCGTCAAGACGATGGCCGCATAGTTGCTTTCTACCTGTTTCAAATAGCGCTTCCCCTGCGTGGTTGGCATAAACAATATTTAATCTATCGTCCACCATTACAAGCGCAGTATTCAGGCTGTTCAAAAATTGTTGCGTGTCTAACTCGGTTGATTGCATCCGAGCTTATCTCCTTTGCACTATATAGGTGCATTGTAACGTATCGGCAAAAATTGTAGGCACAGAATTGGTGTTACTTTTTTTCTGTTCCCCGCTATGGTGCGGGCTTTGCGCTACTTTCGAACGTTAGTTGCTATTTATTAACGCTGAAGCTTGATGCAGAAACAGCGTTTGTAGTGCGGAGGATGCAAGAGTCTTGCCCTTATTGTCTGTGAGCTCAACCTTATACTGATGTTCGCCCCGATTTATGCCATTTAAGGTAAATACGCCTGTTGTATTGCTCTGCAATAGGGCGTCATCAAAGATTAATTGATAGCGAGGCGCTTTCACTGAAGTCGGTTGGTTCGCACGTATGGTGACGTTTCCGGCATTGTTTCGAAGGGTGGCATTAGGGGCCGGAGAGGCTATAACCACTTTATAGGCTACTTTCTTCGATTTAGTTGTTTGAGCCAGAACGGGTTTAGGTGTTGAGGGACTGGACACTACATTCTGTGTTTTAGCATCAAACTCAACGGTGTCGCTTTTCGGTGAGGGGCTATCGGTATAAAGGATAGTGCCGTCAGCCTGCTTAACCTTGTACACAGGAGAGCTTGTGGTGGTAGACACCTCAGGATCATTTGATGTGCTTTGCCCATGGCTTTTACCGGGAGTTAACACCATCACCATAAGCAACACAATGTAGGGATAAATATTCAATAGGGAGACCCACTCATAGTTTCTTACTTATATAGTAGAAAAGCTTTAGCATAAAAAAAAGCCCGCATAAGCGGGCTTTTGTATATTGAAGCACTTAAGCGTTAATTAAACGCTGTAGTACATATCGAACTCAACTGGGTGAGTTGTCATGGCAAGCGTAGTTACTTCTTCAGACTTAAGATCGATGTACGCATCAATCATGTCGTCAGTCATAACGCCACCAGCTTTAAGGAATTCACGGTCGTTATCCAATGCTTCTAGTGCCATTTCTAGCGAGCTAGCAACGGTTGGAATTTCTGCCGCTTCTTCTGGTGGTAAGTCGTACAAGTCTTTATCCATAGAATCGCCAGGGTGGATCTTGTTCTTAATACCGTCAAGGCCAGCCATAAGCATTGCTGAGAAAGCAAGGTATGGGTTAGCTGTTGGGTCAGGGAAGCGTACTTCGATACGACGTGCTTTATCGCTCGTTACGTATGGAATACGGATAGATGCAGAACGGTTACGCGCAGAGTATGCAAGCATTACCGGTGCTTCAAACCCTGGAACCAAACGCTTGTAAGAGTTTGTTGATGCGTTTGCAAAAGCGTTGATTGCACGAGCGTGTTTAATAATACCGCCAATGTAGAAAAGCGCTTCTTCAGAAAGACCAGCATACTTATCACCCGCAAAGATGTTTACACCATCTTTAGCGATTGATTGGTGACAGTGCATACCAGAACCGTTATCACCTACAAGTGGTTTAGGCATGAATGTAGCAGTTTGGCCATAAGCGTGAGCTACGTTATGTACTACATACTTATAAACTTGGATTTCATCTGCTTTCGTTACTAGTGTGTTGAATTCGCAAGCAATTTCGTTTTGACCAGCAGTAGCAACTTCATGGTGATGTGCTTCAATAACTAAGCCCATTTCTTCCATTACTAAACACATTGCAGCACGAATGTCGTGCGCTGAATCTACTGGAGGAACTGGGAAGTAACCGCCTTTAACACCAGGACGGTGACCCATGTTTCCGCCTTCAAAATCAGCGCCTGAGTTCCATTTTGCTTCAGCAGCATCAATTTTGTAGAAAGAGCCGGCCATGTCTGTGTGGAATTTAACATCGTCAAAAAGGAAGAATTCTGGCTCTGGGCCGAAGAATACAGTGTCGCCAATGCCGGTAGATTTTAGGTATTCTTCTGCACGGCGCGCAACTGAACGTGGATCACGCTCGTAACCTTCCATAGTAGAAGGCTCTAAGATGTCACAACGAATATTTACTTGAGTCTCTTCTGCGAATGGGTCGATTACCGCACTCGTAGGATCAGGCATAAGTACCATGTCTGATTCGTTAATGCCTTTCCAGCCAGCAATTGAAGAACCATCGAACATTTTACCTTCTTCAAATGTCTCTTCGTCTACCGTAGCGGCAGGAATCGATACGTGTTGTTCCTTGCCCTTAGTATCAGTAAAACGCAAATCAACAAATTTCGCTTCACTTTCTTTAATCAGCTCTAATGCCTTTTCTACTGACATCGTGTCCTCCAGGTTTAATGTAAAAATGCGGAATGATCAGCTTCATCCCAACAGTGGAAAAACTAAAAGCGATTTTCATGCCATCTATCGTGATTCCAATTTTGCTGGCTTAGCAGCAAGAGGATAACGGAATGACTAATGGTGTTGCACACAAATGGTGCTTAATCGCTATATTTTGGTGCAAATTAAATTTAGGTAGCCGTAAGCTAGCCTAGATTAACTTGTCTTCACTTACCACCGAAAACAGGGCTCGAAAGTAATAAATTCGTTAATCAAAGACTATAATAGTGAAAAACATGCCTCCCTTTAAAAAAAAGGTGCGCAAACGCCGTGGTTTTTCTGTACAATCCGCGCAAAATTTACTATCTGCATTTTTTGCAACAAATCTAATGCATGCTTAACATCATGTAATGATTTACACAGGCTCCCTAGATGAATACCACTGATATTAATAAATTACGTAACATTGCTATTATTGCTCACGTTGACCACGGTAAAACAACTTTGGTTGATAAACTGTTACAACAGTCAGGCACTCTTGAAACTCGCGGTGAGCAAGAAGAGCGCGTGATGGACTCGAATGACATCGAGAAAGAACGCGGCATCACAATCTTAGCGAAAAACACTGCTATTAACTGGAATGACTACCGTATCAACATCGTAGATACTCCAGGACACGCCGATTTCGGTGGTGAAGTAGAGCGTGTAATGTCAATGGCCGATTCAGTGTTGCTTCTAGTAGATGCGCAAGAAGGTCCAATGCCTCAAACGCGTTTCGTAACACAAAAAGCATTTGCTCAAGGCTTGAAGCCAATTGTTGTTATCAACAAAATTGACAAGCCTGGCGCACGTCCTGATTGGGTTATGGATCAAGTATTCGATTTGTTCGACAACCTTGGCGCAACTGACGATCAGTTAGATTTCCAAGTTGTATATGCATCAGCACTAAATGGTTGGGCTTCATTAGACGCCGACGAGCCAGCTGAAGACATGAACGCATTGTTCCAAACGATTGTTGACCAAGTATCGCCTCCAGATGCAGATGCCACTGGTGCATTCCAAATGCAAATTTCTCAACTTGATTACAACTCATATGTAGGTGTAATTGGTGTTGGCCGTATTAAACGCGGTACTGTTAAGCCAAACCAACAAGTTACTGTTGTTACCGCTGAAGGTGAGAAGCGTAACGGTAAAGTTGGCCTTGTATATGGTTACCTTGGTCTAGCACGTCATGAAGTTGAAGGTGCAAGCGCTGGCGATATTATCGCAATCACAGGTTTAGGTTCGCTTAAAATCTCTGACACTATTTGTGATGTTAACCAAGTAGAAGCGATGACGCCGTTATCTGTTGATGAACCAACAGTTACTATGACCTTCCAGGTAAACACTTCACCGTTTTCTGGTAAAGAAGGTAAGTATGTTACTTCACGTAACATTCTAGAGCGTTTGAACGACGAACTAGTACATAACGTTGCACTTCGTGTTGAAGAAACGCCAGATCCGGATAAATTCCGCGTATCAGGCCGTGGTGAACTTCACTTGGGTATCCTTATTGAAAACATGCGTCGTGAAGGCTACGAGCTAGCAGTATCACGTCCAGAAGTTATTCTTAAAGAAGAGAATGGCGAAACACAAGAACCGTTTGAAACACTAACGGTAGACTGTGAAGAAGCGCATCAGGGCTCTATCATGGAACAACTTGGTCTGCGTAAAGCTGAAATGACCAACATGTCTCCAGATGGTAAAGGCCGTGTACGTATCGACTTCGTTATTCCTAGCCGTGGTTTGATTGGTTTCCAAACAGAATTCATGACGATGACGTCTGGTTCAGGTTTGCTTTATCATACGTTTGATCACTATGGCCCATACAAAGGCGGTATCATTGGTAAGCGTAAGAACGGTGTTCTTATTGCTAACGCTAACGGTAAAGCCCTAACTAACGCCTTGTTTAACCTTCAAGAGCGTGGTCGTTTGTTTATCGGTCACGGTGTAGAAGTTTACGAAGGTATGGTTATCGGTATTCACAGCCGCGATAACGATTTAACTGTTAACGCCCTTAAAGGTAAGCAGTTAACTAACGTTCGTGCCTCTGGTACTGATGAAGCGCAAACTTTGGTTCCGCCTATCAAGATGTCGCTTGAGCAAGCGCTTGAGTTCATTGATGAAGACGAATTAGTTGAAGTTACGCCTGTATCTATTCGTATTCGTAAGAAGTTACTTACTGAAAACGAACGTAAGCGTTCTTCACGCGAGAAAAAGTAATCACCTCCGCTTTGATGACTTAATTAGTTTTCAAATGCATTAAGATGATTCAAAAACGCCAGCTTTCAAGCTGGCGTTTTTTTATGCTCACGTTTTTGCCAAAATGTCGACGAAAGATGAGTTGGCAACATCGACTTTGGCCTCTATCATCAAGTTAATGAAATTAAAAAGGCAAAGCCCGTGTTCTCTGTAGCAGTTATTGAAGACGATGTTATTACGCTCGATCTTATTACCGATGCATTAGAAACCCGTTTATCGGCGACGGTTTACCCGTTTAGCCGAAGTAAAATTGCCCGTGAATTCTTGCTTCAACAAACGCCAGACACGTTACAATTGATTATTAGCGACCAAGTCATGAAAGAATATGACGGATTAAGTTTGTTAAAGGCATGCCGGTCGGCGAACTTATCTGTTCCGTTTTTACTGATCACTGGTGATCCCAATAAAGAACTCGTCATGG
This sequence comes from Alteromonas lipotrueae, assembly GCF_019249255.1. Lineage (NCBI taxonomy): Bacteria > Pseudomonadati > Pseudomonadota > Gammaproteobacteria > Alteromonadales > Alteromonadaceae > Alteromonas > Alteromonas lipotrueae. Next base: position 193,879 of record NZ_JAESDJ010000003.1, on the reverse strand, counting down.
AAGCGCGCAAGTTAGGTGTATCTGGTTTTTTAGCAAAACCCTTGCAAATGGACTCCCTGGCCGCAAAAGCCAAGTCCGTAGCGCTAGCAAATGCTAAAAGTCGCGTAAGCGAATAACTAGCTACTCCTTAGTAAAGCATTCAAGGGCGTTAGCAAACAAATAAAAAAGTCCTAAATGGTCTAAGCAGCGCTAGTTTATATGCTTACGAATTATTACACTGGTGCTCATAATGTAATGGCAACAGGATGTAAGTGTGACGTTTAATTTTGACCAAACCCCACCTCGTAAAGATACCTATTCGTTTAAGTGGCAAAAGTATATAGGTAAGGACATTATTCCTGCTTGGGTTGCCGATACTGAATTTCGATGCGCTCAGCCAATATTGGATGCAATTTCTGAACAAGTTGAGCATGGCAATTTGGGCTATGTATTACCTGGTCAACATCAAGGTGCGATTAGTGCAATCCAGCGTTGGTTGAAAGACAAGCACGACTGGGAGGTGAAAGCAGAGTGGATTGTGTGGACGCCAGGCGTTGTGCCTGCGTTTAACGTTGCCTGTAAAGCTTATTGTGAAGCTGGCGATAAGGTGCTTATTCAAACACCTAATTACCCGCCTTTGCTAGCAGCACCAAAATTAAATGAACTAGAGCGCATCGATATAGGCACAGTGATTGACACTAAGTCGGGAGAGAGCCGCTATACATTAGACTTTGAAGCGCTAGAAGCCCATGCTGCCGACCCTAAATGTAAGCTATTCATTCTTTGTAATCCGATGAACCCAGTTGGCTCGGTATTAACCAAAGCAGAGCTAGATCGGGTTGCTGATATTTGTAACGCCAATGACGTGTGTTTATGTTCTGATGAAATCCACTGTGACCTGATTTTAGAGCCTGGAATTAAGCATATTCCGGCTGGACGTGAAGCGAACCTAGCCAACAACAGCGTTACCTTAATGGCCGCTAGCAAAACCTTTAATATTGCTGGTTTGGGTACCTCGTTTGCGATTATTCCAGACCCTAAACTCCGGCAGCAATTTACCGGTGCTGCTGCGGGTATTGTACCTTGGGTCAATGTGTTGGGATTAGCGGCTACCGAGGCAGCCTTCACGCTGTGTGATGATTGGCATAGTGCTCAGCTTGAGTATTTGCGCGCTAACCGTGATGCCGTGTATGAAACGATAAACGGCATAGATGGGCTATCTATGTTGAAGCAAGAAGCCACGTTTTTAGCATGGGTAGACGCAAGCGGTTTAGGGGTTGAAAATGTACAAACGTGGGCAGAAGAAAAAGGCGTAGGCCCTTCTCCTGGTGCAGATTTTCACAAAGCCGATCACTTTCGAATAAATTTCGGCTGTAGCCAGTTGATGCTCAACGATGTGCTACAACGTCTAGCTATGTAGCCGACCAGTTAGCCACTCACTAAACATAGCATATAAAAACGCCCGTTTGCTTATCGCATAACGGGCTTTTTTGTGGCTGAATGCCGTGTAACTTATATGAATAAGCTGGTGAGTTTGTAAAGCCCCAATCCCACCACAACAGATACCACTAGAACGCCTGCAAAATTGCTCCATGGGGTGTTTTTGAATTCACCAAGTGCGTTGCTTTTATTCATCACCACTAATAAAAAGATAGCAATAATAGGCAGCAATAATCCGTTAGTAGCTTGAGCAAATAAGATAGCAGGCAAGGGTTTAAAACCGAGTGCAGCAACGGCAACGCCACACACAATTATTGCCAGCCACACCGTGCGAAACCCTTTGCTTTTCAAGTTATCAGACAGCCCAAGTGCTCCACAAACTGCATATGCAGCCGCAAGTGGCGCAGTTATCGCGCTGGTTAGCCCTGCCGCAAATAAGCCTAGTGCAAAGAACCATTGGGCTTTATCGCCCAACACAGGTTTTAATTGCTCACCCATGTTGCTCGCATCCATCGTAGCCGCTTGGTTAAAAAATGCCATCATGGCCGTGGCCATTACAACAAGGGTAATTAAGCCACCCATGCTAATGGCGGTTGCCGATTGCTTGCGGCACCCCTTAATGGCATTAGCTTTGTCTGCATTATTAGATGACTTCGCCACAAGACTTGCATGGAGGAATAAATTGTAAGGCACAATGGTGGTGCCTATTAACGCAAGAATGGTAGTAATAGAGTCTGCGCTAAGCTGAGGTTGAAGGAGCTGGCTAAACATTAAAGGTATATCGGGTTTAGCGACTATCAGGGTAACGAAAAATACGCCAGCCATGATAAATACGAGGTACACCAGAACGTTTTCTATCCATGAGTAGCTGCCTGTCCACAGTAGAGCTATGGCAAGTGCGCCAAGAATAAGTGCCCAGGTGCCCGTGCCAATTTCCCAAAAAGCATCCAGACCAATGGCGGCGCCGGTAAGGTTACCTGATTCATAGGCGGCGTTCCCAATACCAATTGCGCTGACAATTAAGGCGATGAATAGCATTTTTAGCCACGGCGTCGATACCATGTCTTTCATCGCTGATGCCAAGCCTTTGCCCGTTGCCACCCCCAAGCGAGCAGCCATATCTTGCAATACAATGGTGGCAAAAATTGAAAACAATAACGCCCACACCAAATGAAAACCGAAGTTAGCGCCTGCTAGACTCGCCGTTGTTACTGTACCTGGGCCAATGAAGGCGGCCGCGATAATATATCCTGATTTATCTTTTGCCATTGCAGTCACTCTTAGTTTAGTTTTGCTATCATGACAATAGGTTAGCCATTGCGCAACCACGCAGACTAACTCCATCGCTACTGGCTTACTATGTTGCAGTGTATTGAAAGCAATCGTTAATCGCGCTTTTAATACAACATAAAAAGGGGCGCGAAGGGTACAGGTAATAAATAGGTCATTTCAACCGCTTGTAGGAATTTTTAATGTCAGAAAAGGCGCGTCCCATCGATATTCTTTTGCCTGTGTTTGAAAAGGGCAAGTTAACGCATGTGCTACCTAGCGCTTATAAAGCCGACGGTATGATATTCGCAGTTGCAGCGTCACCAGAAATCCCTATGCCAGAGCAGTGGATGCCATGGATGATACAAAGCTCGTCAAGTGCGCTGGTAGACGAAGATGTAGATGCATTGGCGGATGTGCTGATGGATAACTTAAGGGCTCACCTGCAGTGTATGACGGACGAGAAACCCTTAATGCCAATGCGCTGTGAGTATTCAGAAGGGCAAGCTGATACTGCTCCTGAAATACCCGCTGAATTAGCTCAATGGCTTGAAGGATTGCTTTACGTGCACCAGCAACTGGAAGATGTCTGGCAACAGGCGTGGGGAAAGTTAAGTGCGAAAGATGCCTATCGTGAAGACAGTGGTAGCTCAGATACCCCAGAGAAACGACTGTCTCGTTGCTTAAAGTTATTTACTACCCTGGCGAATGTTAAACTGGCATTGCAGTATCGTAATCCCAGCCAAGCACAACAGCTAAAAGAAAACTTACCTTTATTGTGGAAGCAGCTCCCTGCGATGGTTCAAGATTATATTGCTCTGGCTGGTGAACTGAGCGCAGCATTACCCAACCAGTTTGAAACCTTTATGAAACTTCCTTAACGTGCTTTCTGGCGTTGCAGCTGTTTGCGCTGAGAAAGCGTGTTGCGCAATGACTTCATATAGGCGTCTAACTCTGCTTTAGCGTTGTCGTAAGCATTACTTAACTCACTAGAGCCCGGCTGGCGCATCAACGCTTTAAACGCTAAATCAGTTTGCGATAACAAATCTTTTAAATGTTGGTTACTATCATCCATGTAGTTTCCTTTAGGTTATTTAATGGTTAATCCATAACTGTATTACGTGGTAACACGGCCTATCGAATTTATAAAGGTTTTAGTATTGCTAAACAAACAATAGCCAATATAAGCAGTACCGGTGCTTCATTAATAATGCGGTAAAATTTGGCGCTGTGACGGTTTTCGTCACGGGAGAATTGCTTTACTAGCTTAAACAAATAGAAGTGATAGCTGTAAAGCGCAAGTAAAAGCATAAATTTAATATGCAGCCAACCCGACATTTTAAACCACGTACTTCCATAGCTTACAATAAGTGCGACGCCAAACGCTAAGGTTAAAAAAGCGAACGGGGTAACAAAAAACCACAGCCTTCTTTCCATTACTTTAAACTGGTCTTTCACTTCTTGCGACGTGGCTTCAGCGTGGTAAACAAACAGCCGAGGAAGATAAAAAATTCCTGCCATCCACGCCAACATGAAAAAAATGTGAAGTGCTTTAAACCATAAAATGTACATTGTTAATACTGTGCCTTTTGTAAAAAGCTTTGCAAAATATTCCAGGTAATAACGCCAATGATGTCGTTTAGTTCCTGATCGTAAATATAAACCGCACCAGAACGCATATTTTTAAGATGCTCATATACTTCATGGAGCGTGCTTTGGGCATTTAAGCCTTCCATCTCGTGATAACTAAGCGCATTAGCATCGTGCTCTAAGCTCACATTATATTGGACCAGACGATACTGCACATCTATTTCAAAATTTGATTGTTGAATTACGATTTTCGTTGGATTTTTCGATAAATAGTCTTCAAGTGCCTTATCTGGAGCATCATGAAAAAGCTTATAGTCTTTGCTTAATGCAGCTAGCACGCCAGTCTTTTCAAGGGCTTCACGAATAGAAGAGATGGCATAGGGTAAGTTTTGATAATCTAATTGGCGAATGAAAATCGACCGATTGCCGAAAAACTGTGTTGATGTCACATAAGCAGGCACGATAACCAACATGGCGGGCAAGATGATTTCAGGGCTGTAAGATAGCTCCATTACCGCAGATAAGGCGGCGAGAGGCGCGTGAAGTACAGCGGTAAGCATGCCTGCAATGCCCAATAAGGCAAAGCTATTAGTAAACTCAGGCACGTCGATAAAGTATGACAATGGCACTAGCAGTACCGCGCCTGCAAGCATACCGATAACCATCACAGGACCGATAATTCCGCCGGGAATACCCAGTCCAATAGCAAAAACAGCCAGTACTACTTTGCTCACTAAAATGGCACACAGTAAAAGCGTTTCTGGGTTACTGGCAAATAAGGTTTCAACATCAATAAAGTTCGCCCCTAACGCCTCGGGCAACAACATACCCACTGTGCCTGTTATTAGCGCCGCCAGCATGAGTCGCCACACCATGGGGACAGGTCTAAACCAGGTCATTACCCGCATAAGTTGGTTATTAAATAATGTAGCGAGCATACCGAGTAAAACGCCCAGCAAAATAAGGTATAAGTACATCCACTGACTAAATGCGGTAAAAGACAAAAATGAAAGCTCATTCACTTGCCCAAATACGATACGGGTTAACACCGAGCCACACGCAGCAGCAAGCATAACGGGCACAAATATATGTATTTTATATTCTCGTAATACCACTTCCATGACAAAAATAACCGCAGCAAACGGAGTATTAAATGAAGCGGATATACCCGCCGCAATACCACAACCGGCGAGAATACGAATGCTGTTATAGGGAAGTCTTAGCCATTGACCTAAGAAACTGCTGGCCGATGCACCTAAATGAACGCAGGGACCCTCGCGGCCTACCACGAAGCCACCCGCTAGTGCCAACATGCCGCCGAAGAACTGATTAATGGTGGTGCGAAAGGGAATATGGCCGTAGTAATATTTTACGCGGTGTATGACAAAGGGAATACCCATTCGGTAGTGCTTAAAGCCCGTGATATAGGCAATAAGCAAAATACACAGCACGCTAAGCAAGGGCATGAGAAACCAAACGGGCCATTCATCATTGAACCATTCCCGCAGTGCGCCAAAACCTGATGCTTGAAGCCACTCCACGCAAAGTCGAAACATGATGATCAACGATGCTGCGCTTACGCCGCCCACAATACCCAAGAGGCAAAGTTGTATAGACGTCCTCGGGTGAGCCACTTCTTGTCGTAAAGCCTGCAAACGCATGTTGTGATACAGTAGAGAAATCGTAGGTATAAGCAGCTTACCACAAACACTTGAAATTCATAATGTTAAGAAATTTAATGTATCTGGCTCACATTCACTAAGAATCAAAAACTATTCATGACAACCGATAAATTGAAACAACTCCTAGGTAATTATAAGTGGTCATTGCTTGTGGCTGCTTTATCTCTGTTGATGATGGCGTTTGGCTACAAGCTAGCGCGGATAGCGGAGGAGGGCGACAGTTTGAAGGTTGACGCTCAAGATAAAACCATTGCGTTACTGGTAAGTGAAAACAATCAATATGTGACTCAGGTTAATCAATTAGAAGTCGCATTGCATTTAACAGAATTAGAAAAAAAATCGATTTCGGAACAACTCAATAACCTTCAAAAAGAACAGACTGAGCTTCAAGAGCAACTCGCTTTTTATCAACGAATTATGGCACCTGAAACCACTCAGGATGGTTTTGTCATTGAAGGGGTCGAAGTTGTCTCATTGGCAGAACCTAATCAGTTTCAAATGCGTTTTGTCGTGCTGCAGCAGCGACAAAACAAAGCATTAGTTAAGGGCAAACTTGCTATCACTTTATCAGGTGAACGTGAAGGGAAGGAGTTAACGGTTTCTATTGGTGACCCTGGGTTTATTTCGCAAGAAATAGAGTACAGGTTTAAGTATTTTCAAGCCGTTAATACAAGCTTTACGCTACCCGATGGTTTTCAACCGACATCAATTACTCTTACTACTACCGTATTTCAGTATAATTCTCGGCGTGGAGATCTAGCTAAAAAGGTCACATGGGAAGACGCATTGAACAGTGACAGCATATTAGACGATACTCAATAGCGCCTTGTCGTTGTACTTGATGCGCTTGCGAACGTGCTTGCCCAAAAGTGTCTAGCCAAAAGTGATTTGCTGCTAGCAGCCTCACTGACATCGCTATCTCTCAAATAAAAAATAATACCCATAGCCTACCGCTACGGCAGGAGCAGCGGAATAGGCAGTTGCTAGAATGGCAGCTTTTGGTGACAGTGCTATGGCGGGAAACAGTGCATCGCCATCATTACTAATTGCATTACCAAGCTGAGCTGAAAATGGCACTGCCCCGTTTAAATAAAGACTGGTCACTAAAATTTGTGGGCCGCACCCAGGCAAAAAACCAACCACAATTGCTAAACCTACAACGCTCGCGCCCATAGAGGTTAGTGTGGCACCTATATCGAGTCCAAACCACAGTATAGATAATTCAAACAATAAAAAAGCAACGACAACCCAAGCTAATACAAATTGGGTGTCTAACGCTGCTTTACTCTGCCAGCGAGGGGGAGGCGTAATAGCATCTTCTCTGGTAAGCGACGCATAACCTGTACTTCCACCGTTTAACGACCATAGTGTAATTGCCGACAGACATAATACGGCACCAATAAGTTGCAACGTAGGTTCCGTTACACCCAGATATTCATGCACTGGCGATTGAAACGACAAGCCCAGTGCAATGGCAAGTGACGGTAACGCCACAACCAGCCAAAAGTACGTAGAAAGTTTATCAATTAAAGAGGAGGCAGTGGTAGATGGTTGCTCATTATGATCGGTACTATTAAGGGTATTGGCTGAGGACGGTGGCTGGTAATTGTGGAAATGGTTCACAGCAACGCCGGTTAGGGTACCCACCACCATTCCAACACCCATTACGGTTAAGCCATCAAACGGCGCTTGCGCCAGTAGCAAGAACGCGGCGTCACCCATGGTACTTGTTAGCACAGCAACCACAGCACCGAAGCTTGTGACACCTCGAGTATATTGAGTGACCACAATAATCGCGCCCCCACAGCCGGGAAGGGCACCAAGGAAGGACGCCAAGCCTACTTCATAAAACGGATGCTTGCGCATAAAATCGCCGATGGCCTCAGCGGATACCTTTAACGTGGCAATGTAATAAACAGACAGTGATGCATAAACAAATGCTGATACTTGGAAATAGGCATCGGACAGAACTGCGATGGTTGCTTCCCGAGTGAATGAGTAAACAAGAAGCACGACAACAAACGCCGGCAAGAAGAGGCGCTTGTTTAACATTAGTGTTTTTTGCCTAATTTTGTATTTACTGATTTTTTCAGTTGAAGTTAGGGAGGACACTCGCGACTCCAGGCGGCAGCAACAGGTGGTCGTACTTCAAGGTTCAGTACTAAAAGGTACAGTCCTATAAGGTACAGCGCCACACGGTACAGTGAAAATAACAGGTTTTATCAAAGGCACACGTAATGAGCTTTGTTAATACACTGTACTAATTCCTACGAACTTTCACGTGATCAGATCATGCTATAATCACATTAAATGATAATAGTAATTATTATCATTTAATGGCAACCTGTCAATACTCATCGTTAGTAGTAACAAATCATAGATACTGAACGATGTCTTGACGGATGCACTGTTGTTGAAAGGGATAAATAAGGATCCAAACCGTGCAGGGTGAAGTAGGCAAGAGTAGAGTAACGTTTATTTCATCAGATTAAGGGGACAGTAATGACAAATACCCGAACAGAAAGTGACAGCATGGGCGAGCTCGAAGTTCCTAGCGACGCGTTATATGGCGCACAGACACAACGCGCAATTAATAATTTTCCATTAAGCGGCGAACGAATGCCGCTTACTTTTATTCGCACCCTAGTGACAATTAAAAAAGCCGCTGCACTTGCGAACAAAAAACTCGAAACCCTTAATGCTGGAACTGCCGACGCTATACAGCAGGCCTGTGACACATTGCTTGATGAGCCCGAGTTACAGCAGCACTTCCCGGTAGATGTATTTCAAACAGGCTCAGGCACTAGCACCAATATGAATGCCAATGAGGTCATCGCTAACTTGGCGAATCAGCAACAAGGTAAACATGAAGGGGAAGCGGTCCACCCTAACGATCATGTCAACAACGGACAAAGCTCAAACGATGTTATTCCCACTACCATTCATGCAAGTGCCGCCATTGAGCTGACAGAATCGCTTATCCCGGCCATTACGAAGCTAATCGATATCATCGATACCAAAGCAAATTCAGTGTCTGATTATTGCAAAACCGGCCGCACACACTTAATGGATGCTATGCCAGTTAGGATGGATCAAAGTTTACGTGCTTGGTCTGCGCAGCTTAGTCAGCAACGTAAGACAATAAAGTCGCTTCAACCCTCCATTCAAACGTTAGCGCAGGGTGGAACGGCAGTAGGCACAGGAGTAAATGCACATCCTGACTTTGCTGAAACCTTTGCCAGTAAGCTATCTGACCTTACAGGTATAGCATTTACCCCTGCTGACAACTGCTTTGCATTAATTAGCTCGCAAGATACGGCGGTAACTTTATCAGGCGCGATAAAATCCCTCGCCGTTACCTTAATGAAAATTTCAAATGACTTACGCTGGATGAACTCAGGACCCCTTGCTGGTTTAGGTGAAGTATCGCTGCCGGCATTGCAACCAGGATCATCTATTATGCCCGGCAAAGTGAACCCCGTAATACCCGAAGCGGTAGCGATGGCATCTGCACAGGTGATGGGAAACGATGCAGCCATAACGGTGGGCGGGCAGTCGGGCAATTTCGAGCTTAACGTTATGTTGCCTATGATTGCCGATAATTTGCTGTCGAGCATCAAGTTAATGTCGAATAGCTGTGTGCTTTTGGGCGAGCAGGCCATTAAAGGGTTTACGGTTAACCAAGAGAACCTTGAGAAAGCATTGGCGAAAAATCCTATTTTAGTGACTGCGCTTAACCCTATCATTGGTTATGCGAAAGCCGCAGAAATAGCGAAAAAAGCTTACAAAGATAAAATGCCCGTTATCGATGTTGCAGAAGCGATGACCGACTTGCCAAGGTCTGAGCTGGAATCGTTATTAGACCCTAAAAAACTGACTGAAACTCAGCGCTAAGGCATTTAGTAGGGCGGTTAACCGAGCTTTAATTTCCTGGTTGAAAGGAGCTATGAACAAAATAATGGTATGCAAAGCGTGGATCCCCACGCTTTTTTTACGGATTTTCAATGCAATTTTAGGTCGATACTAGATGCCTAGTGCAAAGGAATGTTAGATTGTGGTTGTTTTGTGAGCAGTTGTGCGCTTGTTAAGCGCTTGCCTATTGCCGATGAAGCGGAATTTGATAGAGTGCATACTCGCTTTAAGCCCTCATGGTTGGGCAGTTGAGCAATAAAAATTACTCAGGAATAATTAATGACAGATACATGCTTTCGCATGAAGGGCACTACACTAACCAGTATCGTGTTAGAAGTGATCGATTTTGATCCAGATACCTTTGAATCTCAGCTTGCTGAAAAGATAAATAGTGCACCCCAGTTTTTCACTCGATCATCGCTAATATTGCATTTAGTCAAATTACTGAGTGCTACCGAGTTCGAGTTGCTCGTTGCGCTTTGCCGACGCTTTAAGCTTCAACCTATGGCGGTACGCGGTGAAGTAGGGGCACTTAGAAGTGTCATCAACGATTTGGGCTTAGCAGATGTTAGCCAAAGTAAATTTACAGAAAGCTCGTTGAAAACAACAAAACCAGAAAGCACTGCGTTAAAAGAGCAGGCCGCGAATGAGCCAGCAGCATCCTCACCAGTGCCGACACCAGCAGCTGCCACTAAACCAGTAAAAGTCATTAGCCGCCCAGTACGCTCAGGGCAGCAAGTCTATGCTGAGGGTGGTGATTTGGTGATTACCGCTGCGGTGAGCGAAGGGGCAGAAGTATTAGCAGATGGAAATATTCATGTTTACGGCACACTTAGAGGCCGAGCTCTGGCGGGCGTAAAAGGTAACGTGCATGCCCGCGTTTTTTGTCAGTCGTTAGATGCAGAACTTATTTCAATTGCTGGGCAATTCATTATGCATGAAACCGTAAAAGCATCATGCTGGAAACAGCCCGCACAAATCTATTTAGAAGAGGACACGTTACACATTGAGCCTATCGCCTAAGTGTTAACGTATTCTACAAGGAATTAAAAATGGCAAAGATTATTGTAGTAACATCGGGTAAAGGTGGGGTTGGTAAAACGACTTCAAGTGCCGCTATCAGTACAGGTTTAGCCTTGGCGGGTCATAAAACCGTAGTCATCGATTTTGATGTGGGCTTACGTAACCTCGATTTGATCATGGGCTGTGAACGCCGCGTGGTTTACGACTTCGTGAACGTAATAAATAAAGAAGCCACGCTGAAACAAGCGCTAATTAAAGATAAGCGTACCGACAACTTGTTTATTCTGCCAGCATCACAAACACGTGATAAAGACGCGCTTACCATCGATGGGGTTCAAGCCGTACTTAATGAGTTAAAAGAAGACTTCGATTTTATTATCTGTGATTCACCAGCCGGTATTGAACAAGGCGCTCAAATGGCATTGTATTTTGCCGATGAAGCTATCGTTGTGACTAACCCAGAAGTCTCTTCGGTACGTGACTCAGATCGTATTTTAGGTATTTTGCAAAGTAAGTCTTTGCGCGCTGAACAAGGTAAGCCAGTAAAAGAACATTTATTGCTAACTCGCTATAACCCTTTGCGAGTAGAAAGTGCAGAAATGCTTAGCGTGGCTGATGTTGAAGAAATATTAGCGATACCATTATTGGGTGTTATTCCTGAATCGGAAGCCGTACTTAAGGCTTCTAACCAAGGTCAGCCAGTTATTCTAGACTTAGAAGCTAACGCAGGTCAGGCATATTCAGACGCTGTTCGCCGTTTATTAGGCGAAACCATTGAACATAGATTTCTAGAAGCAGAGAAGAAAGGGTTCTTTAAACGCCTGCTAGGAGGCAAGTAATGGGTATTTTCGATTACCTAAAGAAAAAGGAAAAGCCGCGCACTGCGGCCATGGCCAAAGAGCGGCTACAAATAATTGTTGCGCATGAAAGACGCAAACGTACCGAGCCAGATTATCTGCCAATGATGCAGCAAGAAATCATTCAGGTGATACGCAAATATGTGAGCATTGCAGATGACCAAGTATCGGTACAGTTGGAAAGCAGTGACGATTGCAGCGTGCTAGAGCTTAACGTTACCTTGCCTGAAAGCTAGAGTTAGGGCTAGGAATAGGTGGATTACACCGAATCAAAGCCTCCTATGGCCACAATTAGCCGTAAATAGTGCTACCCATGTCTTAGTCACAAGACATGGGTAAACTGCTATCTTTTATTCACTTTTCTCTAAAGTAATACCAAGTTGCTGCTTCGCTAAATGCACCACGGTAGAGTCGATTGGCGGTGGTTCTACAATTACGCCTTCACTCAGTGCCTCAACAATTGTTTTTAGTACGCTAATACGGGCAAACCATTTATGCTCGGCCTGTATCACATGCCAGGGTGCCATTTGAGTATCGGTTTTATCAAACATCTCTTCTATGGCGTTAATATAGCCCTCCCGTCGGCCACGATTTCGTATATCTTCTTCGGTTAGCTTCCAGCGTTTGTAAGGGTTATTTAAGCGCTCTTCAAAGCGTTCTAACTGCTCTGCTGCTGAAATATGCATAAAGAGTTTTACCATCGTCACGCCATCATCAATTAATAGCCGCTCAAACTCATTAATTTCTTGGTACGCTCTTTCCCATGCGGGCTTAGGTGTAAAACCTTCAATGCGCTCTACCATCACACGGCCGTAGTAAGAGCGATCAAAAATGGCAAGCCTACCCGGTGTAGGCAGTCGTGTTTGAAACCGATAAAGGTAGTGGCGACCTTGCTCTTCTGGCGTAGGTTTAGCGAACGGGTGAACGCGAAAACCGCGAGGATCGAGTTTTTCGGTCACTCTTCTAATTGCGCCGCCTTTTCCTGAAGCATCCCATCCTTCAAACACAATGATTGCGCGCCTGCCTTGGTGATAGTATGCCTGTTGAACATGTAGTAACTTTTTTTGCCAGCTTTTCAGTGCTTGTTTGTAATGTTCACGTCCATCAATAGCAGGAGCTTGTGCGCCTTCTGGCAGTCTAAGCCTACGGTTTTGAAGGGAAATAGAAGATACTGAATGCGCCATGTTAATCCCGTCGGTTTCTTTTTAGAGTATGCCTTACGGGCATGAGTGTCCATTTTGCCAATCATTTTCATGCTAAATGAAATGTCGCTAGCTATTGTTTCAGTTAGTTTCACCCCAATAGTTGATAGCGTTACTCAAGTATTAGATAATTGGGTTATCGATACGTGTACGTGAAGGCGTGCAAGTGCACATGGTTAATGAAGAGGTGAGTATGTCTGTAGAAATGGCGTTGCCAATTGAGTTCTCTGATGCAGCGGCGACAAAAGTAAAAGCGCTCATCACGGAAGAAGAAAACCCTGCGTTAAAACTGCGGGTTTATGTTACTGGAGGCGGTTGTTCTGGCTTTCAGTATGGTTTCACTTTTGATGAGAAGGTGAACGACGGCGATATGACAATTGATAAAGATGACGTTACCTTAGTGGTAGACCCTATGAGTTTACAATATTTAGTGGGCGGCATTGTTGACTATGTTGAAGGTTTAGAAGGCTCACGCTTTTTAGTGCAAAACCCAAATGCAACCACTACCTGTGGATGCGGCGCTAGCTTCAGCGTTTAAATGATTATCGGGCGTACACCGCATCTTGGTGTATGCTTGTCTCGCCTTTACGGTCTTGTGCTTTTCTCCTCGTTGATTTTATGGCTAAACTGAGTGTGTAAGTAAACTCACTCAGGTTGAAGCTATGAAACTGTATGGTTCGGTAACATCTCCATTTGTACGTAGAATTCGCGTAGTACTTTCTAACACGCCCCATGAATTCCTCGATTTACAAATATTCTCTGGGGAAGACAGAGAGCTACTTGCATCGCGAAACCCCACTTTAAAAGTGCCTTGCCTAGAAGACGACGGGCAATTAATTTTCGATTCTAGAGTAATTTACAGCTATTTGGCGAGTAAACTCGACCATGACTCCTTATCTTGGGAGGAAGAAAATCTGCTTACTCTGATAGATGCTGCTAACGATTCATTCGTGCAATTGATGCTATTAAAGCGCTCTGATATCGATATCAATCAAGACAATCTCATCATTCGTTTGCAAAAAGAGCGTATCGAATCGGTTTTTTCAACACTGTCTAAGCAGCTGGAAGCGGGTGGTTTTAGTGGCTGGACGTATCCTGAAATATGTCTGTACTCAATGGTAGATTGGGTGCTATTCAGAGAATTGCACAGCTTTAAAGACTATCCTTTGTTGCTGGAATTCCATGAAAAGCATCGTGACCGTATAGAGCTAACCGCTACCGACCCACGTCAGTAGCCTTTATTGAAATTAAATTGATAATAAAGCGGTTCGTTAGCCATGTAACGTATTGCATTCGTTATAAATACGCCCGCAACATCCTCAGGTGATGATACAGCCGCAGTATGTGCAGTAACCACCACCTTGGGGTGGGTCCAAAATGGGTGTTCCTTTGGTAGTGGTTCTTGTGTGAATACGTCAAGGACTGCTGCTTGTAGTGTGCCGTTATTCAGCGCGTTTAAAAGCGCGTCATTTATAACGGCACTTCCACGTCCTGCGTTGATAAACACGCTATGAGGCTTTAGTGCGCCAAAGAAAGCCTGGTTTAATACACCTGTAGTTGCGGGGGTATCTGGCATCAAGTTCACCACATGGTCGGCCTCTTGTGCAAACTTGAGTAGATCAGTTGCTGAATAGACGTCATCGAAACCGCCTACCGCTTGACCACTTCTCGATAAGCCTATTACCTTCATTTCAAAACTTTTTGCCACAGGAATAAGTGCTTTAGCTATTGAGCCAGCGCCTAAAATACCAAGGGTTTTGCCCGTAAGGGGCGCTCGGGGGCTTTCTTCCCAAATTGGGGGCTGATGATTCTGGTTATGCGCGAATGCGGGAATATTGCGTGCGTATTGCAAGAGATAGGCAAACACATATTCGCGCATTAGGTTTCCAAACACGCCTTTTACGCCAGTGAGTATATAATCGCTTTTGTCCAAGTTAATAAGCGGTGCATTGCCAGCCCACGTTGATTGGCACCACTTCAAGCCAGTGCACTGGTCGATAACCTTAGCCGCCAAATTAGGATCGGCAAGTAATACCTCAACCTCGTCTGGGTTAATTTGTTCAGAAGTGGTAACGGCTTGGCAGATATTCAAAGCATGAGGCTCAGGCCATGCATTTGCTATTTCTTCTGCTAATGCGCTGGCATCTTTGCTGAGTATAGAAACGTTGAGTGTAGGCGATTGAATTGACATAAATGAGCCTTAGTAAAATTTTATTGGTGGCCTTTACAATTAGCCGAATACATAGCGTAAATAGTTTACGCTGAATAGATACTGCTAGTTAGGATACCCTAAGATAATCATTCACATAAGGCAACGCTATCGGTCAAACTAAAGAAAATGTCGAACATAGCCGATAACAGCCTAGAATCCTTTTCTGCTAGCGCCTAAACTTACCAAGGCTCTAGTTTTTTTACAGGCGACTTAACATGTTTCAATTTACCCTGAATGTATCCCTTCATGCGCCCATCTCCTTTTTGTTTGCTGCGTTTCATGAACCTGAATATTTATCTGAATGGTTTGCTCCGGGTAATTGCACGGTATCGCAAATTATGAGTAGCTTTAAAGAGGGCGGAAGATACCGTATAAAAATGATTGAACCCAACGGCGTTGAAATAGCGCTAACGGGTGAATATGTGACTATCTTAGCAAACGAGAAGCTTGTGTTCTCTTGGGCGTGGGAAGATGGCGTAGAAGAAACCGTCATGAGCTCAGTGGATATTTCTTTTGAAGAAACTAGCGAAGGGGAAGTGGCGTTAACGCTAATTCATAGTGGTTTCAGCAACCAACAAGAATGCGATCAACATCAATATGCGTGGATGTCTTGCCTAGAAAAGCTTGCGGTATTAGCTGATAAACAAGTGGCGTTTAACTAAAGCTGCGATGCTAGCGAAATATTAATAGCGCAGTGTTGCTAAAGATATAAAAAAAGCAGTCATAAAATGACTGCTTTTTTATTAACTTACTGCAACATTTTTGCACCTGCAGTTAAATCAACCTTACTTACTAGGTTAACCTTATTTGTTAGGTTAAGGACGCCATGGCTGCTTTTCCGCTTTCTTCACGGTAGGTATTGTAATCGGTATAACCTTCTTCGCCGCCGCCATACCACGTTGAGGGGTCGTCAAACGCTGCCAGCGGGTAGTTGTTTTTGAACCGTGTCGGTAAATCTGGGTTGGTGATCCAAGGGCGCCCAAATGCAATCATGTCGGCATCACCGTCGCTAATACGTTTCTCTGCCTCCTTCTGGGTATAACCACAGTTTCCCATTAACATACCGTCAAACAATGCGCGAAACTCTGCAAGCGTCATAGGCTCACCGCGTTCATGGAAACCAAACGCTAGGCCATCCATCACATGTAAATAGCCAAGGTTAAGCTTATTAAGTGCTTGGGCGACATAAGTAAACGTATCGCGAAAATCATCTGCACCCATGTCATTAAATACGCCATTAGGCGATAAACGCACACCAACTTGCTCTGAAGGCCAAATCTCTAGTACGGCGTCCATCACCTCACTAAGGAAGCGGTATCGATTATCTACGCTGCCGCCATATTCATCACTACGTTGATTGCTGCGACTGTCTAAAAACTGATTTAGCAGGTAACCGTTAGCGGCATGCACTTCTATACCATCAAAACCTGCAGCTTTCGCATTTACAGCCGCATGTTTAAAATCAGCAACTGTTCTACGAATGTCATCTTGTGTCATTGCTCTTGGCACTTCGTAAGGCTTTTTACCTTTTGGCGTGTGAATTTCATCGCCTTCAATGGCAATAGCAGACGCAGAAAAAGGCAAGTCGCCGTTATGGAAGTCACTATGAGACGCACGACCGGTATGCCATAACTGGAGGATAATTTTGCCGCCAGCTTCATGCACTCTTTCATTAATAGAGCGCCATCCTTCCACCATTTCATCGGTGTAAATTCCGGGCGTGTCTACCCAGCCAATACCTTCTTCTGATATGGCCGTCGCTTCGGTGATAATAAGGCCTGCATCGGCGCGCTGTGCGTATTGATCACCCATGATTTTGTTAGGTATGCGGTCGCTACCTGCACGGCCACGTGTCATAGGTGCTAATACCATGCGGTTTTGTAGCGTATTGCCTGCCCATTCTAGAGGCTTAAACAGAGATAACTCTGACATTTGTTGTTCCTTTTAAAACGGTGTGTAAGTGATTACAGAAATGGACGCGACTTGGATTGATTCAAGGTGAAAGGATATGCCGTTCGGTACTAATAAATAGCAAAAAGAGTGTAAGAGGCGAGGGTAAATCCTGCGAAGTTGGCAATGCTGACGCTACTAGCACTATAAGAATTGAGATTTTAACCAATGAAAACGTGCTTTAGCTAAAAAGAAAAAGGGCCGTCATAATGACGACCCTGACGGTGAAAATGAAAGGGGAGTTTATGTTAACTAGTGCAGTATCAGACCTGCTAGGTTAACGTCAAACCGTACGCCCACTACCCATACATCATCTAACGATTGAAGCCGGTCACGTTCGCTAAACTGGTCTGGATTAATAATATAATGCACGTTAGGCTGAATCCGAATATTGTCGTTAATATGGACGCCGTAGCTTAACTCCATCATGGTTTGGCTGTTTGCAGGGCGGCCTGAACCGCCATTTGCTTCGCGCAATACGCGTTGGTCTTCAATGGCATCCTCACTATAAAATTGTTGAGTGACGACAAAGCCTATGGTGTCTTCGTCTCTTCCTACGAAGGTACCGCGTTTAACAAAGCCCGCTTTAATATACTCATCTTCTATAAGCTCACCTGATGTGCCTGTTAACACCGCACCAAAAATTGTAACGCTGCGTTTAGAATGTAGATCTGGACGTAAAATGGTTTGCTCGAATCGGGCGAAAATACCAGAGCGCCCATTTTGGGTCGCATAGTCGTTACCGGTGACAGCAGCAAAATCACCATTCTCATCTTTAGCTGGGTCTGTGTAGTCCGCACCATCATACCAACCGCCAATTTCATAGCGTCTTGGGTAGTCGTCATTTTCCCAGGTAGTTTGATAGCCCAATGTCACAGGTACGACTACGCCAGTTGATTCATCCGTTGACCAATCAAAACCATGATCACTTAAGTCTTGGTGAGGTGTGTTCTCTTCATACACACCAGTGTGAAAATAGATTTCAGGCGATAGCCAGAATTTTGCGTGACCTCCCCAACTTGAAACAGGCCACCATGTAAAGTTACTGGTTTTAAAAACAAATGTGGGGTTTCCGCAAGCGGAATTCGTTTGAAAATATTGACATAGCTCTGAACCAAGAAAGCTGATGTTTGCCACGGTTCTGCCGACTTCTATTTGTAGCTGGTCGTCAAAAAAGTTTTTCTCTACGGTAAACCTAGCTAAACGGGAATTTTGGCCGCCATAGATTTCCTGAACAGAGGTACTACTTCCAATATGCGTAGCCGCTAAGTTTTGTCCGTGACGATTAGTGAATGCCACATGGACTTTAGTATTTTCCCAACCTGCAAATTTTTCTAAGTCTATTTCTGCGCCTAAAAATAATTGACCAGCATAAGCACTCCCTTCACGCTTACCGCCATCAACGTTAGCAGCGGCTTCCCCCGTGTAACTTGCCTGCCACTCTATATATTCCGATGTATCTTGCGCAGAAAAGGTAGGGTAAGAAATACTGACTAACAGATAGCAGAAAGTAAGTGTAAGTGACTTTAAAGTCAGAGTTTTTTGCTTTAACCAACGAAAAGTATGCTTCATATCTTACCCTTAGTGTTAATTGAACGTGCTTATAATTTGCACTTGTTTTTGTGCTCATCACGATGCTTCCATTCGTTTCTTATGCCTAGGGATAAGTGAATTGAAGTCACATCGTGTTAACAGCTTGCGTATGGGAAATGCAATCTAATGCAGTCAAACTAATAAATCAACCTTGTTTATTTATTTTTATTTTACAAAGGTGTTAACAGATGGGGTGGAGCGATATAGGATTTTTTTAGAGGGAGATGGCCTCTTTTTAGACTTTTGTAGTGCTTTTTTTTAAGTTCAAGCTGGTTTAAGCCTTGTTTAATATAAAGAATTCATGAAATTTGGAGTGGAGTGAATAGTTGAAGCAATAGCGCTCATGTTAACGTGGTGTGGTATTTTTAGTCGCGCCACCAATTAAATAAGTCTTGTTGATTTATTGACATGGACATTTTTTGTTGGTTAAATTGCTCAACAAATTGTTTACAAGATGAGGTTGGGGTGATGCAAACTAAAGCGCCTATAGTTTCCAGAGATACGCTATTGCCGTTTATTCTATTGACGGTGTGTTTTGCTGCATGGGGCGTTGCCGCCAACATGACGGATCCGCTAGTGAAAGTCTTTAGTAAAATATTTACTATGTCGTCACTACAATCGGCCTTAGTTCAGTTCGCTTACTACGGTGCTTATTTCTGTTTAGCGATACCCGCAGCCTTTATTAATAAACGATACTCTTATAAAACGGGTGTGCTTGTAGGGCTAGGATGTGCTGCAGCCGGTGCCTTTCTATTTTACCCAGCAAGTCAGACAATGACTTATGGCTTTTTCCTGTTGGCCTTGTTTGTGATGGCCGGTGGATTGTCTATTCTGGAAACGTCCGCTAACCCTTATGTCATGGCGATGGGCAACGAGCAAAGCGGCACCAGAAGATTAAACCTAGCACAGGCATTCAACCCTGTAGGGACAAACTTTGGAGTATTCTTAGCCGCTACGCTCATACTACCTAATTTGAATCAGGCTTCAGCTGAAGAGCGAAGTGCTATGTCTATGACTGAGCTAAAATCTGTTATAGGTGCTGAATTGGATGCGGTGATGATCCCTTATGTTGCTATGGCGTGTGTACTTCTTGTGGTTTGGGTTGCTGTAGCTTTGATTAAAACCCCTGTGGATGAAGCCACTGAGTCTAAAGCTGATGATATCGACATTGCAGCATCATTGAAGCGCCTAGTGGCGAACAAGCATTATCGTTTTGGTGTTATGGCTCAGTTCTTCAACGTGGGCGCGCAAACTTGTGTATGGACTTTTACTATCCAATACGTCATGAAAGCGATTGGGGGTAATGAGGTGCAAGGCGGCGATGTACTTCAATACAGCATGATAGTGTTTCTTATTTCACGTTTTGTGATGACGTGGGTAATGCAGTACCTCTACCCAGCACGACTGCTTATGGTGATGTCGCTGGTGGCAGTAGGTTTATGTATTGTTATGACACAAGCGCCAAATATAATCGGTGTGGTGGCACTTGTTTCAATATCTGCATGTTTATCGCTAATGTTTCCTACTATCTACGGCATCGCGTTAGAAGGGCTAGGGAAAGATACTAAACTTGGCGCAGCCGGCTTGGTAATGGCTATTTTAGGTGGCGCAATTATGCCACTCTTCCAAGCTGCAATTATCGACTCAGCAGGTATCGTCATTTCTTATATTGTTCCTGCAGTATGCTTTATGTTTGTGGCTGGCTATGGACTGTTTGACATTAAAGCAGTTAAAAGTCCTCAGAAAGTATCCATTGACGATTTGAAGACCAATAATTTGAAGGCAAACATGGCGAAGTAATACTTACTTTGCTGTAGTGATGCTCATCATGATTTTAAAAAATGTCAGCCTTTGCTGGCATTTTTTATAGAAAAAGTAATCGTTATGTGTGAAATGAAAACGGGTGGTTGACTAAAGGTTTCGTTAAACGTTGACTTAGCGTGAAGGGCAAAAAACACCCAATACCGCCTCTCGCGAAGCACCGGTAACAGCGGGGACGTTGCCTGGAATATTATTTCGATGTGCAAAAGCGAGCCACGCGAATGCGGCCCCTTCAACGTGTTGGGGGTGAATATTGATACTGTGGCTGTCACTCACTTGATAGCTTGGCAGTAAGTTGGCTATGCGATGCATCAGCACAGGGTTAAAGGCACCGCCCCCACAAACGATGACTTGTGCGCCTTTGGGCATTTTTTGCCTGTTAATTTCATCAGCAATACTCGTTGCTGTTAGTGCTAATAGCGTCGCTTGCACATCTTGAGGGGCGAGTGTGCTGGCTTGTGAACGTGCGAGCGCATCAAGGTAAGACGTTAACCATGCTAAATTGAAATACTCTCTGCCGGTACTTTTAGGCGCAGTTTGATGAAAATAGCTATCTGCTAGCAGTCCAGTTAATAAGTCATTGCTTACTACACCCGTATTCGCCCATTGGCCTTTGTCATCATAGGGCTGGTTTAAATGCTGTTTAATCCACCCATCCATTAGGGTATTGCCTGGGCCAGTATCATAGCCAAGAGGGGCAATAGCATCTCGTTTTGCTGCTAATACTGAAATGTTCGCAATACCGCCAATGTTAACCAACACTCTGGGGTTGGTGTCATGAGCGAAGATAGCATTATGGTAGGCTGGAACTAAGGGCGCACCTTGGCCGCCAAGAGCAATATCTTTACGCCTAAAATCAGCAATAACATCAATACCTGCTAACACGGCAAGAGTATTAGGGTCGCCAATCTGACATGTAAAACCTTTTTGCTCAATGTCGTAGGGAAGTTCAATTCCCTGCGGAAAGTGCCTTATGGTTTGCCCGTGAGAGCCAATTGCGGTGATATCGCTTGATGAAAGCTGAGTCTCTGATAGCAACACGCTTACGGCTTGTGCAAAGCTTTCTGCTACCAACCTATCGGCGGTTGCCATCGCATTGAGCTCGTTAGTAGAGGGGGTGCAAAGTGAATGAAGTAAAGAAAGTAGATTAGCAGGGTAGGAAATGGATACGGCATGTAAGGTTTGGCACTTATCTGCAGTGATATCGCAAAGGACGGCGTCAACGCCGTCCATGCTAGTCCCTGACATAAGGCCAATATACTTTGCCATAAGTCGGCTATTTCATTGCAAGCATAATGCGTTTGTTGTTATTAAGCTGCTGCTGACGTACATGAGCAATTTCCATGAATGCTTCACGCTCTTCAGCGGCAATAGGTAATGCTTTTGGCAGTGATACGGTACGAGGGTTACGGTGTACACCGTCTACCAAAAATTCGTAGTGAACATGCGGGCCAGATGCCAAGCCAGTGCTACCTAAGTAACCAATGGTTTGACCCTGTTTAACCGTGTCGCCTACTTTTACTGCTCGCTTTTTAAAGTGCAGATACTTAGTAGTATATTTTTCACCGTGTTGAACAAAAACATGGTGACCATTGTATTTATCGTACGCTGACTTAATTACTTTACCATCACCCGCGGCCATAACTGGCGTTCCAACCGCGGCAACGTAGTCGGTACCACGGTGTGCTTTCCAGCGTTTTTGGACAGGATGGAAACGTGCTTTCGAGAAGTTAGAGCTCACGTACCTAAAGTTAATTGGCGCACGTAAGAAGCTCTTACGCATGCTTCGGCCTTCAGGTGTGTAGTAAGTACCATCTTCATGCAAGATAGCGCTAAAGTCTTCACCTTGGTTAGTAAATTCTGCCGCAACTATGTCGCCAAAGCCCACAAACTCACCATCGATGTATTGTTCTTCAAACACCACATTGAAGGTATCGCCTGAACGAATCTCCATCGCGAAATCAATATCCCAGCCAAAAATGCCCGCAAGGTTCATAATCTGATTACTGGTTAATCCTGCTGTTACCGCAGCATTCCAAAAGCTTGAATGAATCTCGCCTTGGGCAAAATTATAGCGAATATCAACGTCACGCTTTTCAAGATCGGCCGTTAAGCTATTATCTTCGCTGGTGGGGTCGGGGCGAATGAATAAGGTTTCGGTAGAAGAAAGCTTATATTTAAGCTCGCCAAATGTACCATCGTTGTTAATTTTAAACGAAAGCTCATCACCAGGTAATAACGTGACCAGTGTTTTAGCAAGGTCACCGGCTTGAGTAACATTGTAAACATCACGAGAGGTAAAACCCGCACGCTTAAAGAGCTTTGCAAGGGTATCGCCGCTTCGTACTTTATAAGTTTGCCAGGTCGACTCTTCTTCAATCGAAAACACGTCGGTGGACGGCATAATGTTCAAATCAAGAGGGTACCGAATACCGGTATCAAGTACCAAAGCGTCTTGATGACGACTCGCCTCTACTGTGACTGACGGCAATAGAATAAGCCCACCTAAAAACATACTAGCAATAGCTAATCCTGTTCGGTGTTGCTTTGGTAATTGTTTAAATATGTTTAGCGCCTTTAGGGCGTCTAGTTTGATTCTCATAATACTACCTACTTGAGAATTTTATGTGCAATGTACTTGTCACATAAGTTGCTTAAAAATGCAACTTTTCTCATTGTTTTTTAGCGCAAAAGTTAATTATTGAACGCAATGGCAGTCGAACCCTGACTTACTAAGTTAGACTGAACAGGCCGAGAGCGATAACTCGCTTTTGCGCCCGCGGGGAAGAAGCTTCCACAAACACGCTGTAAACCCATCCATGGGAGCTCCGCCACCGCATCCATGCGGTGGAGGGTTTGTTACAGCTTCTTCCCCACAGACACAAGCGAGTTATCACTCATCACTGAGGCTACTTTCAGCCCTCAACCATTGCGTTCAATAACGAACGTGACGACAAGTCATCCGCTTTTTGACGCAGAAACCTTTTAATGGTTCCAATGTCCGCGTAAAATGCCGCTCAAAATAGATTCTACAACATCAAGAGTGTGAAATAACCGATGAAAGACTGGCAAACAGCGCTAGCTGAAATTAAACGGGGAACGGATGAAATACTCCCCGAAGAGGATTTAATTGAGAAATTAAAATCCGGCAAAACCCTAACCATAAAAGCGGGTTTTGATCCTACTGCGCCTGATCTTCATCTTGGTCACACTGTTTTGATCAATAAACTGCGAACCTTTCAGCAGTTAGGCCATACCGTTGTTTTTCTTATTGGGGATTTTACTGGCCTGATTGGCGATCCTACAGGGAAAAATGTGACACGCAAGCCCTTAAGTAAAGAACAGGTATTAGAAAATGCGCAAACGTATCAAGAACAAGTGTTCAAAATTCTTGATCCTGAACTGACTCAAATTCGCTTTAACTCAGAGTGGATGGATCAGTTAGGCGCTGCAGGCATGATTAAACTAGCCGCCAGCCAAACCGTTGCACGTATGCTTGAGCGTGATGATTTTAAAAAGCGTTACAACAATGGTCAGCCTATTGCGATACACGAATTTTTGTATCCACTTGTGCAAGGTTGGGACTCAGTTGCGCTTAAATCTGATGTTGAGTTAGGTGGTACCGACCAACGCTTTAACTTGCTAATGGGCCGCGAGCTTCAAAAAGAGCAAGGTATTAAGCCACAGTCTATTGTGATGGTGCCGTTGCTTGAAGGCTTAGATGGCGTTCAAAAAATGTCTAAGTCATTAAACAACTATATCGGTATTACTGATGCACCAAACGAGATGTTTGGTAAAGTGATGTCGATTTCAGATGACTTGATGTGGCGTTATTACGACCTACTAAGCTTCCGCCCGCTTGAAGAAATTGCTGAACTTAAGCAACGCGTTGAAAACGGTGAAAACCCGCGTGATATTAAAATATTGCTAGCAAAAGAAATCATCGCTCGTTTCCACGACGATGCCGCAGCAGAAGGTGCACATCAAGACTTCATTCAGCGCTTCCAGAAAAATGCGATTCCTGATGAAATGCCAGAGTTTGAAATTGCACTTGGCGATGACGGCATTGCTATTGGTAACTTATTAAAAGAAACAAAGTTAGTGGGTTCAACGTCTGACGCTATGCGTATGATTAAGCAAGGCGCTGTGAAAATTAATGGCGATAAAGTAGAAGATACTCGTCTTGTACTTACCGAAGCTGGCGAAAATGTCTATCAAGTGGGTAAACGTAAATTCGCGAGAATTACGTTAGCTTAGTTTGACATTAGCTATTAGATGCTAAAAAAATACAAAAAAGCCCCGATTTATCGGGGCTTTTTAATGTCTGTATTTTTTGCTTGGGATGCTATCTGTATTACTTTCTGTTTCGTCAGTCGCTAATTAATTTGCGGCTTTTAAGCGTGAAAACAGTGCTACCCAATAATCATTAAATTGTGTACTTATTTCGGCTTTAAGAAAACCGTAATATCATTTCTGCGCCTTCACATTCGCAGGTTTCAGGGCACACAGGGCAATCGTAACCTTCATGTATAGACTCATAGCGCCATTTGTTCGGGTGCTTCTTAATAAGTTCGCCGCCGTTTTTAGTAAAGTATTTAAACGCACTATTACCCGGGCTTGAAAGCCAAATATGAGCAAGTCCTGCTTCAGCGCCTTGCGCTTTGGCCGCGCTCACCGACTTGGCTAATAAGGTACTTCCAATACCGGCCCCTTGCATAGCGGGCGATACCGTATTGCATTTGAAATAGCATACTTTGTCGGCTTCTACCGGCCATAGTTCTGGGCTGCACCATTTATCACACTGCCACTGTGAATGAGCGTAGGTAATACGAAAGCCCACAATGTCGTCCCCACAATAGCTCACTAAGCTAGCATTAATATTGTTGTGCCAGCTTTTGTCATACATGGCTTTTAACGTGTCAGGCATCAGGTAATTTTCACCCTGAACCTCATTGCCTAAGCGTATAACATCATCAAAATGTTCGGGTGCTAAAGGTAGGTACGTAACGCTATTTAGATTTGGAAGTGTCATGTTGCTCTTTCATACCATCAAGGTGAAAATCTAATGCTTCTACGGAAATAAGTATTTCTTTTACCGACATCCAAAGTGAATACAGAAGAGACACTAAGCTCAATGCAAATATCCAATTACCCACTTGTTGATAAGTAAGGTAAATCGCCAGCATAGATACGACACACAAAAAGAAGCTGCCAACTCCCGCAATTTGCATACGCTTAATAAGCTGAATACGAAGCCTCAAATTCTTGATTTGGGCCAGGGTATTGTCGTCACGCTCTTCTTTTGAAAAGTTACGAATAAGCGTAGCAAGGGTTAAAAACCGGTTTGTATAAGCCAGTAACAGCAATGAAATTGCTGGAAAAAGCATAGCGGGTGTTGCGAGGTCTATTTTCATGAATTGTCTGTCACCTTAGTGAATGCGTGTCAGTGTATCAAAAACGTAGGGTTATTGTCGTGTGATAGTGGAGAGTGCTGTAGGGGAGAGTTTGGCTGGCAGTTAAAAGCGAAACGCAGCTGCAAATAGCTATATTTGCAGAGGCTATAACTACGGAAAGTTACATTCTGTCGATTGGCATTTGAGAGGCATTCCAGCCTAGCATGTCACCTTCTAAATGCATGACTTCAGAAAAGTCTAAGTCTTTTAGAAACTTCATAGCAAGTTTAGCCTGAGTACCAGATTGACAATAAATAATAATAGGCTTGTCTTTATGGCCTTCTAGCTCGGTAAGATAATCGTTAATATTTTCATGAGGCATATTGATGGCGCCTGGAATGTGTCCATCAGCAAAGTCGCTTGGAGAACGCACGTCGATAAGCATCCAGTCATTGTTTTTAACCCGCTCAATAAGGTACGGGGAAGCTGCAACCGATACTTGAGAGGTTGCTTTCGCTGTGCATTGCATTGACACAAATAACGTGACTGCAACAACGACGAGAAACAAGACTAAAACGATTCGCATGAATAACCTTCAGAAATAAAACAAGGTTATTATACCTTGTGGAATTGCTAGTTAATACCCTTACACAGTGTTTTTAGTTCATTAATTAACCGCAGTGAGAACCTGCTGGTAATGTCTGGATTAACCGCAATCAAGGGGGCTGACAAAAAACGGCGGTGGGCAAGCCAAAATTGCTCAAGATCGGACGCTGGCTGATTGCTAGCGGCCACCAAAGTAAAAGGCTGCCTAGATAATACTTCTTGTACCGAAACTTGCGGGTAATCGACCGGGCTGTCGGCAAATAGGGTTTGCGCACCACATACGTTAAGTAGCTTGTTCGGCCAGGCATTGTCACCTATGGTCATTAGCGGCGATGTCCAAGAGTAATAAAACACCTCTTTATTCGATGGCGTGGCATACTTGGCTCTTAATGCTGCTAAATGGCGCAAAAACTCACTGGTGAGCGCGTTGGCCTTTTCTTCTGTGTTAGTCACTTTGGCTAAACGCATCAATTCAGTGGCAATGTCTTCAATTTCAGTGATTTTGGCTCGAAACACCTTATAACCTAAGCTTTCTAAACGGTGTAAATCTTGCGGTTTGTTGCCTCCTTCCCAGGCTAGGATTAAGGTAGGTTGCAGCGCCATTATCTGGGATAAATCGGCACCTTGATAGTCGGCTACTTTTGGCAATAGCTGTGCTTCATCAGGAAAGTTACTGTAGTCGCTAACGCCAATTAAGTGTGCTTCTAAACCAAGGCTATAAACCCACTCGGTTAAATGAGGTGCGAGAGTGATAATCCGCGGGGCTGATTTGCTGGCTTCTGTATCCTGAATATGTTCATGCTGAGTTTGCTCGTAAATTTGCTCTCCAGCTGAAGTGGAAAGAGGCACTAGTGTGAGTAATATAGCGATTATCAACGAACGCTTCACCATACTGCCCTTACTCAATTTGTTAAATGGCAAAATGCTTATTATAAATGCAGCGTGTTTGCGCAGCATGTGAAATACGCTTTTCACGTTAGAAGACCTCGCTTAGAGTTTGTGTTTGTGCCGCGACTAATAATAAACAGACGCTAGCGATGGCGGTGACCACGGCCATGGCGCCGACTATAGTGCGCTTACTGCGTATCATATCTGAATACTTCACTTGTTCGGCACCACCCAAGCGAGGATAGCGGTATTTTCGTCCATGATAAATTGCAGGGCCGCCCAATTGAATGTTTTGTATTCCCCCAAATAGCGCAAGTAACAAGGAGGTTTTGTCTCGAGCTTTACTTCGTGTTACTGCTCGAATGCCTTTTATGGGGTGAGTGAAAAGAAGCACAGCAACACAACCGAGTAACGCAGGGGGAACCACTAATAACGAAACAAGCTTTCGCACAGGTTTCGCAAAATGCACCATTTTAGGATTTCGATAGTGCCATTGCCACGAGGTGAGTAATAACAAACGGTAGGTTAACGCACCAATAGGCCCTGCCAGCATAAAGTAAAAAATAACGCCGCAATAAAGATATAAAAACTTAAGCCATAGCGATTCAATGGCCGCTTTCGCAATACCAACATCGGTTAATTGGGTGCATTCGCGGGCAACTATAGTGTCTACGGTTTCCCTGGTGAGTACTTTTTTATTTTTTCCTACCGTTTTTAAAATCTTACTGAATTGATGGCGCTGATAGGCAAAGTCGAGCAAGGCAACCATGATCACGGCTTCGAAAAAAACAGGGTATTGGGCCATGTATATGAGTATGGCAAGGCAAATGATTAAAGGGGCCAATAATACAATGGCCGCTAATGAGCCGGAGATATAATGCTGCGATCGAGAGTAGCGTAAAGAGGGAAGAACTTTAAACCCCATCTGCCTAACCAAATAACGCATGAGGGTAAGCGGGTGGCTGCTAAGCGGCCACCGCCAAAGGGCATCTAAAACAACGGCCAACCATAATACCAGCACCGACTGATATGCTGATTGGGTCAGCAATGCTTCCATTTACTGCTACGCCAACGCTTTAATCATAGCCATAACAAGTTGCGCTGAATGTTTTGCTGCAGTATCCAAATATTCTTTAAAACTGACAGTTGATGTCTTACCCGCGATATCAGACAGCGAACGTATGACTAGAAACGGAACGTCAAGCATATGACAGGTTTGCGCTATAGCGGCACCTTCCATCTCGACGGCTTTCATTTCGGGGAAATTTTCACGTAGCGCTTCAACTGCTTCGTCGGTACCGATAAACGAATCGCCAGTACAAATAAGGCCACTGGTAGATTGGATATTTTCTAACTCGCTCGTTGCTGTTTTTGCGGCTTCAATGAGCGTATTGTCACAACGGTAGTCTTCAGGCATGCCAGCACACTGGCCTAGCGTGTAGCCGAAATGGGTTAGATCCACGTCGTGATGGATAACGTGGGTGGCAATCACTAAGTCACCAATGTTTAAGCTTTTATCGAACCCGCCTGCTGAACCTGTGTTTACCACAGCGTCAGGCGCGTACTGTTCAATGAGTACCGTAGTGGCAAGAGCCGCTGCAACTTTTCCGATACCACACTTTACCAGCACAACCTCAACATCATTAAGGTGGCCCTCATAAAAGGTTAAGTGCTTCCATGTGGTTTCTTTAAGGTTTGAAAGTGAAGCTTTAAGTAACGCAACTTCTTCATCCATTGCGCCTAGAATGCCAATTTTTTTTATGCCAGTCTCTTTCATGTCAGTCTCTTTCATGTAAATACCGATTTATTCAGATGTTGGGGGAAGCAAAACTTGCTACAGATATGGTAATGAATTGTATAAGGAAATGAGGAAAACTGACAGGAAAAAGCCTTTGTCACCTGCTATTACAGCAATAATGGAGCGCAACAAAGGCTAGGGGAAAATAGTAAGTTTTACGCAGCTGCCACGCGGCTCGATCTTACTGGACGAGTCGGGCGCTTAGTCGGTTCAGGGTTGTGCGTAGGAAGCTGTGACATTTTTTGCTGAATTCTTCTATAAGGAATAAGCTTGTTTTCAAGGCATTCACGAATGTCGTCGACGGTATAGCCCGACTTCACCTTAATTCGAGCATGAGGAACACCTGCCGCATCTAATGCACCTGACACAAACCAATCGCGCTGAGTTTTGTAGCCCTCTTTCCCTTGGTTATGCACAAGGTCGATAGCTAATATCGGGCTCATGTCCTGCTTATCCACCAAGATAAAATCAAGTTGTCGCGATGAGGCTCTAGAAATAGCTTGGCTGGCCGTTTTCTTGTTGGCCGATTGCCTTACTGACACTATGTCACTCAAGCGTACACGGCAAATGATACGAAACTCTCGCCCCATGGCTTGTTCAATAAGGTTTAAAAATGAGTGTTCTACAGGAGTGAAAAGCTGTGGCTTTCGGCGAAAAGGAAACGCTACGCCACCATCTGATAATTTTATGGCGCCTAATGCCACCACAATAAGTAACATCATTAAAATAATTGCCAGTTCCATCATATTCCTCGCATATCAACGTGTAATGCGCGTCATAAAAATGACGCTTTTTTTGACACCACTGTGGTTCTTTACGGAATCTGCAAAGGCAGTGCCACATTGAACAAGGAGAGGAGCTAGGCGGAAATAAACCTTAAGGCAGGTTATGGCTTACTAATGATAAGTACATCTACTTGCGTGCCCATATTATCCGGTGACACCACAATACGAACCGAATCATCTGTTGCTGCAAGCATAGTGCGTTGGTTAACCGCAGGTTTTCTGACAAATTGCGGATAGGCATTTTGATAGAAGGCGATAACCTCTTCAGGTGCATACTTAGTAAAATAGACCAAGCTAGCTGGCATGCCCTCGTCGAATTGCTGACACTGACGTGCATTGGTCATTAGCGAGACGTCAAAAAAGGACGTAGGGCAAGACTGGGTAACAGGTACATTTAATGAACTGTTTGCGGTCACAGTATCGGCTAACGCATGGTTCGCCATTGCTAGCCCGCCAAGTAAAATTATATTGATGCTTTTACGTAAACCGCTTGTCATTATTCTTGTTAACCAGTATTCACTCTTTATATCGATAATAGTGGGCTAACTATATAAGAGCAATAGATAAATAGTTGCACAAGGTATGTTCATAGCATGATGGGTATAGGGTGAAAACTATTGTGAACTGAGTTATCAATGCCACTATGTATTCTCTGTCGAATACTGAAACACCTCATTAAACGGCTTATCAAAGACCAAAGCAATTTTGAACGCCACTTCAAGTGATGGAGAGTATTTTCCTTTCTCGATCGCCATAACGGTTTGGCGTGTAACACCCACTTTCGACGCAAGTTCCTGCTGTGTCATTTCGTCTGAAAGAAAGCGCAAAGTTCTTATGTTATTGGTAATGATGTAATTATCAGTCATTAACTTTCTTTCCGGTAATAGTAAAGCTCAGTACCAAACCGGGTGACTTCCGATAACCAAAAAATCAGTACTAACTTCAGTTCAATAGGTGCAAGAGCATAATTGGTGTAGCTATTTTGCGCGTCAAAATCGATGTTACTGTTGATCATTTGTTGTATCACGCAGCTCACAATACCTACTGACAGTACCCAATAACCCGCATTATTCGCGGTAAGTCGATGATAACGCTCTCGTTCATCTTCAGGTGTATTGGCATCTTCTTGCTGGCTCATGGCTAACGCAATATGTAACGCTACCTCTAAGATAATGAAGGCAATAGTAATTCGCATGATGAGGGCGGTGGTGGTATCTAGGCTAGTATTTGGTTGCAAAAACATAAGTGTATATACGCTATCTCCATAAATAGAGGCGATCACCGCAGATACTAACAAAGACACCCACAAACTCTTCTCTCTGAACGAAATCATTATCTTTCTCCATGCCCTAGTAATGGTGGTTAAATTTTACTTTGTGTACGCTAAATTTAACTCAATGTTAAATATACTATACATTAGTGCTTGTAGAAAGCTAGCGGTAGGTTGTTACAAAGTTTGTTGTAGGTGAAGGTGCCCTGAGCGGATTTCTTTACAGCTTTAGATATACTGGCCACAAAAAAGCTCGCCTAAGCGAGCTTTTAAATAGATTACATACAACGAGGTACGGTTAACGTGCTGTTTTACACGTGGATATTAAACGCTAATATTAAACGCCGATGTAATCCATGATACCGTCAGCGGCTTTTCTGCCTTCGTCGATAGCGGTAACCACAAGGTCACTACCACGTACCATATCACCGCCCGCAAAGATTTTAGGGTGCGATGTTTGGAAAGCAAACTTACCAGCAGCAGGAGCGCGTACGCGGCCTTTTTCATCTAGCATAATGCCGAACTCAGCAAACCAAGGGGCAGGGCTAGGTTGGAAACCAAACGCGATAATGATCGCATCAGCTTCAACCACATGCTCAGAGCCTTCAATTTCAACTGGGCGACGACGCCCGTTGATATCCGGTGGACCCATCTCGGTTTTTACGAATTTAACACCGCAAGCTTTGCCTTCGCTATCAACAGCAATATCTAAAGGTTGAATGTTGAACATAAATTCAACCCCTTCTTCTTTGGCGTTAACCACTTCACGGCGAGAGCCAGGCATGCTTTCTTCGTCACGTCGATATGCACACACTACCCGGTCGGCTTCTTGACGAATAGACGTACGTACACAGTCCATGGTGGTATCACCACCACCAAGTACTACTACGCGCTTACCTTTCATATCAACAAAGTCGGCTTCGTCTTTTTCAAGGCCCATCACGCGATTTGTATTTGAAATAAGGAAGGGCAGAGCATCGTGAACACCGTGTACATGTTCATTTTCAAAGCCGCCTTGCATCGATTTATACGTACCCATGCCTAAGAACACAGCGTCGTAATCATCTAACAGTTTTTGCATTTCAATGTCTTTACCAATTTCAGTGTTAAGTACAAACTCAACACCCATGTCGGTAAAGATTTCGCGGCGAAGCTTAATCACATCTTTTTCAAGCTTAAACGATGGAATACCGAAGGTTAGCAAGCCACCAATTTCTTCGTACTTGTCGAATACCACGGGCTTTACGCCGTTACGAACAAGAATATCAGCACAGGCTAATCCAGCTGGGCCCGCACCTACAATAGCGACTTTCTTGTCTGTCCACACTACGTCAGACATATCTGGGCGCCAGCCCATTTTAAACGCGGTATCGGTAATGTATTTTTCAATACTACCAATGGTTACCGCGCCGAAGTCGTCATTTAGGGTACATGCACCTTCGCAGAGTCTGTCCTGAGGACAAACGCGGCCACATACTTCTGGCAAACTATTGGTTTTGTGCGACAACTCAGCCGCCTCAATAATACGACCTTCATTGGCAAGGTCTAACCATTGAGGAATGTAGTTGTGTACTGGGCACTTCCATTCGCAATACGGGTTACCGCAGTCCAAGCAGCGATCTGCTTGGCCTTCGGTTTGTGACTGACTTAACGGCTGATAAATTTCAGCGAACTCGTGTTTACGCACCATGATCGGCTTTTTCGGCGGATCGATACGTTCAACATCGACAAACTGGTATACGTTCTTTGCCATAAACTTTTCTCCTCCTACTGAGCCTGAATGCGCAATTCTGCGCTTGAACGACTGATGTGACCTAATAGGTTTTTCACATCACTGGTCTTCGGCTTAATAAGCTTGAAGCGTTTCAGCGTTGCCGCGAAATCGGTCAGCAAGCCTAACGAATGGTCGCTGCCAGTTTCTTCGTAATGCTGATTAATAAGACCACGTAAGTGCTCTACTAAAATCGCTTTACCGTCAACAGGCATAATCTCAATAAGGTCTTGGTTTACACGGTTATCTAGGTCGTCGTTGTCGTCCATAAGGTACGCAAATCCACCTGTCATACCGGCACCGAAGTTCACGCCTACAGGGCCAAGTACTGCAACAATACCACCGGTCATGTATTCACAACCGTTGTCACCAATACCTTCAACTACCGCAATAGCACCTGAGTTACGTACACCAAAACGCTCACCTGCACGGCCTGCAGCAAATAATTTACCGCCAGTTGCACCGTATAAGCAGGTATTACCCATAATGGCACTTTCATGCGCATTGTAAGTCATGTTTCTTGGTGGATGAATAACAAGCTTACCGCCAGTCATTCCTTTACCTACGTAATCGTTTGCGTCACCTTCAAGGTGCATGTGCAAGCCGCCAGCATTCCACACACCAAAACTTTGACCAGCAGTACCGGTAAGATTCACTTTAATAGGCGTATCTTCAAAGTCGTGGTTACCATGGTGCTTAGCAATTTCACCCGATAACAAAGCACCTACCGAACGGTCGGTGTTGCGAACAGGGTATTTCAATTCAAGAGACTCGCCGTCAACAACCGCTTGTTGCGCGTCTTTAAGCATTTGTGCGTTTAGCACACCTTTATCAACGGGTTCATTGGTGGTTTGTGAACAGAATAAACGGGTATGTTCACCTGCTTTCGGTCTTACCAACAATGGCGTTAAATCAAGGCGGTTTTGCTTCGCAGTCACACCGTCAATCACTTTTAATAGCTCAGTACGGCCAACAAGGTCGTCAAACTTGGTCACGCCAAGGGCAGCCATAATTTCACGTACTTCTTGGGCAATAAACTTAAAGTAGTTCATAACCATGTCTGGCAAACCAATGAAGTGGTCGTCACGAAGCTTTTGATCTTGTGTTGCTACACCGGTTGCACAGTTGTTCAAGTGACAAATACGTAAGTACTTACACCCTAACGCCACCATAGGCCCAGTACCAAAACCGAAGCTTTCAGCACCTAAAATACCCGCTTTCACTACGTCTAAACCTGTTTTAAGGCCGCCGTCAGTTTGAACGCGTACTTTATGGCGAAGGCCGTTTTCAATGAGCGCTTGCTGTGTTTCAGACAAACCTAATTCGAACGGGCTTCCAGCATATTTAACCGACGTAAGTGGGCTTGCACCTGTACCGCCATCGTAACCTGACACCGTAATAAGATCTGCATAGGCTTTTGCTACACCGGTAGCAATAGTTCCTACACCAGGTTCAGACACTAACTTCACTGAAATAAGTGCAGTTGGGTTCACCTGTTTCAAATCGAAAATAAGCTGGGCTAAATCTTCAATTGAATATATATCGTGGTGCGGTGGAGGCGAAATAAGGGTTACACCAGGCACTGAGAAACGTAACTGTGCAATATACTTATTCACTTTGTCGCCAGGTAACTGACCACCTTCACCAGGCTTCGCGCCCTGTGCCACTTTAATTTGAATAACATTCGCATTTACTAAGTAATGCGGTGTTACCCCAAAGCGACCAGAAGCAACCTGCTTAATTTTCGAGTTCTTTTCAGTACCAAAGCGCGATGGATGTTCACCACCTTCACCGGAGTTAGACTGTCCGCCTAAACGGTTCATGGCAATCGCTAACGCTTCGTGTGCTTCAGGGCTTAATGCCCCAATTGACATAGCGGCTGTATCAAAACGCGGGAATAAGTTCTGTGCGTCTTCAACTTCGCTAATATCAACCGGCTCGCTTTGTGGGTCGAGCGCTAGCAGGTCACGAATGTGCGCAGGAGAGCGCTCGTTGACCAGTTTCGCATACTGCTGGTAATCGCTGTATTCGCCGCTCATTACTGCTTTTTGCAGTGTGCTGACTACATCTGGGTTATACGCATGGTATTCGCCGCCGTGTACATACTTAAGCAAACCACCGTGATCAACAGGCTTACGTTTTAACCAAGCCACGCGGTTTAGATTAACCGTATCTTGTTGGAAATCGTCGAAATCAGCACCTTGAAGGCGCGAGGTAACACCTCTGAAACACAGTTCCATTACCGCATCGTTAATACCGATAGCTTCGAATAATTTCGAACTACGGTAACTTGCCACGGTACTGATACCCATTTTCGACATTATTTTGTACAAACCTTTATTGATACCTTTACGGTAGTTCAACGTGGCTTGCATAGGTGAAATGTCGAGTTCGCCTTTCTCACAAAGCTGTTCAATGGTTTCGTAGGCTAAGAACGGATACACCGCTGTAGCACCTAAACCAATGAGTACGGCAAAGTGATGTGGGTCACGGGCACTGGCGGTTTCAATGACTACGTTCGCGTCGCATCGTAGTGATTTATCAACTAAACGGCGCTGTACTGCACCAACGGCCATAGCAGCTGGAATAGGTAAGCGGTTTTGTCTGATATTGCGATCGGATAAAATCACGAACGCCGCACGCTTTTGTTTAACTAAGTGCTCTACTTCGTTACAAATACGCTCGATGGCTTTTTTCAAACCTTCTTGCGGTTGGTACTGAAGTTCAACCACTTCTGAATAGTAATTATCAGGGTTAAATTCACGTAGCTGTTTTAAGTCGGTATACATCAGTATTGGCGAGTTAAACAATACGCGGTCTGCATAACCTGAGGTTTCGCTGAATACGTTTTGCTCGCGGCCAATACAGGTGGCTAGCGACATTACGTGGTTTTCACGTAATGGATCGATAGGCGGGTTAGTTACCTGTGCAAACTGCTGACGGAAGTAATCGTAAACGGTACGCTGGCGTGAAGACATAACCGCCATTGGCGTATCATCACCCATAGAGCCAACGGCTTCTTGACCGTCTTTCGCAAGTACTTTAATAACTTGCTGAATTTCTTCATAGCTATAGCTGAACTGCTTATGGAATACCGAAATGGTGTCGTCATCAAAAACGCGTTTTCCAATCAGTGAAGCATCTAGCTTTTCAATAGGCGTTAAATGACGAATATGTTTATCGAGCCACTCTTTATATGGGTGACGCGCTTTTAACTCTTCATCAATTTCAGTGGAACGCCAGATTTTACCTGTGTAGGTATCAACCGCTAGCATTTCACCTGGGCCTACGCGGCCTTTTTCAATAACGTCAGCTTCTTCGTAATCCCAAATACCCACTTCTGAGGCAAGGGTAATGAAGCCATTTTTGGTGATAACGTAACGGGCAGGGCGAAGACCATTTCGGTCTAGGTTACATGCCACGTGGCGGCCGTTCGTTAATACGATACCGGCAGGGCCATCCCACGGTTCCATATGCATCGAGTTGAACTCGTAAAATGCACGTAGGTCGTCATCCATGGTTTTGTTATTTTGATAAGCAGGTGGCACTAATAAACGCATGGCACGGAACAAATCCATCCCACCGGCTAAGAATAGCTCAAGCATGTTATCAAGTGACGATGAATCAGAACCTTCGGTATTAACAAAAGGAGCTGCTTCTTTCAAATCAGGAATAAGCGGCGTAGCAAATTTAGAGGCACGTGCCATTGCCCAATCTCGGTTGCCTTTAATGGTGTTAATTTCACCATTGTGCGCCAAGAAACGGAACGGTTGCGCGAGTGGCCAGCGTGGTAACGTATTGGTTGAAAAGCGCTGATGGAATACACAAATAGCACTTTGCAGACGTTCGTCGGCTAAATCTAAATAGAAGGCAGGTAAGTCTTTCGGCATTACCAAGCCTTTGTAAATGGTTACCAAGCCAGATAGGCAGGCAACATAAAAATCAGGATCGCTTTCAAGGCGCTTTTCAGCGCGGCGACGCACCATATAAAGGCGGCGTTCAAGATCGCGCTTGCGCCAACCTGCTGGTGCATTCACAAATACTTGTTCTATTTGTGGCACGCCGGTAAGAGCAAGTTCACCCAATACAGAGCGATCGACAGGCACTTCGCGCCAGCCAACAACACTAAGGGTTTCTTTTTCAAGTTCTTCATTCAACACCTCACGCGCAGTTTGCGCAAGGGCCTGGTCCTGGCTTAGAAAGATCATGCCAACGCCGTATTTTTTGCTGAGTTTCCAGCCATTTTCTGCGGCGATAGTATGGAAGAACGCATCCGGTTTCTGCAGTAGTAAACCACAGCCGTCTCCGGTTTTCCCGTCAGCGGCAATACCGCCTCGATGCTGCATACGGTCTAAACCGTGAATAGCGGTTTCTACTAGCGTATGGCTAGCTTCTCCGTGGGTATGGGCGATTAAGCCAAATCCACAGTTATCCCGGGAATCGTTGGGGTTGTATAAACTCATCTCTTAACTCCTTCAACCTTTGACTGGGGCAAGGTGTGCGTTGCGTGTAGATGCGCCTAGGTATTGCGTATCACAACATTGTTCAGACGTCTTTTGTCGAGCTGGCACTATTACCGCTCTATGCGCCTTTTCTTGTCGTTATTTATTATTAGAGGATTCCAGTCGTGTTCCGCATTTTTATGCATTATTGCTTTGCGGGGCGTACAAAATACCTATATTGATATGTAAAATCAAACGCTAAAGCAGGGGGTATAACAAAGATTTAGCATATAGTTTAAAATATTCACTATTTTCATAGTGTTAAACTTATAAATTCATGTTTGTAACAAAAATGTTATAACCCGATATATCGTCTTATTGGTAGGCATTGAAATTATAGCAAGTATCTTCAAATTGCCAAAAATGAATAAAAATTCATGTTGAGGTGTTTAATATCTAGTCAAGGGCCTGTTTGCTGTATTTTTATGTAGTTGTAAAGCCTTTCTTACACAATATCAGAATCGCACTGCGTTGTACAAAAAATGCACCGCCATAAGTCGGTCCACTTAAACGCACAGCCACCCTTCAATACCTGCGAACTCAGTGAGCATTTCCGTAATGCATAAACCCTGATAGGATATGTCGAAAATAATCCTAAAAATAAGTCGTTCATGCATTCAGATTCTCCAAATGACTCTTGGGCTATTCGCTTTGCACAATTTGTGCAGCGCTTCGGTACGCTTAAGTTAAGTATTCTGTTCGTTGTATTATCGCTGGTATTTACGCTTGGCGGCTCTTACGTAATTCGCGTAAGCATGGGCAGTGCAGTACAACCCGATGACTTTATCAGCGCGGTTATACTCACCATGCTTTCGGCACCTTGGGTGCTGTACTTTTTTAGCGAGCTTATAAAGCAGTTAGAAAACTCACGTACCAATCTTAAAGAAGTGGTAAGTCAACTAGAGCGCTTGCGTGAAGAAGATGTTTTTCTTAACCGTGAGCTGCAAACGAATATCCGCCAATTAAACCACGAAATTGAGCAGCGTAAATTAGCGCAAGAAGAGCGTGAAGCCTTATTTAAAGACTTAGAACGTGAAATTCAGGATAAATCTGAACAAGAAGCGCAAGCCCGCCGTTTATCTACCTTACTTCGTTCGATTATCGATGCTTCGCCAGATCTTATTTACTACCGAAATGAAGAAGGGCGCTTTGCGGGCTGCAACCGTATAGCAGAACTCATGACGGGTAAAACAGAGCAGGAACTGCTTGGCTTAACCCCTACTGATGTTTATGAAGAAGACTTGGCGCGCCAAATCGTCGCCAGTGATCACGAAGTATTAGAAACTAACGCCAGTATTACTGAAGAGTTATGGCTACGCTTTGCCGATGGCCGCCGTCGCTACTTCGAAATGAAGCGAGTTCCATTCTTCGATAAAGAAGGCAACCGTTTAGGCTTGCTATCATTTGGTCGAGACATGACTGAACGTAAACAAGCGGAAAATGCAGCGGCGAAAGCCAGTACCGATAAAACGCGCTTTATTGCGACGATTAGCCATGAACTACGCACGCCGCTAAACGGTATTGTTGGCTTAAGTAGAATGCTGCGCGATACCGAATTAAGCGAAGAGCAATTTAGCTGGGTAAGTACTATTTATGCCAGTGCTATTACGTTAGGCAATATTTTTAACGATATTATCGATTTGGATAAGTTGGATAGAGACAAAGTTGAACTGAGCTTGAAGACTGTATCGCTTCGCGACTTCACCGAAGAGCTAAGCAGTATTATTCGGTTATTAGCGGGTGATAAACAGCTAGAGCTTAAGACCACGATTAAAGAGCCTCTTCCGAGATTAGTTGAAGTAGATGGTACGCGCTTGCGCCAAATTTTGTGGAATATTCTGTTTAACGCAGTGAAGTTCACCCAAAAAGGCCATGTGAGCTTATCGATTGAATCTACCAAACCTGAAAATGACCTCGCGTTCGTCACCTTTGTGATTGAAGATACTGGGGTAGGCATACCTGAAGAAGAGATAGAAAAAATCTTCGCCATGTACTATCAAGTTGATCACCCTGATCATCAATCGGCGACAGGTACCGGTATTGGTTTGGCTATTTGTAAGCAAATGGTCGATTTAATGAAGGGCAATATCAAGGTTACCAGTGTAGTAGGTAAAGGGACGCGCTTTGAAATAGAGCTACCGGTAGAGATATCGAAAAAGCCTATGCAAGTGGCGCAGCTTCAGGTTACTGACTTGAACATTCTACTGGTTGAGGATATTGAACTTAACGTGATGGTTGCCAAAGCCTTGCTTGAAAAAATGGGGCAAAAGGTGGATGTGGCCATGACGGGGCAAGAAGCGATTGATAAAGCCCGCGCGAATCAATACGACTTAATACTGTTAGATATTCAGCTGCCAGATATGACGGGCTTCGACGTGGCCAGTACGCTGCATGAAGAAGACTTAGTAATGCAAACGCCTATTGTGGCACTTACTGCGAACGTGATTAAAAAGCGGGAAGAATATTTGCAAAATGGCATGGACGATATTATTGCCAAGCCCATTAAGAAATCTCGCGTGATTGAGGTGTTTAACGAATTATTCCATGCGCCGCCTGCACCATTAGAAGTTGAAGGTCAGGTAGAGCGCCCACCAGAGCCAAGCAAAATATTAAGTAACATTTTAGATATGGACTTGCTCCAGATGTTAGTGGATACAATAGGCGATGATATGGTGCGAGCAAGTGTGAAAGTGTTCCAGGAGAAAATGCCTGAATACATGGAAATTTTGCAGTTGAGCCTAAGCGCTGATGAGAAATCTGAAGTCTGCTCGCAAGCGCATAAAATTAAAGGTGCGGCAGGCTCAGTAGGGCTTGCTCGTGTTCAGCGTATTGCAAATCAAATTCAACAAGGCGACCATCCAACGTGGTGGCAAAACGTTCATGATTGGGTTGAAGAATTGCAGATGGCGGTACAGCACGACATGAAAGCCTTGCAGGATTGGCTTAATCAGCAGAGAGTAGACGATTAATTCGTTTATAAAATTACGGGGCTGATTAGGCCCCGTTTTTATTTGAAAGTTGATTTCGCGAGTTTACAAGGGGTAGACGTAATGACAATGAGTTCTGATAACGAGACGTTTAGCAACGCTCAGCTAAACGCTATAACAGCTAATGAAAACACGTCTGCATCAGACAAGCCTCAACTTCACCAACTTAATTTAGAAGCTATTTCTCCGCGTTACCGCGTGATTAATATCTCACTGGTTTTTGGCATAGCGTTTGTGCTTATCATGGTGGCTAGTGCGCTACGGTATCAGTCATTTTTCGCGCTACCAGAGCCCTTGGTCGCCGCCTTTCCTTATATTGTTGTGGGCATTTCTGTGCTGGGATGTTTATGGACGACCTATCATTTTTTTGCCGATCCGCTTATTAAATATGCCCTGCGTGAACAAGACTTAAGCTTGCAATCAGGCTTGGTATTTAGGTCGTTATCTTGCCAGCCCATACTTCGCGTTCAACATGTTGAATTAAAACGTGGACCGATTGCGCGCCTAGCGGGTTTAGCTTCTTTGCAGGTTTTTTCGGCTGGTGGTGCAACCCACACGTTTGAAATTCCAGGTATAGAGGTGGAGGTGGCCGAGCGGTTAAGGCAGTTCATACTTGATCATAAAGATGTGAGTGCAAAATAATGGCTTCCCCCGAAGTAGAAACGGCGAAGCCTTCCGAAAGCAGCGCACAAGGGAAAGCCGTTAAGGTTGATACCGGCGAAGGCTGGCGTAGGCTTTCCCCCATTGCCATTGCTTATTTTACCCTTCGCAGCATTAAAAACATGGCACAAGGCGCCATTTACGCCGTACCGGCCATTGCAGTAACGGCCAATATTACCGATAACATTCAATCGCCCAATACCCTTTTAGGCATTGCTGCGATCTTCATTATTTTCTTTTCAAGCGGTGTTGTTAGCTTCTTCATGTACCGCTTTAGAGTAAACAACCAGCATGTTGAAATTCACAGTGGGGTGTTTTCTCGAAGTTACACCAACTTGCCATTTTGGCGTATTCAGAATGTTAAAATTGAATTACCTTTCTACTATCGACCGTTCGGCTTTGCACTCGTAATACTTGATACCGCTGGAAGTGCAGGAGAAGAGGCTAAAATTGTCGCCGTTCCTTTGGCCTATGCTCATGCCTTAAGAAAGCAAGTACTAGCCGAGCATCAAGACTCTCGCCCCCTAGACGCTCGACATAGCGAGGAAGAACATCAAGAGACTGGGCATCAACAAACTGAGCGCCATGCAAGCTCTTATGTAAATGATAGCAATGCTGTTGCTAATATTGCGGTCAACAGTGACCAAAGCAAGCGCTATTTAGAAACCAACGAGGATGGCGAAACCATACTGAATAGGCGCTCTATAACCGATATCGTGATCCACGGAATTACCAACAACCGAGTATGGATTTTATTAGGTGCTGCAGCCCCCTTTTATGACAATGCGTTTGGCTACCTATCAGAGTGGCTGGCTGAAAAGGGCTTGCAGCTAAATCAGCTTGTTGGCGAGCAGACCATAGCGTGGTGGCAGTTTGGCTTGTACGCGTTTGTGATGCTAATGATGGCTATGGCCTTGGTCGCAGTGATTAGTATTGGCGGGGCTCTGTTTACCTTTTACGATTATACATTGTCGCGCCACAACGACAGATATATCCGCAGAAGTGGGTTATTGAATAAACAAGAAGTGAGTATGCGGG
Source organism: Alteromonas lipotrueae (assembly GCF_019249255.1). Taxonomy (NCBI): domain Bacteria; kingdom Pseudomonadati; phylum Pseudomonadota; class Gammaproteobacteria; order Alteromonadales; family Alteromonadaceae; genus Alteromonas; species Alteromonas lipotrueae. Next base: position 151,651 of record NZ_JAESDJ010000003.1, on the reverse strand, counting down.
CATCCCGCATTCAAGTTATCTCTGCGAAGCAAGATTGGTTAGACAGAATTCTTAAGCGCGTGAACCTGTACTTCGAGCAAAACGCATCAATTGGGCACTCGACCAATGAGCTTATGTCGCCAAACCGACTTATTGTACCTTCTGTGACTGAAGACGAAGCGGATGAGTTAAGCCAAGAAGTCATGCCGCAGAGTAAAATTCGCCGCAGCGACTACCAGTCTATAAGCAAGCGTTACATTTTACACTGGGTGATAGCAGGGCTTTCTATTCCTTTTGTGGTGGGTGCTGGATTCGGTATCTATATAGAACATTTAGATATTACCGCAGGGGTCACTTTTGTTAGCGCAATACTGCTAAGTGTTATTGTGCTTAGATGGTGGCGTTGGGGTGTGGTTAGCGACGGTAAATACATTTATGTAAGGCGAGGGCGCATAGGTGTGGATTACTTATGCTTCGAACCCTACAAAGTTCAGCAGGTAGTGGTAAAGCAAAGTGTGTTCATGAAAAGGCGAAAGCTTGCCACGGTGCAGTTTGTATTAGCATCTGGGGCTATTTCAGTGCCGTTTTTACCTGAAGGTTTTGCGAATGAGTTAGCTAATAACGTGCTATTTGAAGTTGAATCGAAACGAAAGTCTTGGATGTAGCAACGGCTTTTGTTTTAACAGCTAGGCTACTACATCCAGTAATACAGAATCTAATCTAATGGTTTAGCTTTGTTCGGTGGGAACGCGAACCCAGCCTTCCATCAATATGCGAGCGCTTCTGCTCATGACGGCTTGTTCAATGTTCCATTTATCGTTTTCGAAGCTTGCTTTTGCGCCAACACGCAAGGTGCCTGAGGGGTGTCCAAAAACAACCGCTTCACGTTCACTGCCACCAGCAGCAAGGTTCACTAATGTACCCGGAATAGCCGCAGCTGCAGCTATGGCCACAGCGGCTGTCCCCATCATAGCGTGATGCAGCTTACCCATAGACATAGCGCGAACCAGTACATCAATATCATTTCCCAAAATGTCTTTACCACTAGAGGCCTTATAGCCTGTAGGTGGCGCTACCATAGCCACTTTAGGAGTGTGCTGGCGAGAGGCCGCTTCGCCAATATCACTAATTAGCCCCATTTTCACAGCGCCATAAGCACGAATAGCTTCAAATTTGGCAAGGGCGGCATCATCGTTATTAATGTCATCTTGCAGTTCCGTACCCGTGTAGCCAATATCTTCAGCGTTGATGAAAATAGTCGGAATGCCTGCGTTAATCATGGTGGCACTGAAAGAGCCTACATCAGGTACTTCAAGCGTATCGACTAAACGACCGGTAGGAAATATAGCGCCTTCGCCATCGGCTGGGTCGACAAACGCAACCTCAACTTCTGCGGCAGGAAACGTCACCCCGTCTAATTCAAAGTCGCCGGTTTCTTGCACTTCACCATTAGTAATAGGCACCTTGGCAATAATGGCTTTATTGATGTTGGCTTGCCATATATTGACAACAGCAATGCCATTATCTGGAATTTTATTGGCATCGACCAACCCATTATTTATCGCAAATGCGCCCACTGCGGCCGTTAAGTTACCGCAGTTGCCGCTCCAATCTACAAAAGGCTTGTCGATAGAAACTTGACCAAATAAGTAGTCAACATCGTAATCATTGCGCTCACTCTTACTAATAAGCACGGTTTTGCTAGTGCTCGACGTAGCGCCACCCATGCCATCGGTTTGTTTACCGTAAGGGTCTGGACTGCCAATCACACGCAATAAAAGCGCATCTCGCGCCGGCCCAGGCTGCTGCGCCGCTTCGGGTAAATCAGATACGTTAAAGAACACACCTTTACTGGTACCACCGCGCATATAGGTAGCTGGTACACGAATTTGAGGAGCATACTTCGTCATGTTTATTCCTTTTTTGAGTGGTGGCAATGGCTGATTACGATGATTGGTTGCGAGCCGTGATAACGATTAAGCCCCACTTAAAACACACCAATCCATCACCTAAATCCACCACCTAATTAAACGTTGTTGGAGGATGTTAGGGGAACGTAATTTGGGCTCAGGGCCCTCAATACGCATGGATGCAAGTTGGGAGCTTACAACAGCAAGGCAACCAGTCACTCAGCGAAAGCAGCGCTTAAAAATCACTTTCCACAGTTGTATTACAAGTTTTGGCTTAACGTCGTTACACACTAAGGTATTGAGCTACTTCGCTTCATAAACCTTCCGCAGCAAGGATGCTGCGGCAGAGCCCCCATGGATGGGTTCACGGCGTGTTTATGAAGTGAAGTGGCTCAGTGCCAAACGTCAATTCGCTAAGATGAAGGCGTTAGCCTTCAACCTCTTCAGCTTCTAAGAAGTCTTTGGCAAAGCGTTGAAGCACACCGCCTGCGCTGTAAATCGACACCTCTTCTGCGGTATCTAAGCGACAGGTTACGGGCACATCTAGGGTTTCACCGTTGGCTCGATTAACCACTAAGGTTAGCGTAGCACCCGGTGCAGGTTCACCTTTAACGTCGTAGGTTTCAGTGCCATCAAGTTCAAGGGTTTTGCGTGTTGTACCTGGCTTAAACTCAAGAGGTAGTACACCCATGCCAAGTAAGTTGGTACGGTGAATACGCTCGAAGCCCTCTGCGGCAATGACTTCTACCCCAGCTAAACGAACACCTTTGGCAGCCCAGTCGCGTGAAGAGCCCTGACCATAGTCGGCACCTGCTACAATAATCAGTGGCTGTCTGCGCTGCATGTAGGCTTCAATGGCTTCCCACATGCGCACCACTTTGCCTTCTGGCTCAATGCGAGCAAGCGAGCCCTGTTTCACTTCGCCGTTTTCAAGCACCATCTCGTTGAACACTTTCGGGTTCGCCAAAGTAGCGCGAAGCGCCGTTAAATGGTCGCCCCTATGGGTGGCATAAGAGTTAAAGTCTTCTTCCGGTAACCCCATTTTCGCCAAATACTCACCTGCTGCACTGGTAGCCATAATCGCATTCGATGGCGATAAATGATCGGTGGTAATGTTATCGCCCAATATAGCCAGCGGTCGCATACCCGTCATGGTGCGTTTCGCATCCATCGCACCTTCCCAATAAGGAGGGCGGCGAATATAGGTACTCATTTCACGCCAATCATACAGCGGGCTAATGTCGCTGCCAGTATTCACTTTCAAATCGAACATGGGCTCGTACACTTTACGAAAATGCTCTGGCTTCACGCTTTTCGCGACAATGGCATCAATCTCTTCATCGCTTGGCCAAATATCTTTGAGCGTGACAGGGTTACCGTCGTTATCAATACCTAATACGTCTTTTTCAATATCGAAACGAACCGTACCTGCAATGGCGTAGGCCACCACTAATGGCGGTGAGGCCAAAAAGGCTTGTTTCGCATACGGGTGAATACGGCCATCGAAATTACGGTTACCAGAAAGCACTGCCGTTGCGTATAAGTCACGGTCTATAATTTCTTGCTGAATTTTAGGGTCTAGCGCGCCGCTCATTCCGTTACAGGTGGTGCAGGCAAAAGCAACGACACCAAAGCCCAACTGTTCTAGTTCGCCCATTAAATCAGCTTCTTCTAAATACAGCTTTACCGCTTTAGAGCCAGGGGCTAATGAACTTTTCACCCAAGGTTTACGGGTTAATCCGCGCTGGTTTGCATTGCGGGCAATTAAGCCTGCTGCAATCACATTTCGCGGGTTAGATGTGTTGGTACAACTGGTAATGGCAGCGATAATTACCGCGCCATCGGGCATTTTGCCTTCTTCTTGTTCCCATGCGCTAGCAACTCCGCGCTGAGCCAAATCGCTGGTGGCTAAACGTGCATGTGGATTAGACGGGCCAGCCATGTTGCGGCCAACAGAGGATAAATCAAAGGTGAGAACACGCTCGTATTCGGCACTCGCTAATGAATCTGCCCATAAACCTGTGTGTTTCGCGTATTGTTCAACTAAGGCAATTTGCTTTTCTTCACGGCCAGTTAAGCGCAAATAATCGATGGTTTGCTGGTCGATGTAGAACATCGCCGCGGTAGCGCCGTATTCGGGTGTCATGTTTGAAATAGTAGCGCGATCGCCAAGGGTAAGGTGCGTAGTACCTTCGCCATAAAATTCCAAATAAGAAGACACCACACGCTCTTTACGTAAAAACTCGGTAAGTGCCAATACAATATCGGTAGCAGTAATATTGGGCTGTGGCTTACCGGTAAGTTCAACACCAACAATATCAGGTAGGCGCATGTAAGAGGCGCGCCCCAGCATAACGCTTTCTGCTTCAAGGCCGCCTACACCAATAGCAATAACACCTAGTGCATCAACATGAGGGGTATGGCTGTCGGTGCCAACCAAGGTATCAGGAAAGGCAACACCGTCGCGAGACTGAATAACCGGCGACATACGCTCTAAGTTGATTTGGTGCATAATACCGTTACCCGGCGGTATCACATCCACGTTTTTAAACGCTAACTTAGTCCAGTCGATAAAATGGAATCGGTCGTCGTTACGTCTATCTTCAATAGCGCGGTTTTTTTCAAACGCGTCGGGTTCAAAACCCGCATGTTCAACGGCTAATGAGTGATCGACAATTAACTGGGTAGGCACAACGGGGTTTACTTTCGCCGGATCGCCGCCTTTCGCCGCAATAGCATCACGTAAACCAGCCAAGTCAACCAACGCGGTTTGCCCCAGAATGTCGTGGCATACCACGCGGGCTGGAAACCACGGAAAATCCAAGTCGTTCTTGCGATAAATAAACTGCTTAAGTGAATCGGTTAATGCGTCAGGGTTACAACGGCGCACTAAGTTTTCAGCAAACACTCGTGAGGTGTAAGGAAGTTTATCGTAGGCACCAGGTTCAATGGCTTCCACTGCCTCGCGGGTATCAAAAAAATCGATACCTGCGCCAGGCAAAGGTTTACGGTATTCGTAATTCATATTACTCATGATTTTAAGCCTTAGTCGTTAACTACGTGCAGACATAGGAGGCACGTCACGAATATCTTCACCAGTATATTCAGCTGACGGGCGAATAATACGGTTGTCAGCGCGTTGTTCCATCACATGTGCTGCCCAGCCCGTTAGGCGAGACATCACGAAGATAGGGGTAAACAACTTGGTGGGAATTCCCATAAAGTTATAGGCGGAAGCGTGGAAGAAATCAGCGTTACAGAATAGCTTTTTCTCGCGCCACATTACTTCTTCACAGCGCACAGATACGGGGTAAAGCACCTCGTCACCTACATCGGCAGCGAGCTTTTCAGACCAGCCTTTGATGATTTCGTTACGTGGGTCTGATTCAGAATAGATGGCATGGCCAAAGCCCATGATTTTGTCTTTACGGGCAAGCATGGCCATCATTTTTTTTTCAGCGTCGTCTGCCGAGGTAAAGCCTTCAATCATTTCCATAGCTGCTTCATTCGCACCGCCATGCAATGGACCGCGAAGTGAGCCAATAGCGCCGGTGACACATGAGTGCATATCTGACAAGGTTGAGGCACATACGCGAGCGGTAAAGGTAGAGGCATTGAATTCGTGCTCTGCATACAAAATAAGTGAAACGTGCATGACTTTTTCATGCAACTCGCGAGGTTTTTCGCCGTGTAGCATATGCAAGAAATGACCGCCGATTGAATCGTCATCGGTTTCTACATCAATACGAACGCCATCGTGAGTAAAGCGATACCAATAGCAAATAATGCTTGGGAAACAAGCTAGCATACGATCGGTTGCTTGCTGCTGTTCGCTGAAATCGTTTTCCATTTCAAGGTTGCCCAACATAGAGCAACCTGTACGAAGTACGTCCATAGGATGTGCATCTTTTGGAATACGCTCTAATACATCTTTAAGAGCCTGAGGCAATCCGCGCCTACCACGAAGTAAGGTTTTGTATTCATCTAACTCGGACTGGGTAGGCAATTTACCTTTTAAAATAAGATAAGCCACTTCCTCAAACTGGCAACTGGCTGCTAAATCTTTTACATCGTAACCACGGTATGTCAGGCCAGAACCTGATACGCCTACAGTAGACAGTGCTGTTTTTCCTGCAACTTGGCCGCGTAATCCCGCGCCACTTAATTGTTTAGCCATCTTGTTGTCTCCGGTCTTGTGTATGTAAGGTACAAAAGTTTGTTTAGTTTTTAATTCAACAATCGATATTTAAAAGCGTTGTTTTTAACAAAGTATTACTCGATGCAAATTGGCGTTCGAGGCCGCGGATGGGGAGGCAGGGAATACGAGCGCTGCCCCTCCGAGGCATGGATGCCGAGGCGGAGCCCCCATGGATGGGTTTACGGCGTGGCAGCGCCGTATCCCTGCCTCCTCAGCCAAAGCGGCTTCGCAGGCAATGCTGCCTCGAGTCAATTCAGCCAAAGCGGCCTCGCATGCAATACTGCCTCGAGTCATCTCAGCCGTTAGCCTTTGCCTTTGGCGAACAGTTCGTCGAGCTTTTGCTCGTAGTCGTGATAGCCAAGGTAATCGTATAACTCCATGCGTGTTTGCATGGTGTCGACAACGGCTTTTTGATCGCCATTATCAAGTATTGATTGGTACACGTTTTCGGCCGCTTTGTTCATGGCGCGGAATGCACTTAGTGGGTAAAGCACCATCGCAGCGCCCCATTCGCCAAGTTGTTCTTTGTTCCAAAGTTCGGTTTGTCCGAATTCGGTAATGTTGGCAAGAATAGGGACGTCTAACGCTTCTGAAAATGCGCGGTAGTGTTCTTCAGTTTTTACTGCTTCTGCAAATATGCCATCGGCACCGGCCGCAACATAAGCCCTTGCGCGTTCAATGGCTTTTTCTAACCCTTCTTGAGCGAAAGAGTCGGTTCGCGCCATAATGAAAAAGTCAGGGTCGGTTCTAGCATCTACCGCAGCTTTAATGCGATCGACCATTTCTTCTGTGCTCACAATTTCTTTGTTAGGGCGATGGCCGCAGCGCTTTTGCGCAACTTGATCTTCCATATGCACAGCCGCAGCGCCTGCTTTTTCCATATCGCGAATGGTTTTTGCAATATTAAATGCGCCGCCCCAGCCCGTGTCTATGTCTACCAATAACGGTAAATCACAGGCTGACGTGATGCGTTGTACATCAACAATCACGTCGTTTAGTGATGTCATGCCCAAATCGGGTAGCCCGTATGAAGCATTCGCAACGCCACCACCGGAGAGGTATATTGCTTTGTGGCCGATAGATTTTGCCATCATGGCGGTATAGGCATTAATGGTGCCTAATATTTGCAATGGCTTATTGTCGGCCAGTGCTTGTCTGAATTTCTTTCCTGCACTCATAAGTAACACTCTCTGGTTTCAAATTAGGTTGGTGTGGCGCTAAGTTTGTTTTCAATATTGTTCTTAGAATAAAGAATATGGCGTCGCATTAGCATTTCTGCCAACTCTTCATCGCGATTCGCAATCGCGTTAACAATGTGTCTGTGTTCGTCAAAGGCAGTAGTAACCCTTGGGCCAGCCATGCCTAGCTGAACGCGATACATGCGTACAAGGTGATAAAGCCCATCTATTAACACGCTAATGAGGTGGCTGTTTTTACTGCCAGTCACGATGCGGTAGTGGAAGTCCACGTCGCCGGCTTCTTGGTAATAGAGCTGGGCGTCTTTCACTTTATTAAAGTGTGAATCTAATAAGCCTTGTAATGAGGCGACTTCTTCATCGCTCATGTGTCTTGCGGCAAGGCGAGCGGCCATGCCTTCAAGTGCTTCTCTTACTTGATAAAGCTGAATAAGCCCTTCAGGGGTTAGCGATACTACCTTGGCACCAATATTCGCCTTTCGCTCAACAAGATGACAGGCGGCAAGACGATTAATACCTTCTCGGATAACCGCACGGCTGACTTCATATTTTGTCGACAACTCAGTCTCACTAAGTTTAGAGCCTGCAGGAATAACACCTTCTACAATGTCTTTTCGCAGCTGATAGAAGGTTCTATCTGCATTAGTTACAGGCTTTTCTAGGGTTATCTGTACCGACAAGCTATTCACCACAAAATGAATTACATGTCGACAATATAGGGGGTTTAGATTGTTCGGTCAAACTTTCTTAGTGGTTATTGTCGACAAAGTGGTGTTATTTTTTATAAGTGGAAGGCTTATGAAAAATAAAAAAGATAACAATTTGCTGCTAGTGCAAGAGGTTAATCTAAAAGGCTAGCGACAAGAGATAAAGTACAAAGAGGCCGATTTAACGTAGAGGGGCGGCTACAACTTGCAGCGCTTTTTGCTGGAATGCTGTAAAGGTGAGGGAGAGTATTGTCTAAATGGTCTAGTGAATAGTTAAAGGCAATCGGTTTTATGCTTAATAAGTAACCTATGCTAACGTAATGATTATAAATAATAATATGTCAATTGGAATGGTGGGGGTGGAGCCGTTTTAAGCTTAACCAATTAGTCTAATTTTAAAGTCTCAATTTAATAAAAGTGCAATATTTCGCTATGCAAGTTAAAAAGAAGTCAGTATGATATTTCTCCAGTCTTCATGCCAATACTCCAACCGTGAGTAGATGGGGGCTGGTAGGGTAGAGAAAGTGACAGTATAACCAGTAGGATACCGCCACTTTCATTAGGATATCCATAAATCAGCTAAATGTTACTTGTCGTAACACCCTCTATTTTGTGAGTCTATTGGTTTTAAAGTTCCATAGAGAACTTGAAGCAGCCTAAAAACAATAAATTTTCGACACTAAACACTCTCGCAAAGGGGTTACACATGATCACCAATACTGACGTGTCTAAGACACTAGTTAGTAGACTTTCGCCTGTCGCTTTGGCAGTAGCGTTAACCGTACCTGCCATTTCTCATTCGGCATTTGCTCAAGAGGCTGAAGCAACTGAAGAACAAATGTACGAAGCGATTACCGTTACAGCAACCAAGCGCCCTCAAGTTATCTATGAAGTACCAATTGCAATTAGTGCATTTGACGGTGATATGCTGGCTGAACAAGGCATTACTGATTTAACGGATGTTGGTAAGTTTGTTCCAAACTTAAACGTAACGGGCTTCTCAGCGGGTCACACTTCTTCTGTAAACCCTTTTATTCGTGGTATTGGTCTTCAAGATCACCTTATCACTACTGATCCAGGCGTAAGCGTCTATGTAGATGGCGTGTATTTAGGCCGCCAAGTGGGTCAAAACTGGAGCTTGAATAACATCGAGCGTATTGAGGTGCTTCGTGGTCCTCAAGGTACGCTATACGGTCGTAACTCTATTGGTGGTGCAATTAACATCATTACCAAAGAGCCAGATCAAGGCGATGTGACTAAAGTGAATGCAGAGTTCGGTACTCGCGGTCGTGTTAAGACTGACTTGTTCGTGAACCATGCATTATCTGACACCCTAGCATTTAACATGAACCTTGCTTATAACACCCGTGATGGTTTGGGCGAGTTCATTAACGTACCTAATGCAGAATATGATGTTGGCGAAACAGAAGATATTTCTGGTCGTATCTCGGTAAAATATGAGCCGTCTGATGATTTCCGTATGGTACTAACCGCTGATGCCAACAATGGTGACGGTGGTTTACGCCCTTACACAGTGCTTATTGATGAAATGCCAGAAGGGCGTTTTTATGCAGGTACGAACAGCCTAGGTCTTGAGCTTAGAAATAGTGATGTAACCCCAGAAGGGTATGACATTTACGATAACGCTACAGGCACACCAGAAGTGACCAGCGTATCGAATGAAGCCCGTGGTGTGTCTCTAACTACCGAATGGGATATTAACGACGATTACACTGCTAAAGTCGTTGCTAGCCGCCGTACCTCTAAGTACAAAGCGGGTTTGGATGATGATGGCACTATCTATTCATTAGACCAATATCCAGAACGCGGTGAAGCAGACCAAACGTCAATTGAAGTTCAATTAAATGGTTATATCAACGAGTACACTGACTTTGTTGCTGGCCTTTATTACTTCAATGAAGAAGGTAGTAACCGCCAAGGTAGCGATTCAAGTTTTGATGGTGGCGGTAACACGCTTCAACTTGATCAAGAAACTACCAGTAAAGCGGTGTACTTAAACCTTCGTCATGACTTAACTGACGAGCTTAGTGTATCTGGTGGTATTCGTTACACTGAAGATGAAAAAGACGCATCTGCTAATGTTTTTGACGCCCTTGGCACCATTTTCGATTCAAACGAATGGGACGAAGTGACGTGGGAATTGGCGACTAACTATACCTTTGAAAATGGCATGACAGGTTATGCCACTATTCAAAATGGTTATCAGTCAGGTCAATATCCTGCTCGTCCATACTGCCTAATTGGCGAGTTCTTTGGCGCGGGTGGCTTCGATGATTTAGACGGCGCAGTAGCAGCAGTTAATGCAAGCAACTGCTTTGTTGCTTCTGATAACATTACCGCAGTGAACTACGAAGTGGGTGTTAAAGGTCGCGTTAATGAATACTTCGACGTAAGTGTTGCAGTATTTAACACTGAGTTTGAAGACCTACCGTACCAAGTTAGCCGTGTAAGTGAAGGCGGTTTTGATACAGCAAACTTAGTGGTTGAACAAACTTCTCGCGGTATCGAGCTAGATACTACCTTAAACGTAGGAAACTTCAGCATGTTGACCAGTATTGGTTATATGGACGTTGAAGTAGATGAGCAAGATGGATTTAATCCTGTTGCACCATTAACGCCTGATTTAACGTTTGCGGTTGGCCCGTCATATACTTTCGACCTTGAAGGTGGCGATAAAATTCGCGCTCGTATCGACTATTCATACCGCGCAGATATGTACGGTGAGCCTAGCTCAGAGCCTGCTCGTATGACGGAAATTGAAAGCCGTGAATTAGTTAACTTTGATGTGGCATATACGCCAGCTGATGAGGCTTACACGGTGGCACTATATGGCCGCAATATTTTTGATGAGCGTTATGACAATGCTCGCTTAAACACTGGCGATTATATTCTGCAAGTATTAAGCAATGACGCTAGCGAATTTGGCGTACGTTTCTCAACTGAGTTTTAATTAACGAATTGAGTAAGCTAAAAAGATAAACGCTACATGTGAAATAGGTGTAGCGGATATATAAAAAAGGCTGGTTTATAACCAGCCTTTTTGTTTGATAAATAAAAGTGCGTAAGCAGTGATGAAAGTATGTAATACGCGGAAAGATTTGGTTAGTCACAAAGGTAAGCAAAGTTACATGACATTTGTCATGAATAAGTTGTGGGTTCGGCCTGATAGGTTTGTATCGTTGAATATCTGGCATGAGCAAAAGCGTGGCATTTTAATTTTCTAGCTGAAATAAATCTCAGGCCTTCAGAGGAGTTACATCAATAGAATTATAAGGCTTAAAGAAAATTAACAACTGAAGATTTTAACTTTTCGTTATCTTGAGCTACTAGCCTTAAAGCTTTTAGTCCGTATGTTTTTGCCAGCGTCATTTCTTCACGTTGCTTATAACCTTTGGCTAAATTGAAATTAACCCATGCAGAGTCGGGGTATAATGCAGCGTTGTATTCTAATAGCTTCAGACCTTTCTCGGAAGATTTAACACCATTGGTCATATAGTCGGCAGCGTAGTCGATTGCCCCCATGCGCGGTTTAACTTCTTGGTAAAGATCGGTTGATAGCTTTTCATAGTGTTCAGAAATTGCTTCAGGCCCTCTCTCCATTACATCAAAAGGTAAAACCCAGTACCTATAAAGTTCGTTAGTTGCATTTACCAATTGAACTCAAGGTACGCAGCAGCCTGTCAGACAAAGTTAAGTCAGTTGCTGACATATCGAATTAAACCGAAAGTCATTCGCTTTATCTGAACAGTAGCACTTGCCTGTGCTACTTCAGCTTACCTGCTTTTTAAGTCGCTTTTTCAAAACTGAGTCGCCATCAGTTTTTGATAACATTATGCTGTCGGTAATACTAAGCAGCGCAACTACTGCCATCATCGCCATAGCAATTTTGAAGTTGATAAGCGACGGGTCGCTACTTGAATTACCCACCATCAGTGAAGCAACGGCCAGCATAAGCGCAGAAATGGTGATCCCCATGCCACGGTTCATTTGCATGAGTATTGCACCCAGTGTATTGGCATCGCGCATTTTATCTTTTGGCACATCAGCAAAGGCGATAGTGTTTAGTAAGGTTAAATGCATCGACCTATTCACACCGCTAACAAATAAGATAACCGCAATCACAACCGATGAACTTTGTTGAGTAACTAGCGATAGCGCCACAAAACCCAGTGAGATCATAATGCCATTTGCAATAAGCACTCGCTTAAAGCCAAAGGTGTTCATTATCCAGGTAGTCGCGGGTTTAATGGCAATATTACCTACAAATAGCCATAGCAATAATGTACCTGCTTCCACCGGCGAGTAACCCATTCCCAATTGCAGCATAAGCGGAACAAGAAAAGGTGCGCTACCTAAAGCTATACGTACCACCGAGCCGCCGTACATCGACAATCGAAAGGTTCGATACTGTATAGCTTCAAAAGAAAACAGAGGTTTTTTTGCACGGCGAATATGAAATACCGCAGCTATCAATAATAACAGCCCAAATACGGTTACCACGCTGCCCAATAGGGTAGAAGTATTGTGACCCGCAAATAATTCTATACCGGCCATAAAAGAGGCAAAGCCAATACCGGTTAGTAGAAAGCCTACTACATCAAACTTACCCACATTCGCGGTGAAGTTCTCAAGCAAATAGGCGGAAGCAATAAGCGCGAATATACCTAATGGCACGTTCATAAAGAATATCCATTGCCAGCTCAAGTGGGTGGCAATCCAACCCCCTAATACAGGGCCAAGAATAGGGGCACTTAACGCCGGCCACGTGATAATAGCAACGGTTTTAACTAGCTTTTCTTTGGGTAAGTCTCGCAGCACCACTAAACGGCCTACGGGCACCATTAAGGCGCCGCCAATGCCCTGCATAATCCGAGATAAGGTAAAGCTAGTTAGGTTAGTGCTAATTCCACATAATATTGATGCCACCACAAAAATGATAATGGCGGCCATGAAGACATTACGGGCACCGAATTTGTCGGCCACATAACCACTTAGCGGAATAAAAAAGGTAACGGCAACAAGGTAGGCAGATACGCCAATAGAAAGCTGAGTTGCTGGCACGCCAAAATCAGCGGCAATAACGGGAAGCGCGGTGGTGATCACCGTGGCATCCAGAATTTCCATAAACAAGGCCCCAGCAACAAGCAGGGCCGTTGCGGTATCGCGACTAAATGATCTCAAATGCGCGCACTACGCGGGCTACGCCCGTTATGTTCCTTGCAATATCTACAGCAGCATTAGCTTCTGCATTGGTTAATCGGCCCATTAAGAACACTTCAGAATCTTGCACTACCACGCTAACTTGTAAAGCTGGCACGCGTTCATCGGCCACTATCTTGGTGCGGACTTTTGATGCAAGCCAAATGTCGTTAGCTTGAGTTCCTGCGCCAATAGGCTCGCCAATGCGAATTTGATTGTGAATTTTCTTTAGGTAATCGACTTCCTGAGCCCGTCTAACCGCTTCATCAATTAACGCTTGCGTGGGGGCTTGTCCGGTAAGCAAAGCAATGCCGTTATACATATCGACTTGTAGATTGGTTTGCTCTTTTAGTGCTTCACTTTTTGACCATTGATAAGCCACAGAGCGACCTGCGTTTTGGTCATCAAGTTGAGTACCAACGGTACGTCTGTCGTTCGCCACTTTTGCAGCCATTGCACCCGCGGCGCCAACCGCCACCACGCAGCCCTGTAATTGCATCACAAAAAGCAGTGATACAAGAGTAATAGTTAACGTTTTAACTCGTTTCATAAATGGGTAAACGTTATTCGTCTCCAAGGTCGGCTGGGAATAAGCTGTCATCAATGCATTCACATAAGTTGTGAATAACCAACAAGTGAACTTCCTGAATACGGGCAGTGCGGTTAGAAGGCACACGTACTTCAACATCGTGCTCGCTTAAGAAACCTGCCATTTCACCACCGTCTTTACCGGTTAAGGCTACAATGGTCATATCGCGAGACAAGGCAGCTTCCATGGCGGCAATTACATTTCGTGAGTTACCACTGGTTGATATAGCAAACAAAATATCGCCAGACTGACCTAACGCACGAACTTGTTTGGCAAAAATTTCATCGTAGCTATAGTCGTTAGCGATGGAAGTAATAGTAGAAGTATCAGTACTTAACGCAATGGCTGGAAGGCTAGGGCGATCGCGTTCATAGCGGTTAAGCATTTCAGAAGAAAAGTGCTGTGCATCACCCGCCGAACCACCGTTACCGCAGCTAAGAATCTTGTTGCCGCGAATTAGCGCCTCAACCATCATCATGGCTGCTTTTTCAATTGATTCAGGCAAAATTTCAGATGCAGCAATTTTGGTTTGAATACTTTCAGTAAAGTTCGCTTTAATTTGTTCAATCATACTTCTTTTCTCTGCATTTCAGGATATCAAGCAATTACTACTTTGAATGTACAATGCACATCAGTATGTAGGAGGTAGGGCAGGCTGTAGCAAACCCTCTGCCGCATGGATGCGGCAGCGGAGCGCCCATGGATGGGTTCACCGCGAGTTTGCGTAAGCCTGCCCTACCTCCTGCAATGCCTGACGTGCTGCGCTTTTTATCCAATATTTTTAAGCCACTGAAGGTCGCTTCCGTCAATGGCGATAACGTCTATGCGTAATGGGGTAGACGCGGGATTAAGGTTATTATCTAACAAATAGAACGCAAACGCAGCCTGAATTCGTTGAAGTTTCTTCATTGTGACAAATTCGGCGGCCTGACCATACTGTGACTTTTTGCGAAATTTCACTTCTACACAAACAATGGTGTCACCATCTTGCATAACAATATCAAGTTCACCACGTTTGGTTCGGTAGTTACGACAACGTAATGTAAGCCCTTGTTCCTCTAAATAGGTAACGGCCTTGTTTTCTGCTGCATTCCCTTGCAATACGGACAATGTAGTTTACTCCATTAGCATTTGCACGCGCTCGTTACGAATAACGGCTTGAGGTAAGTTTCGTTCTACTTCACTGTTTTTATTCAGCGTAAGTGTACCGGTTAACCCGTCGAATGTTATGTACGACAGGGTGTTTAGCATCCCTAATTGAGGAAGTAATTCGTAAGCATCTACACCGAAGGCGAACAGTCTATTTTGCAACGTACTGCGGTTGGGCCACGTTTGCTTAGTTTCTTGAGCAAGTTGTTGCCATTTATGGTTTGGCATCATCCACGGCATGTCGATAAAGCGTACGTTTTGCAAATCACGCCACTGGTTCTTGCCGCTGTTGTAGTCCATTGAACGAGAGGTCGCGTAAACAGGCACTTGTTTTCCATCGTACGGATTTAAGCTAGCTTCAATAATGGGGTTAAGAAGTTCGGTATCTTGTGGCGACGCGAACGCAACAATGGCATCAATGTCTCGTCTGCTGCGGGGCATGTTGTAAACTTCTTCGTTCGTCATGTATTCAATTTGGTTAATACGCTGATTACTTTGCGCTACATCTAAGGCTTGGGTAATGCCCTCTCTTAGTGACTCGCTATCATTGAACGTCACTGAGGTGATGTTAGCCTTGCGGGCTTGGGCTTCATGTTCGTGCAACGTGTTCCAGCGCGCTTTAAATGCATCGTTCATACGTTGGTACAAGTTACTCTGTGCTGCAATAACAATAGGGGCTCTAAAGCCTTTGCTATAAATAAACTCTGCAAGCTGATTGGCTTCATCTTCCGGCGCAAGGGCGAAATAATTGACCGCTGGTGCCATGGAGGAAGGTATCTCAGATTCATAGCTAACAGAATCAGAGTGTACTGACGTTGAGTTGTCTAAAATTGTCGGCATTTCATCTGGGCGGTTTAACGCCAACATGTTCACGCCGGGCGGTAACGCGGGTATTAATTGTTCAACGGTTTCTTTTAGTAGTGGGCCGACTATAAATTTAGCGTCGCCAATAGCGGCGACCATGGTTTGTGTATCAGCGTTGGTAGTATCAACAAACCGAATGGCAGGCATACTATTTGGGTTGCTGCTTTGTTGAAGCTGTTGATAATAACCCGCCATAATGCCGTCTTTCACCGCTTCACCAGTAGCCGCAAGCCTTCCGCTCAGCGGCAATAGAACAACAAGTTCGCGAATTTGAGGGGCGGTTAGCGCCTGTGCTAATGCAACATCTTTGGGTAAATGCTTTGCCAACATATGGCCTGCATAAACCTGTTGATATTGCGTAATTGACCGATTCAACTGCTGCGGGTTTCGCACATTTTCAATGGTTAATTGACGAAGGGCAAAGAAGGGCTGCAACTTAGGGTATTGGTTTTCACTTTGCTTGAGCCTATCGGCAGGTATTTGGTTTAATAGCGACCACACCTTAGCGACTTTCTGTTCGTCTTCTAGCTCGGTAGACAAAACGCTATTGGCCGCCTTTGCCCACAAACCTTGCTTGGCATAAAGGTCTGCTTGTAGCGCCGCAAGTTTGGCAACAAGGGCAGGGCTAGTATTTACATCTTCCAGCATTGCAGTAAGTTGCGCTGGCGATGAAGAAGGGTCGTTCTGATATGCCATCGCAACATGTATGGCGTAGCTATCTTGCAACGAGGTAGCTACACCGTCTTGTTTCATTTCAAATAAGATTTGCTGCGCTAAAATGGTATCGTCTTGAGCGATATAAAGGCCTACGGCATCTAGTAGTAACGTGTCTCGCTTCACTTTGTCTCGGGTTTGAAGCCATACTTTTTTAGCTTCTACCAGCTTGTGTTCTGGCGTGATATGCTTCTCTACTGGCGCTTCTACCGGCTCAGTATTGATAATCTTCGGTGCCGAGGTGGGTTCAGGTGTGCTCCCGCAGCCTGCTAAAAATAGCATGCTGGTGGCTGTCGCCATTGCAAAGGTAATGCGCTTTGTAAAATGTCCAATGTGACCCACAGTCTGTTTCCTTTCACTTCGTTTAACGGCAAGTAGCGGCAAGTTTATCCTAACCACGATGAAAATCTACGTTTGCCGGCGTAAACTAGCCCAATGGCGTGGTACACTTTCTTTATTATTCGTTATTTTTATTGTTTATATGACCAATTTCGCCACCTTGTATATCGTTCCTACACCTATCGGCAACCTTGATGATATTAGCGCCCGCGCTATCGAGGTACTAAAACAGGTTAACTGGATTGCTGCGGAAGATACACGACACAGCTCCCGGTTATTACAGCACTTCAGTATTTCTACACGTACCTTATCGCTGCATGATCATAATGAAGATAAACGTACCGCAATGCTGGTTCAGCGCTTAAAAGACGGCGAATCTGTAGCGTTAATCAGTGATGCGGGCACGCCATTAATTAGCGACCCTGGTTTTGTATTTGTTAGGCGCTGCCGGGAAGAATGTATTCCTGTTACCGCATTGCCAGGCCCATGTGCCGCTATTACCGCGCTAAGTGCTTCAGGGCTGCCAACAGACCGATTTATTTTTGAAGGCTTTTTACCGGTAAAAACACAAGCTAAAGACAACCAACTTGCTGCACTAAAAGAGCGTACTTGCACGAGCGTATTTTACGAAGCCCCACGCCGTATTTTAGCCACAATGAATGACATTGCCCGTGTGCTAGGAGACAGGCACATTGTGGTCGCCAAAGAGCTTAGCAAGACCTTTGAAACCTATGTGAGTGGTACGCCAGGTGATGTTATTGATTATTTAGAAGCCGATGCAGCCCATCAAAAAGGTGAGTTCGTGGTGATGGTGTCGCCAGCCCAAGTGAATTTATCTGAAATATCGACTGAAGCCATGTCGCTTTTAACCACGTTATGTGATCACATGCCGCTAAAAAAAGCTGCAGCTGTTGTGGCTGATCACTATGACTTGAAAAAGAATGCCTTGTACCAAGCAGGACTAGAAGCAAAAGGTGCGAAAGAAGTGAAAGAGACTGATTGATCTCAGACCTATGGATTAAGGGTACCTATCTAAACAATATAGTTAACACGGGATAGGCTTAGCGCACTTTGCACTCTTGCTTATCACGTTAAGTATAAGGTTGGAGGATAGTTATGAGTCAGCAAGTTTTGAAAATTGAGATGCCAGAGGGCAAATGGGTCGTCGATATTTTTGATAAATCCGGCGATTCTGGTGAATACGATTTAATTCACCCTAACACGCAGGTGAAGTTAGCCTTAGCCGATGAAATGCATGGATTTCGGTATAATCTTACAGGCCCTGAAGGTACGCCATTTGCTATTTATCTTGATGATACGGTTATCGCGGAAGGTACGGTAGATAAAAGCCAGAACCTTAACGGTACTGGTATTCTATAGCGTTGATGCTAATCGATTACCGTCTATTGAGGCAATCATTTTCACTGCCTCAAAAAATATGTCTAATAAAACACCACGAATAAAAGAACCAAAAAAATGCCCGCTAGCGTTAACGCAGCGGGCATTTATTTTTTTAGGTAAAAGTCGCTATCTACTGCTTATGACAAGCGGCCTTTAAAGTCTTCGTAAGTGAATTGGCGAACAATTTCGAACTCCCCATTTTTACGCAAAATACCAATGGCAGGGTGTTCAACGCCGTTGAAGAATGACGTTTTCACCATGGTGTAGTGCATCATGTCTTCAAACTGAACCCGATCGCCGGCTTTTAATGGCGCATCGAAGGAATAGGTATCAATCACATCGCCCGCTAAGCAGGAATTTCCACCTAAACGATAGTCGTAGGCTTTCTCGCCAGGTAACGCCGCATTTAAAATCGTCGGCCGATAAGGCATTTCAAGCACATCAGGCATGTGCGCCGTGGCTGAAATATCTAAAATGGCAATATCACCATCATTGTTTACTACATCCACGACCTCAGCAATTAGCGGCCCTGTTTGCCACGCGACGGCAGAGCCCGGCTCTAAGATAACGTCTAAATGCGGGTAGCGCTGTTTAAAATCGCTAAGGGTTTTAATCAGGTGGTCAACATCGTAACCTTCGCTAGTCATCAAGTGGCCACCTCCTAAGTTTAACCACTTTAACTGACCTAGGTAATCGCCAAAGCGTGCCTCTATTGCTTTAAGCGTACGTTCGGTAGCAAATGAGTCACACTCACACAAGTTATGACAATGGAAGCCGTCAATGCCCGATAAATCTACACCTTCCAGTTCACTTACTCGAAGCCCTAGTCGCGAACCCGGCGCTGCGGGGTCGTAAAGCGGGGTATCTGCTTCTTGATGCTCTGGATTAATACGCAAACCCAGAGACACGCCCGCAAGCGCATCTTTGTGAGTTTGCCATTGTGACAGACTATTGAACGACAAGTGATTCACCAGCGTAGCCAGCTCTTCTATATCCGCCTTTTTATACGCAGGAGAATAGGCATGGACTTCCTTACCCATTTCAGCGGCTAATTTGGCTTCCCATACCGAACTTGCGGTTGCGCCATGTAAATAAGGTTTAATGATGTCGAAGCTCGACCACATTGAAAACCCTTTCAAAGCCAGAATAATTCTAACACCTGACTCGTCTTGTACACGCTTCATCAACTCAAGGTTTCGGATGAGTTTTTCCTCTTCCAGCACATAGCAAGGAGAAGGGATATCTGTTCGTTGCGTTAAGTCTGCCAACCTTTATTTGCTCCAGTTACAGTGTTCTGTTACTTAGTGAATGGGCTGCTATCACACTCAAGTACATGCCAAGGAAGGCCGTGCTCGTTTAGCATATCCATGAATGGGTCTGGATCAAATTGTTCCATGTTCCAAACACCGTTTTCTTTCCAAGTGCCGTTTAGCATTAGCGCAGCCCCAATCATGGCTGGAACACCTGTAGTGTAAGACACCGCTTGTGCACCCACTTCATCGTTACACTTAGCATGTTCACAGTTGTTGTAGATGAAAATGGTTTTTTCTTTACCATCTTTCACGCCAGTAATGTAAGTACCGATACAGGTCATGCCGGTATAGCCTTCAGCTAGTGAACCTGGGTTAGGTAATACAGCCTTCAAGAACTCTAAAGGCACCACTTTTTGGCCTTGGAATTCAACTGGTTCAATGCTGGTCATGCCTACGCCTTCTAAAACACGAAGGTGTGTGAGGTATTCATCACCAAAGGTCATCCAAAAACGCGCACGTTTTAGGGTAGGGAAGTGCTTAACCAAAGATTCCAATTCTTCATGGAACATCAAGTATGACGCGCGCACACCAATATTTTGGTAATCTAAATCTTCACGCACGCTGAGTGGATCGGTTTCTTTCCACTCGCCATTTTCCCAGAAACGACCACGTTGAGTAATTTCACGAATATTGATTTCAGGGTTGAAGTTGGTTGCAAACGCTTGACCATGATCACCACCATTACAATCAACAATATCCAAATAGTGAATTTCGTCGAAATAGTGCTTAGCAGCGTAAGCGGTGTACACGTTGGTTACACCTGGATCGAAACCACTGCCTAACAACGCCATAATGCCAGCGTCTTTAAATTTCTGCTGGTAAGCCCACTGCCAAGAGTATTCGAATTTTGCTTCGTCTTTTGGTTCGTAGTTTGCGGTATCAAGGTAGTCGGTGTTAGTGGCTAAACACGCGTCCATAATAGGCAAATCTTGATACGGTAATGCAAGGTTAATTACTAAGTCAGGCTTAACATCATTAATAAGCGCTTCTACTTCTTTGGCGTTATCGGCATCAAGGGCGAATACGCCTTTAACGCGGTCTGCACCCACTTCTTGTTGCAATGCTTCACACTTAGACACAGTGCGGCTGGCAAGAAAAATTTCGTCAAAGTGCTGAGGTAAACGTGCACACTTTTTTACGGTTACTGAGGCAACGCCGCCAGCACCAATAATTAAAACGCGAGACATAATAATTAATCCCTAAATAAGCTAATGAATTTTGGGCTGAATGCTAGCAGACGATACCAAATTGGCAAGCAAAGACAGCATAGGTTCGACAAAAAATAGTCATCGTTAACACAAGGAAAACGAATAAGCGTAATTTATACGCGATAACGCCTATTCTGGCATTGTATTGATGGGAGGGGAAACCACAATTTTGTCGCCCACTCGATAATAAGGATAGAGTAAAAGTTTTTCCTCGTCATTGGGGCAAGCAGCACTGATGGCGATAGCATCCAAGCGGGTGTGCTTTTGCGTTTCAACCGTCGCGGCATAAACGAGAATACTGTAACTTTCAGAGTCTGTAGTAGTGTCGATGATTCGCCACTGCAAACACTCTATAAGTTGACTTTCATCGATACGATAATGGGTTTCTTCGCTAAACAAACAACCGACTTTGCCATTTTCATAGATAGCCGCGAAGGGATAGAAGACGGAACTGGTAGAAAGTACCAGTTCGCATAACTTGAGCGCCCTAGAAACCAATATATTTAAAGGGGGAGGTAAGCTACTTGTTCCTTTTATCACGGTGCATCTCCTAACGATTATTGCGTTTGAACGAAAGCTATGAGTAACGCGAAGCTAGATACAACCAGGCTGTGCTTGTAGAAAATATTCCCCACAACCTCGATATTAGGTTAAACGAATGTGTAGGTCTATAAGATCAAGGGATTTTATTTTTTCTGGCGCCCTGAATTCCACCAGTATGAACAATAATAAGTGTTTGTCCTTTTTTAAATGCCCCTTTTTCACATGCATTGGTCGAGAGATTCGTTGAAGCAAAATTTGCTAGCAAGTGCTTAAGTGCCCAAAACATTTTTCCAGAGTAAACCCCTTCAATTTCAAAAGGCATTGTTTGATTGAAGTTTTCACAGAATGCCTTCAAGTACGGGGGGATTTTCCCGTATCCGCCACAGTGAAAATCATGATTGATGCTGAATTGGCTTTTTGAGCAAGCACTAAGGGCTGATGTATGAGTGGGTGTAGAAGTATGAGCAAGATTAAAAGCAAGCCCCGGCTCAAGAAACTTTTCTACGAGTCCTTCTAGATATCCTTCTCCTTTTAATACGCCAATGCCAATAGCGTGTTGGTGGGGTGATAATGCAGAGGTTAACCCTGCCAAGGTCGCGCCACTGGCAACAGGAGCAATAATACGGTCGAAAGGGATATCTATTTCGTTTACGACTTCTTGCACGCCTTTTAGCGCCGCCATTTGGCTGCCACCTTCAGGAATAATCAACGCATCGGGAAACTGAGTTCGTAGGCTCGCTAAATAAGTAGGCTCATCCCTTTGCTGATAGGTTTTTTTATTTACGTAGTGAACTTGAGCGCCCCATTTCACTAAATCCTGAATCATTGGGCTGGGGTGTTTTGTGTAGTCGCCGCGAATAATAGCGTGAAAAGGCACATTTAGCTGATGACATAAATAACCCAAAGCATGCAGATGGTTGGAAAACCCACCGCCAAAACTGACTACTGAGGAAGGTAGCTGGGTGTTCAAATCCGAGCGGAAACCCGCCTGCGAATTTAAAGCCATTTCTTGGTGCGGAGGAAGAGCAAACGCGTACTTTAATTTACGCCATTTGTTGCCTGAAATGACGGGATGTATTTTATCGTCCCGCTTAACAAACATTGATACATGTTCAGCACCCTCCCAGTCTGGCGTAAAGGGCTCTAGTGGGGAGGGTAAACATAGGGCATCAGCAAAACTTTCAAAATTCAAAACAAGCTATTCAAATGATCAATGTGGCAATTCCAACAGTATAACTAGAAGATAGATAAAGAAGGTACATGTATATGTTTCAACGTCGTTATACCACTTTAAAGCTCGTCATCGCATTGGGAATATCACTTGTGGTTTTGTCGAAAAATGTGCTGGCGCAAAGCGTGCCTGATTATGTCACCAAACAAGTGCCAGAGGCGCAAGTGGTGGGTAATGCAATGTTTACGTATATGTTTTGGGACGTGTACGACGCTACGCTCTACGCCCCAAAAGGAACGTGGCAGCCTAATGCTCCTTTTGCATTAAAGCTAGATTATCAAAGGGGACTAGACGGTAAAAAAATAGCACAGCGCTCGGTGGATGAAATGCGTAAGCAAGGTATTAGCGACGAAGCTGTGTTAAGTGAATGGCGAGAAAAAATGGCGGCACTTTTCCCCGACGTTGAAGACGGTGACGTGATTACCGGTGTGGCTACCTCAAACCGAACCAGTGAGTTTTATATCAATGGTGAGCTAGCTGGCACTATTGAGGATACAAACTTCACGCAGTCTTTTTTCGACATTTGGCTGTCAGAAAAAACCTCTGAACCAAAATTACGTAAAGCCTTGTTACAAAAGTAATAAGTACATTCTTTATCAATAATGGGCAGAGATTCTAAGCGCGTTAAAAAGCTCATCAATAAAGCTCATGAATAAAGGCTATAAACAAAATATAAATCAAAAAAATTAGCTAAAAACATCAACCCATAAAAACACAAAGCGCAGTAACAAGCGCGCAGTCGGCTGCCTTTTTTAGCGAAAGACTTATTGAAAGAATACGTCGATAGGCGGCAGCAAAATAAACCAAAATTGAGGTCACTATGAAATTTATACAGCGCACGGTGTTAGTCGGGCTTTTATCTTGCCTTACTCTTATAGTCGGATGTTCTACATCGATAGAAGGCAATACATACAAGCAAGTTTCCCCTACGTTCAATATTGAGGAGTTTTTTGCTGGTAACGTTCGAGCATGGGGAATAGTTCAAAATCGGTCCGGCGAAGTGGTTCAGCGCTTTGTGGTAGATATTGAAGGTAAAAACGAGGGCGGCACATTAACGCTAGATGAGACATTCACCTACGGGGTAGGCGAAGGGCCAAAAAATCGTACGTGGAAAATTGTTAAGCAAGCCGATGGCACCTACGTGGGCAACGCGGGTGATATAGACGGGCCAGCAAAAGGCACTTCATACGGCAACGCATTTAACTTTCATTACAATATGGACTTACCGGTTGATGATACAACCTATTCGGTTACCTTCGATGATTGGTTTTGGGCATTTGACGATAGTGCCATGATGAACCGCTCATACATTAAAAAGTTTGGTGTGGTAATGGCCGAAGTTACCATTTTTATGCAGAAACAAGACTAGTGTCGATTTGGCACTTTATCAAAGCATTAACGGGGGAAGGTGAATACTACGCCCAACCCGTGCCCTTGCATAAGCGGGTCGTGCACAAACCATAGTTTACCTTTGTGCAGTTTAATAATTGCCGAAACAAGCGATAACCCCAACCCGTTCCCTTCACAGGTTCTGCTTTTGTCAGCCTGAAAGAAGCGGCGTTCTAAACTATCAAGTTCATGTTCATCAACTCCCTTCCCATTATCATTCACGCTGATAATCACATTGGAAGACGTGGCGGTAAGTTGTAGCGTAACGGTTCCGCCATCAGGCGTGTATTTTATGGCGTTATCTAGCACATTCGCTACTGCTTGAAACAGTAAGTTTGGATCGCCGTAGAACTGAACTTTTGACAGTTGGCTAATAAGTTTAATATCACGGTCTTCGGCCAATGGCTGATATAAATCCTCTACATCAATAATCATTTCACTTAGCTCGGTTTCACAAAACCCTTCTTTTTTGTGAACCGTTTCTAGTTTGCTAATTCGCAAAAGACTGTTGAACATATTTAAGAGTTTGTCAGCTTCGTAGGTAGTTTCGTGCCGTAGTTTCTCATCACCAATATGTTCTAAATTATTGCGTAAGCGTGCCAACGGTGTACGCAAGTCATGGGCAATACTGTCGCTTACCGACTTTATATTGTTCACCGCACTTTCAATGGTATCGAGCATATGATTGAACACAACAGCCAGTCGACTTAAATCATCCCAGTTGCTGTCTATTTCCAATCGTTCTTCTAAATTACCAGTACGAATAATGTAATCAGCAGTTTGTGCCATGCGGTTAATGCGTTTTACCACATACAGCGCGACCGCAAAGCTTATGGCACCCAATACGCATAGCAAGGCAATAATTATCCAACCAAACGTTTTTCCTAACCACTGTGCACTGTATAAATCATCGATATTCCGGCCAACAAACAAAGAATAGCCGCCCCAATTTACCTCTTCATAAAGGATGCTGTTGGTTGAATCAGAGAAGGAATAGCGGGTGCTGTCTTGCGCGATACTCTCTTTTTCGCCGCTCAGTGCGGGCAATTTAATAATGCTTGTAAGGGTAGTGCCCGCGTCAACACTTTCACCCATGGCAATAGGCCACATTGGATAATTGCCTGCTACTATCTGGTTTTCGCTGTCGCGAAGCACCACAATTAATCGAGAAGCTGACAGCGGGTGAGTTGTATCGGCGTGTTTCGGGCCTATCGCTAGACTGGGCGTTGCTCTCAATTGGATATTGTCAATTACCGCATCAATGCCTGCTTGTTTATGTAATAGCGTGAATGTATAGGTTTCTGCATCAACCGCAGCGCTTGCCTCACGAATAAATACATCACTGCTGGCAAGACGCCAGAAGTAAACGATAAATAAAATAGCGACAAGCGCTAACGAGGTTAGTAATACCCCAACACGGAAACTAGAACTTCGGGTGAAGTTGCCTATTGCTAACACACAACAGGATCCGCAATTCTATATCCCGTGCCTCTTACCGTTTCAATAAGAGGGACGTTAAATGCTTTATCTACTTTTTGACGCAAACGGCTAATATGCACATCGATAACATTGGTTTGCGGATCGAAGTGATAATTCCACACTTGTTCCAACAGCATGCTGCGTGTAACGACTTTCCCTTGATGGCGCAATAAGCACTCTAATAACTGAAACTCTTTTGATTGTAAGTCTATTTCAGTATCACCTCTTTGCACCTTCCTGTTCACTAGGTCAAGCGTAAGATCACCCACTTTGATTAGTGTCTTATCGCCACTTTCACGTTCTCTTCCTGCCAGCCCTTCAACACGGGCAAGTAGCTCTTCAAACGCAAAGGGTTTGGTCAAGTAATCGTTAGCGCCTGAACGTAAACCTCGCACTTTATCTTCTACTTGGCTTTTCGCACTAAGCAGTAGTACAGGGGTAAGTACGTTGTCATTTCGTAAACGTTCCAAGATGGTAAAGCCGTCTAACAAAGGAAGCATTACATCTAATACAATAACGTCTACATCTTCGGACAAAGCTTCAGCTAAGCCCTTTTCGCCATCACGCGCCGCAATGCAGCTGTGCCCTTCACCAATAAATCCTTTTTCAATGTGAGCGGCAACTTTGGGATCATCTTCAACAAGTAGCACATTCATGATTTTGGTACTTCTAATTAATGGAGTTAAATATCAACGTTTATACATTCAATCTATCGTGTTGCGATCACTTTGGGTTGCTATCAGCACCCCTATTAAAACGGACGTTGGCGTTATATGGCGTAAAATGTTGAATGTCCCCACGCGCACATTTCATCTGTACTTCATGCCAGTATTCCGGGGTCATTAGGTCGCCATGTAGCGACTTTAAAATATCTTTAAGTTTCCGTTTTCCAACAATAAAATGCTCAAACTGCTCTGGGAAAACGTCACTAGGTCCAACCGACAACATGTCCATCGCATAAGGGTCATCTGATTTGGGTAGCGCCCTAAAATGACGTTCGTTCATTAAACATATTTCATCATAGTCGTAAAAGATAACTCTGCCATGTCGCGTGATACCGAAATTTTTATGCAGCATGTCGCCAGGGAAAATATTTGCCATGGCTATTTGTTTAATACATAGCCCTAACTCGTTTAATGCGCTACGTACTTTATCTTCATCTTCTTCTTGTTGAAGGTACAAATTAAGCGGAGTCATCTTACGTTCTATATACAAGTGCTTAATGACCAGCTCGTCTTCGGTAAATTCAAGGCTAGAAGCGCATGTTTCCTTTAACTCTTCAATGAGTAATGGGTCGATGCGAGACAAGGGAAAGCGAAAGTTAACGTACTCATGGGTGTCTGCCATTCGTCCCACTCGATCTGACATCTTCACCAACCGGTAGCAGTCTTTAACATGCTCTCGGGTGATCTTCTTACTTTCGGCAAATTCATCTTTTATAATTTTAAATACCACACCATATGAGGGCAGGTGGAACACCATCATCACCAATCCTCTTATACCAGGTGCGGCCTCGAAGTGATCATCGGAGGTAGCCATATGGTCGAGGAAATTACGATAGAAGACTGTTTTCCCGTGCTTGTAGTGACCCAGCGCCATATAGAGCTCAAAGTGTTTTTTGTTGGGTAATAGTTCTTGCAGAAACGCAGCGACTTCTGCTGGGTTTTGGGTATCAGCCATGAAGTAGCTTCTGGCAAAGCCGAAGATAACGCTTAAATCACTTCTGTGTGTAAGCAGAGCATCTACGAACAAGGTATGTTCATCACTGCGTTGCAAAGAGATTACAAAAGGGAGGGTTTCTTCAGGCATGCATATTCTGCCAATGAGATATGCCGATTTCCCCCTAAAAAACGTGGGCTTTAAAAGCTCAACCGTATGAACACTGGCCAATTGCCGTGTGGTTAATCGCTTTCTAAGTGCTTCTTCAAGGTTTTGCATGTCACGTTCGTAGTTTTCAAAAGGGATACCATAGCGATAGATTTTGAAAATAGACACGTACATCTCGCGCACCGTGGTGGTGGTATCGAAGCTGTGAATGACTTTATCTCGGTCTTGTCCGGGTAAAAAGCAGCGACTGGGCAATACAAACATCATGCTGTTGTCTATTTTGCGGTGTTTGAATAAACGCCCGATCACAGAGTTATAAAAGGTTTCGGCTAGCTCAAATTGTGGGTGGCCTTCAAGTTGTCGTGCGAAGGTTTTCTTTAAGTCTTGCCAAAACTCGTCATTTTTCTTGTGCACTTCAGTTAGGTGGTAAACATCGGCAATGGCATCTGAAAGGCTTTGTTCGTAAATGGTAATGCGCTCTTTCGATGCTAGCTGAATTTCTTTCCATTGGCCTTGTTCAAACCGTGATTGGGCACCTCTCGTAATACGAGTAAACCAACGATAGCTCTTATCAAAATGGGAAAGAACTTGATAAGCAACTTTTTTAGAAAGGGTTACATCCAGCATAATTTAACCTTTAACAATATGTGATATTCGATGCGGCGCTCTGTGCTTTGTTTTTAATTTTGGCTGCATATACCTTCTAAAGTAACAAATATTTACGATAAGCTACTGGAAAATTGGCCTAAAAGTGTTTTTTTATACTTTCGTTTAATATAATCTTAAGCCTACTTTCTTCATCCATGTTTTCGACAATATATTCAACGCTGCTAATTTTATGTGGCGATGTATGTACTAGTAGATTACTAAGAGTAGACCATGAGCTTTAACATTCTGATTTGTGATGATTCGGCGCTAGCAAGAAAAATGGCGCGCCGTAACTTGCCCGATGGATTAGCGAGTGAAATTTATGAAGCATCAAATGGTGTAGATGCGCTCGAGATAATGGGGCATCATCGCATCGATTTAGTGTTGCTAGATTTAACCATGCCGATACTCGATGGGGTAGGCGTACTTGAAGAAATAAAGCGCCGAAAAATAGAAGTGTTTGTTGTGGTCATTTCAGGTGATATCCAACCGGTGATGCAAAACCGTGTGATGGAGTTGGGCGCGCTCGCTTTTATTGAAAAGCCGCTTAAACGCCTACCTTTAGAAACCACATTAAAGCGTTATGGATTTATTCTGCCAGAAACCATGGTGTGCTAAACAAACACCCTAGCGGGTAGTGATATTGAGTGTTCATACACTAATAAATACAAAAAAAGGAGCTCATTTGAGCTCCTTTTTGCGTTTAGGTTTGTGCTAACTTTTGTAGCGCTAATGAATGCTTGTGCTATTCAAACCAATGGCGGGTTCTATTCGCGAACCATACCAGTGATAACATAACTGGTACTTCAACCAGCACTCCAACAACAGTTGCGAGGGCAGCACCGCTATGTAAGCCAAATAAGGAAATGGCAACAGCAACGGCGAGCTCGAAAAAGTTAGACGTACCAATCATGCAAGCAGGTGCGGCAACATTGTGAGGTAGTTTCATTTTTTTCGCCGCAAAGTAGGCTATCGCAAATATCCCGTAGGTTTGAATAAGCAACGGAATAGCAATTAGCACAATGTCTTGAGGCTGAGCCAATATTGTTTCTGCTTGAAAGCCAAACAGTAAAACAATGGTAATTAGCAACCCAAGTACCGAGAATGGCTTAAAGCGTTCGATAATAGCGGTAACTGCTTGCTCGCCTTTTTTCTCCATCTTCTTACGTGTAATAACCCCAGCGATGAGCGGCAATACCACATATAGCACCACAGATAGAATTAATGTATCCCAGGGGACTGTGATATCGGTAACACCCAGTAACATAGCCGTGATAGGGGCAAATAAGATAATCATTATCAAGTCGTTAATAGAGACCTGGACGAGGGTATAGTTTGCATCACCTTTTGTTAAATGGCTCCATACAAATACCATGGCAGTACACGGTGCTACGCCTAGTAAAATCATACCGGCGATATATTCAGTGGCCGTTTGTGGGTCTACCCAGTCGGCGAAAATGCCTTTGAAGAATAACCAGCCAAGTAGCGCCATTGTGAAAGGCTTTATTAACCAGTTCACTACTAAGGTGAGCACCAGCCCTTTGGGCTTTTTACCCACATCTTTTATGGATGAAAAATCAATTTGAATCATCATTGGGTAAATCATGAGCCAAATTAGTACAGCAATCACCAAATTAACGTGAGCATATTCAAGGCTAGCTACTAGCGTAAAGAAGTCTGGAAAAAGACTGCCGATACTTACACCTGCAATAATACAAAGTCCTACCCATACGGATAGGTATCGTTCGAAAAATCCCATGAGACAGTGTCCTTAATGGTTTTTATGTCTTTCGTGTTGATAGTACGTGCGAGTATCGCGTCGACTAAATCGTTTTTTGGTTAACCCGTTTGCTCAATTCTTCTGCGCTTTCAACGCGCTCAGAATAGCGATTAACAAGGTGATCTTTGTTGTCGCGGGTCAGCAGGGTAAATTTCACCAGTTCTTCAACTACATCCACGATGCGGTTGTAGTAAGAAGATGGCTTCATCCGGCCATTGTCTTCAAATTCTAAAAAGGCTTTTGCCACCGAAGACTGGTTAGGAATGGTCAGCATGCGCATCCAGCGACCAAGCACACGCATTTGATTCACTGCGTTGAACGATTGAGAGCCACCACTGACTTGCATTACAGCTAAGGTTTTCCCTTGAGTTGGGCGCACCGCGCCAATGCTCAAGGGTACCCAATCGATAATACTTTTAATAATGCCTGTCATACTGCCGTGCCGTTCAGGCGAGCACCAAATTTGCCCCTCAGACCACATCATGAGCTCGCGAAGCTCTTTTACTTTTGGGTGGGTGTCATCCTCTGTGTCTGGTTGTGGCAAACCTCTAGGGTCAAAAATTTTAGCTTCACAACCATAGTATTCAAGCAAGCGCGCACTTTCTTCAATTACTAAACGGCTGTAAGAGCGCTCTCTTAACGAGCCGTAAAGCAACAATATACGCGGTTTGTGTTCAGAATACGTTTTTGCGAAGTCTTCAGCTGTAGGTGCAGGCGTAACGCTTGTCACTAAGTTATCAGAAGGTGATATTTTTTCCGACATTACTGAGCTCCTTTTTCCTGAAGCGCCTTTTTAACGTCTTCGATAGCAAGGTTACGAGATGCAATATCGCTTAGTGCGGCAACGCGGCTTTCGATAATATCGATGGTGTTGTAGAACGCTTGGGCTTTGTCTTCTTCACTACCTTCTAATTTCGAAGGATCTTCAAGACCCCAGTGCAACTTCAGAGAGTTGCCAAAGTAAACAGGACAAGCTTCACCCGCTGCTGAGTCACACACGGTAATGACGATGTCAGGTTGGTAGTCTTCAAAGTCGTCCCACGACTGGCTTTTAAGACCGTCGGTACTATAGCCACGCTCGGCAAGGTACTTTACTGACAACGGATGTACTTCACCCACAGGCTGGCTACCAGCACTACGTGCTTCTAACGATGAATTGCTTGAAGCATTAGTAATGGCTTCGCAAAGGATGCTACGGCAACGATTGTGCGTGCAGATATACAATATTTTCATTACAAAAATCCTGATGGTTTACGTCACATATTTGAAAAAAGTAAGAAGGGCGTTTAACAGCCCGCGTCATATTTAAGGTTGTTTAGCGCATCGCTAATATAGCCAGCGTTATTTGTGGCAGATAAATGAATCACTTCTTTGGCCCATGCGGGAAGCGCTGGGTTGAGGCGGTAATAAACCCACTTACCACGTCGGTCGTCAGTCACTAGCCCGCATTTACGTAAATCGGCCAGATGACGCGATATTTTGGGTTGGCTAAGATTGAGCGCGTCGGTTAAATCACACACACAAAGTTCGTCTTTAACACAAAGCATAAACAGTGTTTTTAGCCGAGTTTCTTCCGCTAAACATTTAAACAATGAAAGTGGTGAAAGCGAAACGCATGAAGTAGAAGTTGCTGCAGTCATCATTTATCTCAAATACGCTAAATCATATATGTTGGTATCGTATATGAATTTTCGTATGTGTCAAACTTAAATGATGTTTTACTATGCTCTTGGTGATGTCGCTACCAAAATACAATTAAAAATTATTGTTCAAGAGGCTCTACCTGTGGCGTTACAGAGGTAACGAGTTGAGCATTGTGGGTTTGGTTAAAGTCATCTATGACGGTATTAATAAATTGAAACCAGGTTTGATTCGGCTGCCAGATGGCCAGTAAGTCTTGTTTAGCCAATAGCTCTGATTCACCTAATGCGGTAATGCGGTACAAATAGGTAAATACGGCACCTCGCCAATTCAATTTACAATGAGTAAGCACCTTATCATCGGTTGAATTTTCTTGAGCCATATAGCCCGTATAGTCTTTGAAATTAGCGAGGGTAGGGTGTTCCCATTCAACTTGAATGTTGTGATAGTCAAGCGATAGTGCTTCAACCATTAGCTTTTCTTGCCCTCGCTCGCCGGGAATTAGATCTATAACCCTACTTATCCCTTCGTCTTTCAATAATTGAAAATGCGCAGCAGAAGGCAAACCAGAACTAACCATACGGTCGTTATTAACTTGATAGTTGGTTAGTGAGTCGAGAGTGACTTCAATATGAGGCTTAGTTTCTGCGCTAGCGTTAGCTTCTGCGTTTTTTCGTTTTGTGCTTTCAGCTACTTGGTTCGCGCATGCATTACTCAGCGTAAATGCGATAGATAAAACTGACGCCAAAGCGACTAACATTTTCATTATAAGGTCTCTTTATTGATATTTTTAAAAGGGGTAAAACCATTAACGATTAAAGCGTTACTCTTTGCTTGCATCTTTATGTTTTTCATAACGGTCCATAGCATCTTTTAACGAATTATAGCTTTCTTTTAGCTCAGGGTTGTCGACAATTAATGAACGCAGGTGCATTTGTGATTCAATACGCATGACGCGGGTTTGAATATCAACAAGGCCTTCGTCTGGAAGCCTGCCGCCTGTTGCCATTGCAGTACCAATAAGCTGTGTTCTTTTCGCTTTTATATAACGAGATTCACACTCTTTTCGCTTTATTTTTGAGCCTTTTGGTGCTCGGTAACGACAAATAACTTCGAACTCAGGTACATCATTGTACTTGTTGAAAACATCGAAAAATTCGTATGAGCGCTGCTTGATAGCGTACTTTAATTGATGCAATTTAAGTTTAGCGGTGACTTCTATGGTTTCAATGTCGTTTTCTTTTTCAGGTACCTGCTCAGAATCTGCTTTACTAAAACAGGGGGCGGACGCAGAAAGTAACAACAGGGTAATTAGTACGTTTAGCTGTTGTTTCATTTTATTTTTCATTAAATTACAAATCCTTTTGCATGATGTAAACACACTAATACACTTTTCTGATCGATAGCAAGTGCACTATGTATTTGATGATTTTTTAACGATTGATTACGAAGGGGCAGTTGGATTAAATAACGTAAAATACTTCCTGCTTAGCCAAATAATAAAAGGGACGCCGATTAAACTTGGCAATACCCAACTTCCTAGCTGAAGTAAGGGGAGGCTTTGAAATAGGCTGCGGCCACCGAAAGCGAAAAATGCCGTGTAGGCTCCAATGCCTGAGCCAATAATATGCCCGATGTGTTGAATGACCCATGCTCCTTTGGCAATGTCTTTTTTGAATGCATATCGCGCAATACCAATGCTGTTAAATAGTGCGATAGGCGCAAAAATTTGGGTCAGTGTAATGTTGTATTTTATGCCTTGATACAACGCAATACTGGCTACAAAAAATAGTGCAGTGGGTAACCATAAGTATTCAACCTTACGAAGCTCACCTCGGTTAACTTTTACCTCTAAGACTCTTTTAGCGTGCCTGACATTGTTCCAAACCAGAAGGCTTAGCATGAGCAAGAAGATATACTGGCCTTGAAGGTAAGCAAGAAAATACTCAACAGTTTCAAAGTGCGCCGGCATCGTCGGAAAGATAAGAAGGGGCGCAAGCAGCACTAATGACGAGCTAACTACACCACTGACTGATGTCAACGTCATCGTGGCCAGATAAATATTACCTATCTTTTTATGTTGTTTTCCGCCTTTTTTGGTAAAACATGGTCCCCAAAAAAGTAACAGTGAACTTGCACCGCAAATAATGTGAAATAGAACGATAGCGCTGTGAATGTTTTGCATGACTTACACCTTAAATGTTTGATGTAGTCAGTTTGCCAATATCTTCTCTCTAGTATTAGTGCCGAAGGTCACAAGATAAAAAGTGACTTTTGGCCTATGTATTTATCGTCGCTTGAGGCAATAATAGGCGTATGAAAATACTCAAATTTTTTGACTTCGAAAGGACAAGCGCACTCATAACTTGGCTATTTGTGAGCAGTTCTGCACTTTATTACTCGTTTTCACACTATGGCGTCTCGTCGTCTAGGCCTTGGCTAACTAGTGCTGTAGTGGGTGGAATAGCATTGTGTTTTAGTGTTGTTACACGGCGAGATATGTCGTTTCCTCAGTGGCGAATACCATTGTTGGTCACATTGTATGTGCTGTCGGTGACTAGCTTATTTTTATTACCCTACAGTTATCTCGCTATTTTTCTGGTGATATGGTCAGCTTTACTGCCCTACTATCTAGCGTGGAAAATATGTTTGGCTGTTTCTGTTGTAGCCGCTTTACCGCTAGGATTGATCCACTCGTTTTATTGGCAAGACAGTTATGCATTGCTTACTGCTGCCCTATTCTGGACGTTCAATTTATTTGCCATGATGATGTCAAACGTGGCTATTAAAGAAAAAATGGCCAGAGAAAAGTCTGATGAATTGAATCGCCAGTTAATGAGTGCTCAACAACTTATACGACAAGCTGGGCAGCAGGACGAAAGGCTGCGCATTGCCAGAAATATTCACGATGTACTCGGTCATCACTTAACGGCGCTTACCATTAATTTGCAGGTGGCGTCCCATAAAGCTAACGCTAGCGGGCTAGATGAAGTAAAGGCGCATGTTGATCAGTGCCATAGCTTAGCTAAGCTGCTACTTTCTGATGTAAGAGAAGCGGTGTCCGATATTCGTGAAAATGCGGCCTTGGATTGGCAGCAAGCGGTGAGGGCTCTGTTTAAAGATTTGCCTCGGCCAAGCCTGCAATTATCTATTGCAGATAATGTCAAAATTGAAGATGTGACCACCGCTGATACCTTACTTCGTTGCGTACAAGAAAGCCTAACGAATACCATTAAACACACTCAGTCTGCGCAACTGCGTGTCAGTTTAACCAAGCATAAAAATAGCTATTGGTTGAAACTACAAGATGAACAAGTACAGACCGAAAGCCCTGTAAAAAAGGGTAATGGATTAACCGGAATGGTAGAGCGAGTAGAGCAGACTGGTGGAACAATGAAATTCGGCTTTAACAACCAAGGTTTTCTTATTGATATTTTATTGCCGGAGCCAATATGAGTATTCGTGTTGTATTAGTTGAAGATCAAATGTTAGTGCGACAAGGAATACGCTCTTTATTGGCATTGGATGACAGTGTAGAAGTCGTGGCCGAGTGTGATGATGGTGCCCATGTTATTGATGCACTTAACGCTAATAGAGCAGATATTGTATTAATGGATATTCGTATGCCCGAGATGACGGGTATTGATGCTTTGCGTGCAATGCGAAAGCATAACATTGATACCCCCGTTATTATGCTAACCACATTTGACGATCATGAACTGGTTACTCAAGCGATGCAGTCGGGGGCGAAAGGGTATTTGCTTAAAGATGTCTCACTTGAAACCTTAATTGACGCAATTAAGTCCGTCGTTAATGGGGATACCCTCATTCAACCAAGTGTTACCGAAAAAGTACTTAAAGGGTTACAAGGGTTAGAAGTTAACTTCGAGTCGTTTGAACAGCCAGAAGCTTTAAGCCGAAAAGAAATAGAAATTTTACGTTTAGTGGCCGCTGGTTATAGCAATAAAGAAATATCTGAGGCTATGTTCAAGTCAACCGGGACGGTTAAGAACCAAGTGTCTGCCATTATGGCGAAAATGGGCGTGCGAGACAGAACTCGAGCCGTGCTTAAAGCATTAGAGTGGGGATGGTTGTAAATAGGGAAGATAACTATAGAAGAAAAATAAACAAGACCCGCTTGGGTTCTTCACCGCGGGTCTTGTTGAATATTACACGACAAATTTAGTGGTTAAGCGCTATTTATCCATGTGCACAACAGAACGAATACTTTCGCCTTTATGCATTAAATCGAACGCATCATTGATGCCATCAAGCCCCATTGTGTGTGTAATGAATTCTTGTAAGCCAAATTCACCATCTAGGTAGCGTTCAACAATACCAGGTAGTTCAGAGCGACCTTTCACACCGCCAAAAGCAGAACCACGCCATACTCTGCCTGTTACTAACTGGAATGGACGAGTAGATATTTCCTGGCCTGCACCGGCTACTCCAATGATCACCGATTCGCCCCAACCTTTGTGGCAGCACTCGAGTGCAGAACGCATCACATTCACGTTACCGATACACTCAAAGGAGTAATCTACGCCGCCGTCGGTCATTTCAACTATCACTTCCTGAATAGGTTTGTCGAAATTTTTAGGGTTAACAAGGTCGGTAGCACCAAGTTGCTTAGCAAGGTCGAATTTACTTTCGTTAATATCAATACCGATAATACGACTAGCGCCCGCCATACGTGCACCAATAATAGCTGAAAGCCCAATGCCGCCTAAGCCAAATATAGCAACGGTATCGCCTTCTTTTACCTTAGCAGTATTAAGCACAGCGCCCATACCCGTGGTAACGCCACAGCCTAACAAGCAGACTTCTTCAAGAGGCGCTGATTTATTCACTTTAGCCAAAGAAATTTCTGGCAATACGGTGTATTCAGAAAAAGTAGAACACCCCATGTAATGGTAAATTGGCTCACCGTCTTTCGAGAAACGACTGGTGCCATCTGGCATCAAACCTTTACCTTGGGATTCACGAACCGCTTGGCATAAGTTAGTTTTGCCAGACGTACAGAATTTACATTCACCGCATTCCGCTGTGTATAAAGGAATAACATGGTCGCCTACTTCAACAGACGTCACCCCTTCACCTACCATTTCTACAATACCGCCACCTTCGTGGCCAAGTACTGAAGGAAACACACCTTCTGGATCATCACCTGAAAGTGTAAACGCATCGGTATGGCATACGCCACTGGCAACAATACGTACTAGCACTTCGCCTTTTTTCGGAAGTTCAACATCAATCTCTTCCATTTTTAACGGTTCACCAGCGGCCCACGCAACGGCTGCTTTAGACTTAATATGTGTCTCTCCATCTTTCAATGCTAATGACATGGCATGCTCCTAAATTAAAGTGGGTAGGTAAACAACACGATGTCGTTACCTATAATTTCTTACGTTATGGAACAGATTATAGACCTGAGACTCTGCTTTATAAATACAGATTTGGTAATTCATTATTACTTGAGTGTAATAATTTGTTGGTGTTTAATTGTAAGCTAATGGCGTCTTCTAAGAACTTTTATTGATCATAGCGCCATGCTAGAAATATTTGCATCAATAAAGGTAAACGCCATGACATGGGAAGGTATAGTAGAATTTTGTGCGGTGGCCAGTACTGGCAGCTTTACCGCGGCCGCTACTAAGTTAGACACGTCGGGCGCGCAAATAAGTAGAAAAGTCGCCAATGTAGAAAAGCGTTTGGGGGTTAAGTTATTTAACCGTACCACCCGAAGTGTGTCACTCACTCAAGCCGGGCATATTTATTTTGAACAATGCCAACCCGCATTAAAAGCACTAGAAGAGGCTGAGCTCAATATTAGTCAACTTCAAAAAGTACCCCAAGGGCTTATTAAGCTCACCGCTCCGGTTGCCTTTGGCGAAGCCTTTATCGCCCCGCTTATAAATCAATTTTTAAAAAAATACGAAGGCATAGAAGTAGAGTGTCGTTTTACTAACGACACGATGGATATTATTGATGAAGGTTATGACCTAGCCATACGCATAGGTAATTTAGAAGATTCTACGTTGGTGGCCAAAAAGCTGGCTACCCGACAGCTATATGTGTGCGCCAGCCCTGAATATTTAAATGCCTTCCCTGCACCCAATAGTACCGAAATGATTAGCGAACATCAGTGCTTAGTAGGATCTCAGCCCCATTGGCGGTTTAATCATGACGGGCAAGCGCAAACCGTGCGTGTTAGGGGAAGAGTGAAGTATAACAGTGGTAATGCCCTACATCATGCTGCATTGGCCGGACTGGGTTTAGTACAGCTTCCAGGATTCTATGTGCGTGAGTCGTTAGCAGCAGGCAAGTTAATGGAAGTGCTATCATCATATCGAGATAAGCGAGAAGCGGTATGGGCATTGTTTCCATCGAACAGGCATTTAGTGCCAAAAATTCGCTTGTTAGTTGATTTTCTATCTGCACAATTAATTGATGATGATTAGTTTTTGCTACTCGACTCTAGCATCGCCTGATTGATTATCGCTTAAATCGAAACGTGAAATGTTTTGTGTTTCACTTTTTGCAATACAGTATGGTGAAAACTGCGGTTGACAGATAGACGTCTATACGGCAAATTGACCCTATGAAAACGATTCTTCTTATTGGCACTATCAGCATTATGATTACCACCTTAAAACGGGCGGTCGCTGGCTAGTGCAAGTAAGCATAAGACAACGAAAGCCCGCCCTCACAGAGAGCGGGCTTTTTTTTACTCACGTCATAGTAACCGATTTAAAGCAGTAACCTGGCGTAACCGATATAGGAGCAGCACATGAAAGTCTTAAAGTTTGGGGGCTCATCACTTGCCGACGCACCGCGCTACTTGCGCGTGAACGACATTAGCACGGCCACCCACCAAACCGATGGCGCTGCAGTGGTACTTTCTGCCCCTAAAGGGGTAACGAATGCATTGTCACTTTTATGTGAGCAGGCAGCCGCTGGCGAAGATTTCCACCCTCTATTTGAAAAATTGACGTCTACCGTGACGGGTATTGCTGATGCACTAAACGAAGAGCTCAGCGGCTTCGCACACGCCGATGTTACCGACTTCATTCATGCGCAACTGCGTGTACTTAATCAACACCTCGATGGTATTAAATTATTAGGTGTTGCACCTGATAATATCGCGGCAGGTATTTTAAGTATTGGTGAGTACATCTCGGTAACGTTATTTAGCGGTATCTTAAGCGCTAAAGGCGTGAAAAATCGTATTATCGACCCGGTGACTTACATCCTTGCAGAAGGTGAGTATCTAGATAGCATTGCCGATGTTTCATTAAGTAAAGCGCGCTTTACCGATGTGCCTATCGATGGTAGTGAGTTATTGGTAATGCCTGGGTTTGTTGCTGCGAACGAGGCCGGTGAAAAAGTAACACTTGGACGCAATGGCTCTGACTACTCAGCGGCTATTTTAGCGGCTTGTATCGATGCAAGTTGTTGTGAAATCTGGACTGACGTAGACGGTGTTTATAATGCCGATCCTAATCAAGTTGAAGGAGCAGTGCTGCTTGATAAGTTAACCTATCAAGAAGCTATGGAGCTTTCGTACTTTGGTGCCAAAGTACTTCACCCGAAAACTATCGGCCCCATTGCCCAGCACCATATTCCTTGTTTAATTCGTAATACGCTGAACCCCGCGGCCCCTGGCACGTTAATCAGTAATGAAGCCAGCGAAAAGTGGACGTCGGTTAAAGGCATCTCTCAACTTGATAATGTCACTATGTTCAACGTTGCAGGCCCAGGTCTTAAAGGCATGGTTGGTATGGCAAGCCGTGTGTTTGAGGTGATGTCGAATGCGAATATCTCAATAAGCCTGATCACTCAGTCTTCTTCTGAATACTCAATAAG
Source organism: Alteromonas lipotrueae (assembly GCF_019249255.1). Classification (NCBI taxonomy): domain Bacteria; kingdom Pseudomonadati; phylum Pseudomonadota; class Gammaproteobacteria; order Alteromonadales; family Alteromonadaceae; genus Alteromonas; species Alteromonas lipotrueae. The sequence goes on along the minus strand of NZ_JAESDJ010000003.1, from coordinate 112,460 downwards.
CTTCTGTATTCAAAGTAAGGATGCTGATCGCGCGTTAAGCTTGTTAGAAGATGCATTTGCGTTAGAGTTGCAAAACCAATTGTTAGATCCTATTGAAGTGCGCCACGATTTAGCGATTGTTACCTTAGTGGGTGACGGTATGCGTCATGCGAAAGGCTTAGCGGCACGCTTCTTTAACTCGTTGGCGCAAGCTCGCGTTAATAACGTAGCGATTGCCCAAGGGTCCTCAGAGCGTTCTATTTCAACGGTTATCGAAAACAAGCGGGCGAAAAAAGCGGTGAAGGTTATCCATCAGAATTTTTTCTCAGATCGCCATACCATTGATGTGTTTTTAGTCGGGTGTGGCAACGTAGGTACCGAACTTTTAAGCCAAATTGCAAAACAGCAACCGGCTTTACTTAATCGTAATACTCAGTTGCGTGTGTACGGTATTGCAAATAGCCGTAAGTTGTTACTCAATAGTCAAGGTATAGACCTAAATCAAGACTGGAAGCCAGCATTAGATGCGGCCAGTGAAGGGCTTTCCGTTGAACGTTTACAGCAGTTTGTGAATGATAACAGCTTGGTTAACCCAGTGATTGTAGATTGTACCAGCCACGATGCTATTGCTCAGCAATATGTAGATATGATGGAAAACGGGTTCCACGTAGTAACACCGAATAAGAAAGCGAATACCAGTTCACTAGATTACTACCGTAAGTTGAAGAAAACAGCATTATCTACGAATCGTCAGTATCTATATGAAACTACGGTAGGCGCAGGATTACCGGTAATCGACAACCTTCAAAAACTATTCAGTGCAGGTGATGTATTACATCGCTTTGAAGGCATATTATCAGGCAGTTTGTCTTACGTATTTGGCAAGTTAGAAGAAGGAATGTCGCTATCTCAAGCTACAAGTACAGCGAAAGATAATGGCTATACCGAACCAGATCCTCGTGATGACTTAAGCGGAATGGACGTTGCCCGTAAGCTTCTTATTATGGCGCGTGAAGCAGACTTAGAGCTAGAGTTGTCTGATATTGAAATAGAATCGGTATTACCAGCTGGTTTTGCCGAAGACTGCTCAATTGATGAATTCATGGCGCAGTTACCTGAGCTAGATGCGGAATTTGCTAAGCGTGTAGATGCTGCAAAAGCCGAAGGAAAAGTGCTTCGTTACATAGGCAGCATTGAAGGCGACAAATGTAAGGTAACTATTCAAGCTGTACCTGCATCTAATCCGTTGTCGCAAGTAAAAGATGGTGAAAATGCACTGGCTATTAACAGTGACTATTATCAGCCTATTCCTTATGTTATTCGGGGCTATGGTGCGGGTGGTACGGTAACCGCTGCGGGCGTATTCGCTGATATTTTACGTACTATGCCATGGAAGCAGATGGCGCACTAATTGGCTTTTTAAAAGTTAAAGGGCCGCTGAAGTTAAAAGAGTAATTAAAGAAAAGTATTATGAAAGCATTACGAGCATATGCGCCAGCATCTATTGGCAATGTAAGTTTAGGGTTTGATGTATTAGGCGCCGCACTTGCCCCTATTGACGGCACACGCTTGGGCGACGAAGTGGATATTGAAAGTGCTGATTCGTTTTCACTAAAGACCGTGGGGGCGTTTGCACACAAATTGCCTAGGGATGCCGAAAGCAATATTGTTACTCAATGCTATCACTACTTTTGTGTGCAAATGGAAAACGTGGGTAAGACCACCACGCCAGTGTCGATGACCTTATCGAAAAACTTACCAATAGGCAGTGGCTTGGGGTCGAGCGCTAGTTCTATTGTTGCCGCCTTTGTCGCTTTAAATGCCTTTTTCGATGCCCCTTTTGATGAAGACACTTTGCTGACCATGATGGGGGAATTAGAAGGGCAAATTAGTGGCAGCATTCATTATGATAACGTAGCACCTTGTTATGTTGGTGGCATGACATTAATGACTGGCGCTACGTCGCCCGTTACCTTGTCGTTGCCTTTGGCGAAAGATTGGTATTATGCTATTTGTTACTCTGGCATTAGCGTTTCTACCGCAGCCGCACGCGATATATTACCCAAGCAGGTTGATATGGCCACGGCGCTCACTTTTGGTCGCCAGTTAGGGGTGTTTGTACACGCCTTGCATGCAGGTGAAAATGATCTTGCTGCCTCGGTAATGAAAGATGTAATTGCAGAACCGTATCGTAAACAGTTACTGCCGGGTTTCGATGAAGCAAGAGCCTTCAGTGAACAAGAAGGCGCGTTAGCCTTTGGTATTTCGGGTTCCGGCCCAACCGTATTCGCCGTATGTGACAGTAAAGAAAAAGCGCAGCGTATCGTTGCCTATTTAGACGAACACTATATTCAAAATGAAGATGGCTTTAGCCATGTGTGCCAAATCCCTGAGCAGGGAACCACGGTTGGCCCTATCGCTTAATGAAGCGATACAGCAGCTAAATAAAATTACGGCACAACGATAAAAGGTATTAAAACGTGGAATTGGTTAATTTAAAAGACGCACAGGACACTGCCTCATTCTCTGAAGCAGTTAAAAGAGGGTTAGGTAAACAACAAGGTTTGTATTTCCCTACTCATATCCCGAAATTAGACAACATTGACGAACTGCTTGAAATGCCGTTCGCGGCGCGCAGCATAGCGGTACTTCGTGCCATTATTGGTGATGAGCTTAACAATGGCGAATTAGAAGAAATCGTGAATACCGCGTTTGCCTTTGGCGCGCCGGTAGAGCAGGTAAGCGACAATATTTATACTTTGGAGCTTTTCCACGGACCGACGTTGGCGTTTAAAGATTTTGGTGGTCGCTTCATGGCGCAAACCTTATCAAGAATTAGTGAAGGTAAACCAGTCACTATTCTTACCGCCACGTCTGGCGACACGGGTGCAGCGGTAGCGCATGCGTTTCACGGTATTGAAAATATCAATGTGGTCATTCTTTTCCCTAAAGGCAAAATTAGCGCCCTGCAAGAAAAGCTGTTTACCACCCTTGGTGGCAATATCCATACAGTAGCCGTTGAATCTGATTTCGATGAATGTCAGTCGCTAGTAAAAGCTTCATTCGACGACCCAGACATTCGTGAAGGTTTACACCTTAACTCGGCTAACTCAATTAATATCAGTCGCCTGCTAGCCCAAGTATGTTATTACTTTGAAGCGGTAAGCCAATTACCTAAAGATAAGCGTGATCAACTGGTTATCTCGGTACCAAGTGGTAACTTTGGTAACTTAACCGCCGGCATGATTGCTAAATCAATGGGTTTGCCAATTAAACGCTTTATCGCTGCCACTAACGCCAACGATACTGTGCCGCGCTATTTAAAAACTGGCGAGTGGGCGCCGAAGAAGACTGTCGCTACTATGTCTAACGCGATGGATGTTAGCCAACCTAACAACTGGCCGCGCATTGAAGCCTTAATCGAGCAAGGCTATGTTGATAAAGGCTGCTTAAAAGGCGAAATGGTAGATGAAGAGTACACTCAGTTGGCTATGCGCCAATTAGCGCAACTGGGTTATACCAGTGAGCCTCATGCCGCTATTGCTTACCGTGCAGTTAGCCACGACTTAGAAGACGGCGAAATTGGCCTATTCTTAGGTACTGCGCATCCTGCGAAATTCCGCGAAACGGTAGAAAACGTGCTGGGCACGCCTATTAGCTTGCCTAAGCCATTAGCTGATGTAGCCGGTGAAGACAGCCTTGCTGTTGATTTGCCTGCATCTTACGATGCGCTTAAACAGCATATGTTGGATTTACTAAAAGCGTGACCACATGGGCACAAGCATTGGGCAGTGAAGAAGATAAGCCTTACTTCAAAGCCCTAATGCAAAAAGTAGCATCTGAACGTGAAGCGGGTAAAGTCATTTACCCGCCCTCAGAAGATGTATTTAATGCACTCACGATGACACCGCTAGAAAAAGTAAAGGTGGTGATATTAGGACAAGATCCTTATCACGGCCCACATCAAGCTCATGGCTTATGCTTCTCGGTATTACCAAATATTAAAACACCTCCCTCGCTGGTTAATATTTATAAAGAATTAGCCAATGATATTACCGACTTCTCCATTCCGAACCATGGCACACTTACCCCTTGGGCCGAGCAGGGTGTACTGCTGCTTAATACGGTGTTAACGGTAGAGCAGGGCAAGGCACATAGTCATGCTAAGTGGGGATGGGAAACCTATACCGATGCGGTAATAGAGGCAGTTAACACGCACGCAGAAAACGTAGTGTTTTTATTGTGGGGCAGTCACGCACAAAAGAAAGGCAAGCATATCAGACGCACTAAGCATTGTGTGCTTCAAGCGCCGCATCCGTCACCGTTATCGGCCTACAGAGGCTTCTTTGGTTGTCACCATTTTAGCGACACCAATGCCTACCTAACCAGCAAAGGGCTTTCACCCATTTATTGGCAGGTATAGTCTTTGGCAGTTGTAGCCTCTTGAAAAGATCGCGGTTAACAAAAGGCAAACGCCTTTCTTTCGCAACTTTGAATGCCGCTTTAAAAAGTAAGAAACCAGAAAGTAAAAAGGCCGCCTGTTATTAGCAGGCGGCCTTTATATTATCTTTCCAGTGTTTCTAACTCGTATTCGAAACCACAATCGAGTTCGGAGAGCTCCTTTTCCAGTTTGAAGCGATCTTGAAGCGCTTCAATCTCTCTCCACTTGCGTTTTTTACTTTTTGTTTTCGCTGGGCTTGCTTCAATATCTAACATGGCAAATAAGTCTGATTTGTCCACTGGGATTCTCCTTTTTATTACCACTACAACAATACAGAGTTTGATTTTTTATTCCCTCTGTATAATTTTGTATCACAGCCACAATTAAAATAAAACAAGTAAATTTACTTTTTATTAACAAATTGTGACAGTATGATGACACAGGGAGATATCGTCAGTGTGTTTAGCAAAACAGTTAGCAGGTTACATACTTAGCAGCGAGTTAGCTTGTACGTTCTTATTTTCTGCTAATAAAAACGGCCGGGGGTAAGCCGGCCGTTCAGTTATTATTTGCACCAAATTTGAGTGATTACTTCACTCAGACTTCCTTATTTTGGTGCATTCGCTGCTCTGAAACGGGCAATCAATTGTTGGGTAGATGCGTCAAAACTTTCTTCTTCTGCATTTCCCTGAATGCCTGCCAGTACTTGGTTGCCCAGTACTTTTCCTAACTCTACGCCCCATTGGTCGAATGAGTTAAGGTTCCAGATAACACCCTGAACGAATACCTTATGCTCATACATTGCAACTAGTGCGCCAAGTGTCTTAGGCGTAAGGCTATCAAACATTAAGGTATTACTAGGCTTGTTACCCGGCATCGTCTTGTGGGCCGCCAAACGCGTACGTTCCGCCTCGTCTAAGCCTTTGCCTTCTAAGTCGGCATAACACTCATCAAAGGTTTTGCCTTGCATAAGCGCTTGCGCTTGGCCAAAGCAGTTAGATGCTAACATCGCATGGTGTGTGTCATCTTGGTTAGGTACATTCAACGGCAACATAAAGTCAGCTGGAATAACCCCTGAGCCTTGGTGAATCAGCTGATGGAAGCTGTGCTGGCCGTTAGTTCCTTCACTACCCCAAATAATAGGGCCTGTGGCGTAATCTACCGCTTCGCCGCCTTGAGTGACTTCTTTACCATTACTTTCCATATCAAGTTGCTGTACATAAGCAGGCAAGCCACGAAGGTAATGATAATAAGGTAGGAGCACCTGAGACTGTGCATCGAAGAAATTGCGATACCACACGCCTAATAGGCCAAGTAAAACCGGTAGGTTTTGCTCTAACGGTGCTGTTTTAAAGTGCGTGTCCATGTCGAACGCGCCTTCAAGCAAGCCTTTAAAGTTTTCAAAACCTAAAGCTAAAGATATAGGTAACCCAATTGCTGACCACAAAGAATAACGGCCACCAACCCAATCCCACATAGGGAAAATGTTATCTTCTGCTATTCCGAATTCAGTGGCCGCTTTTACATTTGAAGACACGGCAACAAAGTGTTTCGCGATATCTTCTTGGGTGCCGCCAGATTTTAAAAACCAAGCCTTGGCAGAAAGGGTATTCTGCAACGTTTCTTGCGTAGTGAATGACTTTGAAGACATCACGACAAGGGTTTCTTCATGATCGAGTTTAGTTAACACATCATGAATATGGCAGCCGTCAACGTTAGCCACAAAATGAACCTTAACCGTTTCAACCGTATGAGGTTTTAGGGCTTCGGTCATAATTTTAGGACCAAGGAAAGAACCACCAATACCAATCGCGACAATATGCTTCACAGATTTACCTGTGTAGCCTTTATGCTCGCCACTGTGAACTAATGCGGTGAAGTCGCGAATTTTATCTAGGGTGGCACGTACTTCGGGCATTACGTCTTCGCTATCAACCATTACAGGTGAATCAGAGAAGTTACGTAGCGCGGTGTGAAGAACAGCACGACCTTCAGTGCTGTTGATTGGCTCGCCGTTAAACATGGCATCGCGGGCGTCATCTAACTTACATGCACGGGCTAATTCGAAAAGTGCACCTAACGCGTGTTCGTTTACGCGGTTCTTAGAGTAATCAAGAAAAATGCCGCACGCTTCTAACTGCATTTTTTCAGCACGCTTGGGATCAGCCTTAAACCAATCACGCATGTGTGCATCTTTCATTGAAGCAGCAATTTGATTAAGTGCTTGCCATTGTGGCAATGATGTCAGTGTACTCATTTTCTAATTCCCTATGGCTTACGCACTTAACTTTTCACGAAGCATCACTTCAAGCTTGTCTTGGTCTGCTGCGAAGTTGCGGATACCTTCAGATAGCTTTTCAGTTGCCATTGCATCTTGGTTCATTTCCCAGCGGAATTCAGACTCGGTTAAACGATCGCCAGGGGTTTTTGTCGCACCGTTGTCTTTAAGTTTCACTGTTAGTTCGCCCGGTTCATTGGCGAGTTCTTCTAATAAAGCTGGGCTTATAGTTAGACGATCGCAGCCCGCTAGAGATTGGATTTCACCAATGTTGCGGAAGCTTGCGCCCATGACTACCGTGCTGTAACCATGTTCTTTGTAGTAGTTGTAAATACTGGTAACCGACACCACACCTGGATCTTCATCAGCAGCATATTCAGTTTTACCAGTCGATTTTTTATACCAATCTAGAATACGGCCTACAAACGGTGAAATAAGGTATGCGCCAGCTTCAGCACAAGCGCGCGCTTGGGCAAAACTAAATAACAAGGTTAGGTTGCATTGAATACCTTTTTTCTCAAGTATTTCAGCAGCCTGAATGCCTTCCCACGTTGATGCCATTTTAATTAGAATACGTGTCTTATCGATGCCGGCATCTTGATAAAGTTGAACAAGACGCTCTGCTTTCTCTACCGTGGCATTTTTGTCGAAGGACAAACGGGCATCTACTTCCGTAGAAATACGACCTGGGATAGAGTCTGAAATCTCTTTACCAATAGCAACAGCAAGTTTGTCGGATGCGTCGATAAGTTGTTGGTCGCTATCAGAGGATTGTAGTTTGGCCCACGCTACTGAGTCGTCGATTAGGCTGGCATACTGAGGCAAGCTGGCGGCTTTTAACAACAAAGATGGGTTTGTTGTTGCGTCTACCGGCTGGTATTTTTTGATTGCGTCGATATCGCCGGTGTCGGCAACGACCGTGGTGATCTCACGTAACGAAGCTAGCTGATTGCTCATAATTCTCTCTAATCTTAAATTAAAAAACTCGAACGAATTGCCAGAAAGGCAAGTCGCGTAAAGCGGTTCGCTTTTGCGTATGTAGGGCGTAATAGTTTGACAGGATCAAACGTTTGCATATTTGGGTATAGTTATACCAAACCCGTGTGACAATTTATAGCGCAGACACGGTAAATACTGGCTAATCGGATTTCTCTGTTACCTTGATTTATGGATTTTTAACGCTAAATTCAACTTCAACTTTTTCACAGTGGTATAATGAGCCCTGAAAAAGATAAGGAGTCGAAGATGTTAGTTGTAGTATCCCCAGCGAAGAACCTAGATTTTGAAACCCCCATTAAGGTGGATGATTTCACGCAGCCTACCATGCTTCAAGACACTGAGCGTTTGATGGAAGTGTGCCGTACCCTTTCGCCAGCCGACCTTTCTTCGTTAATGAAAATTAGTGACAAGTTAGCCACACTTAATGCAAATCGATTTGCAGAATTTTCTACCCCCTTCACCGCTGACAATGCCCGACAAGCCATGTTCGCATTTAATGGTGATGTATACACAGGGCTAGACGCGAACACGCTAACCGATAAAGCGGTTCGTTATGCTCAAGACCACTTGCGTATTCTGTCTGGTCTTTACGGGCTGTTACGGCCATTAGATTTAATGCAAGCGTACCGTTTAGAAATGGGCACCAAGTTAGCGAACTCGGAAGGGAAAGACCTTTATGCGTTTTGGGGGAGTCGTATTACTCAGGTTTTAAACGACGCCATGCAAGCACAGGGTGATAACGTTCTAATAAACCTTGCTTCAAATGAATACTTTAAGGCCGTTAAGAAAAAAGAACTTGAAGGTATGGTGATTACACCTGTCTTTAAAGACTATAAAAACGACCAATATAAGATCATCAGTTTTTTTGCCAAAAAAGCCCGTGGGTTAATGGCAAGATATATTCTAGAAAACGAAGTAAGTGATGTGAAAGGGTTGCAAGCTTTCGATAGTGAAGGTTATGTTTATAGCGAGTCACAAAGCACAGCCACTGAGTTAGTCTTTCTACGACGCCAAGACGCATAAGCTGTTTGTACCGCGTTTTGGCTTCAATATGGCTGTCGGCTGTTAAATTGAAGCACTATATAAACGCGGAGCACGCAATGTATACACTTTATGGATACCCGAAAACCCGGTCGGTTAGGGTGGCATGGGCTTTAGAAGAAATTGGCTTACCTTATGAGTTCAAGGTGGTGAATTTAAAAGCCGGTGAACACCTTAATTCTGCTTTTAAAGTACTAAACCCAGCCACTAAAATTCCTGTCTTAGTCACTGAAGAAGGGGCGCTTTCTGAGTCGGCTGCCATTGTAACGTTCTTAGCTGAAAAGCATGCAATGGAAGAGTTTATTCCTGCACCTGGTACCTTCGCGCGCGGGCTTTATGAGCAAATGATGATATTTGCTGCTAGTGAATTAGAGCAGCCCTTATGGAGTAAAGCAAAACATAGCTTTGCTTTACCTGAACAGCATCGTATTCCTCAAATGCAAAACACGGCAGCGTGGGAGTTCGACCGAGCGTTAACCGCTTTCTCACTACTTCTTAACGACAAAGAGTATGTGTGCGGCAGTTTGTTCACTATGGCCGACATCGTGACAGCCCAAGTGTTGTCATGGGCAAAAGGCAGTGAGCTTGACCTGAAGTTCGACAATGTAAAATCGTATGCTGAGCGGGTGTTATCGCGCCCAGCCTATGAAAAAGCATGGCGCAATGAAGTTGCGCATTTGGCTAAGGCGGATGCTTAAGCCTGCTTTATGAGGTTAGTGTTGATCGCTCGTTTTGAGAAAGGACGCAGAGCGGTTTAGCCTCTGGTTAGATAGTTAGCCCAATTTTGCGCCATTAGGCACAGGTTTGTCAGGGCTGACTAACACCACACCATCGTCACGATAGAAACCGGTCACCAAGTATTCTGACAGGAAGGGGTTTATTTGTTTGGGCGGAAATTTAACTACGGCCACAATTTGCTTTCCCAACAAATCCTCAGGGAAATAGTGTTCGGTTATTTGGGTACTGGATTTACGCGTTCCAATATTCTCACCAAAATCAATAAGTAGTTTGTAGAATGGCTTGCGAGCCTCAGGAAAGTCACTGACTTCAATAATTCTTCAATAATTGTGCCTGTTCTTTGAATTTGGACACCCATAGTTTTGAACAAGCGTCTATCTAGCAGAAATCCACAAATGCAGAATTCAATTTATAGACACCCACGTATTTGAAGGCTAGACGAACCTACTTCGTTAGCCTATTAAATGTGAACAAGCGTCTATCTAGCAGACAGCCACAAATGCAAGGCTCAAAAAGAGTATCACTCATGAGTCTCATCAATAGTCTCACTAATGGACACCCACACTTTTTAGCTATTAAACCTTCCTTTACGTTTCACTAGCCCATATTAGGCAATTGTTCTGTGCAGCCTAATGATTGAAATGAAAGTATTTTGTAATTAAATTGTTTGAATGTTAAATTGGTATTACATTAATTCTTAGTTGGTAATGTTTTTTGGTGTTTTATCTCTGCTTTTGGATGCATCCTTGATGGTGTATTGGTAAAGCCATTTTGTTGTTTTTATGAAAGAGGTTCGTATCAAGCAAGTACCGCACAAGAAGTACGCTTAACATATAATTTAAGAGGTTTTTTTATGAAAGTTATCCCTCAACGAGGAAAGTGCAGTAATGCGGCTATGTTGCTCATACTTTCAATATTTAATGTTGGTGCTATTGCGGATGTCGTCCCCGCTGATAAATTCGATTTAACTGAGTGGAATATTACGCTGCCAACTGATGAAAATAATGATGGGAAGCCAGATAGTGTGTCAGTAAAAGACATCCAAGATTTTTCCCATCCTGACTTTTTTTACCTAGACGAAAACGGCGGTATGGTATTTACGTCTCCAAACAAAGCGCTGACAACCGCAAACTCCAGTAACACGCGAAGTGAACTGCGTCATATGTTACGTGGAAAAAGTACACGAATTAAAACCAAATCTCCCAAGAATAATTTTACTGTAGCTAGTAATCCTTTAGCGAAACGCTTCGGGCGAGTAGGTGGCAAGATGGAAGCTACCTTAAAAGTATACCATGTCGCTCTGCGCGCGAAATACCCTGAAAAAGCACCAGCCTATTCAGTGGTTATCGGTCAAATACATGCCAGTAAATGGGAGAAGAAGGTAAAAGGCTTTGGGTGGGGTAACGAACCGCTTAAGATTTATTATAAGAAATGGCCTAACCATGAAAAAGGCTCGGTATTTTGGACTTATGAAAGAAACCTTCCAAAAGATGATGCTAATCGAAGAGATATAGCTTATCCAGTCTGGGGGAATTTATGGACAAATCCTGAAGATCCTGGTGAAGCAGGATTAGCCTTAGGTGAAGCGCTGAGTTACGTAGTGAATGTGCACGGTGATGTGATGTATTTAACTTTCGAAGCTGAAGGGCATGAAACCGTAGAATATAAAATCAACCTCGCCAATGCGGTAGACGCTTACGGTAAGCTTGATGAGCACGACCATCCATACGGCTACACGCTAGATTGGAATTACTTTAAAGCTGGTGCTTATAACCAATGTAGCACTAAAGATGACCCAGGTTTTTGGTATCCGGCGTGCTTAGGTACAGGCAACTGGGAAGAAGATAAGGTAAATGGTGATTATGCCAGTGTAACGTTCACGCGTTTAGAAGTAGGGGAGAGCGTTGCGCCAAAAGCTAATCACGGCGAACACGCTAAAATTGGTGCCACGTTGAACGAAAAAGTTGGTATGAGTGTTAGTGACATTCCAGACAATGCGTTTACCGCTATCAAAGCCATTGAGCCATCTTTCACAGTAAATGAAGTGGAAAAAGAACTGAAACATGGCAAGACTTATCTTGATGTTGAAGGCGTATTGGCCGATGGCAGAGAAATTGAGTTCGATATGCTACAAGTGGCTGACAAATGGAAAGTAGTAGAGATACAAAGAGACTTAGTATGGTCTCAGCTGCCTGAAAATGTTAGTGGGGCATTAAAACAATCTTCACCGGATTTCGAAGCAAAACGCATTATTGAAAGTGTTCAGCATGGCACTGGAATAACCGTTTATGAGTTTTATGCGGTGGACAGCCAAGGCAAAGAGTCGCGTAAAGAAGTGAAAGTAGAGGGCGGCGAAGCGGTTGTGCTAGCGAAAGAGTGGCAACACTAACTTAGCGGAATAATTGAACGTTTTGCGACCAAATACAGTGATCTTGCTTGTGCACTTATCTACAGTATGTAATTCATTCTGTTAGGTTCTTAGGAGAACACAGTGCAACCTGGGCTTTTTTCGTTAAGTTTAGCGGTCAGTGATATTGCCATCTCGAAAGCATTTTATGAAACGCTTGGCTTTGAGGCCATGCCGTCGTGCGGTTCGGTAGAAGAGAAATGGGTTATCATGAAAAGTGGGCAAACCATGATTGGTTTGTTCGAGGGCATGTTTGAAGGCAATATTTTAACCTTCAATCCCACTGACGTGCGTGAACTTGAGCAGCGCTTGAAGGATAAAGGCATTGAAATAGATGTGCCAGTCAAAGGCGATGAAGGGCCAGGGCATTGCGTAGTAAAAGATCCGGACGGTAATACGATTATGTTCGATCAGTTCTAGTATAAAAAGAAGGGAAGCTAATTAGCTTCCCTTCTTTTTATAAAACTAAACTGAGACACCCACCTTTAAGTATAACTAACTTTAAATTTTAGCGGCTAACTCTGCACCTTGGCGAATAGCTCGCTTCGCATCAAGTTCAGCGGCTACATCTGCACCACCAATAATGTGGACACTCACACCGGCAGCCTCCAGCGGAGCCTGCAAAGGCTTGAACGGTTCTTGTCCCGCACACACGATAACGTTGTCTACGGCTAAGCATTTCGGTTTATCATTTATTAGAACATGCAAACCTTCATCATCAATTTTTTCGTAACTTACACCGTTCACCATTTGCACGTTATGCAGCTTCAAGGATTGTCGGTGGATCCAGCCTGTGGTTTTTCCTAAGCCCTTGCCAACTTTAGAGGTCTTGCGTTGCAGTAAGAATACTTCTCGGCTCGATGGGGTATAGTCTTTCTCGATGAGCGCGCCCTCGTTGGTATAGTTTTTATCAATACCCCAATGAGACAGCCATTTATCAGTGTTGAGCGATAGGTCTTTGTCTTCAACTAAATACTCGGCCACATCGAAACCAATGCCGCCCGCTCCAATAATAGCGACTTTTTGCCCCACAGGTTTGTGGTCGCGCAGCACATCAATATAGCTCATTACTTTAGAGTGGTCAGCACCTTCGATACTTAGGTTTCGAGGGTTGATACCAGTAGCCAATACCACCTCATCAAAACCGTTTTCAGTGAGAAATTCACAGGTAACATCGGTATTAAGGGTTACGGTAACCCCAGTGCGTTCAAGTTGATTGCTGAAGTAGCGAATAGTTTCATAAAACTCTTCTTTTCCTGGTACTTGTTTTGCGTAGTTGAATTGCCCACCAAGTTCACTCGCTTTGTCGAATATAGTGACTTGATGGCCTCTATCTGCAGCATACATAGCAAATGCAAGCCCCGCAGGGCCAGCACCTACCACTGCAATATGTTTACTATGTGTTACCGGAGTAAAGGTCAGTTCTGTTTCGTAGCAGGCTTGCGGATTAACTAAACAGCTAGCACGTTTTTGTTCAAATGCATGGTCTAAGCACGCTTGGTTACACGCAATACAGGTGTTAATTAGTTGGGATTCATTGCGCATCGCTTTGGCTACAAACTGTGAATCGGCTAAAAATGGTCTTGCCATTGATACCATGTCTGCATGCCCATCGGCTAAAACGCCTTCCGCCACTTCAGGCGTATTAATTCTGTTTGTTGTAACAAGCGGCAGTGATACTTCCTTTTTCATCCGCTGTGTTATCCACGTGAAGGCTGCGCGTGGCACCGAAGTCGATATGGTTGGCACTCGAGCTTCATGCCAACCGATGCCGGTATTAATAAGCGTAGCACCGGCTTTTTCTATCGCTTTGGCAAGGTAAACAACATCATCCCATTTTGCGCCACCTTCAACCAGATCCAGCATCGATAGGCGATAAATGATGATAAAGTCAGCCCCTATCTTTTCACGAATACCTTTTACGATATCGACCGCTATTTTCACCCTGTTTTCTAGACACCCACCCCATTCGTCATCTCGATGATTAGTACGCTTTACCAAGAATTGGTTAATTAAATAACCTTCAGAGCCCATTACTTCTACGCCATCGTACCCGGCTTCTTTCGCAAGACTTGCGCAACTTACGTAGTCTTTGATTGTGGATGTCACAGCTTTTGAAGATAAGGCGCGAGGTTTAAACGGAGTAATTGGAGACTTCATAGGGGAAGCCGATACGGCAAGTGGATGATATCCGTAACGACCAGAGTGCAAAATTTGCATACAAATTTTGCCACCTTCAGCATGTACGGCCTCAGTAATTACTTTGTGCTTCTTTGCATGGCGTTTGGCTGTCATTCTACCAGCGAAAGGGGCTACCCAGCCCGAAATGTTGGGGCTAATTCCCCCTGTTACGATAAGTGCCACACCGCCTTTTGCGCGTTCTGCGTAAAAGGCTGCAAGCTTATCGAATCCGCCTTTTTCTTCTTCAAGGCCTAAGTGCATAGAGCCCATTAAAGTACGGTTTTTTAACGTGGTGAAGCCGAGATCTAGGGGCTCAAGTAAGTGAGGGTATGCGTTGGTCATGGTTATTCTCGTTATAATTTTTATTCGGACAGCCATAAACTAGCCCGACCAGTATCTTAAGATTATTTACCAGTATGCTTTGGGGGTAAAGGATTGAGATATAAAAAATCGAAGATAATGTTAAGACACCAGATAATGTTAAGACACCCACAGTTTTAAGCGTATTTTACGGTGTTAGGATAGAGATAAAGTAAGGTTTGGAGTATTTGTATAGAAATGTTCGTAAGACAAGCCTCTGGTAGTGAGTATTCATCTAAAACTTAATGTTTTAGCAAGGGCATATATTGAGTTGGGGAGTTGACTGCCGATTTGAGTTTGCTGCACCGGAATGCATACTGCTTTAGCGAATTTGATTTAACTGTGTGATATCACCCGGTTTTAGAGAGAACAAGCTTACGTTGGGCAATTGAAAGACCAATAGAGTTTGAAAAGATATCTTCAATCCCAACGACCATACTATTCCAATTTATTTGCGACAAGCCGGTACGTTGTAAAATTGGGGAGACATTGTGGAGTACGTAGGCGGATTTACCTGCACTAATTTGCCTAGCAGTTTGATCGACCAAGGTTAAGTAATCCGCTAAAGTAAACGGCAACCCTTTCAAACCGTGTGGAGAGTTTCCCACAAAGGGCTTGAGGAACTCTGGTTGAACCCCACGCTGTGCTGCCTCTATTCGATGTTTAATGCTGGTGAATTCAGATGTTTCTGGCGTCTTTGAAATACCCACGCGTAGCGGATTCAAATCTACATAAGCCATGCACGCTGCCAATGCGGCTTCATCAAGTAGAGCTTGAGATTTAAATCTTCCTTCCCAAAAACGTCCCGTGCATTCATCTTCCTTGTTAGCTTCACGGGCAATAAATTCATTAAGCAACCTCATAAACCAACTAATGTCATACAATCTTTGTCGATATATATTTGCTGTCGAGATGATAGTTGTTATCTGAACTTCTGTCAGTGAGGCTCGCTGTGCGGGTTGCATAAATTGCTGGGTCAACACAGTGCCTTTATGCAGGGAGTGCCAACGTCTCAATACCTCCTCGGTAGTCCACGACAACGCTTCGTTTCTATCCACATGTAATACCAAGTGGGTATGGTTACTCATTACCGCATAGGCACATACATCAATTGAAAATACGTCCGCTAATGCTATGAGCCTGTCTTCAACCCATTGACGCCGATGCTCGTAACTCTTTCCCGTGTAACGGTCTGCTCCACACAAGAATGCTCGCCTCACACACCGTGATACGCAGTGATAGTAAGGGGTGTTTTGTAAACAGATTAGTGACTTTCTAGGGCGTGGCATAAGGGAACTCACTCTCAAAATAGTTATTGAGATATTGAGCTAATTCATTGGCTAAATATACTGAACAAGAGGATGGTTTGAGTGGGTGTCCATGCTTCTAGTGCGCGTAAAAAAGGCGAGTTTTCACTCGCCTTTTGGTATTTTTACAAAATTATATTACGTGTTTCGCGCTTTCGGCTTACTTTAATTATTAACCATCAACAAACATTTCTTGCTTGAAATTTAAGGTATGCAAGGTATTTCCACGTTGAACATCAATACTGAACCGGTAGTTTTCTCTATCTCTAAAAGGTAGCACTGCTAGGTAGTAAATAGCATCACCTTCTTCTACCTTTTTAAAGGTGAGTGTCTTAGTGGTGCCTATCAAGTTCTTAGCCGTACCCGAAACCGATACCCGTTGAGAAGTTCCTGTTACGGTGTCTAGCACTGAAATATTGACAAGGGCGTTAAATTTACTACGAACTATGCCGTAAGAGGCCGCAACTTCTGGAGTAAGAAAGGGAGTACTCACTACCATGTAATGTACATCCCAATCGCCTAGTTGTTGCTTTTGCTCGGCGTACGCTGCACTACTTATAATAAGTAACAAACTACCCAATAAACCAAAAAGTAATGTACTGATTTTTTTCATGTTATCACCTTACATATTCAGCTTAAAAAAACCTGAATGTGTCTTGAAGTAGCAATTGTAAAAACTGTAGTCCAATAATGGCAATCAGCACAGATAAGTCTAAACCACCTAAAGGCGGTATAACTTTTCTAATGGGTGCTAAGAAAGGCTCAGTTAATTGATAAAGAAGGTAATCGATAGGCGTTTGGCCTTGTGATACCCAACTTAAAATGGCGCGTAGAATCAACACCCAAAACATAATGGAAAGGGTTTCTTTTACCACTTCAATCAGTGCAACGATTGCGATACCTACTGGATTCAAACTTCCACCAGCCATCAGTGAAAGCGTAATTATTTTTAACGCCGCAACAACAAGCGCTAGCACGAACGTAGCCGTGTCGAAGCGTCCGATTGAAGGGATTATTCTGCGCAACGGCCCCACGATTGGATGTGTGGCCTTTACAATAAACTGGCTCATAGGGTTATAAAAATCAGCCCTAACCAGTTGCAACCATAGGCGTAAGATAACCACCATTAAATACAGACCAAATAGTGTATCTACCAGAAAAACCGTTGCATTCATGTTTTGATGTTCCTAAAAACGTTAAAGCTGTTTTGCCATTTCTTCAGCGCGAGCTACCGCAGCGCGCATCGCTTTACTTACGATATCACTCAAATCCAGGTCAATTAAGGTATTGACTGCCGCAGCCGTAGTGCCGCCCTTAGAGGTAACTTGGGCACGAAGCTCACTTAATTCAAGGTCAGGATTGTGACAAACCATTTCAGCCGCGCCCAACATGGCTTGCTGTACCATCAAACGGGATTGTGCTTTATCGAAGCCCATGTTTATGGCTTCCTCTTGCATGGCCTGTAAAAACAAGAAGAAATACGCTGGGCTGCTGCCAGCGGCGGCGATAACGCCGTTAATACCGTCTTCTTCTTCTACCCATACCGTTTCACCTACGCTATTCATCACATCATCAACGTAAGTTTTATTGTCTTGTGACACGGTAGTGTCTGCGTACATGCCTGACATACCCTTACCAAGTAGGCTTGGCGTATTTGGCATTATACGAACAACAGGGTATTCCCCGCCTAACATTTCCTGTAATCGAGAAACGGGTAACCCAGCTGCAATGCTAAGAAATAACTTGCCAGATAAATCGTTGTTCTGCTTAAGTTCTGTGCACATATCACCCATCATTTGGGGTTTAACGGCTAGCACAATAGCATCGGCAAACTGGCAGGCTTCATCATTAGATTGGGTAATTTGAATACCGAATTCCTCTTTTAATTTATCGAGTTTCGGAGTAGACGGGTTGCTCGCTAAGATGCGTGTCTTATCGTAGCCAGACTGAATTAAACCACTAATGATGCTACGGCTCATGTTGCCCGCGCCAATGAATGCCAATTTCTTTTGTTGCATATGAATCCTATTGTAAGTTGAAAAACTAACAGCGTTCAGTAAAAAATAGTAGGAACTAGTTTCGTGAGCCAAAGATAGCTGTGCCAATTCTTACCATGGTAGACCCATGAGCGATGGCGCTTTGCATATCACTGCTCATTCCTACGGACAGGGTATCAAAATTGGTCAAGTTTGTATGGTATCGGTCGAACAATTCCTTTAAAGCACTTAAGCTTTGCGCTTGTTCATGGCTGTCCGGGTTCGCTTTAGGAATTGCCATCAGCCCGCGCAAGCAAAGTTTGTCCTGCTGGCCAATAAAGCGCACTAGCTCGTCTACTTCTTCGGGTTTTACTCCTGACTTATTCGCTTCATCATCAATATTAACTTGAATACATACATTCAAAGGCGCCATATCCGCCGGACGTTGGTCATTCAAACGACGCGCTATTTTTTCTCTGTCAACGGATTGCACCCAATCAAAATGCTCGGCTACTATTTTTGTTTTGTTCGATTGAATTGGGCCTATCATATGCCATTCAATATCACTAAGTGCAGACAGCTGCTGTATTTTATCTACACCTTCTTGTATATAGTTCTCGCCGAATGTACGTTGTCCTTCTTCATACGCTGCCATAATATCCGATACCGGTTTAGTTTTGCTCACGGCTAGCAATTTAACTGAATTTGGTGGACGATTAGCGTTGGTAGTAGCTAGGCTCACATCCTGTCGTGCACTATTGAGTCTTTCTGCTATTGTTTGCATTATTCACCTTTTTGAGGAGTTGTTGTGGATATTACCGAACTTTTGGCTTTCAGCGTTAAAAATAAAGCGTCAGATTTGCACTTATCAGCAGGTCTGCCACCTCTTATCCGCGTAGACGGAGAAATGCGTAAGCTTAATGTACCCGCATTAGATCATAAACAAGTCCATGCACTTATTTATGAAATAATGAATGACATGCAACGTAAAGAATACGAAGAGAACTTGGAAACCGATTTCTCATTCGAAATTAGTGGCTTGTCGCGGTTTCGTGTAAATGCTTTTGTACAAAATCGCGGTGCAGCAGCAGTGCTCCGTACTATCCCCAACACAGTTCTGACGCTTGATGATTTAGGTGCACCTGAAATTTTCAAAGAAATAATCAACCAACCTACCGGAATTGTCCTAGTAACTGGGGCCACGGGTTCGGGTAAGAGTACAACCCTTGCGGCGATGGTAGATCATATCAACTCGCATAAGCGTGAGCACATTCTTACTATTGAAGATCCTATCGAGTTTGTGCACGAAAATAAGATGAGCCTGATAAACCAACGGGAAGTACATAGAGACACCCACTCATTTAGTAACGCGCTTCGCTCTGCATTACGTGAAGATCCAGATGTTATTTTAGTTGGTGAATTGCGTGATTTAGAAACAATTCGTTTAGCCATTTCAGCTGCGGAAACTGGGCATCTAGTATTTGGTACTTTGCATACTAACTCAGCGCCTAAAACGATAGACCGTATTATCGATGTGTTCCCTGCCGAAGAAAAAGCGATGGTGCGATCTATGTTGTCTGAATCACTACGAGCTGTAATTTCTCAAACCCTGTTGAAAAAGGTGGGGGGAGGGCGAATAGCTGCGCACGAAATCATGGTAGGTATTCCGGCGATACGAAATCTTATTCGTGAAGATAAGGTGCCTCAAATGTATTCCGTTATTCAAACGGGGCAAGCTTCGGGTATGCAGACTATGGATCAGTGTCTACAACGCTTGTTGGCGCTAGGTGCAATTTCTAGAGAAGACGCTGCCGCTAAATCGAAAGACAAGCAATCGATGAGTAATTTTTAAGGACGAGTAATGTTAGATCGCTTTTTAGAAAAAATGGTAGAGAAATCTGCTTCTGACTTATTCGTAACCGCTGGCTTTCCCGTTAGCGCTAAGGTGCACGGTAAGCTTACCCCAATTTCGGAAAATTCGTTTAATGATGAAGATGCATTAGCACTTGTTCATGAGGCCATGAATGAAAAGCAAAAAGACGCATTTCATACTACCAAGGAATGTAATTTTGCCATTGTGCGAGAGGGACTAGGGCGTTTTCGTTGTTCGGCATTCTGGCAACGAGATCAAGCCGGGATGGTGGTACGTCGTATTGTTACCGAAATACCTAAGGTTGATGATCTTGGTTTACCCTCGGTGTTAAAAGATATCATTATGTCAAAGCGCGGCTTGGTGCTTTTTGTAGGGGGAACCGGCACGGGTAAATCGACCTCCTTGGCCGCACTCATCGGCCATCGGAATA
Source organism: Alteromonas lipotrueae (assembly GCF_019249255.1). Taxonomy (NCBI): domain Bacteria; kingdom Pseudomonadati; phylum Pseudomonadota; class Gammaproteobacteria; order Alteromonadales; family Alteromonadaceae; genus Alteromonas; species Alteromonas lipotrueae. Next base: position 92,450 of record NZ_JAESDJ010000003.1, on the reverse strand, counting down.
GTAATTCTTTTGGGCATATTTTAACTATTGAAGACCCTATTGAATTTGTACACGAGCATAAATCTTGCGTGATAACTCAGCGTGAAGTGGGCATAGACACCCACTCATTCGACGATGCATTGAAAAGCTCACTGCGACAAGCGCCAGATGTCATTCTTATTGGTGAAATTCGTTCAATGGAGACAATGGAATACGCCATGTCGTTCGCTGACACGGGTCATTTGTGTGTGGCAACACTCCATGCTAACAATGCTAACCAAGCCATTGAGCGCATTATGCACTTAGCGCCAAAAGACCAACACGACAAGTTACGTTTTGACTTAAGCCAAAATATAAAAGCTATAGTAGCGCAGCAGCTTCTTCCAACAAAAGACGGTGAGGGGCGGGTAGCCGCAATTGAAATTCTTCTAAACTCTCCTTTAGTAAGCGACCTTATTCAACGTAATGAAATAGGGAGCTTGAAAGAAGCCATGAAAAAGGGCAAAGAGTTAGGGATGCAAAGTTTCGATATGGCGTTGTACGATTTATATCGCGAGGGCAGTATTGATTTAGACCAAGCCTTACACCATGCAGATTCCCCCAATGATTTGCGTCTAATGATAAAACTAGACTCTAACGATGGGTCGAGTTTGGGCACATTATCCAATGTCTCGATAGATATGGATGACTAAAACTCTTGATTAAGCTTTTTACGTCGTCCGACGCTTTCTTACTTCAGTCGGTGAAAAGTGAACTCGATGCACTCTCTATACCTTACCTAGTGAAAAATGAATTTGCCGGTGGGGCGGTGGGCGAGCTGCCATGGCAAGAATCTCAGCCAGAACTTTGGCTAATAGATGAATCTTGGTCTGCCAGAGCCAATAAGGTTGTGAATTCGCTAATGGACAGCCACAAACCTACCGAGCAGTTCCCGTGGGTTTGTGGAAATTGTGGTGAGCCAAACGGTGAAGCTTTTGATACTTGCTGGAAATGTGGAGGAAGTAGGCCTTAGCGTTACGGGTTTCTGGTTTTCTTATTCATTAATTCGTGATTGAAACTGTGGGTGTCTTGCAATGATAGCCTTAGTCTGAGCTACTTTACGCTGGGTGTAAAAAGAGTGGGTGTCCAAGAACGTCATCCAAGAACGTCACAAGAACGACAGGCGTCCGACCAACGGCGAATGAGGTGTTGAAAAGGTGGGTGTCCAACTAGTGGGTGTCCAACTAACGGCGAGAAACTACTCGCCGTATTGGTTTTCAACCCAGCTGGTAAAAATCACGCAGGCCGATACGCTGTCTATTTTTTCTTTGGTTAGCTTTTTATAGCCGCCGAGCTCGAACAACATAGATTTAGCATCTGTTGTGGTAAGCCTTTCATCGCATAAATCTACCGCCACTTTGAATCTACCATGCAAGCGATTAGCAAATTTTTTGGCGCGCAGAGTAACTTCTTGTTCGGTGCCATCCATATTTAACGGTAAACCAACCACCACAAGCTGCGGTTGCCATTCTTCATAAAGCTTTTCAATAACATTCCAATCTGGAATACCATCACGGGCTTTTAGCGCGGCTAGCGGTGACGCTGTTCCGGTAATTTCTTGTCCTACCGCCACACCTATACTTTTTGTACCGAAGTCGAAAGCCAGTACTGTTCTACTACCAATATCAGGCATGCCCAGCTCCTGGTGCGAGCTGCCACACATCTACCCCAAGTTTATTAACCGCTGCCTGCCACTTTTTATGTATGGGAGTGTTAAACAAAATTTCGTCATCGGCCTCTATGGTTAGCCATGAGTTATCTTGCATTTCCTGTTCAAGTTGCCCCGCCGTCCATCCCGCATAACCTAACGCGATAATGGATGAGTCTGGTCCTGTATTAGTACCAATCGCAGACAAAATATCTTTTGAAGTGGTAATCATAACGTCAGGCGATAAGGTCAAGCTTGAGTCCCAGCCACTTTGACTGGAATGCAGCACAAATCCTCGCTCTTGGCTCACTGGTCCACCAGCAAGAATAATCTGTTCGGCTTTATCTTCTGCCACGGTTAAGTCTTTGTCGGTTTGCTCGAGCAACGCTTTCAAGTTCATGGTTGAAGGCTGATTTATTACCAGCCCCATGGCACCGTCTTTGTTATGTTCGCAAATATAAGTGAGAGAGCGGGAAAAATACGGGTCATCTAGCGAGGGCATCGCTACTAGAAAGTGGTTTTGTAAACTTTTCAGTTCTGTCATTTTTTCCTCTACTTCTCACTTACCTACTGTTAGTGCAAAACGCTGCGTAGCTACTTATTTATAAGGCGCTTTTCAATTGCGTCGAATAACGAGGCCATAATATTAATATTATAGTGACCTTCTATTTCTCTTACGCAGGTTGGGCTAGTAATGTTTATTTCTGTGATTTTCTCACCAATCACGTCCAGCCCAACAAATAAAATATTGTTGTCTCGTAAGGTGGGAGCCACAGCTTCAGCTAACGCACGATCGGTTTCTGAAATTTCCTGGGGCCTGCCTGTTCCTCCAGCAGCTAAATTACCACGGGTTTCCCCTTTGGTAGGTAAGCGTGCTAAACAATAAGGAATCACTTCACCGTCCACAATAAGAATACGTTTATCACCATCTTTTATTTGTGGTAAGTACGCTTGAACCATCATGTAACGCTTGCCCAAATTGGTTAACGTTTCAATGATCACGCCTAAGTTATTTCCATCTGGCTTCACTCTGAAAATTGAAGCGCCGCCCATTCCATCCAAAGGCTTACAAATAATATCTTGATGCTTGGCATGAAATTCACGAATAAGCTTCTGATTATTGGTTACCAGTGTGTTAGGAATGTGCTCAGGAAACAAAGATGTGAACAATTTTTCGTTGTAGTCTCGAAGCGCTTGCGGATTATTTACAACCAGTGCGCCCTGGTCTTGGGCAAGCGATAGAATATGGGTCGCATATAAAAATTCGCTGTCGAAGGGGGGATCCTTACGCATAAGTAACACATCAATGTCGCCAAGTGAAACAGTATGCTCTTCACCTAGGGTGTAAAAGTCAGTCGCTTGATCACGCACGGTAATGGTTCTAGCCAACCCCATTGGCTTGCCATTATCTATATAAATGTCTTTGAGTTCGAAGTACAGTACGGTAGCGCCACGGCGCTGGGCTTCAAGCATCATAGCTAGGCTGGTGTCTTTATGCGGCTTGATCACCGCGATAGGATCCATAATCACGCCAAGGGTGTAGTGCATGTATGTTCTCACTTTTTGATAAAGGTAGATAAGTTGGCCACAGCGTTACGCACTAATCATGCAAATTGACTGTTGGTACATTTTATACGTCGAAGTTGGTTTTGGTATGAATACCACTAAATGTTAAGTGGGGGCACACAGCATTTAGATCAAGTATCGAAAAAACCAAACTTTCTAATAATTAACCTGTAAAGCTCGCTTTAGCTGCCTGCTTAAAAATCGCCATGTTGGGCTTGCAGAATACTAATACTGCTAATGGCCGCTGTTTCAGTACGCAGTATTCGCGGTCCTAAACTGCACGACGTAAAACCGCTTTCGTTCGCTTGATGAATTTCAGCCTCGGAAAGTCCGCCTTCTGGGCCAATTAACAAACGAAAGCCTTGGGAGTTATATGGTTGACGGGCCAACGGCTTCTCTGCACCAGGCGCCAATACTAACCGTGAACTCGAGGTCGACTCAGATAACCATTTGTTAAGTGCAATTGGCGGGTTCAGCAAGGGAAGTGTATTTCTGCCACTTTGCTCACAAGCACCAATGATGGTCTTTTGCCATTGATGCAGCTTTTTTTCCCATCTGGCTTCATCTAGTTTAACTGCACATCGCTCTGTCAAAATAGGGGTGATTTCGGTAGCACCTAGCTCTACGCTTTTTTGCAGCACTGTATCCATCCGGTCACCTTTAGACACACCTTGCCCTAAATGTATAGTTAGCGGTGATTCTTTGGATAATGATAAACACGCATCGGCTTCTACAAAAACCTTTTTTCTTTGGGCATTGATAATCTGTGCGCTGTACTCATTACCGTCGCCATTAAATAATACGATGGGATGATTCGCTTTCAAACGAAGCACACTGGCGATGTGATGCCCAGCTTCTTCGGTCAACTGAAATTCTTCTTCAAGAGGAATTGGATTGGGGTAATAAATTCTTGGTATGCGCATTGGTAAACTAACTATGGCGGATAATGTGGATATGATACGTGGCTAGAGCAAGTGGATGCAACGCATCGTAGCTGAAAAATCGCTACAATGCGTTGTAAAAAGCTATTTTGGTCAGAGTTTCGCTAACAATAATAGTGCGATGACTATTTACGCTGCCGAAGGTGTTGAAGTGGAGTTTTGCGTTTCATTCTTCTGAGGAGGTAATACTTGTCCGTCCTTACGTGCGTACTTGGTATGTTCACCTTTATCTGTTCTCAAAGAATACAAGAACAATGCTGCTACGATAATTGCCAGTAATATAAAGTAAAACATAGATTATTCCTTTTATTCTATTTGCTAAGCTATACAAAATGACAATAGCAATACATGCTAACGTCATGTTCGGTTCACATTCTTTTCAAATGTATTTCAGCGCTTTGCAGACTCTATAAAGCATCCTGCTTATTTTGACGGAAAATTCTACACCAATTGGACTAAAAAATCATCAATTCTCGTAGAATTTTTCGATAGTCCGTTATGGCTGATTCACTTTTCTGGGTTGCAAACTAACTTGACGAGGTATTGAGAGTAAATTGCTTAAATGACACTCTAATGACGAAATTACGACACTATTCTTAAATAGCTCGACAATAATTTTGAAGAAAAAATTAGCAGGAAAAAGTCGACTTTAGGATAACATTTGTTGGCTGTAGGCCACGTAAATATTAGACTTTTGACCTAAAATTGCCCTTTGAGCTTTAAAGTCATTGGCGTCAATCTAAAAGCCTGCTACTTTAATTCGGCTTACACTACGATTGATAAAAAAAGGACAAAATTATGGAAGAAAATTTATCATTATTCTCATCGAGTGATGTTGAACGCTACATTAACGATTACGCAATTCCATGGGGCATTAATATTGCCATGGCGATTGTTATCTACGTTATTGGTCGAATCGTTGTAGGATTCATCCTATCTATTTTTCGCCGTCTAATGGCAAAATCAAAGTACGATGCAATGTTGGTGGACTTCTTAGAAGCCATAATAAGCGCTATTTTGATGTTGTTTGTTATCGTGGCGTCGCTAGACCAGCTTGGTGTTGATACAACCTCACTTGTTGCGATTTTAGGTGCTGCAGGTTTAGCCATTGGTTTGTCACTGCAAGATTCACTGAAAAACTTTGCTGCTGGCGTAATGCTTCTTGTATTCAAGCCTTTTAAATCAGGCGATTTTGTTGAAGCTGCTGGAACTTCAGGTACGATCAACAAGATTGGTATCTTTACTACCACAATGACCACTCCAGATAACAAAGAAATTATTGTGCCTAACGGTGGCATTTACAGCAATAACATTACTAACTACTCAGCGAAAGAAACACGTCGTGTTGATATGGTTGTTGGTATTGGTTATGACGCTGACTTACGCAAAGCAAAAGAAATCCTTAATGAAATGGTTCGCGCCGATGAGCGTATCCTAAGCGAGCCAGCACCTACTGTTGCCGTTTCTGAATTGGCTGATAGCAGCGTTAACTTCGTGGTTCGTCCATGGTGTAAAGCGTCTGACTTCTGGGGCGTTAAGTTCGACTTTACTGAGCAAGTTAAACTTCGCTTCGACCAAGAAGGTATTTCAATTCCATTCCCACAAATGGATGTACATCTTCACAAAAACGACAGCGAATAAAATTTTATTCCCTGACACAAAAACGCCACATTAATGTGGCGTTTTTGTGTCTGAATTTTACGTTGGCGACGTCGAATGACTAGCCACAGTTGGGGCGATACGTTGATGCCTGATAATCGGTATATGCAGCGTTCATATTTGCTTGTAAGTTGCTAATTCGCGTTTGCGGGGCAGGGTGAGTTGAAAGCAACTCTAAAGGACGATCGCCGCTGCTTGCTGCATCCATGTTCTGCCATAAATTAACCGACTGACGTGGGTCGAAGCCAGACATGGCCATAAGTTGGAGGCCAATAACATCGGCTTCAGACTCATGGGTACGGCTAAATGGTAGTTGAACCCCAACTTGTAAACCTAGGCCAATGGCTGCCATGATAGGTGCAGTTTGTGAAACTTCGTTCATCGCCAAAGCGGCCCCTGCCGCTTGGGTGCCCATATTGATAAGCGTTGATTGAGACATACGTTCATTACCATGTTCTGCAATAACATGGCCGACTTCATGTCCGATGACCGCCGCAAGCTGGTGTTGGTTCTCAGCAACATTTAATAATCCCGTATAAACACCAATTTTACCTCCTGGCAAAGCAAAGGCATTAACCTGCTCATCATCAAAAACAACGACTTCCCACGTACCATCGAACACACTGTTAGGGACATTCGCGGTGATCGCCTTTGCAACACACTCAACGTAGCTGTTTTGAACTGCTTTGTTTGAGATTTTGAGTTCTTCTTTCATTCCGCTAAATGCTTGGTCGCCCATTTCCGCCAATTGAGATTCAGAATACAAGAGTACCTGATTACGACCTGTAGGCGATGTAGCACAAGCTGTCACAGCAAGAGCTACAGCGGCGATTGATGCGGTAAACCTCAATTTCATATTTTAATCCTTGTTTTCGCGAAATAGAGAAATATTAGTGAGTTACGACCCATATTATTGAATACGTATAGTGCGCAAGAGCAGACCAATATTAGCTTCTATTAATACTACAAATCGGGGTGTTATTCATTTGTAAATTTACCCTTTTGCCAAATTAATATTTGTGTCATACACTGGCTCTAGCTTATATACAGATGTAATTAAAATAATAGCTAAATCTACATTGTATGTCATAGGTTCGTTCACGTGCTGAAGGCGAGAATTGAGAAGCCCTGTTGGCAAGCTGAGGTTTGGCGTAACAACATGATAAAAAGGAAATTAAATGTCTGCGCAGTCAAAATTCAAATACGGCGTCTTAGCGCTACTTATCTCAGCGGCCCTTACTGGCTGCGGTCTAGATGGTGACGATGGTGCACAAGGTGAAACAGGTGCTCAAGGCCCTCAGGGCGAGCAAGGTGAAGCGGGTTCTGATGGCGCCGATGGTGCTGATGGTAGTGATGCCTCGTTAGGTGTTTCCCTTGACGTTGTTGCCCGCGCCTTTTTGGGTAACATAACGTCGGCTGAAATCGTGCAATATCATGCTGCCACCCAAACTATTTATGCCACCAACGGTGAAACCAACGCTATAGCAGTTATTGCCGCTGATACAGTAAGCACCACTGTTATGAGCGACCCAATCAATACTACCAACCTTACGGTGAGTAATATCACGCTACCTGCAGATATTGACGGTGTAACCTTAGGAAGCCTCACCAGTATTGCTATTAGTGGCGACCTAATGGCTGTTGCAGTGCCTGCTGATGTGAAAACAGATAACGGCTACGTACTTTTCTATAATGGGTTAGACACTTCTGCTCCGGTATTTCTAGATTCAGTCGTTGTTGGAGCATTACCTGACATGGTGACTTTTACGCCAGATGGCGGAAAAGTATTGGTGGCTAACGAAGGTGAGCCTTCAGATGATTATACGGTTGACCCAGAAGGCTCTATCTCGGTAATTAATATTCTTGCAAGTGGGGAGCCTGAAGAGACAGCGACCTCAGTGAACTTTACGGATTTTAACGGCAGTCAAGACGACTTAGTTGCGCAGGGAATGATGTTCCCTAATCCAAGTGGCCGCACGATTAAAGGCGTAGATATTGCTACCACTGTGGCTCAAGATCTAGAACCAGAATATATCACGGCGACTAACGATGTAGCGTACGTCAGCCTACAAGAAAACAACGGTTTAGCCATTCTTGATCTTGAAGAACTAACCGTAGAAATTGTTGGCTTGGGTGTAAAAAGTTGGTCTGGCTTGAATATTGATATTCAAGAAGATGGTAGCGTTAGCTTCGGTCAATATGACGGCCTTTACGGTGTATATCAGCCTGATACTATAGCCAATTATTCATGGAAAGATGCTACGTTTGTTGTCACTGCCAATGAAGGTGATGCTCGCGAATACTTCTTTGAGTCTGCTGACGAAGCAACCTGCCTAAGTGAAGGTGGACTAGAGTTTGATGAGGACGATGGCTGTTTAGCTTATATCGACGAAGTTAAAGTTGAAGACTTAACGGCAGAAGCGAATTCTGAACTTGCTGACTTACAAGCCAATGGCGAAGCAGATGATTTACGTGTCACTAATGCAATGGGCGATGCGGATGGTAACGGTGAATATGATGCAGCTTATGCGTATGGTTCACGTTCATTTACCATTTGGGATCAAAACGGTTTAGCGGTTTACGATTCAGGCGATGATTTTGAACGAATTACTGCATCAGTGCATGGGGCGTCATTCAATAATGGTGATGATGAAAACGAAGGTGATTCTCGTTCTGAAAATAAAGGACCTGAGCCTGAAGCATTAACCATAGGTGTTATAGGTGATAGAACTTATGCGTTTGTTGGTACGGAACGGATGGGCGGTATATTCGTATACGATGTGACCAACCCTTACGATGTTCAGTTTGCCGATTACATTATCAATCGCGATTTAACAGAAGGGTTATCAGCGTCTGACGTTATTGGTGATTTGGCGCCTGAAAGCCTTGTATTTGTTAGCGCAGAAAACAGCGCAAGCGGCGTTCCATTGTTACTTGTAGGTAACGAAGTCAGCGGCACTGTTACGGTGTGGCAAATCACGCAAAACTAAGTGAAACGCGGTAATAAGTAGAAAATAGTGAGCAAAAACACTAGGTAGAAACCTGTGATGAAACGGCGCCCTTGGCGCCGTTTTTTTATGTAAACAAAAAAACGTGTACATTTTATGCCTAGGGTAAATCGTTGAGCGGTGATTACATAAGGGATGGTTTGAGTTAAGCTATAACTATACGTATTAACATTGAAACGATAAGTGCAGCGTAGTAGCGCTCAAATTGTCTGAGCACAGATTGTGGTTGCCTGCTAACAGTCTGTCGGATTTCACTTATCCTATTTCTCCGTTATGTCATGGCCGTATGGCTTAAACAGAAATAATAGATAAAGAGAATGCAGATGTCTCAACAGATCGTTGTTAGCGGTGTGGGTGTTTGGCACCCTGAAAGCAGTATTACAAATCAGGAACTGGTAGATAGTTATAATGCGTATGTTGATTCGTATAACGAAGAGCATAAAGCGGAAATAGAAGCACAGCAGGTTACTGCAAAACCTTATTCTAGTGCCGAGTTCATTGAAAAAGCGTCAGGTATTAAAAGCCGATATATTTACCAAAAAGAAGGTGCGCTTGATATTTCGCGCATGAAGCCCAAAATTGAGGCTCGTGAAGATGAAGCGCTATCTCACCAAGCGGAAATAGCAGTAGAAGCAGCCAAATTGGCGTTGGCTTCTGCAAATAAAACCGCCCAAGACGTTGATGCCGTTATTGTATCTTGCGCCTATACACAACGTGCTTATCCAGCTATTGCGATTGAAGTGCAAGAAGCGCTAGGCATTGAAGGCTTTGGTTTCGATATGCTAGTGGCGTGCTCTGCCGCCACTTTTGGTATGCACCGCGCGTACGAAATGCTAAGTGCCGGTAATGCTAAGTGTGTATTGGTAATAAACCCTGAATTAGTGTCACCACAGATTAACTATACCGACAGAGACAGCCACTTTATTTTTGGTGACGTAGCGACAGCGACGGTATTAGAAACAGCTGAAACTGTGAATAGCAAACACAGTTACGATGTTATGAGTACAAACGCGGTAACTAAGTTTTCAAATAACATTCGCTCAAACTTCGGTTACATTACGCGTACAGAAGATGTAGACCCTTATGGCGCAGATAAGCTCTTTCATCAAGCAGGGCGTAAGGTATTTAAAGAAGTGTGTCCAATGGCAGCAAATCACATAGAAAGCCACTTAGACAGACATCAGTTAACGGCGACAGACGTAAGACGTTGGTGGTTGCATCAAGCGAATATCAACATGAATACGCTGATCATAAAGCGTTTATTGGGGCGCGATGCTAATGCTGATGAAGCACCTATTGTTCTAGATGAATATGCTAATACGGCATCAGCAGGATCTGTGATTGCTTTTGGATTGAACCATGAAGATTTAGTCGCCGGTGATATTGGTGTGTTGTGCTCTTTTGGAGCCGGTTATTCAATTGGGTCATTGTTACTTAAAAAACGGTAGGCGATTAGCCTAAGCTGGCAGTAACCTAGTTTGTTGTCAGCACCACCTGATAAAACCAGAACCTCAAAACAATAAATACCGGGTGAGAATAAATAGGGATGATTTCAGATATAGGCTATGGCCTTAACAGTTTGGCTTACTTACTGTTAATGCTATTACTTTTTGCAGTACGAAAGCCTGGATTAGCCAATCACTTGTTGGTACTAGCTACAGCCACTACGTTGTTCTGGTCTACTAGCATGATAACGGCGCTGTTTGGTCCTATCAGTCTTTCTTGGTTACTCACCATCGATGCACTCAGACAAGTGGCTTGGTTGCTCTTTTTGGCAGGGTGCCTGAAAGATAATTTTACCAACCTGTTTGATATATTACGTCGCCCAACAACCCTTTTCATATTACTCCCTGGCTGCATAGCCTTAGTGTTACCCCATGTCTTGTGGATTGATGCCTCGTGGCGTTATCTCATGCTCATTATTCTTGCCCTTGAAGTGCTTATCTTATTGGAAGTTATTTACCGTCAAGCGGATGCAGATCAATGGGCATATAAGCCCTTAATTTTATATCTTGGTGCCACCCACCTTTTTGATTTCGTTACTTACGCTAATGCCACCATGGTGAATCAGGTTGAGGTTAATTACATTGCCGCTCGTGGCTATATCTATTTCCTCCTTATTCCATTTTTGGTTATTGCCATTCGACGTATCAAGCACTGGGGCGTCGATATCTTCATTTCTAGGGATGTAGTACTACACAGCTCTTTATTACTCGTTGCAGGCGCTTATCTTTTCATTATGGCCATTATTGGCTACGCCATCAGCTACGTAGGTGGAAATTGGGGAGCCATGGTACAGACCATACTTGTGGTATTGTCGCTTGCCTTGCTAGTTACCGTATTTTTGTCGAACTCCTTTAGAACCAAGTGTAAGGTATTTATTACCAAACACTTTTTTGCCAACCAGTTTGACTACCGTGTAGAGTGGATAAAACTAACAAAAACACTCTCTAGCTCAATGGACGCGCCTAATACCGTTCACGAGAGTGCACTTCGAGGCATACTGGAAGCTATCGAATACGATTCTGGTAAGCTGTATAAACGGGTAAACAACGACTTTGAGCAGTTGGCACAAGTTAACCCATTACCAGACACCCATGATGACTTAACCGTCATTCGTGCGCTAACAGAGTATTGTGCGTCTAATACATGGTTGATTGATGTACACGAATACCAGGCAAAGCCATTTCATTATAAAGGGCTACAAATCGACAGAGTTATTTTGAAAGAATGGGGCTATCAGCTTTACCTACCATTTTACAAAAATGATGAAATTTGGGGCTTCGCCATCCTTGCGGCTGGTGATAAGGAACGACTGAGTTTAAATTGGGAAGTTAGAGATTATCTCAATGCTATCACCGAGCAGGTAAGTATGTTTGTGTTCCATCATGAAGCATCAAAGCTGGTGGCAGAAAATGCCCAGTTCGCCGCGTTTAATAGAATGTCTGCGTTTGTTGTGCATGATTTAAAGAATGTGATGGCGCAAGTAGATTTGATCTTGGCCAACGCGCAGCAGCATAAACATAACCCCGAGTTTATTGAAGATACATTTGAAACATTGGAACATACCAAAGCGCGTATGGATAAAATGTTAAAGCAATTAACCGATAAAAAGATTAATGATGACGGTGCTCACACCTCTTGCTCCTTATCGCATATTATTAATGATGTAGTGGCAAACCGATGCATGGGGCTTTTCCCCACCCCGAAAGTGCATTGCAGTAGCGAAGAGCAAGTATTAATTGATAAAGAAAAAGTCGCCAATGTTTTCTATCACCTAATAAGTAACGCGCAGCAAGCAACCGAAGATAGTGGCGTAATAAATATAGTGTTAACGCATGACATCCAAAACCGTGTTCAATATGTAATGATAGAGGATACAGGAACCGGGATGGATCAAGACTTCATCGAAACTCGCTTGTTTACCCCTTTCGATACTACGAAAGGTAACGCAGGAATGGGGATTGGTGCGTACGATGCGAAAACGTACATTGAATCTATCGGTGGTAAAATAAGCGTTCAAAGTGAACCAGGGAAAGGAAGTTGTTTTACGCTAGCATTTACGCTGATTTGAGCAAAGTGAGCGATGACAACCAACCTATGTTGATACGGACGAAGTAACACAGGAACAGACTGATGACAGATACCGTTTTAGTGGTAGATGACGATTTAGGTATTCAGAAACAATTAAAGTGGAGCTTAACCGACTACGACGTTGTTTTTGCTGACGATCATACCTCGGCAATTGCACAACTGCGCCGGTACGAACCTAAAGTCGTGACACTAGACTTAGGATTGCCACCCGACCCAGCTAATGCGTCTGAAGGCTTGAGAATTTTACAAGATATTATTTCCTTAGCGCCTAGAACCAAAGTCATTGTTGTCACCGGTAACAACGAAAAAGAGAATGCACTTAAGGCCATAAATTTCGGTGCCTATGATTTTTACCAAAAACCGATAGATTCAGACACCATAAAGTTGCTTGTTTATCGTGCACTTAACTTGGCTAAGCTGGAATTGGAAAATAGCATTTTATCTAAAGTACGCTCAGGCATGAGCCGTATCATTGGTAACAGTGAGTCGATTCAAACGGTGGTGCGTAAAGCTGAGAAAATAGCGAATACGGATGTGAGTACGTTACTGCTAGGTGAAAGTGGAACGGGTAAAGAAGTATTTGCGCGCAGCATCCATGAACACAGCCCTCGAAGAGATAAACCGTTTGTCGCCATTAACTGTGCATCAATTCCTGAAAATCTTTTGGAAAGTGAGCTGTTTGGTTACGAGAAAGGCGCATTTACTGGCGCTAATAAAACTACCCTAGGTAAAATTGAAACCGCCCAAGGTGGCACGCTATTTCTAGATGAGATTGGCGATATGCCTATTGGGCTGCAAGCCAAAATGCTACGTTTTTTACAAGAGCGTGTTATTGAGCGAGTAGGGGGGCGTTCCGAAATTCCTGTGGATATTCGGGTTGTCTGTGCTACCCACAGAGACCTGCAAACCATGGTGGCTGAAGAGCGTTTTAGGGAAGATTTATATTACCGTATTGGTGAAATTCCCATTATGATCCCGCCGCTGCGAGATAGAGATCAAGATATTATCCTGCTTGCGCGTACCTTCCTTAATATTTATCGCGAAGAGTTTAACGCCAAGGCAAAGAGCTTTTCTGAATCTGCGATTAATTCCATGCTGGCTCACAAATGGCCTGGGAATATTCGTGAAATGCAAAATAAGCTGAAATCGGCAGTGATTATGGCCGAGGGAACAGTCATCCAGCCTGATGACTTAGGTTTGTTCGCGGTAGATGGTAGTGGAGAGTCTGAAACCTTGAATCTTCGCGAAGTACGAGAGGTTGCCGAAAGTAGGGCAATTCGTAGAGCGTATCATCAAGCGGATAAAAATATGTCTAAAACCGCTGAATTGCTAGGTGTTACTCGTCCAACCTTGTACTCACTTATTGACAAATACCACTTGGACGATTTAAAAAGTTCGGCGTGAGACTCATCGAAAAGGCGTAGTTTGATGCTACGCTCTTGCCTATCGCATCATTCGGTGCGATACCTTTCAACGAGCTCTTCTTTCGGTAAAGTTTGCTGTTACGACAAGCTCTGCTGAGAGCGGGAGTCTTCATTGCGGTTTCGTTATCGTGCCTTCGTTGGGACAACTTCGTTACGACAGCTTCACTGCGACAACTTCACTGCGACAACTTCACTGCGACAACTCCGTTGTGGCAACTTCGTTGGGACAACTCACAATGTCTCAAAACCCATGTCGCGTCTCCAGAGCTGCTGAAACAGTGGGCCTAGTCAGGGAATATGGTATTGGCTGTGATGTTTAGCCAATAAATCATGCCCGTAAAAGGCTACATGCAGCTCAATATTTCCACGTTCATCTTCGGTAAAAATGGGGGTTGAGCATTCATTACAGAAAAACTGTTTGCTGCTTGGCGATAGCTGTAATTCACCCAGCACCGATGGCGCACAATCTATCACTAGATGCTTACGTGCACCGGCAATGGTGAGGTTAAGCGTTTCGCTGCAAGATAACGTTTCAACGTCCAATTCATCTTCACTAATATCAGACAACTCAAACTGTATGGCCTGACACTGACAACTACCTTTATACATAATGTACGCTCCTACTCCTCGGGCCAATTTATGCTCGACAGCGTGTTAAATGATGTAGAAATGTATGACTGCTTAAAGTGAAATTTCTTATCAAGCGGGGTTTCTTGCACGTCGCCAATCAGGGCTTTATTGGTATCGATAACCCCAATCCACCCATTGCGGCCAGACATCTTGGTGGCGTATAAACAATAATCTACCACTGAAAACGTACTCTTCCAGCTTTCTTCGAACGACACGTGTTCAATAGGAGGGAGAATGCTAAACCCAATGCTACAGGTAACGCGAAGCGAGCGAGTATCATCAATATGGAAGACTTTATCGCTAACAGCGGCGCGGCATCGTTCGGCCAGTTGGGGAAGGTCATCTCGCATAGAGTGACGGCATATTACCAAGAACTCTTCGCCGCCCCAGCGAATTAGTAAATCGGTTTGTCTGAAAACTTCTCGAAGAACGTCGGCGAACTGACTAAGTACTTTATCGCCCGCTAAATGGCCATGCTCATCATTAATACGTTTGAAATGGTCGATGTCTATTAAGAAGCAGAGCAGATCCTGGTTACGTTCATTGTGGCCTTGCTGATGTTTGTTCGCATGAGAACTACGCTTAAGTTCACCTGGCAATTGGGATTCAAGGTAGTGCCGGTTATACAAGCCTGTCAGTGAATCATGAAGACTCACTTGCTCAAGAGTTTTATAGGCTGTTTGTAGCTCAGAATTTTTTTGTTCAAGCTCTTTTGTTCGCTGCTTAACTTCACGACGAAGCCTGATGGTTTGTTGGCGCTGAGTGTACCTGCTCCAAATAAGAAAGAGCGTTAACAGCCCGGCAATTAACGTACTCCAAAATAATGTTGTGCGCAGATTAGTTTGTTCGGCTTCAGCTAATGCTAGTTGTTTGGTTTTCTGTAATACCTGAATAGACTGTGCTTGACGCTCGATTTCTATTTCGGCTTGAAGCTGCGCAATCGCGACCTCGCTACCGGAACTCAACACCTCTTCTCGTATATTTTGCAATATCGACTGAATATCTAATGCGCGCTTAAATTCACCCTTTGCCGCCAGGGCTTTCACTTGAATAGATAAAAAACTCAGTTGGCTACGCAAATCAACCCGTCGTCTTGCTTCTATAGTGCCACTTTTGGCATACGCTAGCGCATCGTCAAACTGTTGTAACGACATCATTGCATTGGCTAATGCTAGGCGGACTTGTTGCAGTAATTTTTGCTGGCCGGTAGATTTAGCCACCGCGAGTGACTCCTCAAGCAGCATTAAGCCTTGCTCTGTGTCGCCGGTTTTTACCAGCGCTTCACCTAACCACGCCTGCGTGGTGGAAATTTCACTTGCCTCCCCATTCTCTTTTAATAGCGTTAGTGCGTGTTTAAGCGCCTCTGAGGCTTCTTCAATATCGCCTTTAAGTAACAGTAAAGCGCCAATCTTACCCAGTATTTGTGCTGTAAGCGGCTTGTCATTGCTTGTTTTCGCTATTTGTAATGCGTCTTGATAATACGTGTTGGCCTCAGAAAACTGATTTAATGTGACATATATATCACCAATGGTGGCGAGGCCTTGGCCAGTACTTTTAGTATCTCGTTGTACCCGAAATAAGCTTAATGCTTTTTTTAATGTGTAAAGTGCAGCTTGTACTTGACCTTGTTCTTTTTGGACAAGGCCAATTTCCATTTGAACGGTCGCATTTAAAAGA
Organism: Alteromonas lipotrueae; assembly: GCF_019249255.1. Taxonomy (NCBI): domain Bacteria; kingdom Pseudomonadati; phylum Pseudomonadota; class Gammaproteobacteria; order Alteromonadales; family Alteromonadaceae; genus Alteromonas; species Alteromonas lipotrueae. Next base: position 76,285 of record NZ_JAESDJ010000003.1, on the reverse strand, counting down.
AGGATACCTTGAGTTTGCGCGATAGATTGTGCACGTCGAAGGTAGTCAATAGATTGATCATAGTTCCCTAGAAAGCGTTGCGCGGTACCAAGGTGGTGTAAGGTATTTGCCATATCAATAAGTTGGCCATGGCGGGTGAAGCCATCTAACGCAACGTAGAGCGCATCGTTTGCTACATTGAAACGAGATGCACTTTGTAATAGCTGGCCTACCTCAAAAAACGTACTGGCCGACAATGTACTTATCGACAATACATCGCTTTGATGCGCTTGCTCAATGGCAAGTAAGGTTTGACGCTCGGCATCCTCGAAAGCTCCGCTTTGAATGAGTTCGTGAACAGTTTGAGTAAGGGCAGTAGGCGATGCTTTTGTAGACGAAGAAAAACCCACTAAAGCGAAAAGTAGCGAAACGGTGACAATGCTGGTGGCAAAACGCCGAGCCGACTGTCTGGGCATTATAGAAGCTTCCTTACGACTACGCATTTATTGGCCTTCCCTATAAAACAGAAGAAGGACTGAAAGTTTATGAGTAAAACTGAAGTGCTAATATCGTTATAAGCAGTCAATTCCTATCACTACTATTATGGCGAACAACCCGAAGAAATAACGTATCAGTCATTAGACTAAAGTATGGATTTGTCGCAAAGGGTACCTGTTCCAATCAGAACTTACACATTAAATAAAACAGTTTTGTTTTTTTTGATTTCGGATTGCCTGAAGCGTATGGCTAAATCGTTCCCTGACAGGTTAAAACTTATGTCTAACATTAGAATAAGAATATAGTGAGAGTCAGGGTGTTGAAAAGCATTAATGTATCTTAATAAGCATTAATATTAGTCATTACGCATGCTAATTTATACCTTTGATCGGATTAGATGAACCGAGGCTGTTCTTTTTTCTTAGATTTCTCTATCCTAGCAACTTCATTTATTTGCGCGTAGCGAGAACACTATGTCAGAAAGTCGTTTTATCTCAAAAGAAGGTCAACAGGTTCCTTCCGTTTCTATTCCTGTTCGCGATGGCGAAACGTGGGCAACCAAAACCACTGAAGAATTGTTTAGCAATAAAACAGTGGTGGTTTTTTCTCTTCCTGGTGCTTTTACGCCTACATGTTCTTCTACGCACTTACCTCGCTACAACGCACTTGCCAAAGTATTTAAACAGCATGGCGTAGATGAGATATTATGCATATCAGTCAACGATACTTTCGTAATGAATGCTTGGGCAGCCGATCAAGAAGCAGAAAATGTTACTGTTATACCTGATGGGAATGGTGATTTTACTGACGGAATGGGTATGTTGGTAGATAAAGCCGACTTAGGTTTTGGAAAGCGTAGCTGGCGCTACTCTATGTTAGTTAAAAACGGCACCGTAGAGAAAATGTTCATTGAACCAGACGTGCCCGGCGACCCGTTTGAGGTTTCTGATGCCGACACTATGCTTGCTTACATTGCTCCTGGCGCTGAGACAAAAGCACCTGTGTCGCTATTTACTAAGCCTAACTGCCCATTTTGTACAAAGGCGAAAGCATTGTTAACCGACAATGGTTACGATTTTGAAGAGATTGTACTAGGTAAAGATGCCTCGTTAACCAGCCTTAGTGCAGTGACTGGCCGTGAAACTGTTCCTCAAGTTTTCATTGGTGGTAAGCATATTGGCGGGTCAGACGATTTAGCATTGTACTTTAATTAAAAAGCAGTGACGACGGCGAAAAAGCGCTTACCAAAGCAGCACTTGCTAAAGTTTTGCGTGTTAATACACCTTGCCGTCACAGTGTAACTGTACACGTATAAGGCCATTATCTAATGGCCTTATTTTGTTATAATTGGCTAAATGTAATGCCTTTTGGAGAATCTACGTGCATTCAAAGTTTGCTCTCGCAAAATCATCCATACTTCCTGCTGCAGTAATGTGTTGTGCGTTATTAGGCGCATTAATCGTCAGTTCTGTCAGTGCCAGCTCTATTGAAGCACAAGATGTGTTGACGCGATTTGCTGATTTTTATAAGCAAGAGTGGGGTGAAACGCAGCGATGTAAATCTTCTAAACTGCACCGCTATACCGTATGTGGAAACGTACTTCGCAACGAAGGTAATGCTCCCTTCGTGCTGCATCATGATATCCCTTCAAAGAAAGTGGCCGTGTTAGTCCACGGGCTTAGTGATTCACCTTTCTTTTTGCGAGAAATTAGCAATATTTTATTCAACGAAGGTTATGACGTTATTGTTCCGCTGTTACCTGGGCATGGGCTGCGAGATGATGAGGGGGCAATGAGTGATAGCGATTTAGCTGAGCGTTGGCAAGCACATGTCGATGAGGTTATCGCGTTAGCTGATGACATGGGCGACACCTTGATTGTGGGCGGGTTTTCAACTGGCGGCGCATTGGCGGTTGAGCAGTACCTGGACGCAAGTGATAACATCGACGGACTTATGTTGTTTTCTGGTGCCTTGGCGCTCTCTGAAAATGCCGAGAGTATGTCTAGGATTTGGGGAATTAAGTGGGTGGCGAAAATTGTGGATGGTAGTTATATCACGCACGGTCCGAACCCTTTTAAATATCCAAATGTTGCCGGCTTTGCGGGGTTAGAGCTGATGGATATTATCGAAAAAGTCCGCGACGATTTTGAAGACGGCAAGCGTATTGAAGTGCCTCTTTTTGCTGCGCACTCTCAAGCTGATGCCACCACGCCTATTCACGGTGTTGAAAACCTAATGGAAAATAGCGCAGGGCCTAATACGTTTTTTGTTATTGATGCATCTTATGCGCTGTGTCATGCCGATCTTGTGGTGAATACGTCAATGCTACACGATATGAAGTTTAATAAGGTCATGGTAAATGAAAACGAAGAGTGCGCCGTGCCAAAAGCAAACCCTTTATTTTCAACCATGTCACTGATGTTAAAAACCTATGCGCAACAATTTTAGCGTTTTACAGCAATAACAAATGCGATTAAGCTTTAAGGCATGATAGCTAAATTGAAAAAGCAGCGACATGGCTATGTAGTCATGCTGATAATGGTTATTTCCTTGGTAACTAAATTGTCGCCGGGAATGGCTATGTCAATGGCGATGCCAAAGGCTATGTCAAAGACCGCGACAACGCCTGTGGACGCAACGTATATAGAAATAAATTCTGAGAACAATTTATCAGAAGCAAGTCGCGCGAATAAAAAAATGCAAGCTAGTGCTAGTGGGTGCCATTCAGATAGTCACGCTTCTGCTAGCAATTTCATTGCGCCTTCAAGCACTCAATCAGCTGTAAAAAAGGAACACGCCATTCATAGTGCCTCAAGCGCTCCCCTTGAAGCTGTGAAATCAATTGACCCGAGTATGCACGGTGTCACACCTGATTCGTGCTGTGACGATCATTGTCAATGCCCTACAGGTGTATGCGCCGCTGTTTATGCACTCATAAATAATGATGTATCGGTAGCGGTTATCGCGCTAACCCCGTTAGTCACTTTTGTACATCAGCAAGCCCCTTACACTATACCCAACACCCAATTTCGCCCCCCCAAATTCGCTTTCGCAGGATAGTTGTATCTGGCGGGGGCGTATAGCACCCACGTTTTTCTTTTTATCTCCTGAGTCTAGGGGGAAATTAATGTGGTTTTCTCATGTTTGCATTTAATCTGGGTATGATTTTTAACTACCAAACTCAAGTTAGACTTCGTACTTGTTACCTTCAGCGTGCTTGGCTAGGAATGTTACTTTTTGTCGTTAGTACACCTTCCCTCGCAACGACCCTCAGTCTTAAAGATGCGCAACATCTCGCGCTCAATCAAGACGTTTATTTTCAAGGAAGTCGGCATGAAGAGGCTGCCTATCAGTTCGATAGTGATGCAGCCAATAGCTGGGATAATCCCACTATCAGTACTTCGCTGCAAAGCGTGCCAACCGATGGCTTTTCACTGAATCAAGAGCCAATGACACAGTTGAAATTGGGTATTCGACAAGCTATGCCAAGGGGGAATTCTGCAAACATCTCCCGTACCATCGCCATTGAACAAGCCCAAAAAGAACCTGTGAAAAGAGCAGCAAGGCGAGCGTGGTTGTTGCGAGAAGTGTCGCTGGAGTGGCTGGCGTGGTATCAAGCAGAGCAAACCGTAGCCTTATTGCGCGAAGAATCGCAGTCGTTAGCGCAGTTACTCGAGACAGTAGAGTCGTCTTACCGAAGTGGCGTGGGCGGCACTCAACAGCAAGATATTATTCAGATTCGACTAGAGCGCCTTCGCTTAAAAGATACAATTTTGAAGGAACAGCAAGCTGCATCTGTGGCACTAGCCCAGCTGTCAAGGTGGTTCGATTTTTCCAGTGAAGTAAGTTTCACTGTGCCCAGAGCACTTAATCATCACGACATTTTTCCTTTTAGTCACTCCTTAGCCAGGCAGGTTGAGCGAGGTGACTTATTTAATATTATCGATGCGCATCCCTCTGTGCAGTTGCTTGTAAAAGACGAATTGGTCGCTACACAGAAATTGACTCTTGCGAAAGAGCAAACCAAACCTAAATGGGCCTTTGAAGCCGCCTACGGATATCGTCAAGATGCCCAAAATGGTATGAGCCAAGCTGACTTTATTAGTGTGGGTGTCCAAGTAGATTTACCGCTGTTTAGCAGTAAGCGTCAAGATGCCAATTTGTCGGCATCAGCGGCAAGGTTAGGGCTCAAATCCACACAACGACGATTAGAAGTGAGGCGATTAGCTGCCCTTGCTGAAGCACGTGAAGCTGAGCTTGCAAGCTTAACTGACCGCCAGCAGTTATTTGATACCGCATTACTTGAACAATCAGAGAGTTTAGCCGAGTCAGCGCTTAATGCATACATAGCGGATAAGGGCACATTTGACGGCGTAATGCGTGCACGTATCTCTCACATATCAGCAAAGTTAGATGCCCTTGCGCTTCATGTCGATATAGCAAAAACTTTAGCCGAACTCGCTTACCTGTACTACCCGCTGACAAACGAACAAAATCAGTTAACAGGTTCTCGATTGAAAGACAGATTGCTAGACACCCACGTTTTAGGTCGCCAAATGACCTCCTCTCGATTTATAGATATCCATACTTCCAGAAGCCAGATGCACACCCAGATCAGTGTTGGGAGGTTCAATTTTGGACACCCACTTCAAACCTCTGACTCAATCGATGAACCACTACTGACTAAAGTGGACACTCACACAAGTTCAAACATAAGTTCAAACATGGACATCCACACTAAATTCAAAGACATCCACATAACTGCTACAAATCCAGTTACTAGATCAAACATGGACACCCACAAAACCACTACCGACGGAGTAGCAAAACAATGAAGACACTATTTATTCTTGTGGTCGGCTTAATCGGTGGCGCAGCGGCTATGTTTGTATGGAATTCAAACATACAGAGCGAGGCCGCTGTTGAGGGGGTGATTGCAGGTGGTGATGACAACTCAAATAACAAAAAGCCCCTCTATTGGGTTGCGCCTATGGATGATGCCTACCGTCGAGACAAACCGGGTAAGTCGCCTATGGGCATGGATTTAGTGCCAGTATATGCAGCATCGGGTAGCGGCGCAAAACGTGATGGTGAGGTGACCATTTCACCCCAGGTACAGCAAAATATGGGCGTGAAGTTTACCACGGTAAAACGAGGGCAACTGGATTTGACCTTTAGTGCAGTGGGGAACGTTACCTATAACGAAGACTACTTGGTGCATATCCACCCCAGAGTAGAGGGTTGGATTGATAAGCTGTTTATTAAAACGGAAGGTGAGGCCGTTAGCCAAGGGCAAAAACTGTATACCCTTTATTCACCTGCTCTGGTGACTGCGCAGGAGGAGTTTGTTATTGCGTTAAAGCGAGGAGACACACGCTTAGCCGCAGGTGCTAAACAACGTTTAAAAGCGCTGCATTTATCGGATGGATTTATCGCGCAACTCGAAAAAAGCCGAGAGGTTTCACAAACTATTACCTTCTTTGCCCCCCAGGCCGGCGTGGTAGAACATTTAGGAGTGCGCGAGGGGTTCTATGTTCAACCTGGCACTACGGTGCTTAGTATTGCTCGTTTAGACAGAGTGTGGGTTGAAGCCCGCGTATTTGAGCGAGATGTGCCTAAAGTGGCACTTGATCAGCAGGTATCGATCACGTTTGACTATCTGTCAAATAAGACCTTTACGGGTAAGGTCGATTTTATCTACCCAGCACTTGATGTTGAAACACGTACGCTCAGAGTGCGGGTTACTTTAAAGAACGACAGCGGTGACATTAAACCCTATATGTTCGCCAATGTGATTTTTACCAAGCAAACCGAAAAGCCTGTGCTGTATGTGCCTTATCAAAGCGTTATTCAAATCCAGTCGCAGGGCCAAAATCAACATCTCGCCCAAAACCGAGTCGTTATGAATGTCGAAGAAAGCTTTAAATCTATAGCCGTCAACGTTGGGCGTAAAGCAGGGGACTTCATTGAAATAACTCAAGGCGTAAATGAAGGTGACAAAATAGTGCTGTCGGCGCAGTTTCTGATTGATTCAGAGTCGTCTAAAACATCAGATTTCAAACGTATGCAGTCTCATGGCGATCATGAAATGGTAAAACACAACAAGCCAATGTCTGATACGCCTGAGCATGACCCAATGCAACACGATCCAACAAAACATGATCCAACACAACACGATTCACCCCAAAAAAAGTCAAACCTGCCAGAGAAATCTCATCATGGATTACAACATCAGGGAGTGAATCACGAGGCCAAGCACCACGAGGGCATGCACCATGATTGAAGCCATAATACGTTGGTCTGTGGCGAATCGCATATTAGTTTTACTGGCAACGTTGTGTATTTCTATTGGCGGGGTAATAGCAGTAAAGCATACACCTATTGATGCCATACCTGATTTATCAGATGTGCAGGTGATTGTTAAAACCAGCTATGCAGGGCAATCGCCTCAAGTAGTAGAAGATCAAGTAACCTATCCGCTCACCACTGCCTTAATGTCTGTGCCGGGTGCAAAAACAGTTCGAGGATTTTCATTTTTTGGTGACTCTTATGTGTACGTTATTTTTGACGACAGTACCGATATGTATTGGGCACGAAGCAGAGTGCTGGAATACCTTAGCCAAATAACCTTGCCTGATGGTGTGGTACCCAAACTGGGGCCTGATGCTACTGGGGTAGGTTGGGTTTACATGTATGCCCTTGTTGATGAGTTACACAACTACGATGCTGGTGAGCTTAGGGCTTTGCAAGACTGGTTCTTAAAATATGAATTGCAAAGCGTGCAAGGAGTGTCGGAAGTCGCCTCTGTAGGCGGCATGGTTAAACAGTATTTACTGCAACTTCATCCGCAAAAGTTGCAAGCGTATAACGTGCCTTTACGTCATATTGAAACGGCACTCGCCCGAGGCAACAATGCAGCGGGTGCGTCAGTAATAGAAATGGCTGAAGCAGAGTATATGGTGACATCTTCTGCCTATCTTACGGGTACTGAAGATATTGCTAATATTCCTTTAGGCGTTGTTCACAATGGCGTGGCGATAACGATAGGCCATGTCGCGAGTGTAGTAGAGGCGCCACTTATGCGCAGAGGCATCGCTGAGCTAAACGGAAATGGCGAAGTGGTAGGTGGCATAGTAGTGATGCGCTTTGGCGAAAATGCTAAGGCGACTATTGATAACGTGAAGGCGCGTATTGAAACGTTGAAGGCCAGTTTACCTAGTGGCGTAAATATTGTACCGGTATACGACCGTTCCACCCTTATCGATAATGCCGTCGATAACCTATGGAGCAAGCTTGTTGAAGAGTTACTTGTGGTGGGTGCCGTCTGCTTAGTGTTTCTTTTTCATGTGCGGTCGTCGCTGGTTGCCATAATCACATTACCAATTGGCATATTAATGGCCTTTATCGTAATGAAGTTTCAAGGCCTTAACGCAAATATTATGTCTTTAGGTGGTATTGCCATTGCTATGGGGGCCATGGTGGATGGCGCTATTGTGTTGGTGGAAAACCTGCATAAGCATATTGAACGGGCGACAGCGCAAGGAGAGCAAGTAAAAGGTGAAGCGCGTTGGGCGCTAGTGGTGAAGTCGGCCACCGAAGTGGGGCCAGCCCTGTTCTTTTCACTGTTGATAATTACCGTGTCTTTTATCCCTGTTTTTACCTTAGAAGCACAAGAAGGGCGAATGTTTGCCCCTCTCGCTTTTACGAAATCCTATGCCATGGCTGCCGCTGCGGCGTTAGCCATTACCTTGGTGCCAGTGTTAGCCGGCTATTTCGTGACAGGCAAGGTAAAAGCAGAGCATCGCAACCCGTTAAATAGGGCTATTTCGACAGGGTATGTTAAGGCGTTAACGGCTGCGCTGAACCACCCTCGAAAAATAGTGTTCGCAGCCCTTATTGCGTTAGTTTCTGTAGTATGGCCAATGCAGCATATCGGTAGTGAATTCATGCCATCTTTGGATGAGGGGGACTTACTCTATATGCCTACGACTTACCCTGGAATTTCGGTGGGCAAAGCCAGAGAGTTGCTACAACAAACCGATAAGCTGATTGCCACAATACCCGAGGTGCAAAATGTATTCGGTAAAGTGGGTAGAGCGGATACCGCTACCGATCCTGCGCCTTTAACTATGATAGAAACCTTTGTGCAATTAAAGCCAAAATCCCAGTGGCGTGCAGGTATGACAACATCAAAATTGAAGGAAATATTAAACAGTACGGTGGAATTTCCAGGGGTATCCAATGCGTGGGTGATGCCAATTAAAACGCGTATCGACATGCTCGCTACTGGTATTAAAACGCCGGTAGGTATCAAAATAGCGGGGCCAGAATTAGCGGGCATTCAGCAGGTAGGTGTACAAATAGAACAAGCGCTACAAGACTTTGAGAATACCGCATCGGTATTTGCCGAGAAAGTTGCAGGTGGGCGTTATATCACTATTGATATTAGTCGTGATAGGGCGGCGCGATATGGGCTCAATATCGCTGATATCCAAGAGGTTATCAACACTGCTATAGGTGGGCGAACATTGGGTGAAACCGTAGAGGGAAGGCAGCGTTTTCCTATCAGTATGCGTTACCCACAACAATACAGAGATTCTCCAGAAGCGCTAAGACAACTTCCCATAGTTTTAGCAAACGGTGCCAATATTACCTTGGGCGAGGTAGCCGATATTGCTATTGAGGTGGGGCCCGCGGCAATAAAAAGCGAAAATGCTCGATTAAACGGTTGGGTATTTATCGATATTGAAAGCGGCGATTTAGGCAGTTACGTAAAAAGTGCAAAAGAACATATTACTAATACGGTTTCATTGCCTCCAGGCTATTCCTTAACGTGGGCTGGACAGTTTGAATACTTAGAAAGGGCGGAAGCACGGCTTAGCATAATGGTGCCATTTACCATAGCCGTTATCGTGTTGCTGTTGTATTTAAGCTTCAGGCGAGTTGCCGATGTAGCACTTATTATGATTACCTTGCCATTGGCACTAATTGGCAGCTACTGGCTACTGTATGCACTGGAGTTTAACTTCTCTGTAGCCGTTGCCGTTGGGTTTATTGCCTTGGCGGGTGTCGCGGTTGAAATAGGCGTTATTATGCTGGTGTACCTGCATCAAGCGGTTGAAGCGTTTGATGGAAAAGCTTGCTCTACTACGCATGCTCAATCATCTGCTGAGCAAATAAAACAAGCACTTAAAGACGCCATCATTGAAGGTGCCACCCGGCGTGTTAGGCCGGTAATGATGACGGCGCTGTCTATTATATTAGGCTTACTACCTGTGCTGTATGCAACGGGAACCGGTGCTGAAATTATGCGACGTATTGCTGCACCCATGGTAGGAGGCATGTTAAGTGCGCTAGCGCTAACTCTGTTTGTGCTACCTACTATGTTTTACCTTGTTCAGGCGTGGCAGATGAAGCGACGTTCGTAAGAATACACGCTACATAACCACCTTAGAAACAAAAAGGCAGTTAGGATAACCTAACTGCTTTTTTAGTATTTGTTCGGCTGTTTTATTTCACTGCTTTACTTTACTGATGAAAGCGTACGGTTTGCGCCAAATGTTGTTTACTCAGCGCTAAATACCGTTTTTAATCACTTAGAAATAAAAGCCAATACTCATCAATGATTAATGCTTGCTGGCGTAATCTTCCACTTGGGTCCATACACGTAATAAATTTCCGCTCAGGATTTTTTCAATATCTGCACGGCTGTATTCTCTGTCCAGTAACCCCTGAACTAAATTAGGGAAGCTGGCCACATCTTTCAGGCCAATAGGCAACGAGTCACCTACGCCGTCATAATCAGAACCAATTCCTACGTGCTCAATACCAACCAGCTCTACCACATGGTCGATGTGGTCAAGCACTTCATCAAGTGTTGAGTAAGGGTAAGGTACTTCTTTGCGGTAGTTAGCTTCGAAGTCTTCCAGTTTCGGGCTATCTTCACCTTCAGAGGCAATCAATGCTTTGCGCGCTTGTGTTAGCCCCGTGCGCCATGTACCCGCTTCTTTCGTTACAAAGCTTGAGCCAAAGTTAATCATGATAACGCCTCCGTTCTCGCCAAGCGCTTTAACCATTTCGTCGTTCATATTACGCTCGAAACCAGGTGTAAAGCGTCGAAGTGATGAGTGAGACGCAATTACGGGTACCTTGGTCAGCTCAATAACTTGATAAAATGCATCGTCAGATACATGAGAAATATCAAGCATGATGCCGATGTTGTTCATCTCAGTAACCAGCGTTTTACCAAACGGACTTAAGCCATTCCACTGACGGCGCAAATCGTAAGACGAATCTGAAATATGGTTCGACTGACTGTGTGCTAGTGTAATATAGCGAATACCACGTTCGTGAAACGCTTCTAGATTAGCTAAATCGCCTTGAATCGGTGAGCCGTTTTCCATTCCCAGAGGTAAAGAGATGATGCCTTTTTCAAATTGTGCTTTTACGTCTGACGGGCTTTTGGCAATGGCAAATTTATCAGGGGCTCGCGCCACAATGGCTTCTACAGAATCGATAAGCAAATGAGCAAGTTGTGTTGATTCTGGTGAATTATCTAAACTCGCAGGTACATAAATTGACATAAAAGGGGCATTTAAACCGCCTTTTACCGCGCGTGGATAATCAAAGTCTCCACCTTCCGTGGCTTTGGTGACATCTACCCATGCATTTTTTACGCGATAGGGCACGTCAATATGCCCATCAACAATAATCGTTTCTTGGGCTATTTTTTTCGCTTTTTCACCCGCTGTGTAAGTGGGGGTATTATCAGCAATGGCTGATGCGCAAAGTAGAGTGGAAATTGCGAGAGCACAAGATTTTAGCGGGAAGAAGCCCTTCATTTTTGTTTTTTCCTTATCATTGTTGTAAGACAAAAGACTAAAAGAAAACCTGCTTAGCTACAATGCCCAGAACGTCTTAATCTTTCATTTCTTCTTATTTCCAGTTATTTCGGACTTTTTCAATCCCAAAGCTCCTAAAAGTGATGAAATTGTGCGTTTTTAGAGCGGTTACTACCATTCACTTTAATTTTACATTGCAATAAAAATTTAAAACTTGTTATTGTGTTGACGCGTGACTTCATAACGCGAATGCGGGATACTCCCGAGCGCGTCGCCGAATAGGATGAGAGTGAGTTCATCCGCGCGGCCTACATAATTTTTCGTGGCACCCCTCACTTCTCAGTTATTTTACAGGGGCCACAGTAAACAAGTATGAGAAAGTAAAATGGCTATTAATTTTGTACCGCTAGATAAAGAAAAACACAAAGACGTAAAAGTCGCGGTTAGCAATACCTTTAAGTTTGCGAAAGATACGCACCTTGCTGCAGCCACTATCCGTGAGTTTGCTCAATTAGCTGCCACTATGCCGCTAGTATTTATTGAAGATGCTAATGCTAAACGCCACCATGTTGTTGCAATGCTTGGTATGGAACAGAACAAAAACCTGTTTCTAACTGGTGACAAATGGCAGGGCCCTCACGTTCCAATGAACATCCTTCGTTACCCTTTTGATGTTCGCCCTGATGGCGAGAAGCTAGGCGTATACATTGATGAAAACAGTGACCTAATCGGTGAGGAAGGCGAAGCCTTATTTACTGATGCTGGTGAGCCAACGGAATTTTTGCAAAACCGTCAGCAGTTTTTAGCTGATCTTGCAAACAGCGAAATGGTTACACAGCGTTTTGTTCAACAAGTTGTTGATCTAGACCTGTTAGATCCAATTCAAATTCGTCTTACTTACCAAAGCGGCCAACAACGTAACGTTACTGGCATGTTAAGCATTAACGAAAAGAAAGTACTTGAGTTGCCAGAAGAGAAAGTGACTGAGCTTCACAAGTCTGGTTTCTTAGGCGCTATGTACGCGGTAATGATGTCAGCAGGCCAATTGAACCGTTTAGTTGAGCTTTCAAATGGTACAGACAACCCAATTCGCAGCATGCAATTGTCAGTGGTTAAGCCTGAAGAAGCACAAGCTGAAGCGCCAAGCGCATAGGTATTATCATCCACTAGGGTGATTAAAGCGCTAAGCTAGACAATAAACCGATACTGGGAAACGAGTATCGGTTTTTTCGTATTTATCATCTTTACTTTCCCCACCCCCTTTTTATTTTGCCCCTCTTTTCTTAGGGGTTATCAACTACTTCGCCAAAATACTGTATATGCACACAGTTCAAAGCCAGTAAATACGTGGCCTTCACTATGCTTTTTAGCTTGACAGTGGGGATCATTGATACCTAAACTGTCAATCAGTGGGTAAATGTGGCGAATAGTGGATCGAACCATCATTGTTTTGCAGATCAGTACTCAAAAAACAAGAAAACCAAGAGCAAAATATAGAAGGCTAGGGGAATGTTCCGCGGCGCTAACGCAATCAATCTGGATACAAAAGGCAGACTAGCGATACCGACAAAGTATCGGCAGTCGCTGCTGGATGATTGTAATGGACAGCTGGTCTGTACGGTCGATACACAGCAAAGTTGTTTGCTGCTTTACCCACTTCCCGAATGGGAAGAAATTGAGCTTAAACTCATTAAGTTCTCAAGCATGATTCCGGCAGAAAGACGCATGCAGCGTTTATTACTGGGTCATGCTACAGAAGGTGAAATGGACAAAAGCGGTCGAATTCTGCTTCCTACTCCGCTACGCCTTCATGCTCACCTATCAAAAGAAGTCATGTTAGTTGGTCAGTTGAATAAGTTTGAAATTTGGGATGCTGAAGTATGGGCTGAACAAGTTGAGCTTGATATGGATACCGAACGCAAAGGCGAATTTGAACTCACCGAACGTTTACAGGACTTTTCCTTATGAGCCAATCTAGCGAATTCAAACATGTTTCTGTACTTCTCGACGAGTGTATAGAAGCATTAGCTATCAAACCTGATGGCATTTATATTGACGCCACATTTGGCCGTGGAGGCCATTCTGCGCATATTCTTGATGCATTAGGTAGCGATGGTACCCTAATCGCGTTTGATCGCGACCCTCAGGCTATAGAAGCTGCTAAGCGTTTTGCAGATGACAGCCGCTTCCGTATTATTCATTCTCCTTTTGGCGACATGGCCGAAGAAATTGAAGCCTTGGGTTTAACCGGAAAGATTGACGGCGTATTAATGGACTTGGGTGTTTCGTCTCCTCAACTTGATGATGCCGAACGTGGTTTTAGTTTCCTTCGCGACGGTCCGCTAGATATGCGTATGGACACCTCCCGTGGTGAAAGTGCAGCCGATTGGCTAGCCCGTGCTGAAGAACAAGACATTACCCAAGTGATTAAAGAGTTTGGTGAAGAGAAGTTTGGTAAACGCATCGCGCACGCCATTGTAAATACTCGCGAAACCACGCCTATTACCCGTACTGCTCAGTTAGCCGCACTTATTGATGAAGCCGTACCAGTAAAAGATAAGTTTAAACACCCAGCTACTCGCGCATTTCAAGGCATCCGAATTTACATTAATGCTGAACTAGAGCAACTGCGAATAGGCCTAAAAGCAGCCACTCAGGTGTTAGCAAAAGAAGGTCGCTTAGCGGTCATTTCTTTTCATTCTTTAGAAGACAGACTCGTAAAACGCTTTATAAAAGACCAAAGCAAAGGCAAATCAGTACCGCATAATCTGCCTATAACCCAAGCTGAAATAGATGCCGATAAAGTTTTAAAAGCGCTAAGTCGTGCCATAAAACCCTCTGAATTGGAGATTGCGAACAACGTTCGCTCACGCAGTTCCGTGTTAAGGGTGGCCGAAAAGCTATGACGTTAGGTAAGCCTGATAGGGCAAATACAAACTTCAGTTTACTGCTGATTATTGTGTCAGATTTAACCCGCAACAAGTTGCGGGTTTTGTTGTATTTAGCGGTTCTGCTTAGTGGCATGGCGGTTATCCTTGGTAGCCACCAAAATCGACAGCAAGTTATTGCCCTTGAAGACCTGATGCAACAAAAAGATGAGCTCGACGTTGAATGGCGCAATTTAGTGCTAGAACAACGTGCGCTGACCGAACATAACCGCATAGAAACCTTGGTTGAAAAGCAACTTGATATGTATCGTCCTACAGCCGATGACGAAGTGGTAGTGAGACTTAAATGACCACGCCAACCGTTAAACGTAGCCGCAAAGCGAGCGGAGCAAAACAAAACGTCACACCAAGCTTGGTGCACTGGCGCTTTGTGGTTGTGCTTATCGTGGTTATCTCGGTTTTCGCGGCACTGGCTGCCCGCGCGGCGTTTATTCAAGTTATTGAGCCTGATGAACTTATCCAACAAGGCGATAGCCGTACCTTGCGTACGCGCAACATGCCTACCTATCGCGGGCTGGTGACAGACCGAAATGGTGTTGAACTAGCTGTAAGCGTGCCGGTTCGGGCCATTTATGCCGACCCTAAAATTATTCATGAGAACGATGGCCTTGCTGAACCTCGTCGTTGGCAAGCGCTGGCCGATGTACTAGGCCAATCGGTAGATAGCTTACAAGAAAAAGTGAGCAATCCTAAACGCCGTTTTGTGTACTTGCAGCGCCAAGTGTCTCCTGCCATGGCCGAGTATGTCGATAAGCTTGATATTCCAGGTATTTACTTACGCCGTGAGAGCCGTCGTTATTATCCTACCGGTGAAGTGTCGGCCCAATTAATCGGTGTTACCGATGTAGATGATACAGGTGTTGAAGGCTTAGAGCGTATGTACGACGAGTGGCTAACAGGCACGCCTGGCTCACGTAAAATTCGTCGAGATGCCAAAGGTCGTCAAGTAGAAATTTTAGAAACCACCACGGGTGAAGATGCAGGCAACCTGCAACTGACTATCGACCAACGTATTCAAGCGTTAGCGTACAAAGAAATTAAAGAAGCCATGATTTACTATCAATCTAGTTCTGCCTCGGCAGTGGTGATTGATGTAAAAACGGGCGATGTACTGGCCATGGTAAATGCGCCGTCTTTTAACCCTAACGATCGCAGTAATATTTCACCCCACCGCATGCGTAACCGCGTTATTACCGATGCATTCGAGCCCGGTTCAGCGTTGAAGCCGTTAGCGGTATTAACTGCTATGGAGTTCGGTGAAGTAGAAGCGGAAGATGTGGTAGATACTAACCCTGGTTGGATGCGCCTAGGCGGAAGCTTAGTTAAAGACTCGCGTAACTATGGCGAGCTTACTCTTGAAGAAATTATTCAGCATTCAAGCAATATGGGCACCTCGAAATTAGCGTTGTCTGTGCCTAAGCAATTTCTACTCGATACCTATTACAACATTGGGCTGATGTCAGATACTGGCCTAAATATGGCCGGTGAAAGCAGTGGTATTTTCTACGACCGAAGCCGCTGGTCTGAATTCGAACTGGCCACCTTGTCATTTGGCTATGGGATATCGGTAACCACTGCGCAACTTGGTCGCCTCTACGCTACCTTGGCGAATGGCGGTATCAAGCAGCCATTGAATATTATCAAGTCGCCACAGCAAACGGGGTGGCAAGGCCAGCCTGAACGCGTGATCAGTGAAGAGAATGCAAAAGCCATAGTACAAATGATGGAGAGCGTAACTCAACGAGGCGGTACAGCGAAAAAAGCGGCCGTTCCAGGTTACCGTGTGGCAGGAAAAACTGGTACCAGTCGTAAGGCTGTGGCAGGTGGTTATGGCGAAGAGTATGTGAATATCTTTGCAGGTATTGCCCCTGTTTCCGACCCAAGACTTGTCACTATTGTGCTTATTAACGAGCCTGGTGGTGATTTGTATCACGCCGGTGACACTGCGGCACCTGTGTTTTCGTCAATCATGGGCGGTGCTTTACACATGCTTAACGTAACCCCAGATGACAAGCACGTGACGTCAGGCGCGTGGCTGAAAGGAGGTAACAGTGGTAGTTAATTCCTTTATTCAAAGTACTCGTGCGTTGTTGGCAAAGTTTGGTATAGACGCGCCAGATATTCGTATTGAAGGCTTAACCTTAGATAGCCGTGATGTGAATACAAAAACAGCATTTGTAGCGGTTAAAGGTCATGAACGTGACGGAAGAGATTTCATACCACAGGCGATTAGTTTAGGCGCGCGTGTCATTCTGGCGCAAACTGACGACAGTCAAGCCCATGGCCAAATGGAAATGCGCGACCATTCGGTAATTATTTCGTTATATCAATTACCTAGCATGCTGTCGGCCTTGGCGGCTGCGTTTTACGATTACCCTGCGTTGAAAATGATGACAGTGGCGGTAACGGGAACTAACGGAAAAACCTCTACAGTTCAATTGCTTACCCAGTTGAAAGATGCGCTGGGTACGCGCAGTGCGAGTGTTGGCACTCTTGGCAGTAGCGTATATGAAGGTGAAAATACCCAGTGGGTAACGACTGCCGCGGCGAATACTACACCTGATGCTATTCGTTTGCAGTACGTGTTGGCAGAGTTTGTGCAACAAGAGGTGAGGCATACGGCCTTTGAAGCTAGCTCTCATGCATTGGTACAAGGCCGATTAAGCCAAGTGAAAACAGATATTGCGGTGTTTACAAACCTAACCCGTGACCATCTAGATTACCACGGCACCATGGAAGAGTACGCTAAGGCGAAGCGATTGCTGTTAGATCAACCTGGCCTTGAAGCTGTTGTGCTGAATGTGAACGACAGCGAAAGCCAGAATTGGGCTGACTATTTAGACGCCAATGCAGCTAAAGATGAAAGCTCAGAAAAAATAGCAATTAGTAAGCCGAGAGTGACACAAGTATGGACAGGGTTTGAACCTACTGATGGCGTTTTAGCCACGCACAAACAACCACAAGATCGCCATTGTTTCGCCACAAATGTTTCATACCATTCTTCAGGAATTCGATTCGACCTTGTTTCTTCATGGGGCACAGCACCTATTGAGCTGGCATTGTTTGGCTCGTTTAACGTGAGCAATACGCTAAGCGCTATTTCATGTTTATTGGCGCAGGGCGAACGCTTTGAAAATGTAGTGCGGGTAGTGAATGGTTTGCAACCTGTACCGGGAAGAATGGAAGTGTTCCCTGTGGAGGGTAGTGCCAGCGTAATTGTCGATTATGCGCACACGCCAGACGCGTTAGAACAAGTGCTGAAAAGCGCTAAAACACATACTGCCGGCAAAGTGTGGTGCGTGTTTGGGTGTGGTGGCGATCGCGATAAGGGCAAGCGCCCCTTAATGGGCGCGGCGGCTGAACAGCATGCTGACGTGATTGTCATTACCACTGACAACAGTCGTAGCGAGTCGCCAGAAAGTATTGCTAGCGATATTAAGGCGGGCTTGCAACGCCCTAATGACGCAGTAGAAGAAGCAGACAGAGAAAGCGCTATTCGCTATTGCCTAGATAGTGCAGATGAGAACGACATTATTGTGGTGGCCGGTAAAGGCCATGAAGATTACCAGATTATTGGTACCCAACAGACAGACTATAACGAACGTACAGTTGTGGCTCGACTACAGCAGGAGTACAAAAAATGATAACTACAACACTGTCGTGGATAGCCAGCCAAATAGACGGCAAACTTGACGGACAAGATTGTGAAGTCAATGCAGTAAGTACAGACACGCGAACCTTAGATTCGGGCTCTGTCTACCTTGCATTAAAAGGCGATAATTTCGACGGCCATGCTTTTGCAGAAAGTGCTGAAAAAGCGGGCGCAAGTGCAATTATTGCCAGCGAACCTGTGAATGTTTCCATTCCTGTGGTGTATGTTGAAGACACTAAACTGGCTTTAGGCCTTTTAGGCGCTGCCGTAAAACGTGAAGTGGCACCTAAAACCATTGCTATCACAGGAAGTAGCGGTAAGACTACCGTGAAAGAAATGTGTGCGGCTATCCTTGAGCGTCGGGGTTCAGTACTCGCCACAAACGGAAATTTCAATAATGATATTGGGGTTCCGCTAACCTTACTTCGCTTAGAAAAGCATCACGAATACGCGGTCATGGAACTGGGTGCTAATCACCTGGGTGAAATTGCGTACACCACAAATCTGGTTAAGCCTGATGTCGCCACAATTGTAAACGCGGCCGCTTCTCACTTAGAAGGGTTTGGTAGTTTATTAGGTGTGGCACGTGCTAAAAGCGAAATTTTCAAAGGGTTGGGTGACAGCGGGACGGCCATTGTTAATGTAGATAGTCAGTTTGCCGATTTTTGGCAAGGCAAGCTTAAACAAAAGCGTGTATTAACTTTCTCGCCAATGCAAAAGAACGAAGCAGACTTCACTGCCGAAGACATCATCGTCGGACTGGATGGCTGTGCTGCATTCCATTTTTGCAGTAACGAAGGTGAAGTGGCAATCCAACTGACTATTCCTGGAATTCATAACGTTGGGAATGCATTAGTGGCAGCAGCGCTTACCATGCAATTAGGTGCCACTCTTGAGAACGTGCGTGACGGTTTGCTTGCTATGAAGCAAGTGAAAGGTCGCTTGAACGTTAAGACATTAAGTAGCCAAGTGCGTTTGCTAGATGACACTTACAACGCCAACGTTGCTTCGGTTAACGCGGCTATCGATACACTAAGTACCTTTTCAGGCATTAATGTTTTGATATTGGGCGACATGAAAGAGTTGGGCGAAAAAGCGCGCTTCTATCATGAGCAAGTGGGCAACTATGCGCTTAACAATGGTATCGACTACTTATACTCCTTTGGCGTGCTAAGCCAATCTGCCAGCGCTGTCTACGACGCGGCATCTGGAAAAAATGGCGGGCATTTTACCGACATCGACAGTTTGGTGAGCGCGTTAGAGCAAGACTTACAAGTAGAACAACAAGATATTTCAATTTTAGTAAAAGGCTCACGCAGTTCTCGTATGGAACGCGTGGTAGAGGCGATTGAGGCCTCTTCGCTGGGAAAGTTTGAACGCCGTCGGGAGCGTATTGCATGTTAATTTGGCTAGCTGACTGGCTGACACAATTTGATACTGGGTTTAATGTATTTTCATACCTGACCCTAAGAGCGATTTTAAGTACGTTAACGGCGTTGCTCATTGCTATTTTAATTGGCCCTAAAATGATTCGTTATTTGCAAACTATGCAGATAGGGCAAACCGTACGCGACGATGGTCCGCAAAGTCATTTATCTAAATCAGGTACACCTACTATGGGTGGCTTACTTATTCTTGCGGCTATTGTAGTGAGTGTCTTATTGTGGGCAGATTTAAGTAACCGCTACGTCTTAGTGACCTTAGCCGTAGTGGTGTCGTACGGCATTATCGGGTTTGTGGATGACTATCGCAAAGTGATCCGTAAAGACTCAAAAGGCTTGATTGCGCGCTGGAAGTATTTCTGGCAATCGGTGGTAGCCATTGGGGTAGCTTTTTTCCTATATAGCAGTGCCACATTAAGTGCTGAAACCTCATTGCTTATCCCTTTCTTTAAAGAAGTGTTTCCGCAACTAGGCGCCTTTTTTATCATTATTACTTACTTTGCCATTGTGGGCACAAGTAACGCAGTAAATTTAACCGACGGCCTTGATGGTTTAGCCATCGTGCCCACTATTTTAGTGGCAGGCGCTTTCGCTATTTTTGCTTATGTAACCGGTAACGCGAACTTCGCCGATTACCTGAACATTCCGCATATTCCACTTACCAGTGAGTTGGTTATTGTGTGTACGGCCATTGTCGGTGCTGGGCTAGGATTTTTGTGGTTTAACACTTACCCAGCACAAGTCTTCATGGGCGATGTGGGGTCGTTGGCATTAGGTGGCACACTAGGCGTTCTAGCCGTGCTAGTTCGCCAAGAAATTGTACTGATTATTATGGGCGGTGTGTTTGTAGTAGAAACCCTATCGGTCATTTTGCAGGTGGGATCTTTTAAGTTGCGTGGACAACGCATTTTTAGAATGGCACCTATTCATCACCATTACGAATTAAAAGGTTGGCCGGAGCCACGAGTCATAGTGCGCTTCTGGATCATTTCTATCATTTTAGTCCTTGTTGGGCTGGCAACGTTGAAGCTTAGGTAATGACATATAACGTACGTACACATTCTTATGTGGTAGGCGGCCTTGGAGTAACAGGTCAGGCTTGCGTGCGTTTTCTAAAACAGCAAGGGGCGAAGGTAAAAGCCTTTGATACCCGCGATACTTTCAATGTGTCAGCACCATTAAATATCTGCGTAACCACCGGGACATTACCTCGTGATTTTTTCGCAGGCGTTGATACCTTGGTACTTAGCCCAGGCCTACCGCTTAACATTGAACAAGTAAAACAAGCAAAAGCCTGTGGTGTTGAAGTAATTGGCGACGTGGAATTGTTTGCACGTCTTAACACTACGCCAACCATAGGCATTACCGGTTCAAATGGTAAAACCACGGTTACCTTGCTAACAACGCATATGCTGAAAGCTTGTGGGTACGAAGTTTGTGAGGCGGGTAATGTAGGGCGCCCAGTACTTGAAACCCTTCCAGAATCCATGGCAGAGCTTGAAACTCAGTCTTCTTCTTTGGATGTCATTGTTTTAGAGCTTTCCAGTTTTCAGCTTGAAACTACCACTAGCTTGAAGTTGAACGCCGCATCGATTTTGAATATTAGCGATGACCATTTAGATAGACACGGCGATATGCAGCAATACACAGCTGCCAAACAGCGTATCTTTAGTCATTGTGATACCGCAGTGGTATGGCGAGGCGACAAGCAGGTGACGCCAACCTCAAACTGTGAAAACACCATCACTTATGGCCTTGATGCTAGCGATACCGATTTTGGTTTACGCGAAGGCGTTATTACCTTCAACGGTGAAGCGCTGCTTAATACCGCCGATATCCAATTAGCAGGCTTGCACAACGTTTTAAACGTGATGGCGTCGCTGGCGTTATGCCAAACGTTTAGTACTTCGTTGAATAAAGCTACACAACTTAATACAGCTGCACGTGCGGTGGCTAGCTTCACTTCAGCGCCGCACCGCTGCGTAGAAATTGCCAACATTAATGGCGTGAAGTGGATAGATGATTCAAAGGCTACCAATGTGGGTGCCACTATCGCTGCTATTCAAGGGCTAGCTCCTACTACCAATGGAAAAATTATCCTGATTGCCGGTGGTGATAGCAAAGGTGCAGATTTAAGTGCATTAAAACCAGCGCTAGATGAAAGTGTTGGTGAAGTGATTGCGCTAGGCAAAGACGCAGAAAAATTCAGCGCTATCTACAGTGACACCACAATAGTGGCTTCAATGGAGAAGGCGGTATTGGCTGCTAACTTACGTGCTGGTAACGGCGATATCGTCTTGCTATCCCCAGCGTGTGCCAGTATCGACATGTTTAAAAACTATATGCACCGTGCACAAGTATTTACTGATGCAGTCACACATATTACCGAAAAGGTAAAATTTGAAAGTGACGCTGGCGCAATGAAAGCAGCGGGAGGTTTGCCATCATGATGACAGCCGCGAAAGCTTTTAAATCAACCAATGCGTCGCCAGCAGACACTAAATTAAGTGCGTTGTTTGCGGCGCGTCATGACGAAAAAAATCTTCAAAGCCCTTACGATATTGGCTTAATCATTGTTGCGTTAGCACTAATGACGATTGGTATTATCATAGTGACATCTGCTTCAATGCCTGTTGCTGAAAGAATTCACGATAATCCTTTTTACTTTGCTATTCGTCACGGTATTTACATTGTGGGGGCGATTATTGCTGCCATGGTGGTATTAGAGCTTCCTATGCAGTTTTGGCGTAAGGCAAACCCTTATTTGTTATTAGCGGCGATTGGGCTGTTGGTGGCTGTGCTGCTTGTTGGGCGTACCGTAAACGGCAGTACCCGTTGGTTGGCGCTAGGCCCCATCACAATTCAAGCGGCAGAGCCGGCCAAACTTTTCTTCTTCACTTATCTAGCAGGCTATCTGGTTCGCCGTTATGAGGAAGTAACGGAAAACTTAAAAGGCTTCATCAAGCCGCTAGTGGTGTTCTTTGCGTTAGCCATGTTGCTGTTGCTACAACCCGACCTAGGAACCGTGGTGGTGATGTTTGCCACCACCATTGGGTTATTATTCTTAGCAGGTGCTCGTTTATGGCAGTTTTTTGCATTGGTGTTTGCTGGCGTGCTAGCCGTTGTTGCCCTTATCGTGTTTGAAGAATACCGCATGAAGCGGGTCACTTCTTTTCTAGATCCTTGGGCCGACCCATTCGGCGCCGGGTATCAGCTTACTCAATCGCTAATGGCTTATGGTCGAGGCAATTGGTTTGGCCAAGGCTTAGGCAACAGCCTACAAAAGCTAGAGTTCTTGCCTGAAGCGCATACCGATTTTGTTATGGCTATTTTAGCCGAAGAGCTTGGTTTTGTAGGCGTACTGGCTGTACTCGGCTTAATTTTATGGATGGTGGTACGTGCGCTACAAATAGGGAACAAAGCCTTATTGAAATCACGCCCATTCGAAGGGTATTTAGCTTACAGCGTAGGAATTTGGTTCAGTTTCCAAACTGCTGTGAATATTGGTGCAAGTGCAGGCATTCTGCCCACCAAAGGGCTTACGCTGCCGTTAGTCAGTTATGGCGGCTCATCGCTTATTGTTATGTCGGTGGCGGTGGCTTTGTTGTTGCGTATTGATTTTGAACTTCGCGTAGACGGAGTTCAAGCGTTAGGACGCGGCGACAATAAGAAAACCAGTAAAGCAAAGGCAAAGCCTGCAGCTACATCAGCGGCTAAGCCGCCAGTGAAAACAAAGCACACCAATGCTGAACCGTTTGCCGATGCTGAGGCTGATTACAACCAAGTCCCAAGCGTTGAATCAGACACAGAAGCGCCAGAATCAATGCTAGATGATGCTCAATCAAAAGAAGCAAAAAAAGCATCTAGTACAATTTCTCCTGAAGACGAAGGCAAAGCGGGCATAAAAGCCATTCTAGCCAGAGTATCTAAGGAGGCCACCAATGAGTAATCGTTGTCTTATTATGGCCGGTGGTACTGGCGGGCATGTTTTCCCTGGGTTAGCTGTGGCCCACGCTCTGAAATCGGCTGGTTGGGAAATAGAATGGCTTGGCACCGCAGAGCGAATGGAAGCCGATGTTGTGCCTAGACATGGCATTCCTATTCACTTTATTCCAGTGAAAGGTATTCGAGGCAAAGGGCTAAAAGCCAAATTGTCGGGCGGTATAGCACTAATAAAAAGTTTATTTTCGGCTCGCCGAATTATCAAACGTATTGAACCAGATTTAGTGCTTGGTTTTGGTGGTTATGCCAGCGGGCCGGGTGGTGTTGCGGCCAAATCGCTAGGGATTCCTGTTGTTATTCACGAGCAAAACGCGGCGGCCGGCATGACCAACAAGTTATTGGCTAACATCGCTACACGCGTGTTGCTCGGTTTTGAAGATGCAAAACCGCAATTTGCCAAGGTGGCAGCTAAAGTTCACACCGTGGGTAACCCTGTGCGGGACGAAATTTGGCAGGTTAACCCGAAAGAACAAGTTACAGACGAGTCAACAAACGGCACACTTAACCTACTGGTTGTGGGCGGAAGTTTGGGTGCCAAAGTACTTAATGATACTGTGCCCGACACGTGCGCGGCACTAGAGGGTTTATCGATTCGCCATCAATGCGGGAAAGGCAATAAAGCGTCGGTGGAAGCGCTTTATGCAGATTCAGCTAATTCCGTTGAAGTCAGCGACTTTATTGATGATATGGCAGCGGCCTATGAGTGGGCTGACTTTGTGATTTGTAGGGCGGGCGCACTCACCGTTGCAGAAGTGGCGGCAGCGGGCAGGGCAGCATTGTTCGTACCTCTGCCACATGCGGTAGACGACCATCAAACCAAAAATGCGCAGTCGCTAGTGAAACATGGCGCCGCCATTATGATTGCGCAGTCGGTATTGAAAGAGAATTTAAGGCAGGCAGTTCGGCACTGGGTTTCGCACCCTAGCGATTGCCTAAAAATGGGTGCAGTAGCAAGGCAACACGCCAGTACTCACGCCACAGAACATGTAGTAAGCCATTGCATGGCAGTAGTAGGAGAAGGGGAATAATGGTTTTTAAGACCCCATTTGAGAGCCCGCAAATGCGCAGGGTGAAGAAAATATTTTTTATCGGCATCGGTGGTGCGGGTATGGGCGGTATTGCTGAAGTACTGCTTAATGAAGGTTACGATATTGCAGGTTCTGACATAAATTCAGGGCCCATGACTCAGCGCCTTAGTGATTTGGGCGTGGATGTAAAAATTGGCCATAAAGCCGAAAATGTTGATGGTATGGACGTGATTGTGGTTTCAAGTGCCATTAACGAAGCTAACCCAGAGATTATTACCGCCAGAGAACAACGT
This sequence comes from Alteromonas lipotrueae, assembly GCF_019249255.1. Classification (NCBI taxonomy): domain Bacteria; kingdom Pseudomonadati; phylum Pseudomonadota; class Gammaproteobacteria; order Alteromonadales; family Alteromonadaceae; genus Alteromonas; species Alteromonas lipotrueae. The sequence goes on along the minus strand of NZ_JAESDJ010000003.1, from coordinate 51,602 downwards.
ATTCCAATTATACGTCGTGCGGAGATGTTAGCGGAATTGATGCGTTTTCGTCATGGTATTGCCGTGGCAGGAACTCATGGTAAAACCACCACCACAAGTTTAATCTCGACCATTTTTGCACAAGCACAATACGACCCAACGTTTGTGATTGGCGGTTTGTTGAATAGTGCAGGTACTAACGCGCGCTTAGGCAGAAGCCGTTATTTAATTGCTGAAGCCGATGAAAGTGACGCATCGTTTTTACACTTGCAGCCAATGGTGTCGGTAGTTACAAATATTGAAGCTGACCATATGGATACCTATGGCGGTGACTTCTCGAAAGTGAAAGATACTTTTGTTGAGTTTTTGAGTAATTTGCCATTTTACGGGCAGGCAATTGTGTGTGGCGACGACGCGAACATACAAGAGATTAGCCCTCGTATTGGCCGCAGTATCATTACTTATGGCTTTGAAGCGCACAACGATGTACGTGCTGAGGATATTTCCTTGTCATTCGGGCAAGCTAATTTCACCGTTATACGGCCAGAGCATGAGCCTTTGAAGGTGACATTAAACCTTACCGGTAACCACAATGTGCTAAATGCGTTGGCAGCCATTGCTGTGGCAACGGATGAAGGTATTGATGATGAAGCCATTGTGGCTGCATTGGCGAGTTTTGGTGGGATTGGTCGTCGCTTTGAGGTACTTGGCGATTTTAATACCAGTGTGGGTAACGTTACCTTGGTTGATGATTATGGTCATCATCCTACCGAAGTGAAAGCGACTATAGCGGCAGCGAGAGCCAATTGGCCTGAAAATCGGTTAGTGATGGTATATCAACCTCATCGATTTACGCGAACGCGTGACCTATACGAAGATTTCGTTAACGTACTTTCTTCGGTGGATGTATTGCTGTTATTAGACGTTTATCCGGCAAGCGAACAGCCTATTGAAGGCGCTGACAGTAAATCTTTGTGTCGTTCTATTCGTCAACGTGGCCAAATTGAGCCCGTTTACGTAGGCGGTAAAGAAGCGCTTCCCGCCATTCTTGCCAATATTTTGGTAGAGGGCGATGTCGTGATGACCCAAGGCGCTGGAAACATTGGTCAAATTGCTAAGTTGCTCGCCAGCCGTGAGATGGAGCCAAAAGCGCTGCATCAGGAGAGCGATGCATGAGTCTTTTTAGTAACGTAAAAAAATATGATGTTGCCGAATTTGGAAAAGTGGCGGTCATGTTTGGCGGCGACTCTGCCGAACGTGACGTGTCGCTAAACTCAGGAAACGCGGTGCTTGCAGCGCTTTTAAGAGAAAATGTAAACGCCATAGCTTTCGACCCTGCTGAGCGACCACTTACTGATTTAATCAGCGAAAAAGTCGACCGAGTACTTATCATGTTACACGGTCGAGGTGGTGAAGATGGTTCAATGCAAGGGGCACTACAACTGCTTAAAATTCCCTATACGGGAACGCCGGTTTTAGGTTCTGCATTGGCGATGGACAAAATTCACACCAAGCAAGTATGGCAAAGCCTTGGCTTACCTACTGCTAAATATGAAATTGCTGATAAAAGGCGCTTTGAAGCTGGTAAGTGCAGCGCTATAATGGAAAAGTTGGGGAATGAAGTCATGGTAAAACCGGCCCGAGAAGGGTCGAGTATTGGCATGGCGAGAGTGACAAGCGCTGAACAACTCGAAAATGCCATACAGGACGCCTTTAACTATGATAATCAGGTTCTGTTAGAGCAATACATTAAAGGCCCTGAGTTTACGGTTTCAGTAATTCAGGGGCAGGCATTGCCGTCTATTCGCATGTCTACTCCACATACGTTTTATGATTACGCTGCAAAGTACCAAGACGATACCACAGAGTATTTTTGTCCAAGTGGTTTGTCTGATGAGCAAGAAGCACATCTTGCTCAGCTATCGACGCAGGCATTCGATTCTATTTCCGGCTCTGGCTGGGGTCGCATTGACGTGATGCAAGATAGTGATGGGCATTTTTATTTGCTTGAAGCGAATACGGTGCCTGGAATGACGGAAAAGAGCTTGGTGCCTAAAGCGGCCAAAGTGGCTGGGTTAAGTTTTGATGAACTGGTGCTGGCAATATTGGCCACCAGTTTTGACCCTGACAGCAGAGCATAAAGCGCAATGACAAGTAAGACGAGCACCGTAAACAATAAGCCATCTAAAGACAAAGCGTCTTTGTGGGGCGGTGTAGTCTTCTTATTGTTTGTTATCGCGGCATTAGTGTTTGGCGCTATTAAGGCCAACGGCTATATGCAAGATGAACAGCAAATGCCTGTTCAGGTAATCGATTTTTCAGGCGATTACCAACATGTGAATATTACTAGGCTAGAGCGCCTGATAAGAAAGTCACAACCGGGCAGTTTTTTTGCCCTCGATGTGAATGAAGTGTTTGAGCTGGTAGAAGCACAACCATGGGTGTATCGGGCGTCGGTACGCAAAAAATGGCCAAACACGTTAAAGATATATTTGGTTGAGCAGCAACCCGTTGCCAAATGGAACGAGGATTTGTTGCTAAACCCCTACGGCGATACGTTTAACGCCGATGGGCATGATTTAGCTTTACCAAGGTTATACGGCCCAGGTGGTAGCGAGAAGACCGCGCTTGAAGGATATAACTCCATGCATGCGCTATTAGCCACTACTGCTATGAATATTGAAGAATTATCGTTGAGCGAGCGCTTCGCATGGCAAGTTCAACTTGAAAATGGTATTGAATTGAATTTAGGGCGCAAGGAATTTATCGATAGGTTACAACGCTTTATCGATGTATATCCCTTACTTGCGCAGCAAGAGAAGACGGTAAAATATATCGATCTTCGTTACGATACGGGTGTCGCGGTTGGCTGGGAAAACAGCAACAGCGATACAACAAACAAAGAGAGTTAAGGAAACCATGTCAAAACCTGCTGAACGTAATTTGATTGTAGGCTTAGATATAGGCACTAGCCAGGTAAAGGCTGTGGTGGGCGAGCTGTTAGACGACGATCAAATCAGTATTGTCGGTGTCGGTACGCATGCCGCAAAAGGCATGGATAAAGGCGGCGTAAATGACTTAAACCTTGTGGTTAAGTCGGTGCAACGTGCGGTAAATGAAATGGAGCTCATGGCAGATTGCCGTGTTTCTTCAGTGTTCATGTCCATTTCAGGCCGTCACGTAAAATGCCAAAACGAAAACGGTATGGTGCCCATTAACAACCAAGAAGTAACCCAAGAAGATGTAGATAACGTTATTCACGCAGCACGTAGTGTTCCTATTGCAGCTGAACGCAGGTTACTTCATGTTTTACCACAAGAATTTACTATTGATGTGCAAGAAGGAATTAAGAACCCAATTGGCATGTCAGGCGTAAGAATGGAAGCTGATGCACACATTATTACCTGTGCAGACGATATGGCGAAAAATTTAGTGAAGTGTGTTGAGCGCTGTGAACTAAACGCCGACCAATTGATATTTTCAGCATTGGCATCAAGTTATGCTGTGCTAACGGACGATGAACGTGAATTAGGGGTGTGTGTAGTTGATATTGGTGGTGGCACCATGGATATCGTTATTTACACAGATGGTGCCATTAGGCATACCGCTGTTATCCCTGTTGCCGGTAATCAGATTACCAGCGACATCGCTAAGATTTTCCGTACGCCAATCAGTAACGCAGAAGAGATTAAAGTTAATTATGCCTGCGCGCTGAAAGACATGGTCAGTATGGAAGAAAGTATTGAAGTGCCCAGTGTAGGCGGGCGTGCCGCGCGAGTCATGTCGCGACATACGCTAGCTGAAGTGATTGAGCCTCGATACCAAGAACTTTTTGAACTGGTACATGATGAAATTCGTGCCAGTGGTCTGGAAGAGCAAATTGCCGCCGGCTTAGTGCTAACTGGTGGTACCGCCAAAATGGAAGGTGCGGTCGAATTTGCCGAGGAAATTTTCCAGATGCCTGTGAGAGTAGGCAACCCAATCAACGTTAAAGGCTTGTCTGAATACGTTGATGATGCAGGATTTGCAACCGTCGTAGGGCTTCTGCAATACGGCAAAGTGCAAGCAGATAATAAGAAGTCCAGTAAGCAGAAACCTGGTGAGAGTTTATTTCATCGCGTGCAAAGCTGGTTTAAAGGTGAATTTTAATTTTTTGGGGTCGCTATAGCTACGGCATCACGATTCGCAGGATGCAGATAATCGACTATGTGTCGTAGCGAAGCATAGAAGACGTACAACCGGAGAGTAAGTATGTTCGAATTAATGGATAGTCACGGCGAAGAAGCCGTAATCAAAGTCATCGGCGTTGGTGGCGGCGGCGGAAATGCAGTTGAGCACATGGTGTCTCAAAGCATTGAAGGCGTAGAGTTTATTGCGATAAACACCGACGCGCAGGTACTGCGCAGCTCAAATGCTGACGTTACCTTACAAATTGGTTCAAGTGTTACTAAAGGTTTAGGCGCAGGCGCCGATCCTAACATTGGACGCGACGCTGCACACGAAGACAGAGAAACCATTCGCCAAGCATTAGATGGCGCAGATATGGTTTTCATCACCGCAGGTATGGGTGGTGGTACAGGTACTGGTGCAGCACCTGAAGTGGCAAAAATTGCCCGTGAAATGGGAATTCTTACTGTGGCTGTTGTTACCAAGCCATTCCCATTTGAAGGTAAAAAGCGTACTACGTTTGCAGAGCAGGGCATTGTTGAACTGGCTAACAACGTAGATTCACTTATCACTATTCCTAACGAGAAATTGTTAAAGGTGATGGGGCCAGGTACGCCTTTACTTCAAGCATTCAGCGCAGCGAACGACGTATTGCGTGGCGCTGTTCAGGGGATTGCAGAGCTCATTACTCGCCCTGGATTGATCAACGTGGATTTCGCCGACGTACGTACAGTAATGTCTGAAATGGGTAAAGCAATGATGGGCAGTGGTTCAGCAAGTGGTCCAGACCGCGCTGAAGAAGCGTCTGAATCAGCAATTGCTAGTCCGCTACTTGAAGATATCGATTTGTCAGGTGCGCGGGGTATTCTTGTGAATATCACAGCCGGTCCAGATTTCGCTATTGATGAGTTTGAAACTGTTGGTAACGCTGTTAAAGCGTTTGCTTCTGAAAATGCGACAGTGGTTGTGGGTACCGTTATTGACATGGAAATGACAGATGAGCTGCGCGTAACGGTTGTTGCAACCGGTATTGGCGCAGAGCGCAAGCCTGACATTTCGCTAGTAAGCTCAGAAGGTTCGCGTTTAACTACGCCAGCTAAAGAGTACGGTAACACAACAGCATCTGAACCTCGTTCAGCATCGGTTGGCAGTACTGAAGGCAACCAAGCACTTAAAGCTGAAGATGAAGCGCAACCTGGTAATGATTTAGAGTATCTAGATATTCCCGCGTTTTTGCGTAAGCAAGCAGACTAATTCACCTCGCTGAAATTGAAGTGAATTTTTCTGAAATACTGTTGTCAGAACGGTATTAAGGGCACTATATGTCTGGTAGGTTTTAAACTGGAATTTTTCCGGATTAGTGACCAGAGTGGCTAATTGCGCGTAAAATTTTGGATTCGCGAATGGTCCAAATTGCGTATTTTTTGACAAATAAGTGGTAAGTCACTATAATTCGCGACCGCTTTTTTTATAGGTAAAAGCATAAGCAGATGATTAGACAACGTACAATCAAGCACCCGGTGCAAGAAACCGGAATTGGGCTTCATAAAGGGGAAAAGGTCACAATGACTCTCCGGCCTGCGCCTGCGAACACGGGAATTGTGTTTAGGCGTGTTGACCTTGAACCTCATGTTGATATCCCGTCGCGTGCAAACGCGGTGGGTAATACCATGCTGTGTACCTGTTTGAATAATGAAGACGGCGTAACTATTCAAACCGTTGAACATTTGGCATCTGCGCTTGCAGGGCTTGGTATCGACAACATCATTGTTGAAGTTGATAGCAACGAGCTACCTATTATGGATGGTAGTGCTAGCCCCTTCGTATTCTTGCTTCAATCAGCAGGAATAGAAGAGTTGAACGCCCTTAAGCGCTTTATCCGTATTAAGAAAACCGTTCGCGTTGAAGATGGCGATAAGTGGGCCGAATTAGTGCCTTATGATGGTTTCCGTGTCGACTTCCAAATTGACTTCGATCACCCAGTTATCAGCCAAACTCGTCAACATATGACCATGGATTTCGATTCATGCTCTTATGTGAACGAAGTAAGCCGTGCACGTACCTTCGGTTTTATGCGCGACCTTGAATACATGAATGCTAATAACTTAGCATTGGGCGGCAGCATGGAAAATGCGGTAGCACTTGATGAATTTCGCGTGTTAAACCCTGAAGGCTTACGTTACGACGACGAATTTTTAAAGCATAAAATTCTAGATGCTATTGGTGATTTGTACTTAGGCGGTCATAGCCTGATTGGTGAATTGCGCGCTTATAAAACAGGGCACGGTTTGAACAACAAACTATTGAACGCCGTACTTGCGCAGAAAGACTGCTGGGAATTTATAACGTACGATTCTCAAGACAAAGCACCTATACGTTACGCTCAACCAGTATTAGCGTAAACCGGTATATAAAAAGCCGCCTACATGGCGGCTTTTTTTCGTTTAGCTTTTAGACTAAACAATGATAAAGTAAGCAATCTATATAATTATAATTAATGTGCCATAACTTCTTTACGTTCCAGTCCGGCCTTCAGCCGTGTCTATGTTTGTTAGCAAACAGGTATTGGAAGTTCACTGAGCACGACAGAAATTTCCTATTTGTGGTATGAAGCTAACAATAACGCTATCAGGCAAGAACAAACGCTATCGTCATAGCATCAGTGTACGTACGCTGGTGAGCGCGACCGTGTTGTCGTCTATATTTATGTTAGTGTCTAGTCGTTCCACAGAATCTGTGTCTGAAGATGTGGCTAGGGTTCGCCTGGCACAATCTGAAGTGAATGAAACGCAACAAGACGTTGAAGCACTCAAACAACAGACCACCATTAAATTACAAACTTTGATTTCTCATATTGCCGAGCTTTCAGCACAAGCGACTATGCTCGATGATAAAGGAAAGCAGATAGCAACAGAATTAGGTATGACAGCGGCTGACCTGGACGCTTTTGTACCTGTATCGATACCGGACAACCTCCAAGATGATCCCTTACTCAGCGAGATTAATAAGCTCCAGCAATCTCTCGACGTAAAATCTCAGCAGCTTTCTATGCTTGAAAGTTTGGTGAGGGGTCACCATATCCATGAGCAGAGTCAATTATCTGGTCGACCGATAGCATCGGGATGGTTGTCATCTTATTATGGTATGCGCGCCGACCCCTTCACTGGTGAAACAGCCATGCATAAAGGCTTAGATTTCGCTGGTAAAGCGGGTGATGACGTTTTAGCTACTGCGGCAGGTATTGTTACCTGGGCGGGCGAACGTAGCGGTTACGGGCATCTAGTAGAAATAGAACATGGTGATGGTTTTATTACCCGTTATGGGCACAATGAAACGTTATCTGTCTCAATAGGCGACGTGGTGACCAAGGGTCAAGCTATCGCTAAAATGGGTAATACAGGGCGCTCTACTGGCGTTCATGTTCACTACGAAGTAATAAGAAACGGTAAGCAAATCGATCCTCTGCCATACGTTTATAAAAAGTAAACACGGCAGCAGCCAGGTAAGTAAGCGTTCAGCTTGCGCAACAATTAGTCATCGCTTGGCATTATCTTTAGAGGTAGTGTCTTTTACGTTTAATCGCAGCTGTGCTCTTACCGTGCGGCGTCTCGACAAGTAGTGGAAATAACAAGCTAATGTTTTCAAGCATCCTTAGAAAAGTGTTCGGTAGCCGAAACGACCGTCTATTAAAAAAATTACAAAAAAATGTAGATGCCATCAATGCACTGGAAGCAGAGTATGAACAGCTTTCTGATGAGGCGTTAAAAGCAAAAACGGCTGAGTTTAAACAGCGAATCGAAAAAGGCGAAAGCCTTGAAGATCTCATGTACGAAGCTTTTGCTACAGTACGTGAGGCAAGTAAACGTGTGTACGGCATGCGCCACTTCGACGTGCAAATGCTGGGCGGCCAAGTATTACACGAAGGTAAAATTTCAGAAATGCGTACCGGTGAAGGTAAAACCCTTACCGCTACCTTGCCAACTTATTTAAATGCCCTATCAGGTAAAGGGGTTCACGTTATTACCGTGAACGATTACCTTGCTAAGCGTGATGCTGAATGGGCAAACCAGCTGTTCACTTTTTTGGGTATGCGTGTAGGTTGTAACGTACCTGGTATGGCGCACGAGCAAAAGCGTGACGCCTATCAAGCTGACGTTACCTATGGTACGAACAACGAATTCGGTTTTGATTACTTGCGCGACAATATGGCGTTTAGCCCGCAAGACCGCGTTCAGCGCCCACTTAACTTTGCTGTAGTGGATGAAGTAGATTCAATCTTAATTGATGAGGCTCGTACTCCGCTTATTATTTCCGGTCAGGCAGAAGACAGTTCTGAACTTTACCGCCGTATTAATTTAGTTATACCTGAATTGATTCAGCAAGAAGAAGAAGACGAAGAAGGCAAAGAAGGCGACGGTGATTACACTATCGACCTTAAAGCGAAACAAATTCACTTAACTGAACGTGGCCAGGGTCATGTAGAAGAAATTTTGCATCGTGCAGGCGTATTACCAGAAGGCGAATCGTTATTTGCTGCGGGTAATATTTCATTACTTCACCACATAAATGCTGCCCTTCGCGCGCACAAATTGTTCTCTAAAGACGTAGATTACATCGTTAAAGAAGATCAAATTGTTATTGTTGATGAACATACCGGCCGCACAATGGAAGGCCGCCGATGGTCTGAAGGTTTACACCAAGCTGTTGAAGCGAAAGAAGGTGTGAAGATTCAAAACGAGAACCAAACCCTAGCGTCTATTACCTTCCAAAACTACTTCCGTTTGTACAACAAACTTGCGGGTATGACAGGTACTGCCGATACGGAAGCGTTCGAGTTTCAGCATATTTACAGCCTAGAAACGGTTGTGTTGCCAACCAATAAACCTATGCAGCGTAAAGATAAGGCCGACCTTATTTACTTAACTGCAGAAGAAAAATACGATGCTATCGTAGAAGATATTAAAGCCTGTGTTGAGCGCGGTCAGCCTACCTTGGTAGGGACAGTATCGATTGAAAACTCTGAGTTGTTGTCTCGGGTTCTTAAGAAAAGCAAAATTCCCCATAAAGTACTTAACGCTAAGTTCCACGAACATGAAGCTGACATTGTTGCTCAAGCCGGTAAGCCTGGTGCAGTGACTATTGCAACCAACATGGCGGGTCGTGGTACGGATATTGTGCTTGGCGGTAACTGGCAAGCAGAAATCGAAAAAATTGAAAACCCTACTCAAGCACAAATCGACAAGATTAAGGCTGAGTGGAAAGTACGTCACGATGCTGTTTTAGCATCAGGCGGTTTGCATATCATTGGTACAGAGCGCCATGAGTCTCGCCGTATCGATAACCAGCTTCGTGGTCGCTCAGGTCGTCAGGGTGACCCAGGTTCAAGCCGTTTTTACTTGTCTCTTGATGATGCACTAATGCGTATATTTGCCTCTGAAAAAATGGGCAACATGATGAAGCGCTTAGGGATGGAAAAAGGCGAAGCCATTGAACACCCATGGGTAACCCGCGCTATCGAAAACGCCCAACGTAAAGTAGAAGGTCGTAACTTCGATATTCGTAAGCAACTACTTGAATACGATGATGTGGCAAACGACCAACGTAAAGTGATTTATGAGCAGCGCAATGAGTTGCTTGATGAAGGCGACATTAGCGAAACCATCGCAGTAATCCGCGAAGATGTGGTAAGCGGTGTGGTTGATGAATATATTCCACCACAATCTCTAGAAGAAATGTGGGATGTGAAAGGATTAGAAGAGCGTTTACGCGCTGACTTCGCCGTAGACTTACCCATTCAAAACTGGTTAGAAAACGACGATAAGCTTTATGAAGAAAAGCTCCGTGAGCGTATTCATGATGACGTGGTTTCTAGCTACAAAGAAAAAGAAGCGGTAGTGGGCGAGCAAGTACTTCGTCAGTTTGAAAAAGCCGTGATGCTACAAAACCTAGACAGCCATTGGAAAGAGCATTTGGCGGCAATGGATCACCTTCGTCAAGGTATTGGACTACGCAGCTACGCGCAGAAAAATCCGAAGCAAGAATACAAGCGCGAGTCGTTTGCTCTTTTCTCACAGATGCTAGAAGCATTGAAAGTTGAAGTGATTACTATTCTTTCACGTGTGAAAGTGCAAGCTGAAGAAGACGTTGAGAAAGTTGAAGAACAGCGTCGTCAAGCGGATAACGTGCCTAAGCAGTTTGAACACGAAAATGCGTCAGCTACAGATGCACCGCCAGAAGCAGCAAGCGATAAGGTACGTACAGAGGTACGTGACGGCCCTAAAGTAGGTCGTAACGACCCTTGCCCATGCGGCTCTGGCAAAAAATACAAGCAGTGCCACGGTAAATTAAGCTAATGAAACTTGTGCATGTTGCCGTTGGGGTAGTACTTCGCGGCACACAAGTGTTTATCAGCCTACGTGCTGATAACGCTCATCAGGGTGGTAAATGGGAATTTCCTGGCGGTAAAGTTGAAGCTATCGAATCTGTGCTAGATGCGCTCCGCCGAGAGTTGCAGGAAGAAATTGGTATTCAAGTGCAGTCTAGCGAGCCGTTGATTGTTATAGAGCATGATTATGGCGACAAGCTTGTTAAGCTTGATGTGCATGCTGTGAGTGCGTTTAACGGTGAGCCTGATGGTAAGGAAAACCAACAAACGCGCTGGGTTGAAGTAAGTGCATTGGAAGCTAGTGAATTTCCAGCAGCTAATGTGGCTATAATCGATGCGCTTCAACAGAAATACTTGAAGTAACCTCAGGCTTGGCCAATCACAGCTCAACCTAGTCTTCATATTTCAAAAATAGATACACAAAGGGCGGTATTAACAGATCGCCCTTTTTTATATCTAGCTCACGAGTGTTATAGGCTTACAGCATAAGCCTTGTTGCAGTGGCAAAAGCCACATCCAGCTTGTGATAAGCCGCCTCATTAATGAAATGAGGGTAGGTTTCATGTGCTTCTTGCCATTCAATATCTTTACCATCAAAAGAGCGAAATACCGGTGCGCCGGGAATGAGCGGGGCGAAGTCATTGTCCTGCAATGAATGGTGGATCATCGCGGTACGTTTACCCTCGTCATTGAGTGGAAATTTGATATTTTCCCCTAGTCTAAACACCTCGCATTCAGGGTATTGTTCAAGGCTATCTGTGTTATACGCTTGGCAAAAATCGAGAATAACTTCAGCCATGGTTTGGGTAAGCAAATAAACGTCTTCTCGCAACACACCTTGAGGTTGTGCGCCTACCTCAATCATTACGCCACGTTTGCCCGTGGTACACAAATAACCGTGCTCTAAATACGGCTTTTCATCTTCTAAAAGAATGTTTGCTTCAGGCATATGATGCTTCACAAATCGCGCGAGCTGAATATGGAAGTCATCAGCTTCTAAGATGATTAGCGTCGCGCCCATGTTACTGGTGGTATTGTGAATATCAATAACCAAGTCAGTGGTAGAGTTACCTTTAGGGCCAAACTGTTGATTAAGCTGCTTGGCTAGCTTAGCCTCTTTAGCATCGCTGGGGTTGCTTAACGCTTCTAGGGTGAACTGACGATTCAAATCTTCTTCAATAAACCGCACATTAGCGCTTAGGGCCTCTGGATTAGCAATGGTAAGCGACACGTCCAGTGATGAAAACCGCGATGATAGCGCGTCAGAAAACCCTTGAGATTGCCAATTATGAATAAGTTGAATACCACTGGTTTCATTACCATGTGTTCCACCAACAAGCGCAATTTTATTAATCATATACTTCCTATTAGTGTTTGAAAAAGTCGTCAGACTGTTTTGCAAGCATTGCTTCTATTTCTTCAATGTCGACTTCTTTGGCGGAAGGCTGTTCAGATGGCTTTGCAGCAATTTTCCTTTCCTCTGATGCCCATTCACCTAAATCAATAAGTTGGCATTTCTTACTACAAAAAGGGCGAAATTCGCTATCACTATTCCAAGGAACCGACTTCGCGCAAATCGGGCAATCTACAACCATGAATCACTCCAGTGGCAGGTTAAAATTACAATAGGAGTAGTTTAACAGGCTGCCAGTTTAAACTGAATATTAGATTCAACAGCCGCGTTTTGGCCTTCAGCAGGGGAAAACCATAAAAAGCGCAAGGCATAGCGGTATTTATTACCGCTAAGGGTAGGGTAGTAACCTTCATCTACTCGGCATTTAATACGGATAAGTTCGTTTTTATCTTCAGCAGCACCCTGATAAAACCCGTTATCTGCGGTAACCGATTTAAATTGTCCGCGTTCACGAATAAAAGACAGGCTTACCGCAATGGTGTCGTCTAGCAAACTTAAGGTGTCGAGCCATTGGCCGATTTCTTGTTGGCGAACCTCGGCGGGTTGCTGTAGCCAAAAGTGAAGGTTGGGTAGGTCAAAGCTACATGAGCCACCTGGAATAGCGAACCGTTGTCTAATCGCACTTAGCAGCTTATCTTCTTTAAGTGCGCTGCCAAAGCGACGGTCGGTTTTAAGCTTTTGCTTTAGGTTTACAATGGTTTTGAGTGCTTGATCTAGTGCGGCACTGTCTATCTTGGGGTGTTGCGACCAGTAAACGAGGTTTTTTTCGTGGGCATCTAAATCTTTGCTCATGTCTGAGCGTAGATCTAGTCTCTCAATTAAGTCGAGTAACTCAAATAACTGCTCAAAGAAAACCATTTGCAGTGGCACACTGTCAGATTTCGCGGTGCTTTTTAACTGCCCAAGAAGCTGCTCTACGCGCAGATAGTTACGCACTTTTTCCTTTAGGGGAAATTCGAATACAGCTTCGCTCATGGATATCCTTAAAACACATAGACTTAACCCTAAAGCCTAATGCATGAACTGCCCTAAGCCAAGCCTACTTTCATAATCAATTAAGTATTTGACGGGTTTTAAGGAAAAAAGTTGCAGGAAAACCGTATTTACGAAGTTTTTTCGCTATTTGCATCATATTTACGGGTGTATTTACCGTGCAACGCGAGCACCTGCTCGTTGAGGAACTCAAAGGTTTTACTATTATCGATAACATCATCAGCAGCGGCTAATCGCTCCTTTCTCGTCGCTTGCGAAGCCATAATACTTTCAATAATTTTCTTGGTACTGCCATCACGCTGCATGGCTCGTTCAAGCTGCATTGATTCGGGGCAATCTACCACAACGATTAGGTCGCATAATTCACTAAGGTTGCCCTCGACCAATAAGGGTACTGATAAAATACAATAGTGGCTCGTCGAGTCAGCTATCTGTTGCAGCATAGTTTTGCGAATAAGCGGATGTAACAATTGATTGAGCCATTGCTTTTCTTCGCTATTATTAAAAACACGTTCTCGTAACGCTGCTCTGTTTAGGGTGCCATCTTCTAACAAAATATTGCGTCCGAAGTGCTCGGTTATTCTAGCCAACCCTTCACTGCCAGGAGTAACGACTTCCCGGGCCACTTCATCGGCGTCGATAATATCAATACCTAACGCCGAAAATTTATTCGTGGCGGCAGACTTTCCGCTTCCAATTCCGCCAGTAAGGCCAATCACGATTTTATCGCTTTTATTCGATGGCCCCTTTGTGTGTGCTTGTGCTGTTTTCGTTGCTGCCATTACTGCAGTGCCCATTTTAAATAGTGGGTAATAATCGTGTCTTTATAAAATAAGGTTATCCAACCTGCAACGGCCAAATAAGGCCCGAAGGGGATAGCCAATGATTTTCCTTTGTTTTGGAACATCATAATGGCAATCCCAGCGATTGCGCCGACTATTGAAGACAATAAAATAATGATGGGTAAACCTTGCCAGCCAGTGAAGGCGCCAAGGGCTGCTAATATTTTGAAGTCGCCATATCCCATACCTTCTTTGCCTGTGACTATTTTAAACAACCAAAATACAGACCATAAACTTAAATATCCGGCGGCTGCACCAATAATGGCGTCAACAGGCCCAACAAATACCGATTGAGTACTAAGCACCAAGCCTAGCCAAAGCAAGGGCAGGGTGAGTTGGTCCGGAAGTAGCATTTTATCTAAATCGATAAAAATTAGGGTAATAAGGATATAAGTAAATATCACCGCCCATATTGCTTGAGGGGTGGGGCCAAAATAGTAGGCGGCGAAGGTACAAGGAAGCGCTGTAAATAACTCTACTAATGGGTAGCGAATAGAAATAGGGGTTTTACAGTTAGCGCATTTACCGCGAAGAAATAGATAACTAATGATGGGAATATTTTCCCATGCTCGAATTTTGTGTCCACAACTAGGGCAGGTACTATCTGGCTTGGCTAAATTAAACGTTTCAGGAAGAGTTTGCTCGCTAGCAACTTGAGTATCTTCATTTTCGCTGTCTGTTTCACTAAAGTAACTGGCGTATTCCTGCTTCCAACTGTTTTCCATCATAATGGGCAAGCGATGAATAACTACATTTAAGAAGCTTCCTACCATTAAGCTAACCACGAAAACAAAGAGGTAGAATAACCACGGGTATAATTGGCTGGTAAGCAATATCGCTTCCATAAAATAGCGTTCTCTTTTTTATTTGGGTTAATAATGCAAAAAAGGCCTGCGGGGGGCAAGCCTAATTCTATGTAAAGCACGAACAAATATGTTTTGTGTGGCGTAAAGGTTATACCACATTACCCATTTCAAATATGGGAAGGTACATGGCGATGATAAGACCGCCAATCACCACACCTAGCACAGCCATAATCATTGGCTCTAATAAGCTGGTTAAGCCATCGACCATATCATCCACTTCAGCTTCATATATGGTGGCAATTTTACTGAGCATGGCATCAACCGAGCCAGACTCTTCACCAATGGCGACCATTTGCGTCACCATATCGGGAAATACATTGGTGGTTCGCATTGATGTATGCATGGGCATTCCGCCAGCCACTTCTTTTCGTATATATAAGATAGCGTCTCTAAATACCGCATTGCCCGAGGCGCCAGCAGCCGATTCAAGAGCGCCGATTAAAGGTACACCTGCAGCAAAGGTGGTTGCGAGGGTGCGAGTGAATCGCGCGATACTGGCTTTTTTGAGTATTTCCCCAATGATGGGAATTTTGAGAACCGCTTTATCAACCCTATCGCGAAATTTTTGACTTTTCTTATGGGCACGCATAAACAAGTAGCCAGCTATACCAATGCCAATGCCTATGAATATCCCGTAACTTTGCACAAAATTTGAGATAGCGAGTACGAAAAGTGTAAATGCAGGAAGCTCCGCCCCAAAACTACTAAAAATTTCTTCGAATTGTGGTACCACGAAAACCAGCAAGATAGTGGTTACAATGAATGCCACCACGACAACCGCAATTGGGTAGAACATCGCTTTCTTAATTTTTGATTTAAGTGCTTCCGCTTTTTCTTTATAAGTAGCGATTCGGTCGTAAATTGTTTCAAGCGCACCAGATTGCTCTCCGGTGTAAACCAAGTCGCAATATAAATCGTCAAAATATTCAGGATATTTACGCAGTGAATTTGATAACGGGTTTCCTGAGCGGACTTCGTTAGTGATATCGCCGAGCAATTTACGCATTGATGCTTTGGCATGACCTTGAGATATCATGTCTAAAGATTGGATAAGGGTAACACCTGCGGCCAACATAGTGGCAATTTGGCGAGAAAATACTGAAATGTCTGCAGCGGTGATTTTTTGGCCGCCACGACTAAATAGGGATTTCTGCTGTTTTTTTACTTTTCTGACTGAAACGCCTTGTTTACGAAGTTGCATTTTGGCTTCTTTAAGGTTGGCAGCCGATATCTCACCTTTGCGGCTGTTACCTCGCCCATCTTTACCTTGCCATTCGTAAACTATTGCGGCTTTCACAAATATTCTTCCTTTAATAAAAAAGGGAAGTGCAATTGCACTTCCCTTAAATTATACGATAACTCGTTAACAGACTCCTTCAGCTACACATGTTCCTGTCTTAGCCCATTGAATCGGAGCTGTAACGCCATTAGGAGTCAGAATGTAAGTGTAACTGCCTACTTCAGATGTTCCAGTTGCCGTGATAACGCCATCTTTGATAGTTACGGAGGCAACGCGTCCAGTTGCAGTCGTAAGATCTTTAGGAAGGCCGTTAGTTCCGGCATCAGCATCGGCTAATCCGTTCGCAGAAAACTCGCCCGTTTGAGCAGAAACTTCAAAAGCTGTTTTAAATGCAGTAGTAGCCATTACTACTTCTGTAAACTTAGATTTTTGAGTATAAGTTTGATAAGCAGGTAAAGCGATTGCCGCCAAAATACCGATAATGGCAACAACGATCATTAATTCGATTAGGGTGAAACCCTTTTGGTTTTTAGTATTCATGTTCATCATGGTTTTCTCCGGGACGTGTATAGCACGTTAAGTTTAAATGTAATTCAAATTGACGTTTATACCTGAGTCGTCCTTCAACGTCCCTGGTACTTGAATCTAAGTATATAAATTAATAGGTCAGTGACAAGTATGCAGAAAAATACCTATGTCTGACTTTTTCAGTATGACACGTTCAAAAAGGGCTTTTCAGACCTATGTTGTTGAAATTTGGTGTAAATTTACAACTTTCGTACGTATAGATAACTATACTGCTTAGAACGAAACCGATGAAACGTGCCTACTAAGGTCGTAGAGTGACTTTATACCTAAGCACGTCATGTGAACTGTTACATGTAATGTTAACGCAAGCTATCAGCAATCTTTATTACGTTAAATTCACTCTTAGCGACAAATCAATTGCCTTCACATTCTTGGTTAAGGCACCTGATGATATATAGTCTATACCCAGTGTTGCTAGCGACGATAACCGTTCATCGGTAATGTTACCTGACACTTCCAGTTTACATTGCCCTTGGGTTAGCGCTACTGCCTTTTGGATCTGTTCGTTGGTAAAGTTATCCAACATAACAATGTCAGCCTCTGCAAGAAGTGCTTGTTGCAATTCATCTAAGCTTTCTACTTCTACTTCAACAGGCTTACCAGGTTTCATTTCTTTAGCACGGCTGATTGCTTTCGCTATAGAGCCGCAGGAAAAAATGTGGTTTTCTTTAATTAAAAACGCATCAAACAAACCAATACGATGATTTTGTCCGCCGCCACAATGCACAGCGTACTTCTGTGCCATACGAAGACCTGGCAAGGTTTTGCGAGTATCAAGAATTTTGGTGTTGCTTCCTGCTAGCAACTTAGCGTAGCTTGCCGTCACTGTTGCCGTCGCTGAAAGGGTTTGCAGAAAATTAAGCGCTACACGCTCGGCAGTAAGAATGGCACGAGCCGACCCTGTTAAGGTAAGCAGGGTAGTGTTTGCCTCAACCATATCGCCATCGTTTACATTCCATACTAATTCTAGGTGCTCATCAACTAACGCAAACGCTTGCTCAACCCAAGTGACCCCGCAAATTACACAATGCTCACGGGTAATAATAGTGGCAGTCGCGTTTTCGCTTTCATCTATTAAGTTCGCAGTAATGTCGTTATGCGCGTTTAGCTCGCCACCTAAATCTTCAATAAGTGCGAGAGAAACTTGTTCGCGGATGGCGTTAATGTCGGGTGAAATCATGAGGTTCGCTGTTTAGAGTTATAGGGTACGCAATATTAACCAATCTCCGCGCTGAGTAAACTCTAATTGCCGTAAAACACTCATTCCTAGCAAGATATGCTCACTTTGCATACCGGGGTTTAGGTTTGCGCTAACATTGTTTAACACAATGTCACCAATTCGAAGGGTATCAATACGTGATTCAGCAACGGTAACCGTTCCATTCGCCGTATTGGCTAAGCCTTTTCGTCCAGCTTGTAGTTGAAGTCGCTGGGCTAAATGCGCAGGAATAGACACATCGGTAGCGCCTGTATCCACCAGAAACACCACTTCTTCGCCATTAATAAAGCCAGAAGTCACATAATGCCCTGCACGGTTTTGTTTCAAGCGCACTTCGGTTTGTGACCCAATACGCTGTGATTGGGGTTCGCTATTAGGGTTAACTTGCTTATCGAGCAAGCCAGAAAAGACATAGACCAGCAGGCCAAACCCACAAATCCACGCCAGCACTACCATATACTTTGCCGCAGAATTCTCACCTACAGAATCATCTTCACTCATATAAAACATCTCACTTCTTTTTATACGTTCTATTTATACCGCCTTTCTACGCATATATAAATGTATCGGCCTAACTAAAGGAGTTCGTACCCAGTGAAACTTTATGCAGTAAGGGGTAGCACTTTTTTCTTTTTCAAGAAACGCTAGCGATTATTAAGTGTAAGGTGAGTTTGAGAGTAAAGCCGTCTGGGCAATTTATCTTGAAACATTATTAACGCTCAACTCTAGTGGCCACTCGTCAAAGCAGTAAGGCAGCATCCATTTAAAACCTTATGCAGCAGGGAGCTGCATAGAGCCCCCATGGATGGGTTTACGGCGTGTTTTAAATGGATGCTGACTTACTGCTATACATCTTGAAGCTGAATCCTACGCTTGCGAGCTTGTGCCCTTGGGCAGCTGGTGTCACACTGTTATTAATGAAAACAAGGTAACGAATTTTGAAAATTTATGGTGTTATACGAGCCCGCGACGCAAATTGATTGCCCCCATTATGATGAACGGCCCGACGAAAATGATGTGAGCGTGTTGGTCATTCATAATATATCGTTGCCACCGTCACAGTTTGGTACCTCAGGTATCCGTGAATTGTTTACCGGTACGTTAAATCCCGACGAGCACCCGTTTTATAAAGAAATAGCAGGGATTAGGGTGTCTGCCCATTGCGTTATTTACCGTACCGGCGAGATAGAGCAGTTTGTGCCCTTTAATAAGCGGGCATGGCATGCAGGGTTATCGACGTTTCAAGGGCGTTCTCGTTGCAACGACTTCACCATTGGTATCGAATTAGAAGGCACCGACACACTGCCTTATACCGATGCCCAATATGAACAACTTACGAAATTGAGTGGGTTTATATTGCAACAGTATCCGCGAATAACGTTAGGACGAATTATAGGCCATAATGATATTTCTCCAGGGCGAAAGACCGACCCAGGTGTTACGTTCGATTGGCCACGCTACAGACAGTCACTCGATTTAACTAACATCACTAGCAAGACCAGAAGATAAAAAGGTAAGCAAGCGGTTAAACGCCGGTTAATTACCCACAATTCAGCATTTTTATGGTAGGGAATAAACATGATACTAATGAGTTTACTGCTGGTATTAAGTCTTGAAAGGCTCATTACTAAAACACCGGTATGGCACATCGAGCGTTATGCAGCCGCCTATCAAAATTGGCTAAACGAACGCAAATGGCTAGAGGAAGACACGCCATCCGTTGCCTTTTACCTCTATATGTTGCTGCCTGCGCTTGCTATCGGGTTAATAGAATATTGGCTGTTTGGTGCTTTCCTTACTTTCATTGAACAAAGTGTGGTTTTGTTTTTATGTATTGGTTGTCCGGTGTTACGCGCCACTTATAAATGCTTTTTGAATGCCGCAGACCGAGGCGATTTACAGGCTTGCAGTATGTACACCGACCAATTAGGGCATTGCGGTAGCAAGCGTGCCAGCGACGGAACGGCCATGGCTGAAGGAAAAAGCTTCGGCCAACACCTTACTTGGCTGAACTACCAGCACTACGCTGCGGTGATGTTGTGGTTCATTGCATTTGGTGCACCAGGCGCCGTGTTTTACTGTTTCAGCAGAAGTGCCACTGAGCGCTTCTGCGCTTCTCAACACCCGTTGTCCATGGCGGCGGGCAAGTTAATGTTCGCACTTGACTTCATACCAGTACGCGTCACCGCTTTTGGCATGCTCATGATGGGGCACTTTTCACGTGCACTTCCTGAATGGCTTAAAGACGTTCTTTCTTTGAATATCTCTGCCTATGACTTACTGACACGAGTATCGTCAAAAGCCGAAATGTTAACGGCTGAAGAATATAAAGCTCAGACAGAAAATGCAGCTGTAGAGCCTAAAGTGCTGGTCAAGTTAGCAAAACGTAATGTTATTTTTCTGCTTGTTATCACGTCTGCGCTAACCGTTATTGGCACCCTTGCTTAACTATTTCAGTTAACAAACGTATTACCATTCTATCCTGGTCTATAAATTTTTCATTTATAGATCAGGCATTTCACGTCTTATATGCTGGTTGCTTCACCTCATCAGACCAGTGCGAGTTTGCTAAATTTTTGCAACAAATTCAACAATAAAGCTTAACAACAAGCAACTCCTTGCAAGTTTGCTATGCTTGAGAGTATTTACCTCACTTTCGATCTATCTTAAACTATATAGGTAAAATGGTATTACCAATTGTGGCTGTAGACCTTACTTGTTTACAAAATAGTCGCATACTCAAGTAGATGAAGGAAGACAGTCACGCATGCGTCAGCAGCGAAAAAAACTTGCCGATGTTATCACCGAGCAGCTTGAATCCATGATTTTGGATGGGAGCTTATTGGCAGGTCAGAAATTGCCACCAGAGCGTGAACTTGCGATTCAGTTTGAGGTATCGCGGCCTTCCTTACGAGAAGCCATAGGTAATCTTCAAGCGCGTGGATTGGTTGAGCGCAAGCAGGGGGGCGGCACGTTTGTAAACCGCAACCTTAACTCAGCCATGAAAGACCCACTGATGGCACTTGTCAGTAAACGGCCTGAGACTCAGTTCGATTTACTCGAGTTCCGTCATGCCCTAGAAGGAATGGCAGCATATTACGCAGCGCTTCGTGGGCAACCCGAAGATTATGAAGCGCTGAAAAATGCGCTTAATGAACTACCCACGCCAGCACCCGAAGAAAGTAAGCGGGACCAAGCTGAAGCGCTGGGGAAGTTCTACATCATTATGGCAAGAGCATCGCATAACATGGTGCTTTTACATGTGATGAGCACCATGCAGAGTATGCTGGTGGAAAACATTGAACGTAACTTTGATATGTTAGCGACTCACCCCGATGCAGTGGCCGATATTGCTCGTCAAAGACGAGAAATTGTTGAAGCTATCGCCGCTCGGGATCCAGAAGCGGCACGTCAGGCGTGTAATACGCACCTAGCGTTCATTGAAAAGACATTATTAACCATTAATCAGCGTGACACTCGTGTACAGCGCGCGTTACGTCGATTAGAAATTTAACATGCCTTCTTGTATACCCAGATTTATTAGGCGTGATTACATAAGCAGAAGCGTAAAGAGAATTTTAGCGACTGCGATATGCAAAAAGCACAGGTGAGCCATTAAGGTTCACAGCGAGTACAACGTAATTTGGTCATTCTTCTTTCGATAATTAGGTCGAAGGAAGAATTCTCTATATATAAAGCAAAAATAGGATGGCACCATGACTGATATGATGCACCAAGATGTGGATCCTCAAGAAACTAAAGAGTGGATTGATGCTCTTGAATCTGTTTTGGAAGAGGAAGGTGTAGAACGCGCCCATTATCTACTCGAGAAACTTATTGATAAGGCTCGTCGTAGCGGAGCGCACTTACCGTACGACGCCACCACAGCGTACATCAATACAATTCCTTCAGCGCAAGAGCCAAAAATGCCTGGCGACCTAACGATTGAAGCACGCATTCGTGCCGCCATTCGTTGGAATGCATTGATGATTGTATTACGTGCTTCTAAGAAAGACTTAGAGCTTGGTGGTCACATTGGTAGTTTTGCGTCATCTGCCATGCTATATGATGTTGGTTTTAACCACTTCTTTAAAGCGCCGACAGAAAACGCTGGTGGCGACTTTATCTTTGCACAAGGTCATATCTCTCCAGGAATTTATGCCCGTTCTTTCATTGAAGGTAACCTTTCTGAAGAACAGCTAAATAACTTCCGTCAAGAATGCGCTGGTGAAGGTCTATCTTCATACCCGCACCCTCATTTGATGAAAGATTACTGGCAGTTCCCAACAGTATCGATGGGCTTAGGTCCACTTCAAGCCATTTATACTGCACGTTTCCTTAAGTACCTCACTAACCGTGGTATTAAAGACTGTTCTGAACAGCGCGTATACTGCTACATGGGAGACGGCGAGTGTGATGAGCCAGAATCATTGGGTGCTATTGGTCTTGCTTCACGTGAAGGCCTAGATAACCTAACTTTCGTTATCAACTGTAACCTACAGCGCCTAGACGGCCCAGTTCGTGGTAACGGCAAAATTATCCAAGAACTTGAAGGCACATTCCGCGGCGCAGGCTGGGAAGTGGTTAAAGTTATTTGGGGCAGTTACTGGGATGAGCTTCTTGCCCGTGATAAATCAGGCAAACTTATTCAGTTAATGGGCGAAACCGTAGACGGTGAGTACCAGAACTGTAAAGCGAAGGGTGGTAAATACACTCGCGAAAACTTCTTCAACAAGTACCCAGAAACGGCTGCACTTGTCGCGAATATGTCTGATGATGACATCTGGCGCTTGAACCGTGGTGGACACGATCCAGTAAAAGTCTTTGCTGCTTATCAAAAAGCGAAAGAAACCAAAGGTCGTCCAACGGTGATTCTTGCTAAAACCGTTAAAGGCTTTGGGTTAGGTGCTTCAGGTGAAGCCTTGAACATTGCGCATAACGTGAAGAAGATGGACGTAGATTCACTTAAAGTATTCCGCGATCGTTTCAACATTCCAATCGCTGATGAGAAGATTGAAGAACTTCCTTACTTCAAGTTCCCTGAAGACAGTGAAGAAATGAAGTACTTGCGCGAGCGTCGTGAGTCTTTAGGCGGTTACTTACCTTCTCGTAGAGAACAAGCTGACGAGCAACTTGAAGTACCTGAGCTAAAAGCATTTGATGCAATTTTAAAAGGCTCTGGCGATCGTTCAGTTTCGTCTACTATGACTTTCGTGCGAGTACTTAACGCATTATTGAAAGACAAGAAGATTGGTAAGCGTATTGTGCCAATTATTCCTGATGAAGCACGTACATTCGGTATGGAAGGGCTGTTCCGCCAAGTGGGCATTTATGCTAACGAAGGCCAAAAGTACGTTCCACAAGATGCTGACCAAGTGGCTTACTATCGTGAAGATAAAAAAGGCCAGGTATTGCAGGAAGGTATTAACGAATTAGGTGCAATGGCATCGTGGGTAGCGGCAGGTACGTCTTACTCAACCTGTAACGCCACTACTATTCCGTTCTACATTTACTACTCAATGTTTGGTTTCCAACGTGTTGGCGACTTGGCGTGGGCAGCTGGCGATAGCCAAGCAAGAGGTTTCTTGTTAGGTGCTACCGCAGGTAGAACCACATTGAACGGTGAAGGTCTACAGCACCAAGATGGACATTCACATGTTCAAGCGAACCTTATCCCGAACTGTGTAACTTACGATCCAACTTACGGATACGAAGTGGCTGTTATTGTACAAGACGGTTTACGCCGTATGTATGGCAACAACGAAAACGTATTCTATTACCTAACATTGATGAACGAGAACTACCAACACCCAGCTATGCCTGAAGGTGATGACGTCGCTGATCAAATCATTAAAGGTATTTATAAGCTTGAACGAGTTGAAAACAAGAAGACCAAGACCAATGTACAGTTAATGGGCTCGGGTACTATCTTGAATGAAGTACGCAAAGCGGCACAAATTCTTTGTGACGATTACAACGTTTCTTCAGACGTTTACTCGGTAACCTCGTTCAACGAATTGGCTCGTGAAGGTCAAGAAGTGGCGCGCTGGAACATGTTGAATCCAGAATCAGATCAGAAAACAGCTTACATTGGTCAAGTTATTACGAAAGATGCAGGTCCTGCTATTTCTGCAACTGATTACGTTAAGAACTACTCTGATCAGGTTCGCGCATTTATCGATACAGATTATCGCTGCCTAGGTACTGATGGTTTTGGTAGAAGTGACAGCCGTGAAAACTTGCGTACTCACTTTGAAGTGAACGCTGCATACATTGTAGTGGCTTCATTGTACGAGTTAGCGCAGCGCGGTGATTTCGATAAGAAAGATGTTGCTGAAGCGATAAAACGTTTTGATATTAACGTTGAAAAACTAAACCCACTTTACGCGTAGTCACAGGCAGATAAGGTATTTTACATATGTCAGATATTCAAAAGATTATCGTACCGGATGTAGGCGGTGACGAAGTTGAAGTTATCGAGCTATGTGTTGCCGTAGGCGACACCATTGATGCAGATGAAGGCGTTGTTACTGTAGAAAGTGACAAAGCCTCTATGGACATTCCTGCACCATTTGAAGGTGAAATCGTTAGCTTATCTGTTGCCGTTGGCGACAAGATTAAAGAAGGCGATGTTATCGGCGAAATGAAAAAAGCAGGTGGCGAAGAAGCCTCTTCTGAAGAGAAAGAAGAGCCAGCTGAAGCACCAAAAGAAGAAAGCAAATCAGAAGCAGCGCCAGCAGCATCAGGTGGCGGTGAAGTGATAGAAGTTGCGGTTCCTGATATTGGTGACGACGGCGAAGTAGATGTTATTGATGTACTGGTTTCTGTAGGCGATACCATCGAGAAAGAAGATGGGCTTATTACGCTAGAAACCGATAAAGCGACTATGGATGTGCCTTCTACTCACGCAGGTAAGGTGAAAGAAGTATTCATCAGTACTGGCGACAAAGTAAAAGAAGGTACGCTAGTTATTAAACTAGAAACCGCTGGAAGTGGTGAAGCAGCTAGCAGCGATGCGCCTGCTCAGTCAAGTTCTGAAAAAGCGGCACCTGCGGCTGAATCATCTTCTGACGACGCGGCTTCATCTGCCCCGTCTTCAGCATCTGCTGGCGGCGTAGTAGAGGTTGAAGTACCTGATATTGGTGAAGACGGCGAAGTAGACGTTATCGATGTATTAGTTTCTGTGGGCGACACCATTGAGAAAGAAGATGGTCTTATTACCCTTGAAACTGATAAAGCGACAATGGATGTGCCTTCTACCCATGCAGGTACAGTAAAAGAAGTCTTCATTAAAGCCGGTGACAAAGTTAAGCAAGGTACGCTAGTGGTTAAGCTGGAAACTGCCGGAAGTGACGGTTCAGCTAGTAGCGAAGCACCTGCACCGAAGAAAGCGGAATCTGCGCCTGAGAAGCCGAAAGCGGCTGAAAAACCAGCTGCGCAAAATAAGCCTCCTGTACCAGCACAAGAAGCTTCAGCGCCTAAAGGCAACGGTAAAGCACATGCTTCTCCTTCTGTACGTCGTGTAGCAAGAGAGTTTGGTGTAGACCTTACCCTTGTTAATGGAACAGGCCCTAAGAGCCGTATTCTAAAAGAAGACGTTCAGGCTTACGTGAAAGCTGAACTTGCTAAGCCTAAAGGCAGTACTGCAAGTGCAGCTGCACCAGCAGGCGATAACGTACTTCAAATTGTGCCGGTTAAACCTGTTGATCACAGCAAGTTTGGTGAAGTTGAAGAAGTTAAGCTGTCGCGTATTCAAAAGATTTCTGGTCCGTTCTTACACCGTAACTGGGCGACTATCCCTCATGTAACACAGTTTGATGAGGCTGATATCACCGACGTAGAAGCGTTCCGTAAAGAACAAAACGCGTATCATGCGAAAATTAAGTCTGGCTTGAAGATCACGCCACTTGTTTTCATCATGAAAGCAGTCGCGAAAGCACTAGAGAAATACGAAGTATTTAACTCTTCGCTTTCTGATGATGGTGAAAGCTTGATTATCAAGAAATTCATCAACATTGGTATTGCGGTAGAAACGCCAGGTGGCTTGGTAGTGCCGGTAATCAAAGACGTGAACAAGAAAGGTATTGAGCAGTTGTCTCAAGAGCTTATTGAAACGTCGAAGAAAGCACGCGACGGCAAGCTGAAGTCTTCAGATATGCAAGGCGGTACGTTCACCATTTCAAGTTTAGGCGGAATTGGCGGAACAGCGTTCACACCAATTGTGAATGCCCCTGAAGTTGCTATCCTTGGTGTTTCTAAGTCTGATATGAAACCGAAGTGGAATGGTAGCGAGTTTGAACCTCGTCTAATGGTTCCATTAAGCTTATCTTACGACCACCGTGTTATCGATGGCGCAGTAGGTGCAAGGTTCTCTACTGAAGTGGCTGCAAACTTAACTGATTTGCGCAGAATTATACTTTAAATAAAAAAACGAGAATGTTTGTTATATCATGAACATTCTCGGTGATTTTATAAGCCCTTGGGGCAGTATTTAGGTTATGCTATTACACACAAGGTGATAGATAACAAAAAATAGGATTGAGGTTCACAATGAGCGAAATTAAAACGCAATTAGTGGTACTGGGCGGCGGCCCTGGCGGTTACTCTGCAGCATTCCGTGCTGCCGACTTAGGCATAGAAACCGTTATTGTTGATTCACGCGAAGTGCTAGGCGGCGTATGTCTTAACGTTGGTTGTATTCCTTCAAAAGCATTACTTCACGTAGCGAAAGTAATGAAAGAAGCGAAGCACTTGGCAAGCCATGGTGTGACTTTTGGCGAACCTAAAATCGATTTAGACAAAATTCGCGAATATAAAGACAGCGTTGTAAAACAGCTGACTAACGGTCTTGGCGGCATGTCTAAAATGCGTAAAACCAAGCACGTAAAAGGTTACGGTAAATTTACCGGTGCTAATACCCTTGAAGTGAAAAATGGTGACGACGTTACTACTATTACTTTTGAAAAAGCGATTATTGCTGCGGGTTCTGAGCCTGTAAGCCTTCCGTTTATTCCAGAAGACGATCGTATTATCGACTCAACTGGCGCTTTGGAAATGAAAGATATTCCAGAGAAAATGCTAGTACTTGGTGGCGGTATTATTGGTCTAGAAATGGGTACAGTATACGAAGCACTAGGTTCAAAAATTGATGTTGTTGAATTTTTAGACCAGCTTATTCCAGCTGCTGATAAAGACATCATGAAAGTCTTCATGAAAGATTATAAAGAAAAATTCAACATCATGCTTGAAACCAAAGTGACTGCGGTTGAAGCAAAAGATGACGGCTTATACGTAACGTTTGAAGGCAAAAATGCACCTTCAGAGCAAGTACGCTACGACAAAGTATTAGTGGCGGTTGGACGTCGTCCAAACGGTAAAATGGTTGGTGCAGACACTGCTGGTGTTAACGTTGACGACCGTGGCTTTATCAACGTTGATAAGCAAATGCGTACTAACGTTGAACATATCTTCGCTATCGGTGACTTAGTTGGCCAACCTATGCTTGCGCATAAAGCGGTTCACGAAGGTCATGTTGCAGCTGAAGTTATTGCTGGGCAAAAACACTACTTTGACCCCCGTGGTATTCCTTCAGTAGCGTATACTGAGCCAGAAGTTGCCTGGGTTGGTGTTACCGAGAAAGAAGCGAAAGAGCAAGGTTTAAGCTACGAAACAGCGTTATTCCCATGGGCTGCTTCTGGTCGTGCCATTGCGTCTGACGCAACAAACGGTATGACTAAAATGATTTTTGAAAAAGACACTGGTCGTGTACTAGGTGGGGCAATGGTAGGTACTAACGCGGGCGAAATGCTTGGCGAAATTGGTCTTGCTGTTGAAATGGGGGCAGATGCAGAAGATGTTGCATTAACAATTCATGCTCACCCAACACTTAACGAGTCTATCGGCTTAGCGTCTGAAATCTTTGAAGGTAGTATTACCGATTTGCCAAATGCAAAGGCAAAGAAAAAGAAGTAAGTTATCCATAGTTTATGGATAACATTAAAACCCGCCAATTGGCGGGTTTTTTGTTTTTGGTCATAATTGAAAACGATTGTAATTACTTAATTCTTTTTTTAGGTATTCTTAGGTGGCGTAACTCAGAACTATTGCCTATTCTTAAAAGAGGAAGTTAGAAGTTAGTTTTAAACGAGATAACATGGTTCCAAGTAACTCTCGCATTACCACAAAGAACACTTCACACCTAGAAACCAAACACGCCGAGTATGATATTGAGCTTATAGGTAGCGTGCTTCGCGTCGACGGGCGGGGCGTGGTAAATGAAGCGATTTTGAAACAATATCACGACGATGTTAAAGAGATTGTGTTGAGCCTTAGAGGGCAAAAATGGGGCTTTTTAGGATTTGTACAAGGTACGGGTATTTTAACCCCAGCGGCAGAAGCTACCCTAATAGACTCAATTAAACTTCGCAAAATCTATGGTATGTCAGCTTGTGCTTTAGTGGTGACAAACGCTGATATTCCAGCGCTGGTTCGCAGCCAGTTTGAACGGGTTTATATAGCTGCGGAAATCGATTACTTCTTTTGTGCTGATGAAAAAGAGGGGTTACAGTGGTTAGCCTCAAAGGGAGCTAAGCGGTAGGAACTGCTCAACCAAATGGTCAAGCAGTTAGGCGTTAATTTTAGGCGCTAGTCTTTTGATTGATGCCATGCAGAACGCGAAATAGGTGCTAGCTTCTGGTTGTTGTTTGGCGCGGCCAAGGCATCGACGTTAACATTTTTAGTATTGTGCAATACTAAGTGCGTATCGTTAACAGCGTGTAACGTTACGTCTGAAAGAATAATGCCGTTTACATCATCAAATACCAAAGCAGGTCTAAAATCGTGCTCTCGTGCGGTTAATGAAACATCGTTAAGCGTAATGCCCTTCACATGCCTGACAAAAAATCCCCAGCTTGGTAGTTCTCCAAACATGGTGTATTCCGGATAGGCATCGCGTTCTTGGGGAACCAAAAATAATTGATCGTATGGCCGATATGCCAAGCCCTTGTTAGCTCTTCCCGGATAGCTAATAGAAATGTGCTCAAGCGTAACATTTTCCACCAATGCATCGGGAAGGCCTGTTATTGAGGCTGGGATAGGGTTGAAGAACGTGTTTAGACCAGGACCACGCAAGTCATAATTAATATCTGCGCGCCCAAAGCTAATATGCGCATTTACATTAGTGATGCTGATATTTTTAATGCTACCAAGAGGTGTGTTTGTAGGTACATCCCGGTTACGTTGTCCTAAGCGAATGAAAATAGCACAACCTACGTTCTGGGCATTAATATTATTAATTGTGACGTTTTCCAGTTTTGCTCCGTCCACCGTTTCCAATGCAATTGCACTTCGGTACGTATCGAATACAGTAATATTTTCTATTTCTACATTGGTAAAACCGTTCTGGCTTTCGGTACCGAACTTAATCCCGTTGGAACTGGATCGTAGCACGCATTTGCCAATATATATGTTGTCATTATGTATATCGCCTTTGGTCGTAGATTTTAGGCAAATAGCATCATCGGCAGCGTTTACAAAGCAGCCAGTAATACGAACATTTTCACAATCGTTTATATCAATGCCGTCATTGTTCCAAAATGCATCGCTTTGTACCACGATATTGTCGATATGCAGGTTTTGGCAAGCTGCATAATGTTGAACCCAAAATGCGCCATTCTCAATAGTGATGTCGTAAACTTTGACAGTATTGCAGTGATGAACCGCTAGCACGCTGGGGCGATGGCGAGAACGGTTTCTTCTTTCATTAAAATCGCTTTCAATACGCTCTTTAGCATGATGCAAGCGGTTTATATTGAGCCCTAGTTGACGCCCCTGGCCATTAATAGTGCCCTTTCCAAAAATCGCAATATTGTGACAGTCATTAGCTTCTATTAACGCGTGAACTTTGCCGTTCGCATCTTCGTAGTCACGTATATTCGTACTGCCAAGCAATATGGCATTTTCGTCAATTTCTAGGTTAACATTGCTCGCTAGGTGAAGGGTGCCGCTTAAATATACTCCAGCAGGAAGCCAAACTGTGCCTATATCGCCACTTTCGCTGATAGCGTCGATAGTAGATTGAATAGCCTTAGTGTCGAGTGATTTGCCATTGCCCGTAGCGCCGTATTTTTTTACGCTTATTCGCTTGCCTATACTCGGTGAAACCCGGTTGCTCGGTTGTCGCGAAGTGCTAAATTGTTCGTAGTAACGTTCAAGCATTTTCGCCTGCAGAGTTCCTGAGAATAACGAAGCAGCAATCACACCCGATAGGGTGGTTTTCATAAAATGTCGTCGAGATGCAGGGGTAACCATGGTTAGAATCCTCTTTCGGCGTTTTTGACTAAGATTTAAAGAGTAATGTGGATTGACCTAAGCTAATTAATTTTGCTTCCTTTTACTGCATACCAAGCAATATATAGGTAGCTAATAGCCGGAATTAAAAAGCTCATCTGTAACCCCATGGCATCTGCTGCAAAACCTTGCAACAAAGGCAAAATTGCACCGCCGACAATACCTTGGCATAAATAACCAGAACCTCGCCCGGTATATTCTCCTAGGCCCCGAATTGCCAATGTGAAAATGGTGGGAAACATAATTGAATTGAAAAAGCCCACTGCTAATATAGACCACATAGCAAGACTTCCTTCCATATTTACCGCGATAACTATCATGCTAATAGCAAGTACAGCGTTAATGGCCAAGAGGGTTGTCGCTTTGATGAAGTTGAGGATGGCTGCTCCTATGAACCGTCCTACCATGGCGGCGCCCCAATAATACGAGACCATCTTACCTGCGGTGACTTCATTCATGTTGTCGATACCGAGCTGCATAAATAGGTTTACCAAATAACTGCCGATGGACACCTCTGCACCTACGTAAAGGAAAATCGCCAATACACCTAAATACAGATGTTTGTGCGCAAACAACGAGAAAGGGGGGGATGCCTGATCTTTTTCAACATGTTCACTAATGTTTGGGAGCTTCATTTTTAGAAACAATAACGCAACTATCACTAACGCCCCTGCAATAATAAGGTAGGGTGTTTGTACTGATTTTGCCGAACCTGCCTCACTGGTTGCAGCCAAAATAAGCAATGCACCAAACATGGGGCCTGCAGTATGTCCAACTGAATTAATAGCTTGCGCTAAGTTGAGTCGACTCGCTGCTGTGCTTTCTGGGCCGAGAACAGCAACATAAGGGTTAGCAGAAACCTGTAGCATGGTTACCCCTGATGCCAGAACAAATAAGGCAAATAGAAAGAGTGGGTACATGGATATCTCGGCAGCGGGATAAAATAGAACACATCCGCTAGCAATAGTTAATAGGCCCACCACTATGCCTTTTTTATAACCAATTTTTTCGAGGAAGCGGCCTGCAAATGGAGACACAATGAAATAAGCGCCAAAGAAGCAAAATTGAACTAATCCAGCCTGAAAATACGTTAACGAAAATGCATTTTTTAAGTAAGGTAGCAAAATATCATTTAGTGCAGTAATAAAGCCCCATATGAAAAAGAGTGATGTCATTACCATTAATGCAAATCGGGCATTAAAGGCCGCTGGGGAGGGTTGGCGTTCAGTACCAGAAGTCGAAATATGCATATTTATAGCCCTTCTGTAGTAGGTGGCATATGAGCGAGTACGTCGAAACAGGCACCCAATGTATGATAATCGCACTTGGCGCCAGCACTACTTTTTTCGTTTGAATAGGCGCTATTTTCACGGGTGAGAACCCTAAACCACGCACCATACTTATGGTCGACCATGTTCGTCCAACTGTATTGCCATAGTTGTTGGTACGCACTTAAAAATTCGTGGTTATCGGTTTCACTAAATAAGATAGCGGCAGCCGCAAAGCTTTCTGCTTGCACCCAAAAATATTTATCATCGTCACACCATTTACCGTCAGAATCGAACCCGTAGACTAGTCCTCCATATTGGTGGTCCCAAGATAAAGAGAAAGCTCGCTCAAATAGGGTTTTGGCACGTTTAAGTAGTTCCGGCTCTTCTATATGTTGGTGTAAGGCTAGCAGCAACTTACTCCACTCAGTTTGGTGGCCTGGTTGAAATCCCCAAGGTCGATAAAGGTTTTTGGGGTCGTGTTTATTGTATTCCCAATCTATATCGAAGTGCGTTGTGTAATGTTCCCATATCAGCCCATCAGACAGCGCAGCTTGGCGCTGCGTAATGTTCTGAGCAATTAGATAAGCCCGATTGAGATACTTTTCGTCATTAGTCGCTTCATAAGCCGAAATCATGGCTTCACAGATATGCATATTCGCGTTTTGTCCGCGATAGTCACTTAATAGGTCATCGACACTGAGCTCATCGGCGTATAAACCATAATCTTGTTGCCAAAAGCGACGTTCAAGTAATTGGAAAACAGCATCAATGTTTGACGTCACTTCTTTAAGACCCGCTTTTTGAATAGCGGCATAAGCTAACAAAACAAATGCGTATCCATAAGCTTGTTGGGTCATGTCTTCGGCTTGTTGATTGCGAATGGTCCACGCATACGACTGTGTTTCTTCATGCCAATGCGCTTGCTCTAAAAAATGTAATCCGTGCAGTGCAATGTCGGCATAATTGGGTTTATTAAAGACTTGGCTCGCCCTTGCAAAATTGACAATAATTCGTGTACTACTAACCAGTTGTTTGTATGTAGGGTCGAATATTTCTCCATCATCAAAATAATTTTGAAAATATCCTCCTTGAGGGTCAATCACCCGAGGCGTGTAAAAATCCAGTATTTTTTCACTGTGGTTGAGTAAGAACGCGCGCGAGTAAAAATTGTCTATGTGTTGAGGGGTCATATTATTACCTATAAACCGTGTCTAAAATAACAGCACAACAGGATGATGTTGGCGTTATTGCTAAAGCATGGCTGAAAATAGTTGTTAGTGCTATTTTATTGGTCAAGCCGATTTGTGAAAGGTAACATTTGCTCGTACAGAAACGCAATGTTTACTTTCATATAACATTCTTTTCACCAGTATAAGTCTATTTATTATGGCTTTATCGTTGAGTGGTAAACATTTTCGGGTTTACAAAAGCTATAGGAATTCAGGTTTTATTGGTTTGTCCAATTAAAGTGCCTAGTCGAACGTTAACAAATTTACTGAAGCCAACGTGTCGACTGTTTACTACTATATGCGAGGTTTGACACCGGTGTCAAAGGCGTGGTAAAAAATACTAGTTAAAATTTCGTTAATAGCGGCTAGTTCCACAATTAGTTTGCGCTTAAAGGTCACATTAATGCTCAATTTGCTGAAATCTACTTTATTTCTTTCAATATTGCTTTGTTGTTCGATGAGTTTCGCTAAGAACAACTACCATGAATATATCGACCCCTTCATTGGTTCAGAAGGTTTGGGGAACGTGTTCGTTGGCCCCAGTAACCCATTTGGCATGGTGAAGCCAGGGCCAGATATTGGCACTCACAGTAATAGTGGTTACGACCCAGATTTAACCAAACCCCTCGTTGGCTTTAGTCAAATACATGTCAGCGGTACAGGTGGCGGACCTAAGT
Source organism: Alteromonas lipotrueae (assembly GCF_019249255.1). Classification (NCBI taxonomy): domain Bacteria; kingdom Pseudomonadati; phylum Pseudomonadota; class Gammaproteobacteria; order Alteromonadales; family Alteromonadaceae; genus Alteromonas; species Alteromonas lipotrueae. Next base: position 18,384 of record NZ_JAESDJ010000003.1, on the reverse strand, counting down.
ACGGTAATATTTCTATTATGCCGTATTCAGGAGATTTCGAGTCGGTTGCGCAAACGAGTTTGCGTGCCAATGAGCATACCAGCGTAGGTTACTATGCGACTGATTTGGTTAAGTGGGGAATAAAAGCAGAGCTAGCCACCGCCGATAGAGCCGCATTTCATCAATATACGTTTCGTGATAATCGCAACAATGCGATTAAAATAGACGGTGGATTTTTTCTAGGTGAAAAAGCCGTTCCTGATGCAAGGGAAGCACAGCAATTTGTTGGTTCTCAGGTAGAAGTCATTTCGCCAACTGAAATTCGAGGCTATAGTCGAATTCGCGGCGGTTGGAATAATGGTAATGCATACACGGTGTATTATCATGCCCAGCTTAATCAACCCTGTGATAGTTTTAGCACGTTCAAGGGTGACACCCTTTATCCGTCTATAAAGAGTCAATATGACTCGGGTGATAAAACGGGCGTAGTTTGCCAGTTTAGCGACCATAAAAGTAAAACAGTTAAGCTGAAAATAGGCATTTCATTTATTAGCGAAGCCAAGGCAGCTGAGAACCTTCGAGATCAAATACCGCATTGGAACTTTAATCTGGTACGAGAGCAAAGTGAACAAAAGTGGGAACGGTTAATTGCGCAAATCGAATTAGATAAATCAGCAAGCCGAGAACAGCGCGTCATGTTCTATACAGGGTTATATCATACGATGTTGATGCCGGTAGATCGTTCCGGTGAAAACCCGCTTTGGACGGCAACACCTTACTATGACGACTTCTACGCCATTTGGGATACCTTTCGTACATCTTCACCTCTCATCACCTTAATTGCTCCAGAGCGCCAAGCTGACATTATCAATGGCATGTTAAATATCTATCGCTACGATGGTTATCTACCTGAAGGGCGCAGCGGTAATACAAATGGTCGCACTCAAGGCGGTTCAAATGCTGATGTGGTCATTGCAGATGCTTACGCTAAAAATTTAAGCGGCGTTAATTACCACCAAGCCCTTAAAGCGATGATAAAAAATGCCACAGTTTCTCCTGGTGGAAATAGCGAGAAAGAAGGGCGAGGGGGCTTAGAGGATTACAACCATTTAGGTTATGTATCCACCGATTACGTGCGCGCGGGAAATCGCACCCTAGAATACGCATACAACGACTTTGCGTTAGCCACCGTTGCAAAAGGTTTGCATCGCATGGGGGAATATTACCGGTTTATTGATCAATCAAATAATTGGCAAAACTTATGGCGTGATACCGAGCACGACGGCGCTCGTGGTTTCATTATGCCCAAAGATGCTGATGGAAAGTGGGTAGATGAAGTTCCTTGTACTATCAAAGATGGTATAGCGCAGAACATTGAGTACACGCCGCTTGCGCAAGACTGGCCAAATTGTGTGTGCTGGTGGTGTGGTTTTTTCTACGAAGCTAGTTCATGGGAATACTCATTCTATGTACCTCATGATATTGCACAAGTGATAGAGAAGAGTGGCGGTAGCGATGCATTTGAAGCTCGCTTAAACACATTCTTTGAACACAACTATTACAATGTAGCCAATGAACCTTCGTTTTTAACACCAACGCTTTATCATTGGTTAGGGAAGCCACATTTAAGCTCTGACAGAATTAATAAAATCATCCAAGAACATTACACCAGCGCGCGAGACGGTTTGCCGGGTAACGACGACTCGGGCGCCATGTCATCTTGGCTGGCCTTTCACATGATTGGCCTATTTCCCAATGCGGGACAGCCATATTATTTGATTAACACGCCACAAGTGAAGTCGGCTACCTTGCATATTGAAGGGGGGAACACCTTTAAAGTGGTCGCCGATAAGCTTAGTAAAAAGAATCGGTACATTGTTTCTGCCAGCTTGAACGGCAAACCATTTAATAACACTTGGATAGCGCATGAAGATGTAATAAAAGGAGGAGAGCTGAAATTAAAAATGGCATCTAAGCCATCTGACTGGGGAAAGGGTAAGTTACCCCCTTCGTTGTCGACCATGCAAAAATAATAAGTGGCTCTGCCAACATACGATAGTGAGTATGTTGGCAGGCCGATAGGGCTAATTTAAAGTAATAAATACAGGGTTACTGTAAAACCATAAGTCAGACCAAGGATCTTCACCTGGCGGGTCTATTTCAGGTTCAAGTTCATCTGCATTGTTGGTGCCTCTAACACGAATGTAATGCCCTTGTTGAATATCGTTAAGTGACATTTCGATAACCCCATATTGTCCATCTACCCTCCACTTATCGGGTGTAAAACGATGAACCACTGGCGCTACATCAGGTTCATCGCCACTCGTTACGTTTCCAATAATCACATCCACACGTTCGACCTTTGGGTTCTGACGGCCAAAATTGTGATTGTCAGGGTCATGAAATCGTATTCTCACTGTGGCATCGCCACCCGACGCAATGGCGATTGTCTCACCTATATTGGCAGTCATATTGGCGTTACTTTTCACTTCAACAGACAATGAATCTATTAGATCGCCAGTGGTAACAAATATTTTACCGTCGCGCAGTGCTTGCATAATATCGGCGTATTGTTTGTTAGCAAAAACATAGGTTTTTGAATATTCACCCGGCCAAAAGTCTGTTCGCCCTTCTGTGTAATGCATATGGCTATCGGATGCTGCGGTTATCCACCAACGCCTACCTTCACTGAGCATACGATCCCATACACCACCTACAATAGCGGTCATCTGATCGAAGCCACCCATAGTAGGGAAATGATCGTAGCCGCCACGTTTTCCAGATTTCTTTATTGAGCCATCAGGGTTCAGCGCGTTGGCCTGGTGTCCTGGCGCACCCTCCATCCCTATCACTACATCAGGTGCGGCATCTTGCCAACCTTTTAGTTTCTCGGGGGTGACCTTTTTGAAGCTAGCAAGCTTGTCTGCTAAACGAGCAGGGTGGTTTACAATTAAAAGCGGTTTATCTTTCTCGGCTTGCATGGACTTTAGCGCTTTTAACATAAAGGCATTGGTGTCTCTGGGGACGGAATTGGGTTCAACCTCACGTCGATTAAAGTTTTTTTCTATACGAAAAAGTTGTTCAGCTTCATTCGCAGTATGTGGAATGATTAAACTACAGTGGCGTGCTCCTGGTGTGTCAAATTCCATTCCGTAAAACTGCAGTACTTCTGGTGTGGCCTTGCGCGATGCAACAAGCTCTGGATAGGCTTGATGTAAATTTACCTTACTATGAGCAGGGCCACCATGATCTGTGGTAACCATCCAACTAAGATTGTGATGTTTTGCCATTTGCGCGTAAATGGCGGTGGCGTACTGTGCATCTCCTCGTAAAATAGGCGTAGGTGGGGTGGTACTCCAATCCCATCTAGCACTATATTTACCATGGATATGGTGATCACCTGCTAGCCACTCTGGTGTTGTTGCCTGCTGTGTGGAGCTCGGCGGGATATTACTTTGGGGCTGGTCAACAGTACTTTTGCATGACGCTAAAAGCGGGAAAGATAAAATCACTGAGTACAATGCTGGGTAGCGCATTACAGGCTCCTAAAATTATGACCAAATTAAAAACGTCAACGTTACAATATATGTAGTAATAAAAAAGGCGCCAGAAAATTCAGGCGCCTTTGACAATAAGTAACGGATTAAAACTTATAAGTTACACCTGCCATATAGGTTCTTCCGCTCGTCGTGGTGTTGTATTGACGATCACTGGAGTCACTATACTGAACTTCTTGTTGATTGGTTAAGTTAATACCTTCAATGTTCAGCTTAAGTGCTTCACTGAGCTGATAGAAAGCCGAGAAATCGACATAAGTGGTTTCATGGAATCCACGTTCGTCTTCGTCGCCAAGGCCAGACTCAACGCTACTAATGTAACGGTCACGGTAGGCTGCAGCAATGCGAGCGCCCCATGTATCTGTTTCATAATAGACAGTTAGGTTGTAGCTACTTTTTGATAGCCCTTGGAATGCCTTAACTTGATCTTCCCCGCTACCTTGTACATTGCGGTACTTACTTGTGCCATCTGCCCAAGTGTAGTTAGCAATCATCCCCATATTGTGGAAAGGTTCGGGCAAGAAATCGAAATCACGTTGGAAAGATAACTCAAAACCTTTAATAGTGGATGCGTCGGCATTCTGCGGTGTGGTTACATTAAATTGAGTGTCCGAAGTGCCTCCGTTTGGCAACAAAGATTCAGGCAACGACAATTCTGCAAGGGTTTTGGTTTCAGCTGCTGTTTCCGTGACTATAAAATCTTCAATATCTTTGAAGAATACCGCAGCAGAAAGGTAACCAACGCCTTCAAAATAAGATTCAATAGAGGTATCAATGTTGACTGATGAATACGGTTCTAAATCAGGGTTACCTATTGATACTGAACCAATGTCACCTTCTGCCAAGGTAGCTTGCGAAACACTTGCTGAGACCGAAAGCGCGCCTAAAGAGGGACGAGTTAGATTTTTACTTGCACTAAAGCGCAGCAGTACATCTTCGCTTACCTCATACACCACATTCAGGGTAGGCAGTACGCCTGAGTAGTCGCGAACCATGGTAATGTCTTCACCATTAGAAACACCGCTAGAAGTCAGTTCTGTGTTGTAGTAGCGCAAGCCTATACTTCCTCTAAAGGTCGAATCACCCAGTATGCTATCCCAGCTATATAAGCCGTAGAGTGCTTGGGTTTCTTCTTGCACTTCGAAGGCATAGGTCTCTACAACAGTATCGTCTCCTAACGAGAGATCAGATAAGCCGTAAAACGCTTTAACTGCATCCATGTCTAGTTGTAACCAACTTTGATCTGGGTGATCAGAATAGACTTCAGTGATATCAGAAGAAATGGTATTTACGCCAGTATTAAGTGGAGTATCTTTGCTTTGCACATAGCCTGAATCACGTCTGCGTTCACCGGAGTTAGTGAATTTTTTATAGTTTGCGCCAAAACTGATTGTGCCAGAATCACCAACTAAGTACCTAAAATCAACTTTGGCATTATCGTAGTCGGTATTCATGTAGTCTTCTTGGAAGTACAAGTCTTTAACTAACCAACCGTCAGTCGATGTAGGATCGAAATCATAGGTATTTACGCCATAAAAACGGTCTTGGGTGAAATCTGTGGTGATGCCGCTTCCTTCGCGCATAAGGTTAGCTTTATTAACCTTAGGTTGATTGTATTCAGAGGAACTTGTGCCTATTTGTGCTTCTACCGATAATGCATCTGAAATGACCCAATCTGCATTGAACGTAACCTGAGTAAAGATTGACTCATTATAATCTTCACGCGACTCTGTTCGTACAGTGGTATCAGAATAACGGGCGAATACCACTTCTTTATCACCGTTATTATCAATATATTCAAGCTCTTCCACGCGACCTAATGCGGTACTACTTGAGCCGCCAGTAGATATATGGTGCTCATCTAAGGTATTGTTCAGTTCGCCTCGCATGAAGTCTAGGCTTAAGTCTACGTCATCTGATGGACGGTACTGCAAAGAGGCAGTAATACCTAAGCGTTCTTGTTCGTTATTCCAGACAGAGTAGCGGTTACCTCTAGAAAACCATAAATCGCCGCTTTCAAGCAATGCAGCAGTGCCTGAGTCGATGCTATCACTATAGTCTGAAGTGCTTTTTTTACGCCATCTATAAGTGTTGTAGCCGTGCTCGCTAGACTTCCTTGTGCTATAAGCAACAGAGGCCAGTGCGCCAAACTTATCCCACGTATTAGACACCATGCCTACAAAGCGATTGTCAAAATTGTCAGTGTTAGTATTTGTGCCACCTTGTACACCAACCACCCCTTTAGGGCCGCTGAAGTCAAAAGGCTTGGCCGTTTTCAAATTAACAGTACCACCGATACCGCCTTCTTCGATTTCGGCAGAATACGATTTCTTAACATCAATTTGGTTAAATAATTCAGATGCGAAAATGTTAAAGTCAAAAGCCCTTGAGCGGGTAACGGCGCCCCGGCTGTCCATAGGAGATGAAGACGAACCTAAGGCTTCCATACCGTTAACTTCAACCCGCGTGAATTGAGGGCCCATTCCGCGAAGTGATATTTGTCGTCCTTCTCCACCTTCACGGGTAATTGCTATCCCGGGAACACGCTGTAATGAATCAGCTAGGTTTAAGTCGGGAAAATCAGCGATGTCTTCTGCAACAATTGAATCTTGTGCAACTAATGATTCGCGTTTTAAGTCCTTGGCTTTTATTACTGCGCCACGAAATCCTTTTACTTCAATTATTTCTAGCGTGTCATCAGCCGATTCTTGGGCGATGACAGGTATAGCATATGTTGTGGATAGGGCAGTAATTACACCCAAAGCTATTGCGGTTTTTACTTTTTTATTCATGGTTGTCCCCTGATTAACAATTAACTAACATGAATTTATAGGATTAATGACACCGGTGTCAACAAATAATCAAAATTTTCACCATTTTTTATTCTATTGTTAACTTTTGTGTTTTTTTTAAGCCATTTTTTCTTTGTTGTCTGAAATTTCGGCTCTTTGTGTGTGTTTATTCGTCTTTGTGGCTTATTTTTCGTTAATTTTTTGTACGGGTTAGCGACTTTTTTAGGGTTAATGATACCGGGGGCAGGCCATTAAAAGTAGGGGTGGGGCGGTTTGAAAAGTCTGGGTGATTGAGCGTTATGTTAACTCTTCACATGAAGTGGCCTTAGCGTCGCACTAAGGCCTGATATTGTGTTACTAGGTAGAACCATTTACGCTGAGTTTTGTACAACATTTAAAACGTCTAGCTTGGGGTGTATTCGTTCGCCGTTCTCGTCAAACAAAAAGCATACATCGGGATTTATTATCAATCCAACCCTTTGACCTTCTGCAACGTCGGTATTTCCTTCTAGCCTCACAACCACTTGTTGTGCGTTATTTGCTTCAACATGGATGAATGTTTCTACGCCTAAACGTTCCACTAGAATAACGTTCCATTCGTTCCCCTGATGATCAATATTGACATGCTCTGGTCGAATACCTAAATTCACCAGAGTGGCATTGTGATAAGTTTGGGTTAAGGAGACATCTTGATTACACTCTCCCAAGAAGCGATTATCTTTTATTGCCCCCGGTAGCAAGTTCATCTTGGGAATGCCGATAAATTGTGCCACAAATTGATTGTCAGGCTGCTGGTACAGAGCCATAGGTTTACCGACTTGGGCTACTTTTCCTTGATTCAACACAATGATTTTTTGTGCCATAGTCATGGCTTCTACTTGGTCATGTGTAACGTAAATCACCGTTGATCCGAATTCCCTATGTAATCGCATAAGTTCAGCGCGCATTTGAACTCTAAGCTTGGCATCTAGGTTAGATAACGGTTCATCAAACAATATGAGTTGCGGGCGTTTTACAATTGCACGGCCGATGGCAACCCTTTGTCGTTGACCACCAGAGAGTTCAGCCGGTTTGCGTTTAAGTAGCGCAGTAAGTTCTAGCATTTCTGCCGCTTCTTTCACGCGTTGTTTAATTTCCTGCTTGTCCACTTTTTGAAGACTAAGGGCAAACCCAATATTTTCTGCTACCGTCATGTGTGGGTATAGGGCATAAGATTGAAATACCATGGCGATACCGCGTTTATCAGGTGATACATGGTTAACAACCTGTCCCCCAATTTTTAATTCTCCGCTAGAGATATCTTCAAGGCCAGCAATCATCCGCAGTAGGGTAGACTTGCCACACCCGCTGGGGCCTACAATGACCGCGAATTCACCTTTCTCAATGTGAATATCCACACCTTTTACAATTTCAGTATTTTCAAATTGCTTTTTTATATTGATCAATTCAATTTGTGACATGTTGGTAACCTTTCTATCCTTTTACACCGCCAGAAAAAGTTTGTGTTAGAAACTTTCTGGCAAACGAAAATGCAATAACAGCGGGGAGTGTGTAAATAACCGCAAGGGCGGTAAGAAAGCCATAATCAATGGCATCAACCCGCAGAAAGGCTCTAAACATACCCAGTGGTAACGTTTGCAGTTCTGGAGAAGACGTAAACATTAATGGCATCAGAAAATCTCCCCATGCATTAATAAATGCAAATAAGCCAGCGGCGGCGAATCCTGGGAGTGCAAGTGGGATAAGTACATGACGTACCGTCTGAATTTGGCTGGCACCATCAAGTGCAGCGGCTTCTTCGTAATCTTTAGGGATAGCGTCAAAAAATGTTTTCATTATCCAAATAGCCAGTGGCAGCTGCATGGCTGTATGGATGAGTATCAGTCCTAGATAGCCATCAACAAAAGAAAAAATTCGACTCAATACTAACTGGTGTTCAACGTTATCGGTAATCGAGATAATAACGCTGTTTACCATGTCATTTAACGCTAGCATAACCTTGTAAACAGGAACGATGAGCGCCGGAGGTGGCACTATTCGAACGAGAATAATGGCGTATAGCAAAGGGCGTTTCCACCAGGCTTTTGTTCGAGATAACGCATAGCCACCAAAGCCGGCGAATATTAAGGTAAGTAGCGTGGCCAACCCAACAATCAGCACCGAGTTAACAATCCAGCGCAGGCCACTTTCATTAGCAAACAGGTTCCAAAAATGGGCGACGGTAACGTCCTTAGGGATCGCGAGAAATTGCGTTGCATTCGGGTCGAAAGCGGCAAGTAACACCCAAAAGAAAGGAATTAAACAGAAAAACGAAATCATGATAAGTGTCATGTAGGCTTTTCGATTTGAAGCACTCTCTGGCAGGCTGTGTGTGTGAGTCATAATAGTCACTCCAGTTTTCATACTATACTTCTACCTTCAATGCGCGCACGTAGACTGCACCTAGAATCATAGATACCACCAAACTCACCACGGCTACCGCTGCGCCATAGCCTAGTTGAAAAGAAGTGAATGACTGATTGTAAATATAGATACCCAATATTTCGGTGCTATTTGCAGGTCCCCCTCGGCTGAGGGTGTAGACAAGCCCGAATATTGCAAAAGTGGTTACCGTAGAGATAAACATGTAGAGAAATATGGTCGGCATCATAAGCGGTAACGTAATACGGGTGAAAATTTGTCTGTCTGAGGCGCCATCCACTTTGGCCGCTTCGTAAATATCTTTAGGAATAGATGCCAAACCTGAGGTTAACAAGATCATCGAAAAGGCTATACCTCGCCATGTGTTCACGATAATAATTGAAAACAAAGGAAAGCTATAAAGCCACTGCTGCGGCTCAATGCCAAAAGAAGTTACGATACGGTTTAACGTGCCATATTCACCACTGGCAAACATAGATATCCATAAAAAGCCTACGACCATTTCTGGCACCGCATTAGGTAGGCATATGATGGCATTAAAAATAGATTTGTATTTTACAGGGCGCTGAAGACAGATGGCCGACGCAAAGCCCAATACAAATTGCCCAATAACCGCAGAACCTACTACAAAGATAAGTGTAACTTTGAGCGAGTTCCAAAATAGTGGGTCGCTAAATAAGCGGCTGAAATTTCGAAGCCCCACAAACGATGACTCTTTTGCTGCAAAGCCAAGAAGTGCATCATTGGTTAAGCTTAACGAAAACGCGTAAAAAGCAGGAAAAACAATAAATGCACCCATTAGGAGTAGCGCGGGAGCCATCATAATGCGATAGCCCAATTGCCTTTTTGATTCGAAACTCATTGCCATACCTAATCCTCACTTACCGCGTTGTCACCCAACACACTTGCCACGTACGCTTTCAATAATTGTTGCGCTCCTTTTGCATCTTCTCGACCAATTAAAACTGCTTCTGTTGACCTTGCTACCCCAGCCATTACTGCATTCGCTCCAACGGTGGAGCGCAAAGCGCGGGCCTCTGGTAGTTGAGCATGTGCTTCCATTAAAGCACCTAGCTGATGAAAATCTGCGTGATCTCGTGCATCCATGCGGGCGGGAACATTACCTAAGTTTCTCGCGTAGGTGAGCGCTACATCAACCGACCCTAGCGCAAGCGCTAGCTCTGTTGCCATGTCGAGCTGGCGGCTTTTTGCATTAACGGCCCAAGCATAAACCATAGATGCCAGCACGAAAGGTGGCGAGCCATCGGCTGTGGGTATTTTCCAATTGCCTACTGCCTGTTCCACGTTCTTAATAGGATTACGACTACTGGCTCCCCAATCGAAAACCCGGCACCAAGTACCACAGGTTGTGATCATAAGCTCCCCTTTGGGAAACATTTCGTACTTGGGAATAACCCAAGGTTCTGGGTTGAGCAGCGGAGTCACGGGAAGCAGTGCTTCTTGTACCAGCGTTTGATAGAAACTAAAGGCCTCAAGGACAGCGTTGTCGTTAAGTTGGTATTGCCCCTGTTGGTTTATCAAGCGGTAATCTGAAAAGCCAGCCAACAGGTAGCGTAGCCCTTCGGTATAGGAACCCATTCCCCACGTTAAACCTGCTGGAAACAATAGAGGGAATTGACCGGTTACCTGTTTAATCGTACGCGCGCGGTGAAGTAATTCTTGCCAGCTTTTCGGTTGGGTAGTGTCTATACCGGCAGCCTCAAGTAAATCATGACGATAATAAAGTTGTTCAATCGCTACAATGGAAGGCACGGCATAGGTGCGATTGTCGAAACTCCCTTTTGCCAGCGAACTGACCAGCTTGGGTAATTGTGAATAGCCATCCCAGTTGTGCATCGCCGTCGTTAAATCGGCTAAATATCCAGCTGCGGCTAAATCGTCTAGTTGCACATCGCGGGGGATAGAAAAAATGTCTGGGGCGTTTCCTGCTCGTAGCTCAGTAACGAGTTTGGTGAAATAATCTTGTGCTGGAGCTGGATATTCTACAATTTTCAAGTTGATTTCTAGGCGCGCTTCAAGTCCCTCTTTTAACTGATAGAGCGCGTTTAGCCTGGCTGATCTATGTTCGGCAATTACGAGAGTTGGTTTGGTGGGATGACTTTTTTGTGAAGCTTGAACCATTGCGCAATCGCACATAAAACAACTAAAAACAATAATAGCGACACGATGTGCAAAACTACTTTTCATCGCGCGTAACCCCTGAATTGAGAATAAAGAGTGCTAATTTAATTACATTGTTCGTCAAAATCATAACAATATTATTTGCCTGCATTACATATAATTTACATTTTTAATATCACGAATATTGACACCGGTGTCAAGATAAAATTTAATATAACAAAGTTTGTTAAATTTAACCGAAAGCCAACACGTTAAATCCGGTAAGGTTATAACGCATTAGCCAATAACGGCTAGCTTGGTGATGAGAAATTCAAGGAGATAATAGATGGCGCTTAAGTTAGCGGTAATTGGTTGTGGTAAAAAAGCCTCTCAGTACATTGAAACGTGGATTTCACGTTCTGATGTGTCAATAGATGCAGTAATGGATCCAAACGAAGATGCCATGACGTTGGTCAAAAGTATCGCCGATCAGCAAGGCCAACCTCAGCCTGCGTGCTTCTCAAGTTGGGAGACCTTGTTACAAAGTCAGAGTGACAATCTAGATGCTGTTTATATTTGCACTCCCCATGCTAGTCATGCTGAACAAGCTGAGATGGCGCTTACACTTGGTCTGGATGTGTTATTGGAAAAACCAATGGTAACCAGCGTAGATGAAGCGAATCGACTCATCGCGGCACAAGAGTCTTCAGGTAAGGCCTTAGTGGTTGCTTATCAAGGCGGGCTTTCGCCTCTAGTACAACAGCTAAAACAAGATATTTTGGCTAATACATATGGAGAGTTGGTGAGTATTACAGCGTCTATATGGGAAAACTGGGCCACCACATACGCTGGCCATTGGAAGCAAATTCCTGCTGTTTCAGGAGGGGGCTTTATGTTTGACACTGGCGCGCATATGATGAATACCGTCTCAATGTTAGCCAATAGCCCGCTAACCAACGTAACGGCAAGTATGCGCAATCTTGATTATCCGGTAGACATTGTTACCACGGTAAGCGGTGAACTTGAAAATGGGACTTTGTTCAATTTGCATGCCTGCGGTAACAGCATTCGTTGTACTTCACGCATTGAATGTTACTTTACCGATTACGTGGTGAGAGTTTGCGCATGGGGACGCTGGATGGAAATAGAGGACAGTGATGGCAAAGTGGTTAGAAAGGAGCAGGAGTCTGCGAATAACCTAATGAACGTTTTCCAGCAAACCATAACGGGTGAAATTGATAACCCTTCAGATGTGCGCCAAGGTTTAGCGATGGCAAAGCTGTGGGATGCAATCAAGCTTTCTGCATCCCAGCAAGGTGCAATGGTTACTGTTGATTAACCTAATAAGGTATAAGCCAGCGTTAGCGCTGGCTATTTTTCTTTTCGGTTTTTTCGGCAATCATTAATTTACGTGGCTTCTTGAAGTAAGTTTGCTTCGGGGCTCCTGTTTCTAACGGAACTGGGCGCCCCCAATTTTGCATTGTCCAGCCACTTTCGTGGGGTTGCTGTGCCCAAGCGACCGCATTGGCTAAAATCTGAATAATGGTTGGATTTCGGTAAATGGGGAACGTTTCATGGCCTGGCGAGAAAAAGAATATACGCCCTCTTCCACGTTGAAATGTGCAGCCACTTCTTAGTATCTCACCCCCTTGATACCATGAGGTGAAAACCAATTCATCGGGCTCAGGAATATCAAAAGGCTCACCGTACATTTCCGATTGCGGTAGCTCCACTTGAGGTGGAATATTAAAGGCGATTGGGTGAGAGGGCTTCAAACACCAAACCCGTTCACGTTCTCCGCCATCGGCTTCTCGCCAACTCAAGTTACAACTTGTTCCCATTAAGCGTTTGAATATCTTGCTGTGGTGACCACTGTGTAAAACAATTAACCCCATTCCGGCGAGCACACGGGCTTGTAGTTTATCAATAATGGCGTCATCGAGCTCATCGTGATACCGGTGGCCCCACCAAATGGCCACGTCAGTTTTTTCGATCAGCTCATCAGGCCAACCTTGATGAGGATCATCTAACGTGGACAACGTTAAATTAAAACCAAAGGGTTTAAGCGCGTCAACAATACAGCCACCAATGGTTTCTGGGTATACTTCTTGAACGTCTTCATCTTCTTTTTCATGCCGACATTCGTTCCAAACGGTAACATTAATCATGATAGCGCTCCTAACGGTTTGATACTGTAATCTTGTACTTCCAGTAGCAGGCTTTGTAGTGCGGTTTGCACGCCATTCGCCAAAATATAACTTAACCAATACGTGACGCGCTGACTGAAAATATCGGATTGCGATAGGCTTGCTGGGAACACGCTACTGACATCAAGATATTGGCGAATTAATTCATCAATATGATCCCAATGTTGTTGGCGAATAATTAGCAGCGTGTCGGCTAAAGGATCTTGTACTTCAATGGTGTCGCCTTTTTGATCAAATGCCATGGTATAGCGCAGCCAACTTGCTATCGCAAAGCTCAAGCCTTCAATTGACTCCTGGCTTGCAATCCTATCAATAACGGTATTAAGAAGGCGTTGAGGCAGTTTTTGTGAGCCATCCATCGCGATTTGATACGTACTGTGATGTAGCACGGGGTTGCGAAATCTTTCCAATAGATCATTGATGTACTGCGTTAAATCTAAGCCGGGTGGGGCGGATAATGTAGGCATGATCTCATTGTGCATCACATGCTTTAAGTACTTTGTTAAATACTCATCGGCCATGACTTCATGCACGTACTGATAACCGCTAAGGAAGCCAATGTATGCTAAAGCAGAATGAGCACCGTTAAGTAATCTCAACTTAGCGTTTTCAAAAGGTTCCACATCTTCAACAAGGGTAACACCAACGTCTTCCCACGCTGGTCGACCGGCCACAAAGTTATCTTCAATCACCCATTGGCTAAACCGTTCTGATTTCACTAGGCCCAAATCCTGGATACCGTCTTGCTGAAAGTCTTCAATATCCTGGGGGGTAGTAGCAGGCACAATTCTATCTACCATGCTATTTGGAAACGAAACATGAAGCTTTATCCATGCCACTAAATTGGGATCCAGTTGTTCAGCAAATTCGCAAATTAAACCTTTTAACGTTGTCCCATTTTGCGGTAAGTTATCGCAGCACAACACTGTGAGCCCTTGTCCATGAGAAGTGAATCTTTTCTGCAAGCTTGATGCAATAAAGCCTATTGCCGATTTAGGCTTATCTAGGTTTTCTAAATCATGCACAATACTTGGATTGCTGAAGTCTAGTTTATTGGTCGCGGGGTCGTGGCAATATCCTTTCTCTGTTACGGTTAACGAGACAATTTTAGTGTCAGGCTTCGTCATTAAAGTAAGTACCGCTTCAGGGTTTTCTGGGGCGACAAGTAGTTGCTTTACAGCTTGTATAAGCGTTGCAGATTTTCCGTTTTTGTCCGACTCAATAACGTGATAAAGCCCATCTTGTGGGGCAAGTTGTTCGCGGACACTGGCGCTACGCAAAGATACCCCCGCGATATACCATGGAGCGCTCTTGCTCGTTAGGTTAACATTGTCGGTATACCAGGCTTGGTGCGCGCGATGGAAGGCACCAATACCTAGATGCACAATACTAATCGGGGCATTTTTACTACGATAGTTATCTATATCTAGCGTGGTGAGTAGTGCGTCGTTAAGTCTGTTCGTAGCCATTGTTTCCCTCACAGTTTGTATGCTTCCTTCGCTAGGTTGTAGGCTAAATCTTTGGCCAATGTCACGGCTTCTGATTCATCTAACATGTGTCGTGCAACCAATTCAGCTAAATAGGTGCAGTCCATGCGTCGCGCAACATCATGTCTTGCTGGAATAGACAAAAACGCACGGGTGTCGTCGTTAAAGCCTACCGTGTTATAAAACCCCGCCGTTTCGGTTACTGAGCGCCTAAAGCGCATCATACCTTCTGGACTATCATGGAACCACCATGCCGGGCCCAGCTTTAAACTTGGGTAGTGGCCAGCTAATGGTGCTAACTCACGGCTGTACACTGTTTCATCAAGAGTAAACAGAATGATACTCAGATCAGTGTTGTTACCGAATTTGCTAAGAAGTGGTTTTAACGCATTTACATACTCTGTGTTGGCTGGAATGTCCGCGCCTTTATCTCTCCCATAGTGTGCAAAGAGTTGCTGGTTATGATTTCGATGAGAGCCAGGATGTATCTGCATAACGAGTCCGTCATCCAATGACATCTCTGCCATTTTCACTAACATGTGGGCGCGGAAAAGCTCGGCATCGTCAGCGGTTGGGGTGTCTTGTACTTTTTGAAATAGTACGCTTGCTTGTTCATCGCTTAGATTGGCTGTTGCAGCAGTTGGGTGACCATGATCCGTTGATGTAGCGCCCATCTCCTTGAAAAATAGACGGCGTTGGCGAAGTGCATCCAAATACTGTGAATACTCTTGACAATCTAAATTAGTTAATTCGCTGAGCTGAACTAATTTGGCATTGAATTTTTCATGCTCAGGATCTACCACTGCATCGGGTCTAAAAGCGGTAATAACCTTGCCTGACCAATCACTGTTTTTTATTTTCTGGTGGTGTTTAAGGTTATCAGTCGCACATTCTGTTGTGGCAATGACTTCAATATTATAACGATCGAATAAGCTTCTTGGCTTGAAAGCTTCGGTTTGAAGGGCATCGTTAATGACCTGATAGTAGTGCGAAGCTGTGCTACTGTTTAGTTTTTCGGTAATATTGAAAGTATTCACAAATACATAGTCTAACCATATCCGTGAAGGCGTGCCTTGAAATAGGTGATAGTGATCGGCGAAAATTTGCCAAGCTTTTTCGGGGTCGGCGTTGGCATGGCTGCCATCTTTTCTAGGAATGCCCAATTGGTCTAAATCCACCCCCTGGCTATACAGCATTCTAAACACATAATGGTCGGGGTGAATGAGTAATTCAGTAGGGTTTGAAAAGTTTTTGTTCTCAGCAAACCAAGCAGGATCAGTGTGTCCATGAGGGCTAACTATTGGCAATTTTTCAACGTGTTGGTATAGATTTCTTGCGATATCTCGCTCAATCTTATTCGATGAAAAGAGGCGGTCAGGGTGCATAGTTAACGTGCTGGCCATAGAGTCTCCAAAACTTTTATTTATTGGTTCATTGGCTTTCACTTTGAAAAAGTAGGAAAGTCAGTAAACAGTAAATTTAACGATAAGTGTGTGTTATAAAGATATTTGACACCGGTGTCAAATATAGTGCAATAATAAGGCGGTACCAGTAGGTTCTGCTTTGCGTCTTACAAACGCTGTGTTATTCCAATATGGTGTGGCCAGTTAGATAGGTACGTAATACACGGTTGGCGCAAAGGTAAAGTGAACGGTCATCGGTGTTTCGTGAGGGGACAATGAAATATAGTCGAGGTGCACACTTTAGCCTTGTGTAAAATTGAAGGTAAGGTAACAATGCTTATCAGCGCTACTTTCATTTTCGTTTAATCGTAAGAGTAAATAGCTCTCAATCGAAACGTCATTGTCGTTAATGTTTAGGCTTTAGCGATATAGCTCGAAATTAAAATAGGAATATAACTTAAAACTTATGCGTTCGGTTACTATAAAGGATGTAGCTCTACATGCTGGAGTTTCAAAAAAAACGGTGTCTCGCGTTATTAATAAAGAAGCGAACGTTAAAGATGAAATGCGTCAAAAAGTGCAGGAGGCTATTGACCATCTCGGCTTCAAACGTAATCCATTAGGAATGGCCTTAGCTAAGAACCGTTCGTTTTTTATCGCGTTGCTAGCAGATAACCCCAGCCCTGGCTACATAATGAACTTACAGAAGGGAATTATGAAAGGCTGTAGAGAAGAGCAAATGGGGGTGTTTTTATATGACTGCAGCTATCGCTCTCCCACACTGGTTGAAGAGATAGAATCATTTATTGATAATACCTTGGCAGATGGCCTTATTCTAGCTCCTCCCTTGAGCGATAAACCTGAATTATTGGATATGTTAGATCGCAAAAATATCAGTTACGTTCAAATAGGAGCTAAAGACAAAACGCGAGGGGATTTTGTTGATATGGACGCTGTAAAAGCGGCCTACGATATGACAAGTTACCTGTTGCACTTAAAGCATCGCGATATAGGCTTTATTTTAGGCCATCCAGACCAGTACACCAGCCAGCGTTGTGAGCAAGGCTATAGAATGGCGTTCGCAGACGCAAACTTAAAAGTGGATGAGTCACTTATTGTCCAGGGCTACTACACGTATCAGTCAGGGGTAGATGCCGCTTCCGTGTTACTCAACAGAAACACTCCACCATCGGCAATATTTGCATCGAATGACGAGATGGCCGTTGGTGTATTGTATACAGCGCAAAGTCGCGGGATTAGCGTACCTAAGCAGCTTTCAATAGCCAGTATCGATGATACGCCCATCGTAACAAAAGTATGGCCTAATATTACTACTATGCGCCACCCACTAACCAGCATTGGGTATCGCGCAGCTACGTTTTTAATTGGCCGTTTAAAGCACAAGCATGCTGGCGCTAATAGTAGTGTGAATATCAGCGACAGCAATGAGACCTTTCATTGTGACCTTGTTATTCGAGAATCAACCACTTTGTTTACTGGTTAACAATCCAAGCGTGATCGGGATCATTATGAAAGATCCATTCTCTTTTTGGGCCCGCCATTACGTTTAGATAATACAGCTCGTATCCATGCGGAGTTCCGACTGGGTGATACCCTTTAGGAACGGTAACTACGCTGTTATGCTCTACACTAATGGTTTCATCAATGCTTCTATCGTCGGTATAAACCCGTTGAAAAGCAAAGCCTTGTTTAGGGTTAAGCTTGTGATAATACGTTTCTTCTAATGCACTCTCTTGTGGTATTGCGTCGGTGTCATGTTTATGAGGTGGATAGCTTGACCAATGACCACTGGGGGTGATGACTTCAGTGATCAGTAAACGTTCTGCATCTACATTGTCCATCATTATATTGCGAATGTGACGTAAATTAGTGCCACTTCCCCTTGTCATCGTGACACAATCTTGAGGCGTAATAAGCTTTACAGGGTAAAGGCCCTTTGCGGGGGCACGGCAAAGGGCTACCTCTAATGAGGTTAGCGCGTTTATCGTCAATTCCTGTTTTGGTGGAGCATAAACGGCGTAAGGGGCTATACCATCAAATGCTGAAGCTCTATGGCCGATATTACTAAACAATTGCTCTTGTGTCGTAACGTCTGCGACTCCAGAGATAATCACTGCACAAAGCTCAGTATTTTGGGTGTTGACCACCAGGGTATCATCAGCTTCAAGCATCACCACCTCAAAACCAACAAACTGCCAGTTCGCCGATTCTGGGGTTATATTAATAATACGTTTGTCTGCGCCTGCTTCTTTAGGGCGTATATGTAAATGAGACATGCCAATTCCTATCAGGTTTGAGATGGGTGGTGAATAAGACCAAGCATTAATGCTTGAATAATATTAAAGCTGCTATTAAGCGAACGAAATGAGTGGATCTCCGCTTCTTTAACTTTTATG
>NZ_JAESDJ010000039.1:0-1705 GCF_019249255.1 Alteromonas lipotrueae | reverse complement strand
CTCGTACATAAGCACGCATTAAATCTTGAATGGTAAAAATAGTTGTTGACTATGGGGAGTCCACATAAGCGAAGCGAATGAAGTTCATGCGTTTGTTATACGCCTTTATCTCACGGAGCACTAGCACTTGGTTTGTTACTGGCTGATACGCTGACAATTTTCCACTGACCACTGCGTTTTGACCAAACTTGTGTGCCTCGTCCTATAGAGTTGACTTCGATCCCATTTTTAAAATCATAGACTGTACGTATTCATTAACCAAAATGGCTGTAAAGTTATCGATTATTGAAATATTGACGTTATTAAATTTCAGGTGCGTGACTTTTTCGATTGCATTGAACCCACTGATGATAAGTGGTGTTAATTCGTCTATTGAATTCCAGTTTGTTCCATCTGCATTTAAGCCAACAAATTTATCACTATCAAAGTGTTGAAAGTAAAGAGCTGAATCAAGTTTTTTTGAAGCATCGACTAGGCTTTTAAATGATTCTAAAACTTCGTCTTTAATTTGTTTGTTTTCGGATGTGGCCTTTACGGCACAAGAAAACGAAAGTGCAAAAACAATAATTATGAAAATATATTTAGACAAACAAGTTTTCCTATTTCTTTGGCGTATAACTTTTCAATAACGGGCGCAGGCACGTAGGGCATACTGGCGAAGCCGCCCTGCGTGTATGCGTCCCAGCGAACGAAGTGAGTGAGTTCATTGATTTGTTATGTTTCATTTCAATCAACCTGCTGAAACTCACTGATTAATGAATTAAATTTTGGGCTGATTTTTTCCATAAACTTTGCGTTCAAATTCCCTGATTGGCTTAGGAATTTTTTTCCGGTTGGCGAAGCATAGAAAGTCACAAGATCTCGTAATTCTGATTCAGTGAACGTTTCACTATAGCTATGCTTAAACGCTTCCAAAACTTCTTCAGTGCTCAAAAAAGCTATAATTTTGTCTACAATTACTGAATATTCCTGCTCTAATTCTGCTCTCTCTTCGTCTGGCATTTCTGTACTTGCTAATGCAAGAACCATTTGCTTTTTATAGTTGATTGCCTTTTGCGCAAGAAGTTGTTCCATTTGTAAAACTGTGAAAAGCTCAGTTGCAGCATCTTCTTCCGAAGCTGAAACTGATAGTGACAGAAGCGATACTAATAAAGCCGATAATATTTTCAAATTTCCTCCTTGAAACATAACCCTTAAATAAGGGGCGCAGGCACGTGGGGCACAATGGCGAAGCCGCCCTGCGTGTATGCGTCCCAACGAACGTAGTGAGTGAGTTAATTGAGTTGTTAGCTGCGTTCTTTGGTATACATAACATTTACATACAACCCAGCTAATAGTGGAGTTGCAACTGATACACAAAAAGCTACACCTGCGAATGACATTGACACTAACTTCATTGCTACTCCTGTACAAGACAAGATAATTAATGAGCCCGTTATAAAAGAGCTTGCTCCCATTATTCTTCCAACTAATACAGGATCTGAGAAACTTGAGTCATCCCAACTGGCAAGAAGACTTCTCTTTTGTTTCACACCGTTCAGAAACCCCAAAATCACACAAGGTAATCCACAGAGCATCGCAAAAGTAAGAGCTATCCAAAACGTATCGTCCATAAAATTATCTCCTAGCAGCTAACTTTAAGCTAAGGGGCGCAGATACGTGGGGCATAATGGCGAAGCCGCCCCGCGTATAGGCGTCCCAGCGA
>NZ_JAESDJ010000038.1:0-2359 GCF_019249255.1 Alteromonas lipotrueae | reverse complement strand
AAAGCCTCTTGGGCGTTGTATGGTTAAGCCTCTCGGGCAATTAGTACAGGTTAGCTTAACGCCTTACAACGCTTCCACATCCTGCCTATCAACGTCATCGTCTATAACAACCCTTCCGGACTTTAAAAGTCAGGGATGACTCATCTTTGGGCCGGCTTCCCGCTTAGATGCTTTCAGCGGTTATCCGTTCCGAACGTAGCTACCGGGCAATGCCATTGGCATGACAACCCGAACACCAGCGGTTCGTCCACTCCGGTCCTCTCGTACTAGGAGCAGCTCCCATCAATCATCCAACGCCCACACCAGATAGGGACCGAACTGTCTCACGACGTTCTAAACCCAGCTCGCGTACCACTTTAAATGGCGAACAGCCATACCCTTGGGACCGACTTCAGCCCCAGGATGTGATGAGCCGACATCGAGGTGCCAAACACCGCCGTCGATATGAACTCTTGGGCGGTATCAGCCTGTTATCCCCGGAGTACCTTTTATCCGTTGAGCGATGGCCCTTCCATACAGAACCACCGGATCACTATGACCTACTTTCGTACCTGCTCGACGTGTCTGTCTCGCAGTTAAGCTAGCTTATGCCATTGCACTAACCTCACGATGTCCGACCGTGATTAGCTAACCTTCGTGCTCCTCCGTTACTATTTGGGAGGAGACCGCCCCAGTCAAACTACCCACCAGACACTGTCCATAATCCCGATAAGGGACCAATGTTAGAACATCAAACATACAAGGGTGGTATTTCAAGGACGGCTCCACACAATCTAGCGACTGTGCTTCGAAGCCTCCCACCTATCCTACACATGTAGGTTCAATGTTCAGTGCCAAGCTGTAGTAAAGGTTCACGGGGTCTTTCCGTCTAGGTGCGGGTACACAGCATCTTCACTGCGATTTCAATTTCACTGAGTCTCGGGTGGAGACAGCGTGGCCATGGTTACACCATTCGTGCAGGTCGGAACTTACCCGACAAGGAATTTCGCTACCTTAGGACCGTTATAGTTACGGCCGCCGTTTACCGGGGCTTCGATCAAGAGCTTCTCCGAAGATAACCCCATCAATTAACCTTCCGGCACCGGGCAGGTGTCACACCCTATACGTCCTCTTGCGAGTTAGCAGAGTGCTGTGTTTTTAATAAACAGTCCCAGCCACCTGGTCACTGCGGCCCTCATCTGCTCAAGGAGCAAGTCCTATCACAAACAAGGGCGTACCTTCTCCCGAAGTTACGGTACAATTTTGCCGAGTTCCTTCACCCGAGTTCTCTCAAGCGCCTTAGTATTCTCTACCTGACCACCTGTGTCGGTTTGGGGTACGGTTCATATAATCATAAGTTTAGAAGCTTTTCCTGGAAGCAGGGCATCAACAACTTCACTACCGTAGTAGCTCGTCTCGCATCTCAGCTTTAAGAATCCGGATTTACCTAAATTCTCGGCCTACTTGCTTTCACTTGGACAACCAACGCCAAGCTTGCTTAGCCTTCTCCGTCCCTCCATCACTGATTATATAAGTACGGAAATATTAATCCGTTTCCCATCGACTACGCATTTCTGCCTCGCCTTAGGGGCCGACTTACCCTGCCCTGATTAGCATGGGACAGGAAACCTTGGTCTTCCGGCGTGGGAGTTTTTCACTCCCATTATCGTTACTCATGTCAGCATTCGCACTTGTGATATGTCCAGCAGACTTCTCAATCCACCTTCATCCACTTACACAACGCTCCCCTACCATACGTGTAAACACGTATCCGCAGCTTCGGTATATTGCTTAGCCCCGTTACATCTTCCGCGCAGGCCGACTCGACTAGTGAGCTATTACGCTTTCTTTAAAGGGTGGCTGCTTCTAAGCCAACCTCCTAGCTGTCTATGCCTTCCCACATCGTTTCCCACTTAGCAATATTTTGGGACCTTAGCTGGCGGTCTGGGTTGTTTCCCTCTTCACGACGGACGTTAGCACCCGCCGTGTGTCTCCCGGATAGTTCTCATTGGTATTCGGAGTTTGCAAAGGGTTGGTAAGTCGGGATGACCCCCTAGCCTTAACAGTGCTCTACCCCCAATGGAATTCGTCCGAGGCTCTACCTAAATAGATTTCGGGGAGAACCAGCTATCTCCCGGTTTGATTGGCCTTTCACCCCCAGCCACAAGTCATCCCCTAACTTTTCAACGTTAGTGGGTTCGGTCCTCCAGTTGATGTTACTCAACCTTCAACCTGCCCATGGCTAGATCACCGGGTTTCGGGTCTATACCTAGCAACTAAACGCGCAGTTAACACTCGCTTTCGCTACGGCTCCGCTATTCGCTTAACCTTGCTACTAAATATAAGTCGCTGACCCATTATACAAAAGGTACGCAGTCAC
>NZ_JAESDJ010000037.1:0-2696 GCF_019249255.1 Alteromonas lipotrueae | reverse complement strand
ACTTCACTAAATTTCTGTAAGGAGAGGTGAGCTCCGCGAACCGAACGACCTTTTCTTACAGAAGTACTAAATTTTTGCCACTGGTAATTTCAAAGATTACCGGCCTAACTTAACTCAAAAGCAACGCTTCTGAGATTTTTTGTAAGGTGAAGCGAGCTCTGCGAGCTGAGCGACATTATCCTTACAAAAGAATTTATGCCCGAAGGTAAAACCTTCAGCCTAAACCACAATATAAAACTGTAGTTAGATTTGGTGGAGCCAGGCGGGATCGAACCGCCGACCTCCTGCATGCCATGCAGGCGCTCTCCCAGCTGAGCTATGGCCCCGTTGTGTCATAGTCACTATTGTGTGACTGTTCCGTGACAGCGGGGCGCATTCTAGGCATCCACCCCATTTATGTCAACGGTTTTTTTATGAATTTTCTCTGTTTGCTATAAAAGTAAGCGCTTTGTCGATTCTCTCGCCAACTTTCTCTTTTGACAGCAAATTAAGGGTTACATCTAAAGGCGGAGAATTGCCACTTCCGGTGGTAGCAACACGCAATGGCATCCCTACTTTACCCATACCCACTTCTAATTCTTCAGCTGTTGCGTTAATAGCAGCCTGAATATTTTCCGGCTCCCACGCTTCAATAGCCATCAACTTCTCTTTAACTAGCTCTAGTGGCCCTCGTGCTACTGGGCGTAAATGCTTTTTGGCAGCATTGGCATCAAATTCTTCATAATCTTGATAAAAGTAAGTAGAGATCTCAGCAAGTTCTTTTAACGTTTTTACTCTGTCAGCTTGAATGGCAATAACAGACTCGAGTGCTGGCCCCGCAGTTAAATCAACTTCTAACCCATCAAAGTGCCATTTTAAGTGTGTGGCAACTTCACTGGCTGGTAAGCTTTTAATGTAGTGCTGGTTCAACCAAATCAATTTTTCAGTATTAAATGCAGAAGCCGACTGACCAATTGCGTCTAAACTGAATAACTCAATCATTTCATCAAGAGTAAATATCTCTTGGTCACCATGTGACCACCCTAGCCTAACTAAATAATTCAGTACCGCTTGAGGTAAGAAGCCATCATCACGGTATTGCATAACACTTACTGCGCCATGACGTTTCGACAACTTTTTACCGTCATCACCTAAAATCATAGATACGTGAGCATATTCAGGTACAGGCGCACCTAATGCTTGCAGAATATTAATTTGACGGGGCGTGTTATTGATATGGTCTTCACCACGCACAACGTGTGTGATGCCCATATCCCAATCATCTACTACAACGCAGAAATTGTAAGTTGGCGTGCCGTCGGTGCGCTGAATGATTAAGTCATCCAATTCACTATTGTTAATTTCGATTTTACCGCGTACGTGGTCGGTAATAACAACCGTGCCTTCTAATGGCGTTTTAAAACGGATGACAAAAGGTTCGCCTTCGGGGTGATCTGTACGGTCACGCCATGTCCCCGGGTAACGAGGTTTTTCCCCACGTTCTTTCTGCGCTTCACGAATCGCATCCAGCTCTGCTGCACTCATAAAGCACTTATACGCTTTACCTTCGTCTAACAATTGTTGAATAAGCTCTTTATATCTGTCGAAACGATCAGTTTGAAAGATAGGACCGGTGTCCCAAGTCAAACCTAGCCATTGCATGCCATCTAAAATTGCTTGCTTCGCTTCTTCCGTAGAACGTTCAATGTCTGTATCTTCAATACGAAGTACAAATTCGCCGCCATTGTTTTTAGCAAGTAGCCAAGAATATAAAGCGGTGCGTGCGCCACCAACGTGAAGGTAGCCAGTAGGGCTTGGTGCAAATCGTGTTACAACCGACATGATAAAAACTCTCTATCTTTATTAGATTGTGAAATTGCGCGCATTCTACCAGTCTCCGCTTCACGACAAAAGCAGCACGATGCATTTGCTTGGCATATAGCTACCAATAGAAACTTATATTTATGCTTTAATGAAGTCTTGTTTGATAGCATGGCGTCGCATCACGCTTACAATTTCATCAATTCAGATAAAAAAAGGGCAAAATGTTCACTTTTCAGGCATACAGTCATTTTTCTTTCATTTTATTATTGACAGTATGAGAACCGACTCTATAATACCGCCCCACTTGCTTAGGCAAGATAATAAACAAGATGGACGCTTAGCTCAGTTGGGAGAGCATCGCCCTTACAAGGCGAGGGTCACTGGTTCAAGCCCAGTAGCGTCCACCACTTTTTTTGAAAGTGTATGGCAAGTGCCACTGGTTCAATAACTTCGTTACGAACCACAGCAGAAGTCCACCACTTTTTTTGAAAGTGTTTGGCGAGTGCCACTGGTTCAATAACTTCGTTACGATAACTTCGTTACGATAACTTCGTTACGATAACTTCGTTACGAACCATAGCAGACGTCACCAATTTTGTTTATTAGAAAAAGTATTCGGACGCTTAGCTCAGTTGGGAGAGCATCGCCCTTACAAGGCGAGGGTCACTGGTTCAAGCCCAGTAGCGTCCACCACTTTTTTTGAAAGTGTATGGCAAGTGTCACTGGTTCAACAACTTCGTTGCGAGCCACAGCAGACGTCCACCACTTTTTCAAATCAACTCTGATATATCGGACGCTTAGCTCAGTTGGGAGAGCATCGCCCTTACAAGGCGAGGGTCACTGGTTCAAGCCCAGTAGCGTCCACCACTTTTTTTGAAAGTGTATGGCAAGTG
>NZ_JAESDJ010000036.1:0-2776 GCF_019249255.1 Alteromonas lipotrueae | reverse complement strand
GAAGCCGCCCCGCGTATAGGCGTCCCAGCGACCGAAGGGAGAGGCTTAAGCGCTTTGTTAGAAGCAGAGCCTGTTCCTTTAGCCTAATTAAAAACTGATAAAGTCAGCATACGATTGATTGTTAAGGCAAACAAGTAAAACAATAGTGCAGTGATGTAGGTGACTTGACTGAGGTAAGCCGCCTTTTGAACTAACAAACGCAATGGCGCTTGCTGGCAGAAAGTAAGAGCTTGGTGATAAATCGCCTATTGCTCGACCTTTGAAGTAAGCGCGGTGACATTAAAACTACTAATGCTTGAGCGATGTTGGAAACAACAGAAGAGGGTGGTTGAATTGATATTTTTATTAAGCCAAACGAACTTTAGGCTGCCGCCTTCTAACTTTAAGCTAAGCGGCGCAGTTGCGTGGGGCATAATGGCGAAGCCGCCCCGCGTAAATGCGTCCTAACGACCGAAGGGAGTGACTTGAGCGCTTTGTTAGAAGCAGAGCCTGTTCCCTTGGCCTTATTAAAAACTAATAGAGCCAGCATACGATTGATTATTAACACAAACAAGTAAAACGACAGCGCGGTGATGTTTTTGACTTGACTGAAGCAAGCTGCCATTTGAGTTACCAAGTGCAATGGCGCTTGCTGACTGAAAATAAGAACTAGGCGATAAAGCGCCTATTGCGCAACCTTTGAAGTTAATGCGGCGAAGTTAAAACCATCAAAAGCCAGAGCGATTTTTGAAACAGTAGGTGAGGGCGGTTGGACTGATGTTTTTATAAAGCAAAGTGCAGTCTAGGCTGACGCCTTCTAACTTTTAAATAAGGGGCGTAAATATGTGGGCTACCATCCCGAGCGCAGCGAGTCAGCCCACATGTTTGCGTCCCAGCCCGCGACAGCGGGCGAATTTGATTTTTTTGTTATATGCCAGCTTCTTACGGAGTGCTGGCTGAAGGTTTATTACTTGCTGACACACTAACTAATTTCCATTGCCCGCTGTGTTTAGACCAGACTTGTCTACCACCACCTGAAAAAGTATAGGTAGTACCATTTTTAAGTAATACAGATTGTGAAAACTCGTTGACCAAAATAGCGGTGTAATCATCAATGACCGACACCTTGACGTTTAGGAACTCTAGAGAATTAACTTTTTGTATTGAGCTAAAGCCAACATTTATAACTGGTGTCAGCTCATCGATAGAGTTCCAGTTTGTACCGTCGCTATTCAAACCGATAAACTTGTCTGCATCAAAATGTTGAAAATAAGATTTTGTATCCAGCCTCTTTGATGCTTCTACAAGACTTTGAAATGAAGCCAATACTTCTTTCTCTAAACCGGTGCGGTTTGGATTTGCATGAGCCAAACATGATAGTGATAGAGCAAAAATCACCAAGATAAATTTACTTTTAAACAATCAGTAATTCCTTTTCCTTTGGCATATAACTTTAAGCTAAGGGGCGCAGATACGTGGGGCATAATGGCGAAGCCGCCCCGCATGTATGCGTCCCAGCGAACGAAGTGAGTGACTTAATTTTTTTGTTAGGTGCGCTCTTAAATAACCTAGATTGTGCCATAACAGCTGCCGTTCTATTTTGGGTCCTTGCTCTGTTGTTTTTCTCTAAGATAAAGAACTATTTGTGCGATGACCAATACATAACATGAAAATGCAACAAAGGCGCATGGTGCAGCCATAAGTATTACTCCCGTTGTCCATCCGAAATATGCCATAACAGAACAGATAGCCCCAATGAAAAGCTCGATTGCGACAGCTTCCCAACTTACCGAGTAACCTACGTTGACAGGTTGAGCGTAGTGTTTAACTCTGTATGGCATGTCGTATTTCCTTGTAGCACCTAACGCCTTTATAAACGGCGCGCGCTTCTTGCGCGTCCAGTGGAGGCCGTTTTTTGGCCGTAACGTTGTTTAATAAACTTGTTATGTGTTTTTGCTAATTTCACTTTCCCAGCTTTCTTCTACGTTTGCCAGTATTTCACAATCACAGAAACCACCTTGATCGTGAAGCCAAGGCAGTATGACTTCTAGATTTAGGCCATTGCTTGTTAAGAATGCGGCAGTGATCCTTGGCGTATGATCACACCCATTTTCAAGCTCTACATCTAAGTGATCAAATAGCTGGCCTAGATGAGCAAGAGATATAGGCATTTCTTCAATTGCCTTTGCCGTGTCCTCAGCAACCATCGCTTGAACTAAGGCGGCGCGCCTTCTTTTTTCTTCCTTAGATGCCACAGTGCCTCCTACACATAACTTTTAAATAAGGGGCGCAGGCACGTAGGGCATAATGGCGAAGCCGCCCTGCGTGTATGCGTCCCAGCCCGCGAAGCGGGCGAACTTAATTTTTTTGTTAGGTGCGTGCTTACCATGAAATATCATATTTTGTACCGTAGGAATTGATGTGGTCCCTTGCGGCGAAATAAGTACTAAATGTAGGTGATTTACTTTTGCGCCCCTGTCCTTCAAATTGCCAGAAATATACAGAGCCCTCGTCACTTATGGAGTAATCGATATAATCCAAATTATAAGGGTGAACAGTCACTTCTATTTTTGGTAAATCAAAAGATGTGTAATCATATTTTTGTCTAAGCAACTTTGCATTGAATGGTATTTTATTATCATAAAACCACACGCCAGAGGCCAAAACTTCCTCTGAAAGAAGCGTTGGTTCCCATCCCGAAGTAAACATTTTTTTCACCAAAGCACCTAACTTTAAGCTAAGGGGCGCAGATGCGTGGGGCATAATGGCGAAGCCGCCCCGCGTATAGGCGTCCCAG
>NZ_JAESDJ010000035.1:0-4217 GCF_019249255.1 Alteromonas lipotrueae | reverse complement strand
ATATTATTCGATGCACTTTATAGGCCCACACATACTCAGCAATATGTAGATGGAAGCTATGTAGACGAGATTATCACTACCTATACAGAAACCGGACAAGTTGAAACTAGGGAAGATGGACGCGGTAATATTACCCGTTACTTTTACGATAAGCACGACCAACTAGAGCTTATTGAATATCCTGATAGTAAAATTTCTGAGCAATATTCTTATTACACAAGTGGTCAAGTTGAGACTTATACAGCACCAAACGGTGCTATTACGTCATACGAATATGATCCGCTTGGCCGCTTAGAGAGTCAACTTGTAGGCCGTGAAGTAGAGCTCATTTATGAATACTATGAAAATGGTCAACTCGAAAAAGTTATCAAGGATATTGGAAGTTCTTCATCTATAAATGAAACAATATCTTATACCTATGATGAATTTGGGCGCGTTCAAGCGGTGCTTGACCGATTGGGTAGAACTGTTTCCTACGACTATGATAACGCTGGCCGAAGAACAGATATCATTTATCCTGACAATAGAAGAACCACCTATAGGTACGACAATGAAAATCGATTAGAGAAGGTCTTATATAATGGTCAACAACTCGTCCATTATACCTATAACAACCTGTCCCAAATAGAAGATGTCATGCGCGGAAACGGTGCTAATTCAAAACTAGTGTTTAAATCTAATAATGATATGACTGAATTAGTACACGGTTTTTCAGGAAGCAAAACTCTTGGTTATTTGTATGGGCACAGTAGCGCTGGAAGACAAAACCGCAAAAGTTATCAAGGGGAAGCAAGGCCATGGCTGCCGTTCCAAAACAACTTAGAGCTATATGATAACAATGAACTAAATCAATCTATTAGCGTAGGCGATAACGAACTCGACTTTGATGAAAATGGTAACTTAGCCACGTTTGGGGCAATGTCTTACAGCCACAATGAACTAAATCAATTAACTAGCGTAGGGTTCGAAGGTATTACACCACACGTCAATTATACCTACGATGGCTTAGGTCGTCGCAGCTCTAAAACGGTCAACGGTGAATCTACCACTTTTCTGTACGATGGTGATGAAGTAATTGCTGAATATGACGACATGGGCAATGTTACTAAGCGGTATATATATGGCGCTGGCATAGACAATCCAATAGCGTATATCTATCAGGGAAATCTGTACTATTACCACACAGATGAGATTGGCTCGGTAGTAGCAATGTCGAATGCAAGTGCTCAACTAGTAGAGAAATATAGTTACGGCCCTTTTGGACAAAGTTACGATTACAGTAAAATTGGCAACCCTTTAAGGTATGCTGCTAGGCGTCTAGACAGTGAAACTGGACACTATTATAATCGTGCGAGGTATTATGAGCCCAAGTGGGGGAAGTTTCTTCAGGCCGATCCATTAGGGTATCAAGATGGTATGAACCGGTATGCCTATGTGGGTCATAACCCTGTAAGCTACGTAGACCCAATGGGAACCATTGCTATTGGTGGAGGGTTTTCCACTAATGCGGGGGCGGTTGAAACTTCAAGCTTCTGGGGCGATTTTGGTCAAGGTGCGTTGGATTTTGCTGGTGGCGCATTAGACGAAGTTACATTTGGTTTAACTTCAGATTTGACTAGTTCCCTTGGTGCTGATAAAACGTCAACGGCTTACAGCGCAGGCGGAATAGTGACGATGTTAAACCCTGCTGGCTTAGTCAAAGCAGGAGTTAAAAATGGGTTAGAGGCTGGAATTTCTTATGTTACAAAGGGTGGAACATATAAGCTCCGGGATGCTGATGGGGCAGTAAAAAGAACAGGAAAAAGTATCGACCTTAATCGGCGCCGTGGTGAGCATGCTAGGAACAAGGATACCAAGGACCTTGATTTTGAGGTTGACCGAAGATCAGATTGCTGTAAAGCACAACGTGGTAGAGAACAAATTATTTATGACAAGCACCCTGAAGCTCAAGCCGCAAATGGTGGATTAAATAAGAGAAGACCTGTTAGCCCTACTAACCCTAAACGTGACATATATCGAAAAGCAGGTGAGAAACTCTGATGGCAAAATCACTAAATTATTCAGAGGGTGATTGCATTTCAATTCCCCTTAGAGAGGGTGGATACGCTAGAGGCGTAGTTGTGAGGATGAATGGTAGTGGCATTATCTTTGGGTATTTTTTCGGTCCACTTGTTGTGAATGAAAGCGATCTCGCAGTAGATGAAACTTTAGTTCCTGGGCGTGAAATTCTTAGAGGTCAATTCGGCGACTTGGGTCTGCTTGAAAATGAATGGAAAGTCATTGGTCGTCTTGGTGGATTTGATCGTAAAGAATGGAGTATGCCAAAGTTTTTACGATGGGAGGAAGGAGAGGCAACAGGGGTTTTATGTACCTATGATGAAAACTCGCTTGAGCCAATTTTAGAAGATGTTATTACGATAGATGACATTGATACTAAGAGTTACCCCGTTGATAGATTGATGGGGTACGGATCGGTAGAAATTAGATTAACAAAACTGCTAGCACCCAAGTAATTTAGATTATTACAGCCCCTTTTTCGGGGCTTTTTTGTGCCTACGATATATGGGCATGAACTAATGTTACAAAAAGTGCAGATACTCGTGTTGGTCGTTGGATGTCTCCCGATGAGCTAGGGAAAATGAAATCGACTGGTACAGTTCAAGAAGGGAGTGGTGGCCTCACTTTTGTTGCTAATTCTGGTGCGTCATCATTCCGCAAGCGGGCGAAAGCTGGCAGTAATTATGTAGAATTTGATGTTCCAACCAATGGTTTGTTGCAGGGTGCTAAATCTGATTGGTTTAAGACTCTTGGGCCCGGTGCTCCAAAATCTCAATTATTTAAATTGAATAAGCAAGGTGGTCAAGTTAATCCTCGTTTCCGTAATATTTCAGATGTAATTGAAACAAAGTAGGTTTTTATGAATGAAAAACAAACTGGACTAGAGTGGTTTAACATAAATGTTAAGTCCCTTCTTGTAGATGATTTCGAGCTTAAATATGTTGATGAAAAAGATGGTGATTTAGGCGATTTATCTGGGGTTCAATTTGATTTAGATAAAAAAGGCGGTTATGTCTACTTTTGGAGTTCCGGTTATGTGGGCTTTCAATTGGTTGATTACGAGAAAGAACTAGAGGTTGTAGAAGATACAACTGAAGAAATTACATCTAGGTCTTATGATGAAGTCTTTAATACCTTGTTATTACAACTTAAATAAATCTACATAGCCCGCATTTGCGGGCTTTTTAATGCGCTGTATAACGGTATCTAACAACTCACTGACAAATTTATGCTTAGCTTTAGGCAGTAAAGCGGCTTGCTCTATCTGACGATGAAGCTTGGGCATTGGCCCTCACTAAGTTGCTGTATCTTTAAGTCCCACCAGTTCATCCACGCTAGTGCCAAATAGCTTAGCCAGTACCGGTAGCATTAAGGCAGGCACCTTCCTAATCCCTTTATCAAACGAGGTCATATGCTGTTGGGCGATTCCCAGATGCTCAGCACGCTGAGCCTGGGTTAATCATTAAGTTTACTTTTAACTTTTCAATCTAGAATATTTATAAGTATTTGTGTAAATTGACTAGTAAATATACATCCATAAAAAATAAGTTAGAAATAGGACTTCATAGATATGATAAATGGCATTAACTTCACTCATTACAGGAAGCTACAGGACTTAGAACTAACGTTTACAAGTGGAGTTAATGCAATATCGGGGGAAAATGGGACCTGTAAAAGTTCTATTTTACATATAATTGGTAATTCCTATCAAAGAATCAAGCAAACTAACCCAGATGTAGATACCAAGCTCCTCAATGTTATTAAAAATATTAATCAAACAGTAAACCCAAAAATTGAGTCATTAACTAAAGGCGACAAACAGTATAACGACCCTGCTAAAGGGGTAAAAGGTAAACTTTACACGGTAAAGTATGATGGTAATTCATGTGATTTTAGAAGGCATAATGCAAAACAAGGTGAAAGTAGATATAGATTAATTCCTAATTACCCACAAGGACAAAAACAAAGCTTAGAGGAGAGGGCTGTAATATATTTAGGTCTTACTAGAATCGTGCCTGTTGGTGAATTGGAAGATAGTACAAAGAGCATTAAGAATAACTTGCCAAGTGAATATCAAAATCAATTGGTTGAACTGTATAGTAAGCTAATAGGTATAAGCATTGACAATTTGGGTACTGAAAAATCGAATGATATAAAAG
>NZ_JAESDJ010000034.1:0-4373 GCF_019249255.1 Alteromonas lipotrueae | reverse complement strand
TTCCCCATGTGAGAGTAGCACACTGCCAGGTCCCATTCGAAGAAAGCCCTTATCGTATGATAAGGGCTTTTTTTATGCCTGCAGGAAAGTGAAGCTAGGCGGGTTATTAATCCGCATTGCTCATTGTTTGAAAACAAAGATACTTATTGCTTACCTTTCTTTTTCAGATAATGTTCAAGTTCTTTTCTGGTGATCGCCCCATCCCCGTCTTTATCCATTTTAGTGAAGTTTCCGTCTATATTGGCTTTAGATACTTCAGCAGATGACAATGTATCATCTTCGTTTATGTCCGCTTTTTCAAAATTAACAACAACCGCTGATACCATGGCGGTGTTTTCTACATCATCTACCTTTTCTACGCTAACGGCGTCTTCTACACTATTTTCATTAACAGTCGCAATCACATCCTCACTAAATTTGCTGGTATTTGCTTTTACGAATTCGTTAAATTCGGAGAGGTTTATAGCAGAGTCGCTGTTTGTGTCTATATTTCCTAAAAAAGGCGCTATTGATGTTCCTTCCAATTCACTCGATGTGAGTAATTCGTCACCATCAGAATC
This sequence comes from Alteromonas lipotrueae, assembly GCF_019249255.1. Taxonomy (NCBI): domain Bacteria; kingdom Pseudomonadati; phylum Pseudomonadota; class Gammaproteobacteria; order Alteromonadales; family Alteromonadaceae; genus Alteromonas; species Alteromonas lipotrueae. The sequence continues at coordinate 3,813 of NZ_JAESDJ010000034.1, read as the reverse complement.
TAACCCCGTAAAACTAGTCTCTATCTTACCGTTGGACGAGGCCATAACCAAACTCGAAATTAGTGTGCTCATTAACATAGATAGTGAAAGCTTTTTCATAATAAACTCCATTTACTTAAGTGCGTTCTGCTCAAAAAGAGACAAAACGTTTCAGTGTAAGAAGTAAAGATTCATATTTTATGCCACTACCTAACTTTATGTTATTTGTGACTAATAACAGATAAAAGTCGACGGGCAATGGTTGCAAACTCTGCAATGTGTGAAATATATACAGGGGGCGATCTCCTTAACCAATCCCTCTAAACTGCTTTTAATTAACATCAGCTTCACCTACCATTAGCGCATTATTATTCTTCTATAAAGTGCTATGCCCTCATTAAAGCAATATCATACCTTTTCATTAGCCTCGAATTGCGCATCTATCGTCGAATTCGACTCTGTAGATTCATTTTTAAAAGCTTACAATCCCGAAATTAATACGTATATTTTAGGTGGTGGAAGCAATTCGGTATTTTTGGATGACTTCGAAGGTGTGGTGCTAGTAAATAAAATTAAGGGTATTAGCCACTACGACACCGAATCACATCATCATATTAGTGTTGGGGCGGGGGAAGATTGGCATGAGTTTGTATCGCTGTGTATGCAAAATGGCTGGTTTGGCCTTGAAAACCTTGCGCTGATCCCAGGTTCCGTAGGCGCATCGCCTATTCAAAATATTGGGGCTTACGGTGTAGAGGTACATTCCTTCATAGATTCTATAGAAGCGATACTACTTGAAACAAAAGAACCCTTTCTTATAAAGGGGGCGGATTGCCAGTTTGGTTACCGCGATAGTATTTTTAAACACGCCTTATATGGTAAAGCGCTTATCTCCAAAGTGAATTTTACACTTCCCAAGGCGTACGACGTTGTGGCGAGTTATGGTGAATTGTCGGCTATAGACTGCCCTAGTGCGAAAGATATCTTTAATAAGGTAATAGAAGTGCGAAAAGCCAAGCTTCCTGATCCTAAGCAGCTTGGAAATGCAGGTAGTTTCTTTAAGAACCCTGTTATTGCATTAACGCATTTTGAAGAACTCAAATGTCACTATCTTGATATACCGAGTTACCCGGTGTCAGAAAATCAGGTAAAAGTACCTGCTGCATGGCTTATCGATCAGATGGGTTTTAAAGGAAAGGCGCTTAATGATGTTAGGTGTCACCCTACACAGCCGCTAGTATTAACTAATATAGGAAACGCGCTGGGAAATGACTTAATTGCCCTAGCTAAACAAATAATGCATGCGGTAGAAAGTAAATTTAAAATAACACTCGAGCCAGAAGTACGTTTAGTTGGTAAGGAAGGACTCATTCAATTATGAGACAGCAATTATGAGGCAGGCGTCAAAATCAGTCAGAAAACATATATTGGCCTTGTTGTCTGATGGACACTTCCATTCAGGTGAAACCATAGCGCAACAAGTTGGTCTTTCCCGCACCGCTGTAGCAGGCCATATTTCTCAGCTTTCTGACTGGGGATTAGATGTTTTTAAAGTTAAAGGTAAGGGTTACCGTTTAGAGCGAGGTTTTTCTTTGTTAAATGCAGAGAGTATTAAGAAGCACTTAGGTAATACTAAGCGCGCCATGATAGATGTTGAGTCGGTTTTACCTTCTACTAATACTGAAATGAAAAAGCGAATTGCTAATGCTCGTCATGAATTAGCTGATGGTGATGCAATATTCGCTGAAATTCAGACGGCGGGTCGTGGTCGTCATGGTAGAACCTGGTTAGCGCCTATTGGTGGTAGCTTAACGTTTTCTATGTATTGGTCTTTCCCGGATGGTTACCAAAGCATGGCGGGTTTGTCATTAATGGTTGGTTTGGCAGTATGTGAAGCATTAAAAGACTTTGGCGTAGATGATACTGAACTGAAGTGGCCTAACGACATTTATCTTCAAGGTAAAAAGCTCGCCGGCATTCTTATAGAAGTTGAAGGCCAAATTGGTGCTACTGCGCATTCTGTTATTGGAATAGGCTTAAATGTGTGTGTTCCTGATAGCCAATATGACGTTGGACAGCCTCATAGCGATTTAACATCTTATTTAGGACACACGCCAGATAGAAATAGTTTAGCGGCAGCCATAATAAAATCCCTTTGGGCATTATTACCTAAGTTCACCCAACAAGGTTTTGGCCCGTTCGCACCTCATTGGGAAGCACTAGACCTGTATGCAGATAAAAGGATTGTGCTACAAATGGGCGAAAAGCGTTTTTCTGGTATTGATCGAGGCGTAGATGCCAGCGGTGCATTGTTGGTAGAAACCCAAGATGGCATTACTCGATTCCACGGTGGAGAGGTTAGCTTACGTGGTAACCGATAAAAATGTCGTTTTAGTGGACGTTGGTAATACGCGATTTAAATATTGTTTGTTATCTAATGCCGAAAATGAGCCAACCGCCACAGAAAATTTATCCGATTTACTTTCTTTTATCGATAAACAGCAAAATATTTCCCACTTATATTTAGCCTCAGTACGAAAAGCAGATGCGGTCGAACAAATTTTCGCCGCTTGCGAACAGAGAAATATCGCTGTTGAAGAGAAAAATACCGAGCGAGAAGCCTTCGGCATAAAAAATAGTTACGAAAACGAAAAAAAAATGGGGGTTGATCGATGGCTTGCCATGGTTTGTGCTGCAGAAAAATCACAAAAAGCATTTTTTGTGATGGATGTGGGCACAGCAATTACGGTTGATTTTGTGGTAGATGGTCAACATTTAGGCGGTTGGATCACCCCTGGCTTTCAAGTAATGAAACAAGCATTACTTAATTCCACTAAGAAAGTGTATGCAAATGACGAAATTCCGACCAGTCTCACCCTGGGCAACGATACCGAAGAATGTGTTGCAACAGGCTGCTATGCCGCAGTGTATGGTGTTTATTTGAGCGCCGTTGATTACTTATCCAGCAAACAAACCGATTTTGATATAATTTTAGGGGGTGGGGACAAAAAAATGTTTGCATTCCTTGAAAGCGATGTTAGGATTCGTCCCGCTCATTTGGTGGTGCAAGGTTTGGCCCGCTACGCAAGAAGCGAGCTTCTTACGTAACTGGTTTGATTGATAAGTTTTTATCGGTTAAAAAAGAAAAAGTAAAATTTTTCAAAACAACACTTGCACTGAGTAATTCATTACTCTAGAATGCGCACCCACTTGATGTAGTGCCGACTTAGCTCAGTTGGTAGAGCAACTGACTTGTAATCAGTAGGTCGCCAGTTCGACTCCGGCAGTCGGCACCATCAATCTGGAGGGGTACCCAAGCGGTCAACGGGATCAGACTGTAAATCTGACGGCTCAGCCTTCGCAGGTTCGAATCCTGCCCCCTCCACCACTTTTTTATGAGGTGGCCAGAGAATTAGGATTTGCGAGCATCGTATAATGGCTATTACCTCAGCCTTCCAAGCTGATGATGTGGGTTCGATTCCCACTGCTCGCTCCAAATCAGTGCTGATATAGCTCAGTTGGTAGAGCGCACCCTTGGTAAGGGTGAGGTCGGCAGTTCAAATCTGCCTATCAGCACCAGTTTCTCCCCAGCTCATGTTTATAGAATTTCATAAATTTTTAAAGTAACTTTGCTGGGATAATAGAAATGGCAAAAGAAAAGTTTGAACGTACGAAACCCCATGTAAACGTTGGTACTATTGGCCACGTTGACCACGGAAAAACTACTCTAACTGCGGCAATCACTACTGTTCTTTCTAAGACATACGGTGGTTCAGCTCAGGCTTTCGATCAAATCGATAACGCGCCTGAAGAAAAAGCTCGTGGTATTACCAT
>NZ_JAESDJ010000033.1:0-4619 GCF_019249255.1 Alteromonas lipotrueae | reverse complement strand
TCCTAGGAGCTCTAAAAATAAATCCATTGTTTACGATTACCTTAAAATGCCTAACTTTTAAATAAGGGGCGCAGGCACGTGGGGCATAATGGCGAAGCCGCCCTGCGTGTATGCGTCCCAGCGAACGAAGTGAGTGACTTAATTTTTTTGTTATGTGCCACCCAATACATCCTTACAAGTAGTAGCTCAATAAGCCATCTGAGCTTTCTATATTTAAGATATCCATAATTATCTCTAAATGGTCCCCAAAGTGTTCTTTCGCTTCAGTGTCTTGCATTTCCATGATTTCTAATTCTGGCAAGAAAGTTTCCATGACCCAAAGTTTTGATGGATTTTGCAAAAGGCCATTAATTAGAGTGTCTAAAATTGAGTCTAACATTTTAGTTAATAGCTGTTTTTCGTTTGGAACACTTCCGGGCAGTTCAGAAAAAAACTCGCTATCTTTAAAACTTTTTAACTCGGATAAAGTTGACTGAGTGATGACCAAAGTCTGATCTTGAACTTCTAATAAAGGACTGTATCCCATATTATCCTCTTGGCACATAACACCCACATAAGGGGCAGTAATACGTGGGCTAAAATCCGAGCGAAGCGACAGAGCCCACGTTTTACTGTCCCAGCGAGCCTGCGAGCGGCTTAATGTGATTGTTATGTTCGAGCGTAAAACTTCCTGAGTACTACTTCAGTTTTGTTTAGTTCTGAAGTGACCGACTTGAACCCGCCTTCAAGAAAGAAGGAGAGGTTTTGAGTAATAAAGTCTATATCAAGAGCAAGGATCTTCTGGTAACCAGATGTTCTATGTGCATCTCGTTCTCGCAACTTTTCCAAGCCATCCAAATAACAAATGGCTTGCTCTATTGTAAATGGCTCACTTAATTTTGTTGCACCAAATGTTGTTAGAAGACCAAAGCCCCAGTGTATGCCCTCAAATCCAATAAAAATATCTGGATTCTTAAACCTAACTTTAAACGGGTTGATATAAGTGCCGCCACAAACGATACACTCTTTAAGAGCATACTCTTGGGCTACAGCGTCAAAAGACGACCGACAACGACTTTTAAACAAATCAACTTGAGCTTGGTTATTCATACTAGAACATAACTTTTAAATAAGGGGCGCAGGCACGTAGGGCATAATGGCGCAGCCGCCCAGCGTGTTTGCGTCCCAGCCCGCGCAGCGGGCGTACTTAATTTTTTTGTTATATTGCATTTTTCAATACAGCCTTTGTTTTACCAAGAGGGTTAACCGCTATGCGCTGAAGCTGTATACCAAAGTTACAAATTGCTTGAGGCTCGACTTTCATATCAAAGTTAACTTTATAGCTTTCGTTTCTGACATTAGTGAAAGATTCGATGTGAGCAATAGTAACAGCAAACATTGTATGGCCAGAACTGTCTGTACAGAAAGCATGAATGGAAAAATAAGAAAGATCAGGGGTGGAACGGCTTTTGAACTCGAGCTCATCTTTTGTGGTTCGAGGAAACTTCTCAAGAAGTCTTCCCAGATGCTCAATCTCCTCTCTATTTGTATAGCAATCTGCTTGGCCAGAGAACTGCCCATTACTACCGAATATAGAGATTTCAAATAAAGATTCATCTTCCCATATTGATGAAACTACGAGCTGACTTTCCATGTTACTCCTGCAATATAACTTTTAAATAAGGGGCGCAGGCACGTAGGGCATAATGGCGAAGCCGCCCTGCGTGTTTGCGTCCCAGCCCGCGCAGCGGGCGAACTTAATTTTTTTGTTATGCATGCTTCGAAATGACCTCATATTGAGTTTTGAAGTGATGAAGAATTAAGAAGCCCGCAATCGTTAGACTAGCAAGTCCACAAAGATAATTGATGTTAAACAATAATGTTTCAGCAACGCTATCTGAATCCACAAAGATGTAGGATGTAGACAGTGCATACAAAGCTGCAACAGGAAACACCATAACCTTATACCGGATAGGCTTAGTCTCTAAAACCGCCATCACCAATGCCAAGGAAAACCAAATCGAGCTTAATGGACCCAGATAAGACGCGGATAACCGAATAATTCTTCCCATTTCCACACTTATAAGCATTGTAAAAGAAGATATGAATCCGAGTGTTTCGGCTAGTATTGGGCCGATAAACATACCGATTAAGAACACTTTAACTGCCTTGTGCAATATAAACTCCTTTTAATGCATAACACCCCAACTTAGGGGCAATAACACGTAGGCTAAAATGGAAGCGAAGCGACTGAGCCTACGTGTTATTGTCCCAGTGAGTGCCAGCGAGCGGCTACAGTTATTTGTTATGTGCTAACTACATGATTTAAAAAGTGCTGCCACGAATCTGCCACTTTAATTGCAGTATCATTTGCCATGCCAATTAAAGGAAGAAGAAAGATTTCTCCCGCAGGGTTAAATGCATATATTTCACCGCCGCCATTTGAGGCGAAAGCAATAAAACCGGGCACGTATTCATTTATTTTAATGTCATCGTTCAATTCTTGTATTGAGTGCAATGGCTCTAAGTCAAAATAATCAGCATTATCTAAAGAGGTTTCACCGTAGTAAATTTTGGTGAATTCCAAATATTCTTTATATTCAGTGGGTAGTAATTTAATCATGGCACATAACTTTTAAATAAGGGGCGCACGCATGTGGGGCATAATGGCGAAGCCGCCCCGCATGTTTGCGTCCCAGCCCGCGCAGCGGGCGAGCTTAATTTTTTTGTTATAAGACATGTTACTTAAAACCCTGAATAGTGCCATTGGTGCCAACGATTAGGCATACGCTACCATAATATAAGCAATCATCTTTTATGAATGGTCGAGAGCCATAAATATCCAGTGGAACAATATTATCAACTTCGTTGACGCTTTTACCTATGAGCTGCGCATTTGTTAGAACGAACAGTTGCTCCGATATTTTAGTTTGGGTTTCTAGGCTTGCTTCCATGTAAGTTAAAGAGACACCGTTATCCAAACTCCGATACAACCAAAACACGTTGGTTAGCAGGAGTAATATTGAAAGGATACTGATAACAACCTTGTTCACTGAGTTTCCTTTGTCTTATAACGCCCAAATAATGGGCTAAAAATAGTGGGCTAAAATGGAGCGAAGCGAACAGCCCGCTGTTTTTAGTCCTGTTAATTTGCTTGTTATACGGCGTTTACATCACAAGTTCGAACAAGGGAATTGAACCCTCCGTACACCATTCGCTTAGCATCAAAACCTGAATTAGATGAATTAATCAAATCAACCACCCTTGAATCTGAACTAACCTTCTCGTTTGCCAAATCACGTGTCTCACGAGAATCAAATACTACCCATCCAAATACGACGATTTCATTATCCGTTGCCGCTACGACATCAGTGAACGAGCGGGTACCTTCAAGGCTCATATCGTCACCGACATACTCGAAGTAATCAAGTGCACCATGTTCTTTCCAAATCTGTGCAACTGACTCAGCAAGCCGCTTGTATTCATTTAGATGATTTCGAGAAAGGGGAAACACGAATCCGTCAATGTAATTAGCCATACTTACTCCAATAGAGGTGACTGAACAGAGCTTCAGCCATATAACACTAAGCTTTGGGGCGCTAGCACGTGGGCTAAAATCCGAGCGAAGCGAGCCCACGTGTTAGCGTCCCAGCGACCGGAGGGAGTGCCAACAGCGTTTTGTTAGGCGTACAAAGGAACGTACGCAGCTTTGCTGCCACCACTAGCCAAGTAGCTAGCTTGTTTAAATTATTGAATTTAAGATAAAACAACCCTGTGCGAAATGCCAGATGTTAACGGTAATGCTGGATAAAAGAACGAGTTTAAAAGACTGGTGATGTTGAATGTTGGCGTTGCGGTGTTAATGAAAAGCGCGTTGCTAAAGCCGTTGAAACTACCAAAAAAGCAAGCCGTAAGGACAACCTAGCGAAACAGCCTCGATGCTGTAATGTCACGGCCGAACCTACTTTTTAATGCTGTAAGTAAATGACGCCTAACACTAAGCTAAGGGGCAAAAGCGCAATGCGAGAATAGCGAAGCCGCATTGTGTTTTTGTCCCAGCGGCCCGCTGAGCGGGTTGCGACTTGAGCGTTTTGTTATAGCTTTTGCTCAGAATCATCTTCTTCTTTAGGTTTGAACGAGTTCGCAGACGTTGTGTACCCACAAGATTTGCAAATACGATCACCTGAATCGGCTCCATTTACACGCTCCTTATATGTATCTTCGGAACCACATTTAGGGCATATGTACTTTTTTTTCATACTCCATCTTCTCCGTTAAATTGATTCAGAATTAATTAAAACACTGTCGATTTTATTTAGCTATAACGCCCTGTTAACAGGCAAAAAATAGTTGGTTAAAATTAGCGACGAAGGAGCAAAAACCAACTGTTTTTTGTCCTTGTTTAACAGCTTGTTAGGTATACTTTTACCAGAACTTCCACCAAGGGTTATTAGAATCACCTTCCGAACCATCGGGATAAACAATAAGCTCGGCTTGGGGGCTAAATATTGAAAGTTCATGTTTTTGTGCCAAATCTGCCACTAATTCATATACATAATCTGCCTTAGGCCAAACACAACTTATAATTAAGTGCCCCTCTGATTTATCAAAAGCAACACTCCAAGGGCACAGTTCAATAT
>NZ_JAESDJ010000032.1:0-4709 GCF_019249255.1 Alteromonas lipotrueae | reverse complement strand
TTACTCCGTTTTTTAATCCCCAAATGAAAACCCCTGTTCAATTACCATTGGCACATAACTTTTAAATAAGGGGCGCAAGCACGCAGGGCATAATGGCGAAGCCGCCCTGCGTGTTTGCGTCCCAGCCCGCGCAGCGGGCGAACTTGATTTTTTTGTTAGGAGACATTACCCAAATGCCTCTACTTGCTTAACTAGTATTGATGCTGGAATATCTATGCCGGTCAGGTTTTTCCCTGAAAGGTTTACCCCAACTACTTTCTCATCATCCTGTAGGATAGGTAAGAAGTGCTCCTTAAATTGCGCCCAGCTAACACTTTGTGCTTCGACCTCTCCGAGCAATTCAGGATTCAGTTTTTTAAGCCTCTCGATTCTAGATTTGGAAGACCATAGGGGCAACGATACTTTGTTGTCACTAACATCAAACTCTAAGAGTATTTCGTTTGGGAGGCAACCAAACCAAACTATTTGAGTCGCTGCGACTTCTTCGTAAAATTTGTTTGCTTGTGCGACGCCTGCTGACATTTCCTTGTCTCCTAACTTTAAGCTAAGGGGCGCAGATGCGTGGGGCATAATGGCGAAGCCGCCCCGCATGTATGCGTCCCAGCGAACGAAGTGAGTGACTTAATTTTTTTGTTAGGTGTCAATGCCAAAACTTCCACCAACTTTTACTAGAGGTGTTGATTACTTTCGCTTGGTCGTAGCAACAGCCACAAAGTAACTTTATATTCGCGAATGCTTCAGACTCTTCATTCCAGTCACCACCACATTCTAACCGTTTAACTTCACATTGATTGCACCAAGCATCTGGTCTTTTGTTGTCGTCTGATTCTGGTGCTGAGTTGTAACCTACTTTGTTCTTCGTTGTCATACTGTCCATGAGATGCTGGCACACAAAAGTAGCTTGTTGTTCACCGTGCTTACAACAATTCACTGTATTATCAGTTTCCATCCTGACTCCTAACTTTAAGCTAAGGGGCGCAGATGCGTGGGGCATAATGGCGAAGCCGCCCCGCGTATGAGTCCCAGCGACCGCAGGGAGCGACTTAAGCGCATTGTTAAGTTTTTATGGAAGAATGCTGATATAAGCTATACCTTCAGAGTCGCTATGCAAATCACAGTTACCGCCTCCTACGACAAGAACTTCTTTGCCAGAGGCTTTGGCCATCAAAATGGCTGAGTAAATAGCACGTCCTTTATCGGTGGTTGCGTCCGCGACAAAACGAGCGGTCACATTGCATTCGACATTTAGATTACTAGCTGAAGGCATCGTATCAAGACGAAACCATACTTTTTGATTCACCCAGATTTGAGAAACTTTGCCTGTTACAGTATCAGCAGATAACGTTTGAATAAATAAGAGACAAATTATCCCTATGGCGTATTTTGATTTCATAACTACTCCTGGTTACTATATGACTGAAAACTTAACTTTTAAATAAGGGGCGATAACGCGTAGGGCATAATAGCGAAGCGGCCCTGCGTGTTAGCGTCCCAACGAGATAATTGGACTCCCCAACCTAATAGGTTGGTCTAACATTTACGTTGTCACACACAAAGGTTAGATAGGAGTCCATCTATGTATAATATGCTCACTGGTGTAGATTTAGCAAAAAAAGAGATCCAGGTTTGTGTCGCCAAATCGAATAAGATAGTTCGTAATATGCCGATGACGCCCACTGCTTTTTCTAATTGGCTAGCCACTCAAAAACCAATGACAGTTGTTTTTGAAGCGTGTGCGACGTCAAATTATTGGTATCAATATGCGCGTGAATACGGGCATGATGCCCGTTTAATATCAGCTAAGCTTGTATCGAATATTCGTCAAAACCAAAAGACTGATAAGAACGATGCTGAAGCGGTTTTACAGGCATCACAACTTAGTAACGTGAATTTTATTAGCGGGAAGTCTAAGGAGCAGCAGGAGCTTCAATCACTTGTCCGTATGCATCAACTATCAGTAAAGCATAAAGTTGCTTACGGGAATCAACTCTGTTCGTTACTTTTAGAGTTCAACATTAAGTTGTCACCAACAGATGTGGGGTTGAACAGTGCAATACAGTCGATATTGGAAGATGCAGAAAATGGATTTAGCGCGATATTCAGAGAGGCATTACACACGGCATGGCATCAATATCTCAAGAGTATAGAGCTCGTAAAACACTACGAAAAGAGTGTAGCTAGAGCCAGCAGAGCATCAGAAGCTTGCAAAAATCTCATGAAGATAGAAGGTGTTGGCCCGACAAATGCGGTTAACCTGTACATAGCGCTAGGTTGTTGTGAGTTAGGCGTTTTCAAAAAAGCCCGAGACGCTGCTGCGTGTATCGGTTTAACGCCAATACAACATTCTTCAGGTGGTAAAGTGTGTTTGGGGTCTATAGGTAAAAATATACGGAACTCGTCATTGCGCGCTAACTTGGTCGCAGGTGCGATGTCAGCAGTAAACCAGGCGGTTAAACGTGATTCGCGAACGAAGAAAGATGAATGGATTAAAGGGCTAGTAGAGCGGCGAGGTAAGCGTTGTGCAGCTGTAGCTCTTGCCAATAAAACCGTCAGAACGGCATTTTCGTTGCTACGCAACGGAACTGAGTATAAAGCAGAGTTATTAGCTGCTTAGTTTTAAGTTAACAACTAAATGCGCCATACAAGATAAAAATCAGCTTGGTAAGCCAGTGCTGCGCTCAGGGCATAAAAGCCCGCCAGCGAGATGTGGCATCAAGTTCGCGTAAATATCATAGAGCCGGGATAGCTTCCCATTATGAGCTCGTACATAAGCACGCATTACATCTTGAACGGTAAAAATAGTTGTTGACTATGGGGAGTCCACATAAGCGTTAGCGAGTGCCATAATTTGTTTGTTAGGTTTCATCTCCGCCTTTTAAATTTATATGGAACTTACCCTTAAAAAGATAATAAATTGAAGGCAAGCCAAAAAACACAAAGAAACCAATTGGACCCGACAATGATTCTGAAGCTGAATAGCTTTGATACAAGTATATAGCAGAAAGTACTAGCAACATTGTTGCAATTGCATAATTGAGTATTCTAACTAGTCTTCCGCGCCATTCAGTTTCCCAAATTTTTAACATTATGATTGGGAATACTATCCAAATCAAAACACCTGCAATCCAAGCTGTCCACTCTTGGCCTGTGATGAAATAAAACAGCCAATACAACGGGAAAAACAAAACAACAGCCAAAATTGCGATTACAAGTAATCTCACAATGAAACCTAACGCCCTGCTTAGGGGCGGAAACACATGGGCTAAAATTAGGAACGAAGTGACGCAGCCCATGTGTTTGCGTCCCAGCGAGCCTGCGAGCGACTACAGCAGATTGTTATGTTCACTTAATCACTAAATTATCTAAGACCTTGTTTAACTGGCCTAGTTTAAGTTTGTACTCGCAATTGTAAACTTCTTTGGGTGAACTAGAAATACAAGGTTTTGAAGGATTCTTAATAAGGTAATCTTCAATTGTTTCTGAAATGCTCCCCACGAATTCAGCAGAGCTGTGAGAAGACGACTTTGCAAATTCTTTATACTTCTCTGCCTCCAAAACTAGAGCACCATTGATAAATCTTTGTATGTCTTCTCCTTCTGGTTCTTCCAGTGATAGTAGACCAGAGGTAATCAAACCAATTAATCCAGCTTGCCCGATAATGTGATCGGCTTTTTGTGCCTGCAGTTTTTCAGAAAGCAAATAGTCGTGGATTTGATAACCTACGAACATAGAGATTAAGCATACGGTTAAATAAGAAACGAAAAATCTCATAAGTTACCTGTGAACATAACTTTTAAATAAGGGGCGCAGGCATGTGGGGCATAATGGCGAAGCCGCCCCGCATGTATGCGTCCCAGCGAACGAAGTGAGCGACTTAATTTTTTTGTTAGGTGCCATTGCCAAACAAAAACTCCATTTCTGGCAGCTTTTTAAGCTTACGTGAATGAATAATTGCATTCCTTACAGCCAGAAGTTGTTCCTTTGGTGTGAGGTTTAATACTGATTTTGTAAAGTCCTTTACCGAAATAGCCCAATCCCTGTCATCGTTGCATTGCAGCACATTTTCCAAGTGCATGTTTGCGCTTTGAAAATCTGAAGCATGTAAACAAACTAATCCTTTATTTAGGCATGCCCAAATGTTCTGTTTGTCCCCCACAGTGTTCGTCAATACAAACTCCTTAGCAAGTTCTGGAGATGACATTAAATGTCTGTGGGCAAGGGCTTTAACCTTTGCTTTCTCTGAAAGCGCGATCGCTTCTGGAAAAAAAGAATCTTCGTCTTTGAATTCTATGAATGAATTTTCTCTGTATCCAATATCGAAAGACATAAATTCTTTCGGGTACCAAAGCCACGATATCCCTACATTCAGATAAGTACCTTTAGACCAACTAGATGGTTGAAACTCGATCATTGTAAGCCACCACCCATTATCGTCCAGCCAAACCCTAGATTGTCCTTTTCTAACTAATCCAACCGGCTTCAGAATTTCCCTGGCTGCCCTATTGATGAGTTTGCTATGTATTGGTGTGGCCATCGCTTCCTCTTGGCACCTAACGCGCCGCATAACGGGCAAATATACGTAGGCTAAAATACCGAGCAGAGCGAGGGGAGCCTACGTGTATTTGTCCCCCGCGAGATAATTGGACTCCCCAACCTAATAGGTTGGTCTAACATTTACGTTGTCACACACAAAGGTTAGGTAGGAGCCC
>NZ_JAESDJ010000031.1:0-5508 GCF_019249255.1 Alteromonas lipotrueae | reverse complement strand
CGAATATGAATCGTCGTTGTGTGACACTCTTAATGAGTGCCCACACAGATTGTCTTGTCTAAATTGTTAAAGAACGTGGTTACTTAACGTAACCTCACCGTAAGCCGTTGCTTTTTGGTGACTCACTCTGCTTGAGCGGGAGGCGTATAATACGCTTCTTGTTTTCAGTGTCAACGTTTTTCGTAAATTTCTTTTCGAACCGTTGTTAACTCCGTAGAGCTAATAAAAACCGCTTCTCGTTATTGTTGCCAACTCCTTGAAGCGAGGCGCGCATTCTACGCGAATCAGCTTTTGGATCAACACTTTTCTTAAAATAATTTTATAAAGTTTTTCAAACTAGCTATTAGCCTTCTTTTACACCGGTTTAAGGCTGATTACGCTTTCTTACTGTATTGCTAATCACTCGTATATTGTTAGCAGCGTACTACTCACTTCTCTATATCGTCATAAACCGTCATAGCTCAAAATCAATTGCATAGACTTGGTTCACCTTATGTATTCTATTTACCCACAAGTAATCGCTAAGACAGCCACTGTACTTACTGTGTTTATATTTAACTTCATCTAGGATTTGGCGGGTGACTTAATAGAGATAAATTATCATCTAGAGTACGAGCGGAAGATTGTCTGACTAAGAGGGTATGAGTACTTAAAGCCTGTTACTCCCTCTTCTCATTACAGTAACTTTTACTTTGAATTAACCAACTTCTCTAATAATGCTTCTATCCGCTGTGTACTTTGCAGTAGTAAGGCGAAGTCGTCGTTAGTATTTGTCTCGACTTCTGCCGTATATCTATTTCCCTGAACAGCCTTATCTTTTTGGCTCAAAATGGTTTCTCTAAAATTGATAGCATCTTCAATTCCTATAAGCGAAACAAGTGCGCCCTGAGCTGATTGTCCTGCAGTCTCAAAAGACAACCTGTATAAATTAAACATGCGCATTAACGGGCCTTGGGTCATAGCTACATCTGTTATCTTCTCAAGTGGAATTGTTTTCTCTTCCTTGTTGAAAATACCTATTTTTACTATAAGTTTTCGTTCGGTGATGATTGCGGACATTGCAGCAATCATTTTACTGCTGATTAGATAAAATATCGGAATGGATATAACAAGTAATGGAATACCAATGACTATAAGCGTTGAGAATAACAACAAGCTTACCAACCAATAGGTTTTGACCGACGGATTGAAGGTTGCTTCTAATACAATTTTCTCAGACATCCTTTTCTCTCTTCTTATCACTATATAGCTCTAATGTGTGGCTTTTAACATAACGATATTGTTAGATATTGTCTTTATCGAAGTGAAACAAGATATTACCGGTTTAATGTTTAACCTCAGACGTCATCTGTTCATAACATGACTCATTTGCGCTTACCTTAGTAGATTTACGTTACATAAGTAGCTTTACATCAATTCAACCGAGTGTAGCAAAATTCTATTTCTCACTAGGCTTTCATAGGCAATTTCTGTGGAATGATTTTGGAATCGCTTGGTGTTCATACTGTTTACCTAAATAGACTTTAATTTGTAATTCTGAATCATAGGGCTCAATGGGACCTGGTAGTCCCATATGTGTCAATTGCGGCCATTACGCACTTGTAATAGTCTCTTCGGCTTAAAATCCAAGGCGGACGTTCATGGATTAATTATTTACCCGCATAAATCAGCGTTTCTGAATCAGCAGATTTTCTGCGTGAGTTACCATCTTACCCACCTCATTATCAACAAAATCTAAGAAGTTTTCACTGATTACCTTCATTATCAAAGCTAATTTCCTCTGTTAATCTTTCTTCCGTCGTTAACTTATCGACTCGATATAAAATTTTTATTAAGTCGGAAGAAATAGTGCTTCCACTAAATTGGAGAAAATCATGTTTACGAATTTTGGATGGATTGTTGAAGCAAAGCTTAAAGAGGGTGAGCTAGAAAACTTTAAAGCGGTAATGCATTCGCAAGTGAACCGTGCTTTGAATGAAAAAGGTACGCTCAACTATCAATATTACTTGTCAGACGCCGGCGATATTTTAGTTTACGAGCGTTTTGCTGATGCCGATGCATCACATGAGCATATCGAAAACTGGGATGCTCATGCAGAACGCTGGATTTCAGCGGCGGATCCAACACGCATGCTTCATCTTGGTGACTTGCCAGATGATGTTCGTGAACGTCATGCTTCGCTAGCACCTACTTGGTTAAAGCCTCTGGCTGGTTTTGCAAGAGAAGAGTATGAAGGCAGCCTAATTAAAAATGGAAACGATACTAGCTTCGAAAATTTTGGTTGGATTGTGGAGGCAAAACTGAATCAAGGCCAGTTCGAAGCATTTAAAGAAGTAATGAATTCTCAAGTTGCACGAGCCAAAACAGAAGAAGGCACACTAAACTATCAATATTACCTATCTGACGAGGGTGACATATTAGTTTACGAGCGTTTTCGAGATTTAGAAGCTTCTTTTATTCATATCGAAAACTGGAATGATCATGCCGAACGATGGATTGCAGCAGCAACACCCACCCGTATGGTACACCTAGGTGACTTACCACAAGAGTTACGTGAGATGCACGCTTCACTTTCACCTCTACTACTGAAACCGCTTGGTGGTTTTGCAAAATAGTCAATCTTATGAGTAAGCCGATAAGAGCAATCTAATCGTTATCGGTTGTGTTTAGCACATATGTTAACAATTTAAAGGTACGCCATGAAAACTCTAAACAAATATACAAATTTATTAAGTGTAATGCTTACTATTGTTGCGCTGTCAGCATGCTCTCAAACAGTATTAGCCCAGCAACAATACTCGCTGCAAGATTTACCTGCACAATTTAACTCTCCAGCAAGCTTTTCACTTGATTCAGATAACAATATTTTGTTCACATCACCTAACCTACATAACCAGACGCTTGTAGAGCAAGGTGTCTTAACTAAAGCGGCAGCTCCAACGATTGGGCTTATTGATAACAAAAATCAAGTGTCTGTGTGGTACAAATTTAAACAACAGGATTTAGAGCCAAACAGCGGTGTTGTCACTCCCATGGGGATTGCTAAAGGTCCAGATGGAAACATCTATATTGCCGACATGCAATTATGGTTTGGCGGTGAGTCTCGTTTGCTTCGAGTGAATGTTATAGATGGTAAAGCCATTGATGTCGACGTTGTTGCAAAAGGGTTCTCATTTCCTAACGCAGTAGCGTGGAGGGGCAATGATGTGTTTATCTCTGATACGGTACTTTCAACTGAGAAAGGAATATCAACGAAAAGTGGTGTGTATAAATTAAGGATAGATGAACTTAGGGCTGAAAATCCATTACAGATTTCTAAATACCAGAGCAAAAACAACCACGACTCTCACCTATTTGAGATCTTTGAATCAGACGGTAGCCTTAGCTTTGGTGCAAATGGCTTGGCGGTTGACGGGCAGGGCAACCTTTATACCGGTATCATGGAAGACGGTACCATCTACAAAAGCACTTTCAATGAAGATAGCTCTAAGCTTGAAACCACACTGTTTAATAAAGGTTTGATCGCAAGTGATGGCATCCAGTGGGATGCACCTTCTAATGCACTTTACATTACCGATTTATTTGATAATGCCGTTTACCGTATTGATATGAATGGCCAAGCTACATTGCTTGCCAAAAACGGAAATACCGACGGCAGTAATAACATGTTAGATGCGCCTGGAGAAGTTATTGTACGTGGTGGTATTGCCTATGTAACTAATTTTGACGCTGCATTTGGTACGCCAACTATGATTAATACTAAACCAGATACACCTTTTACAATATCAATAGTGCCTATTAAATAATCATCCCTACCGCGGTCATATTAATAAAAGGCCAAATAAATTTGGCCGTTATATTGGAAAACTACTTCCCTGCACCCTATCCCAGTATGGTGGGCTTCCATAACGCTCAGAAAAGTAATCTATAAACGCACGAACTTTAGGGGCAACCAATTTCGAAGAAGGGTAAACAGCCCATATAGAGGCATCAGCCTCTAATGGGTAGTCTTCAAGAATTTTGACTAAGGTCCCAGCTCGTAAATGCTCATAAGCAATCCATGTAGAGCACATTACAATCCCCATCCCGTTCACGCATGCATCGCAAACTGCTTTGCCGTTGTCTGTGGTAAAAGCCCCTCTTGTCTTAATATTTAATAGGCCCTTTGAGGTTCTAAACAGCCAATTGTCATTACCAATTAGGTTAATACAATTATGCTTTGGCAGTGCTTCAGGGGTTGCTGGCCTACCATGCTTTTCAAGGTACTCTGGTGAGGCACAGATAATTCTATTGTCTATAGCGAGTTTCCTGGCTATCAATGCAGAATCTTTAAGCTCAGCATTTCGGATTGCAATATCAAATCCCCCCTCAACAATGTCGACTATTGTATCGCTGAGACGAAGCTCTACAGATAAATCAGGAAAAATTCCCATAAATTCATTTAATGCTGGTATTAAATGTATATGACTAAAAGAAACCGGTGCTGTTATTCGCAATTTTCCACTGGGCTTAGCTCCCCCTCTCACCGACGATACAGCTATGTCCGCCGACACAAGAACATCCCTAGCCTTTGGAAGAAATTCCTCCCCTTCATCGGTAAGCGATACTTTTCGAGTTGTACGATGTATTAGCCGAACACCCAGACTTTCCTCTAACTTACTAAGATGAGCGCTAGCCACAGCCGATGACAAGCCAAATTCAGCCCCAGCTTTAGATATATTTTGAGTGGCAGCTACCCGAGTAAATAGTTTTACATAGTCTAGATTTATCATTATTAGGGACAGAGTTAGGATTGAAGCATAAAAGTAGTATTACTTTACCGTATCACTATAAAAATACATAAGCTAAGTTTACCTTTAGCCTTACTGTCTCTGATAAGATTTGGCGCAGATATGTGTTAAAACTTACTTCCGCTGTTGGCTCGGAATCGATGAGGTGAGCTTAACCAGATTATGTCCGCTTCACGCTCATAGCTTTATGACAGATTAAATCGAAGTTAAATCAGCAAAATTATAAACTAAGTTATACTCTATGAGACTTTAACTATTCCAATAATCGAACTTTATTCTTAAGGTATGTAAGGTAACATCTTCAAGCGTATTCACATCGACTTAAGGGTTGCTCTTCTCTTTCACACTTTTAAATTTAAACGCGTCGAGTATTAGCACTAGTATAGATGTATCGCGTTATCGGTATTCAAGTTGTAGCGCTTAAACTTAAGATATCAAGGCTCACTCCAGTACATATCTAACCGTCTCTTGTTTGTGCTATAGCGAGTACTTTTATTTCTATCATGCATAAAAAAGGGCTATCCGTTAGGCTAGTTATCGTTGTGAAGCAATCGTTGTGAAGCAATCGTTGTGAAGCAATTTCTTCGAATGGGACTTGGCTTGCGGCATGCGCTAATACGTTTCACTTTCAATCACGCATAAAAAAAGGGCTATCCGTTAGGATAGCCCTTTCTTCGAATGGGAGCTTGGCAGTGTGCTACTCTCACATGGGGAAACC
>NZ_JAESDJ010000030.1:0-5934 GCF_019249255.1 Alteromonas lipotrueae | reverse complement strand
AGAAGTGCAATTTGATAACAACGCTTAGATACATTTTCGAGTGACGATAAGGCATTGTCGAAGCTAAGGTATAAACCTGCGTCGATAGAAGCATCGGTTATCTGTACCGCGTCCTCTAAATCGCTATTACGCTTTTTCGCAGAACGCTTTTTAATTTCATCTTGCAACATCCAGCGAACAAAGACGGCTAAGGAAGCGTAAAACTGCTGTCTGTTTTCAAAGATTTCATCAGGCGCGGTTAGTTTGATAATGACATCGTGAAGTAGTGAGGTGGTATTGGGGAGCTTGTCGAGCAGGCTTAGCGCATTGTCAGACTCCGCTTTTTTGCTGATCTGTTTTTTCACCATGCCCTTTAAATGATAGTAAACAATACTACGAAGCTGATTAGCACTTTTTAAATCGTTATTGATTACCCAAGCGTTTAGCACTTCGGTAAATTCGCCGCTTGTATCCCTCAAATGAACATCTTCCATACTGCTGCCTAGCGCATCGGCTAATCACTTTAATAACCAACATAGAAATAATATGGCGATTAGTCAACGCTTAAATGC
Organism: Alteromonas lipotrueae; assembly: GCF_019249255.1. NCBI lineage: Bacteria > Pseudomonadati > Pseudomonadota > Gammaproteobacteria > Alteromonadales > Alteromonadaceae > Alteromonas > Alteromonas lipotrueae. The sequence continues at coordinate 5,383 of NZ_JAESDJ010000030.1, read as the reverse complement.
ACTTTACCTTAATTAATAATTCAAAAAGGCTAAACCCACCTGCAGTATAATCATTTATTATTACTAACAATCACTTACATTCATCCCTTACGGCTTGGGGCATAGAGTTCCCCCTCATAAATGCCTGGTTAGTAAGCTTTCAAGAGTATTTAGGCTAAGCTTATCGCCGATATGGCGGGCGGCAGAATACTGCTGTTTTTGCGTTTATAAGCAATGACTACTCCCTCGCATTACGTAAAAAAACTTGCTTCTTAGCGCCACTGTAAACAAACTCCACAAAATAGTATTTAGAACAAAGAGGCAATAATGGCTTTCGAATTAAAAATTGAAAACAAGGTAGCTCTGATTACCTTTGATGACGGAAAAGTAAACGCAGTAGGCTTTTCTCTTATTGACGCATTGAATGCCGCGTTAGATGAAGCTGAGCAAAACGCTGATGCCGTGGTGATGTATGGCGGTGCCGATAAGTTTTGCGGCGGCTTCGACCTTTCAGTGATGAAAGCCGAAGATAAGACCGAACAGATAAAACTGGTTCAGGCAGGCGCAGATTTAATTGTAAGGCTGTACGGCTATCCCAAACCCCTTATTGTTGCTGCTGAAGGCCATAGTATCGCATTAGGCGCAATATTCTTGATGGCCGCTGACCTACGTATTGGCAAAGACGGCGACACCAAATATGGCTTAACTGAGACCGCTATTGGCATGGTATTACCTGCGTTTGGGATGGAGTTGGCTAAATCACGTTTAGCCCCTACTTCATTAACAGAAGCGTTACTCTTTTCACGGGTATACCAAGGGAAGGATGCGGTAAAAGTGGGCTATTTAGATGCTGCAGTTCCGCAAGAGCAAGTACTCGCTACCGCTATGGGCTATGCTGAAAAACTCAAAATGTTGCCTGCCAAAGCGTTTACTGAATCTAAGCTACAACTTCGCAAAGAAACCCTATCTAAAATGCGTGGTTAGTCTCGCCTTGCAACTTAGGTATCAAAACTTAGGCATTCATCGTAACTGATGCGTAGAGAAGTGCTTAGAATACACCTAAAAATCCATTTAGGTTAAAGTAGTGAATAGTATATGGCACCCTTGAGGTGCCATTCTAGTTTTACATACCAAACCGGTAACTAATGTACTACACCTGAGTTTTCTTCAATCTTAGCTTGAAGCTCTCCTCGTAAACCAAGCTCGAAGCCAAGTTCTGCAACCACAAACAACGGTCCAATAGCCAAGCCCATAATATCGTCTACAAAGGCTGGTTTTTTACCTTCAAAATGATGGCCAACAAATTGTAAAATCCAACCGCCTACGAAAATACCGATTGAGGCAGATAGCCATACCCATGTTGCGCTTTGCGCCAAAGGTTGTGCGAGGTAAAGCAATGCCCCGGTTAATACCACCATGGTAAGACCTAACTTTACATCTAACTTTAAATAAAACACATTACCGATGACCCACACGAATAACGCAGGGCTTAGTAATAATGCTCCTACGATAGGCGCAGTGACTTCAAAAGCCGGGCGGCTTAACAAGCTTAAAAACGCAAAAACAATAAGGGGAATACCAATGTAATGGGTGAAAATATTACGTTGATCTCTATGATATTTTGCGTACTCACTTAGATGCTGCTCAAGCGTTTTCATTCTACTACCTATAAACTTTTTCTTATGAGCATGTGAGATTAGCGAGAAAGAATACTTCACACTGTCGCCAAGCCGACAATTAGTTCAAATTGATAGTAGTGTTTGAAAAAAATAGAATCCGATACGTGTGCTTTATTTATCGCCGTATACCAAACTCAAACAAACAGTTGCTTGCTACCAAACTAGAAGAGCGTGTTGATAGGCGAGTGAAGGTAATAGCACTTATTTGGTTTTGCGTGTCTTCTTGGGATATGTCGAAATAATGCATGGCATAGCCGGTACCAGCATAGTTGGCACCGGTAGGCTGAAGTTCCACATAGGGGATAGCCTTAAACGCCAACCCCACTAAAAATTGCCTTATTGCACAATATAACTTACCTTCTAAGGCAGTGATTAAACAATAAAAACATAAAGTTATAAACTCAACAAGGATGTTTCATGCGCAAGGCCGTTCGCTTTAGAGTACTTTATTTACTGTTTGCTATAGCCACCTACACTTTAGGCTTCATACTACTACCAGAGACTATTAATTCTTCATTCGACCAGATACTTTCTGCTGGCTTCCTGTTTGCCTACTTCATTGTTCTACCAGCTCTGTTTTGGTACTGCGTTATAAAGGTCGGTGAGCAGAAAAAATGGAAGATCATCATTCCCTTTAGTCTCGCCAGTGTTGTCGCTCGCTATTCCATGCCGGTTTCTCTTGCTAGCTACTTTGAATTTTTAAGCTGGGTGCGCTATCCGGTTATTGCCATACTGCTTATTATCGAATTCGTGGTGATTTTTCACGTCGTGTCTATGCTATGGAAATCTCGAAAAATTAAAGGTGATCCTCGCATTAATGCGTTAATCAACAACATAAACGAAGACGATAAGAAACGAGAAGTTACGCTAATTATGGCTAGCGAACCCGCAAGTTGGTATTACGCCATTCCTAAATTCACAAAGGCTCACACGCCCGCTTTAGCTAACCTATCGCTGCTAAGCGCCAAACGGTGGCATTTCGCACTAGTACTGATAGGTTTAATTGCTGTTACGTGGGGGTCTTATTCTTTATTAATTTTATGGAGTGAAATTGCCGCCATTATTGTCGCGTCAGTCATTTTCTACGGCATCATTAGTGTTACGGCAAGTCATCGAATTAGCAGGCATTTTTCTGTTTATTGCCACAACAATCACCTTATCGTAAATGCCAGTTTTTTCAGCCTGCTTTTTATTCCCTTAACTCATATTCAAACCTGTGAAGCTGGCGAGTGGGAGTGCGATAAAGAGCAATTGAAAGTGGGTCGTGGCACCGCGAATATTAAGCTAACTTTTTCAACACCGGTTTATTGGTTCACGTTAATGGGTACCATTTGTGAACGCCCTACTGAAGTTTATTTATGTGTAGATGCGCCTAATGAACTGGTGCTGTCACTCAGTAATGTGGATTAGGAGCTGAGGCAATGATATTTAAGGGTAAGAGTTGCTCAAATGGTTAAATGGATAATCTGCGAATAATCTTATCGGTTTAGTGTAAGTGTATGTGCTTCTTTACCTGAAAAAATCACCAATTTTCCTGATGATAGTTCTTTAAAACTATATTCCCCACTTACTATACGGGGATTTTTTTTCAGTGAAGTAATTAATATTTCTCTACTTCCCCCTCCTTGAGAAGAAATTTTCGAAGCTATTCTATTTAACGTATTGATAGAAACATTTTTATTACTTACTAACGCCACCAAGGTACCCAATTGCTCTTCCTTTTCCGATAGTGATTGTAACAGCTCACTCGGGGATGATGGGTTTTTAGCTAGTAGATTATCTATTTCATATCCCATATCAGTCTCGAACCCTTCTAATTCAAGAAGTCGCTCTGAACTAGTTAAAGGATTAGCAGCATCTTCGAATGCTGAGTATTGATTAAAAGAGGTAAACGAAAATAATAAAGTAAGAGACAAAAATAACGTTAGCTTTAAAAACCTGAACATTAATTGCCTAAAATTTTCTCTAATTCCATCTATAGAAATCTCATTTAAAAAAATGAAAATCCCCGTAAACAACACAATAGCCACTAATATGACTTTTATTATATATATACCCAGTTGAGGGTCAGATCTGCCATGAAGTATAGAAAAATTTAAAAATATATAGGGGAATACTGTAATAAAAGCAATCGCCATTACGGCGATGCTTCTAAATTTTAATAAAGACATCTCTAAACTTTACCAGCTATCAAATTTGAATAGTCCATAAGGCTTTCCCTCCCCCACTTAAGAAATGGTAAATTGAGCTCTAAAGTTACTATTATAAACAATAGCTAATCTAAATGATTTGCTAACGTTAATATCAAATCCAACGACAAGGTAGTCAAAACACTTAATTTTAACTTACCATCTTCAAAGTTTAGATTGTAAAATTTCTTTTTAACAGTTTCCCATCCCCCTGATTTAATCAAATCACAAAAGACTATATAACCGCTATTACAGCGACATTTTAAGCTCTATACGTGCAGTAGCCCCATCACCAATAGTGACGTTGTTAATGCCGCCACCAACAAGGTAATCAGTATCAAATACGTTTTCTACATTTAGCCTTACATCAACTTGTTTACCCATAATATCAGTTCGGTATGTAGCACCTATATCAACACGACTATAAGCATCTTTTAACACAGTATTTGCGCTATCTGCGTAGCGCTCGCCTTGGTAAAAGATACCCGCATTCAGTGCTAATTTTTCAGTAACTTCGTAGCGGCTCCACAACGAGGCAGACCATGTAGGCGCATCAACTGGCGTATTGCCTTCAAAGTTCTCGTCTTTTTCATACTCAGCATCTAAATACATCATTGATGTCATCACAAACCATTTATCACTAACCGCACCTTGTGCAGCAAGTTCTAGTCCTCTGTGAGTTTGCTTACCAGATTGCGTAGTGACCTTGGTGTACAAAGGATCATTCAACAACTGCTCTGAAATAAGTGTTCCGGTCTTTTCTATATTAAATAGTGCACCGTTAACTAGTAGACGTTCTGATACTTCCCATTTAGCGCCCAACTCGATTTGTTTCGACGTCGTTGCGTCTAATTCCATACCGAAGTTTTGGTCGAGTTCGTCTTCAATGGTTTCACTTGATTGGGGCTCGAACCCTTCTGAGTAGTTCACATACACGGTGCTGTTTTCAGCTGGGTGATACAACACACCAACTTTTGGTAATAATGACTCGTTGTCAGCACCTTCACGGCTTTGTTTATCGAAGCGCCCGCCAATGGCAACTTGCCATTGTTCATTGAACGTCATCAAATCTTGAAAATACACACCGTAATAATCGTATTCAGTGGTACTTAACGTTTCATCGGTGTTGTAGTTCAAATCTGGTTTGGCCGGTTCGGGTTGCCCTACGGTATAGGTTATTGCATCCCCTCTTTCAATAAGCTGACCGTAGTAGTAATCCAGTGCATTTCCGCCAATCAGAATATTGTGCTCGATACCACCAAATGAAACTTCACCGTTAAAATCGATAAACGCGGTTTTGAATTGCCAATCGTCTGAACGATCGTAAGGATTAGAGGTATAACTGTTACCAATTTCGTAATCAGAAGGAAGTCGAGGCGATGACTCAAAACGTTGTCTTTCAAACGATTGCTCATTGTAACCCACCTTCACTTGCCACTCTGGGTTCATGAAATAGGTTAATTTAACCCCTTTGTTTTCAACATGAATATCAGTGAACGCCCAAGAAAAATCGTTAATGGTATTTCTATTGCTGAT
>NZ_JAESDJ010000002.1:0-441709 GCF_019249255.1 Alteromonas lipotrueae | reverse complement strand
GGAGCGGGAAACGAGATTCGAACTCGCGACCCCGACCTTGGCAAGGTCGTGCTCTACCAACTGAGCTATTCCCGCATAGAGTCGATGCTGTTGCATCTGATGATACTCACTACCATTTGGATTGTGATAGGAGTTTTTTTGGAGCGGGAAACGAGATTCGAACTCGCGACCCCGACCTTGGCAAGGTCGTGCTCTACCAACTGAGCTATTCCCGCATGCAAAAAAAGGCACTTCGTTTTGAAGTGGTGCGCATTGTACAAAAATATTTTTATTTGGCAACCATTAATTGGATTTTTTTGTACAAACGCACCTTTCCCGCTTAAATCGTGAACACTTTCTCACGATAGTAGCGCATTTCTTCAATAGACTCTCGAATATCATCAAGGGCTAGGTGAACCCCCTTTTTATCAAATCCATCTAATACTTCTGGCTTCCATCGCTTAATCAGCTCTTTTACGCTGCTCACATCAATACTGCGGTAATGAAAGTAATCTTCTAGCTCTGGCATGTACTTCACCATAAAGCGTCTGTCTTGCCCTATAGTGTTTCCGCACAAAGGAGATTTACCGGCATCAACATAGTCAGATAAAAACGCCATTGTTTGACGGGCGGCTTCAGCTTCATTCACCGAACTGGCTCGACAACGTGCAGTAAGCCCAGTTTCACCGTGTACACGCGTACACCACTCATCCATATTATCAAGTACATCATCAGGCTGATGCACTGCAATAACGGGGCCTTCAGCAAGCACATTTAGCTGTGCATCTGTCACTATGGTTGCAATTTCCATCACCACACAAGTCTCTGGATCGAGCCCTGTCATCTCCATATCAATCCACACTAAATTACTGTCGTGCTTTGTCATCGGCTTCCTCTTAGTACTGAGGCATGGCAACCATGCCCTACAAACGTTATTATAAGCGCAGTATACGTGAACTAGAAAAGAATCGTGGCGAAAAAACCAAAACTTACACATAGACAGAAACGCCAAGTCGCAGCTAACAGAAGCAAACGGCTGCAAGATAAGCATGGTGACAACAAGCAAACGTCAGTAGATGAAAGCCAACTAATGAGCGGCGTTGTGACGGGTCGCTTTGGCAAACATGCCGATGTTGAAGACGCCGAGGGCAATGTGTCACGGTGTCATATCCGCCGTACAGTAGACTCTGTGGTATGTGGTGATAAAGTACTATTCAGTAAAGGCGACGATGCCGACTCTGGTAGTGTACGTGGTGTTATTGAAATAGTTAACGATCGCCATTCAGTCCTCACTCGCCCCGACTTTTACGACGGCATAAAGCCCATTGCGGCTAATATCGATAAAATTATTGTGGTAAGCGCTACCCTTCCATCACTCTCTACGCACATTATCGACCGCTATTTAGTGGCTTGTGAAGACATTGGCATTACCCCTTTTATTGTTTTAAACAAAGTGGAGCTCCTTTCACAAAGCGAAAGAGAAACCATTAATGAACAATTAAAGGTTTATAACGATTTAGGTTATGAAGTGCTTTTCACCAGCTGTAAGACCGGTGAAGGTATTGATGAACTTAATGCCTATCTTGATAACAATGTAAGTGTTTTCGTAGGTCAATCGGGTGTAGGGAAATCTAGCTTAATTAATAAAGTATTACCTGGTGCCGACATACTCACCGGTGAAGTATCAGATAACTCAGGCTTAGGCCAACACACCACTACCGCAGCCAAACTACTGCATTTACCGGCTGGCGGTGATTTAATAGATTCTCCAGGCGTCCGTGAGTTTGGCTTATGGCACATTCCTACCGAACGCATTACTTGGGGCTTTATTGAATTTAGGGATTACTTAGGTGGGTGTAAATTCCGTGACTGTAAACACCTTAACGACCCTGGCTGCATTCTTCGGGAAGCCGTAGAAGAAGGTAAGATTAATGCCGAGCGTTTTGCTAGCTACCACAAAATATTAACCACCATGGACGAGCAACGTCCGAGCCACAGCCAACCACCTGGCGCATAAGGCTTATATTTACGTTTTGTTTGGCTTGTTGAAACAGAATATAGACACGACTTCAACAAGCCCAACCTTTCTGGCTTATTCCAAGTTTGTAGCATACATAATCTTAAAGTTGCTTACGCGCTTATAAGTTAGGGTACAATTAACCTGTCTTTTTAATGGAGAGCTTTCGTGCTGGACTGGCTTAAAATAAACTTACAATACATTACCCCTAAACATTTGTTGTCTCGCCTAGTAGGCAAATTAGCGGCAGCAGAGCTTGGTGGTTTCACTACGTTTCTTATCAAGCTTTTCATCAAGCAATATAATGTTGATATGAGCGAGGCATTGCATTCAGATCCTGCGCATTATCGCAGTTTCAATGCCTTCTTTACTCGCCCACTAAAACCTGAAGTGCGCACCGTTGACCCACGAGAAGACGTGTTAATTCAAGCGGTAGATGGGGCGGTAAGTCAATTTGGCGACATTGAAGCTGACAGTATATTTCAAGCTAAAGGACACGATTACAGCCTAACCAGCTTATTAGGCGGTAAGCCAGATTTAGCGGCGCCGTTTAAAGACGGAAAATTTGCCACCATTTATTTAGCCCCTCGAGACTACCACCGCATTCATATGCCGGTAGAGGGCACGCTTACCGACATGGTTTATGTGCCTGGTGAGTTGTTTTCTGTAAACCCGCTTACCGCACAAAACATTCCAAGTTTATTTGCCCGTAACGAGCGCGTTGTGGCGTTATTCGATACGCCCGTAGGCAAAATGGCTATGGTACTAGTGGGTGCTACGATTGTTGCCAGTATAGAAACCGTTTGGGCAGGTACTGTATCGCCGCCTACCGGTAAAAATGTACAACATTGGACTTACGAGAAAGATACCGAAGCGAGCGTTCACCTTGCAAAAGGTGACGAACTAGGTCGCTTTAAACTAGGCTCTACCATTGTGGTATGTTTCGAAAAAGACATGATAGATTTTGATGCATTAGCGCCTGGGCAAATAACTCGCCTAGGTGAACCTATGGCTTTTGTTGCCAACGCGCCCGTAAATACTGATGCGAGCGCTGATTTAGGCGATAACACTGGCGATGACACAAGCGCTGATTTAGGCACGCAAGCGACAACAAGCTAGTTTATGAATGCAGTAAAACGAAGTTTGATATCACTGCACTTTACCGTTGTGTTATTGGGCGGTACCGCACTTTTTTCACATTTAGTGCCCCTGAGTGCCAGTGATATTACGCTAATGCGATCGGTATTTGCCTGTATCGCATTATTTCTCTTCCTGAAATTTTCTAGCGAAAATTTGGCGCTGGCAAGCCGCAAAGATTATCTGATAGCCATAGGGCTAGGTATCTTAATGGCCCTTCACTGGGTAACCTACTTCGCCGCAATGCAATACTCTAGTGTGTCGGTGGGTATGATTGCACTATTCACGTTTCCGGTGATTACGGTACTGATAGAGCCGTTCTTCGAAAAAGTAAGCTTGGTATGGCAAGATATTGTATCTGCGCTGACCGTTATTGCAGGCGTCTATTTTATTGTGCCTGAAACGTCACTGGATAATGACATCACTTTAGGGGTGCTGATTGGCGTAGGTTCTGCGGTGCTTTACGCGTTCAGAAACCTAATACATCGAAAACACTTCAAACAATACAGTGGCGCTAAAGCCATGGCATGGCAAACCTTAGTGATTGCTATTTTCCTGCTACCTACCGGCAGTAATGAAATTGCAAATGCCCCGATGAGTGCATGGTTAATGCTTTTGCTATTAGGTACGGTTTTTACCGCGTTGCCACATGCACTAATTGCGGCAAGTTTACGGCATTTACGCGCTAAAACTTTTTCGCTGATTGCCTGTATGCAGCCTTTCTACGGGGTTATTCTTGCCGTATTGCTGCTGGATGAAAACCCCAGTGGAAGCACACTTTTAGGTGGTATTCTTATCACCTCAGCATCTATCTACGAAACCTTAAATACCCATAAGCTACACGGTAAGTCAGAAAAGGACAGCGACTAAATGCTTATTATTGCCCACAGGGGCGCGAGTACGCTTGCGCCTGAAAACACGCTTAAAGCATTTACGCTAGCCTTCGAGCAGCAATCTGATGGTATAGAATTCGACACCTACCAGCATGATGACGCCATTATAGTATTTCACGATAAAACCCTTGTGCGCACCACAAACGGTTCAGGATTTTTATTACAAACTTCACTGGCGGATTTAAAGCAGCTAGATGCTGGGGAAGGTGAAGTTATTCCTACCTTGGAAGAAGTGCTGGCTACCGTACCAGATGGTGCGCTGTGTAATATTGAAGTGAAGCACTTGCGCAATGCTGAAGCCTGGGTGCAAGACGTAAAGTGTGCAGTAGAAGATGCACAGATAAACTCAAATTCCTTACTTATTTCTTCGTTTAATCACCATTGGCTAGCCGAAATAAGCGCATTATGGCCACAGGTGGCTATTGGCGCATTAACCGCCACCTACGCACTTGATGCAACGTACTGTGCCCGTCAGCTTAAAGCGAAATCGATTAATATTGCGTTAGATGTGGTGAATGCTGATTTTGTGAATGCGGCGAAGCAAGCAGGATTGGATGTGTATGTTTATACGGTAGACGAGCCAGAAGATATGCTGCAATTGAAGCTATGGGGCGTGAGCGGTATTTTTACCAACGTGCCGGATATTGCAAAGCGAGTTCTGGGTTAGGAAGCTAAAATTTAGCGTTATTTTTAAAGCTTGGGGCGTAAAGCTTGAGTTAAAAATTTATGCCAGTTAGCTTACGGAAGCGGCTATTCTACTTCGGTAGATAAGTGATTAGAGAATACCGTTTCTTTACAGCACTTACATTGACGGCACAAACGCATGTTAATCCAATGCCCTGCCACAATAAGTAAAGCCCCCACAGCGATGGTGAACGGCTCATAGGCTTCACCAAACATGTTCTTGTTCCAATAAATTGCACCTCCCGTAAACAGCAACGCCAACGGATAATAACGGCCGTGATAGCGTGTGGCCCCGCCGATAAGTGCAACCGCACCAATAAATAACGAAATGGTTAATATAGTACGTTCAAACCAAACCTGTGCGAAAAACGATGAACCAATAAGTGGCAATAATGGCACAACAACAGGCAGCGCTAGGCAATGCAACGCACACAAGCTCGACACCCAAATGCCAAGTCTGTCTAATTTTGTTGGATTGTCATCTACCGGATTCATTTACTGTACCTTTACAACATCAAAAACTTTAAAACACGCCACTTTACACATGCGCTTTAGTCTTAAGGGCATTGCTTATATTAACAATAGCCGCACGTGCACTGTAGACGCAGAGTAACTCTGCCAGAGACGTTATAATATAACATTTTAAAGGGAATGCGAAACTTTCCCCTATGATATTTTAAATCTTTAACAGAACAAAATGCCATAAGTGAAGATTCAGGTCCGGAAATGGCTGATTATTAAAAGATTAAATGTCGACCGGCTAATCACGGAAAAAGCAGAAAGGAAGAAAAAGGTAGCGCTTATTACTTCAATGAAACTAACAAGGGCTATTCATTAGGCGCGGCCGCTTCGGTTTCTAACAGCGACTTTTGATGAACCTCTTTTACCAAAGCGTTATTGGAGATGCTATAGGAGGTATTAGCCACCTGTGTGAAATAATCGTTTACCGACGCTAAAGAGATCCCCTCGTTAGCGAGGCTAGGCAAACTGTGCGCTAAAAAGGTAATAGTTTCTGGATAAGGGTGTGCAATAACCACAACGGTGCCGTTTCGTTTAGCCAATCGTTTTGTGTATTCGAATTGCTTACTAAGCGATGCTACTGAGCGATCGTTATCAAGAAACACCTGCCGACTTGCGTTCGGCACCCCCACTCTATCCGCCACCTGTTGCGCTGTGGTATTTACGCTGGTTCGACTATCTACAAAGAAGAGTCCTTGGCGCTTTATCTCTTCCATAATGGTTTGCATGGCAGGCTCTTCAACCGTAAATGCACTGCCCATATGATTGTTAACCCCCACTGCATTTGGCACACTTTTAAGTGCTGCTCTTAGCGTGTGAGTAATGGCAGCAGGATACATATCGGTAGATAACCCTAAGGGTCCCATGGCTTTGCCACTGGTCGATTGCATTGGCATGTGTAACATGACAGCGCGGCCTTGTTGCTCTGCTTTACGTGAAATAGTTTGCGCAAGAGGGGTTTGCGGAAGGATGGAAAAGGTCACTTCACTGGGAAGCGCAAATGCCGCCATATCTGATTTTCTATAACCCAGATCATCAAGAATAATAATAACACGAGGCTTTACTGGGATAGTCGCTGACGCAGCAGCATGACTGGTAAAGCTACTCATTAAAATTAACGATAAAATACACAGACGCCAAAGCACCTTCATCTACGTTTCTTCACTTCCATTATTGATTTTATTATTTCCACGCGCACTGCTGATATTAACAACGAGATACTATGCCTAAAAAGAACTGAGCCTAATAAGAGCTGAGCCTGACAACAATAGTTTGGCTACATCTTGGCTCCGTTGAACCAGCATTAATGCAGCATACCAATTTACAAAAAGGAAACAAGCACTGCTGAGCAGTTGTTAGCATGTAAAGGTTGCGTAAAGAGTGACCACTAAGCTCAATTTCCGCTTTAATAGTCGATAAGGTTAAAACGTATACTAATTATTGTGGAGTAATTATGATTTCTTCTGTAAACAGCTCGGCCATGCAAGCTGGCATGTCGCCTCGCCCTGAAGGCAAAGCACTTAGCGATACACAAAAAGAGTCCGTGAGTGCTATTCTGTCATCTTACGATCCCGAAAACCTATCAAGCGAAGATGCGGCTTCTATTGTAGAGCAATTCAAAGAGGCTGGTATTGAGCCAAGTAAATCATTGAATACCGCGTTAAGCAGTGCTGGATTTGAAGGTAAGAATATTGCTGAATTAGCGGGAATGGGTAAACCACCGCCTCCACCGCAACAAGAAGCATCGAATTTACCTGACAATTCAACATTTTCGATAACGGTGTAACCGCGGAAAAAGTTAACTTTTCGCAGTGTAGTGTGCTTGGCGATTAGTTAAACCAAGCGGTGGGATTTAACGCTTTTCCCTTGTGGCGTATTTCAAAATACAAATTAGGGTAATCTTGTCCGCCGCTTCTGCCTACCAAGGCAATACTTTCGCCTAAAAGAATATCGTCGCCAGCTTGTTTCAACAACGCTTGGTTGTGCCCGTAAACACTCATGTAACCTTCTCCATGATCGACAATGGCCACTAAACCAAACCCGCGAAGCCAATCGGCATAAAGTACTTTGCCCGATGCCACGCTCTTTACCGCTTCGCCTTCCGAACCATCGATAATAATACCTTTCCAGCGCACCTGCCCTTGTCTGCGATTGCCAAAGAGTTTACGAATGTGACCTTCAACAGGCACTGACAACTTACCCTTTAACTTGGCTAACCCATCCAGCGATACCTTGGCTCTAGCCGCAGCGCGTTCAGCGGCAATACGGGCAGCTTCAATAGCATCAAGTAAAGCCTTTTCATTTGCCTGCAAGGTGGCAATTCGTCCGCTTTCACTGGCAATGGTTTTGTTGAGTTTTACTAAGGTTTGCTTTCTATCATCTTGGCGAGTCAATAACACCCCGCGCTGACTTTCTTGTGTCTTGCGAAGGGCAAGCAAAGATTCCGCTTTATCAGCAAGCTCTTCGGTTACCGCTTCAAGGCGAGCCACGTTGTCTCTAAATCGGGTAATTTCTTGCTGACGTGCTTTTGCCAAATATTGATAATACGTAATGACCCGTTCGAAATTACGGGCATCTTCTTGATAAAATAGCATTTTGGCGTAGTCGTAATGCCCCGCCATAAAAGCACTTTTCAATTGACTTGAAAGCAAGGACTGTTGCTGGCGAATGGCTTCTTTTAACCCTTCCTGCTCTTTTACCAGCGCTTCTTCTTCCGCTAACACACTATTTAATTGCTGTTTGTTTTGCGCCAACGCTTTCGCCACTTTCGCTATTTCAAGCTCTGAGCGCTTGAGTACTTGCTCAAGTTCTTGTGCGCTAGCTTTGTTATTTTCTAAAACCTGCTGACGCGCTCTTAATTCAACTTGTAGCTCTGCCAGCTTCTCTTGGCTAACATCTTGCGCCTTTACGGTAGATGAGACTAAACCCATACCGAATATGACAGCAAGTAAACAGACAATTGTGCAAAATCGTTGAATAAACATAAAAAGGTAATAGCGGCCTTTAGCGGTGTATTGGTGGCAAAAACAAATTGCAGAATCCGCCTACAATCATGATGATAGTTAGCGTATCAGTGTATCTGAGGGCTAGATTAAATCCCAGTGCAATTTGATTGTAATATCAAGCCGCTATTGTACCGCGCACAATTACAAGACACGCTTGACTATTGCAGGGTGGTTTCTCGCCCGTTTTTCTATATACTTTGCACTCTTTTTATGGTCTGTAGACAAGGTTAGAAGTAATGGATCAGCTAATAGCGTTTGCCAGCGATAATATTGTACTTGCTGGTGTATGGGTTGCTTTGGTAGGCATGTTGGTGTTTAGCTACATTTCAACGTTTACCTCTTCAATCAAAGAAGTAAATACACACGAAGCCACTTTGTTAATGAATAAAGACGACGCAGTTGTCTTTGATACTCGTGCGGCAAAAGACTTTAAAGCAGGGCACATTTTAGGTGCTAGACAAATAAAACCGGAAGAATTGCGCGAGAAAAACTTCGCTAAGCTTGAAAACAGCAAAGATAAACCCATTATCGTTGTATGCGCTATGGGCAATCAAGCTCGTGGTACAGCCGGTGCGATGTCGAAAGCAGGCTTCACTAATGTGAAAGTCCTTAAAGGCGGCATGAACGCGTGGCAAAGTGCAAGTTTACCGATTTCAAAATAATAGGCGATCATAGTGAGTAAAGTAGAAATTTACACCAAGGGCCATTGCCCATACTGCCATCGTGCTAAAGCACTTCTCGCACAGAAAGGTGTTGAGTTTCAAGAGTACCCTATTGATGTTCAGCCAGAGTTGCGTGACGTGATGATTGAGCGCGCGAATGGCGGTTGGACAGTGCCACAAATTTTCATCGACGATAAGCTTGTAGGTGGCTGCGATGACATGATGGCACTAGAAGCACAGCAAAAACTAAATCCTATGCTTGGGTTAGCATAACGCGTCAGCGCGTAAAGCAACGCAATACATTAAAGTAAAACGACAATTAAACAGGAAATATCATGGCTGACGATAATCAGACTACTAACGGCGCCGCAGCAGGCGACCAAGCGCAAGCCCCTCAATTCAACATTCAGCGTATATTCACTAAAGATATCTCTTTTGAATCGCCAAATGCGCCGGCTATTTTCACGAAAGAGTGGAAGCCAGAAATTAAGCTAGATATTGACACTAGCACCAACAAACTAGACGAAAACGTTTACGAAGTGGTGTTGTCAGTAACAGTTACCGCTACACTTGGCGAAGAAACTGCATTCTTATGTGAAGTTCAGCAAGCCGGTATTTTTGCCATTGGTGAAATGCCAGATCAGAACAAAGCGCATACGCTAGGTTCATTCTGCCCGAACATGCTTTTCCCGTATGCACGTGAAACGATTTCAAACCTTGTGAACCGTGGAACTTTCCCTCCACTAAATTTAGCGCCAGTTAACTTCGACGCTATCTTCGCTGCTTACGTTCAAAAGCGTGCACAGCAAGCACAAGGCGAAGCGCCTAAGATGGACGCGTAAGCACCATTATGATGAACCCGAATTCGGTTTCAGTATTAGGGGCGGGGTCTTATGGCACCGCCCTTGCTTTTTGTTTAGCCCGAAATGGCAACCCTACTTTGCTGTGGGGTCGCGACGAAAAGCACATGGAAGCACTGGCCTCAAGTAGAGAAAACGCGCGCTATTTGCCAGGTGCTACCTTCCCTGATGCGCTTAGTGTAGATGCCAATTTAGAAACGGTCATTGCCGCAAGCCAAGATATCCTTGTGGTGGTGCCAAGCCACGGCTTTGCTGCAATGCTTCAAAGCATTAAGCCTTTGTTGCAGCCTAACCATAGAATTATTTGGGCAACCAAAGGGCTTGAACCTAAAACCGGCAGATTGCTTCGAGAAGTTGCAGAAGAGATTCTGGGTACTGCCTATCCGCTAGCCGTATTATCAGGCCCCACATTCGCGAAAGAAATGGTGGCTGGCTTGCCTACTGCTATTTCGTTATCGTCCACCGACAACACTTTCGCTGACGAATTTGCCGCTAAGCTACATTGCGCGAAATCGTTTAGGGTATACAAAAACCCAGACTTCACCGGCGTACAATTAGGCGGTGCAGTGAAAAACGTGATTGCCATAGGCGCTGGTTTGGCAGATGGGTTAGGTTTTGGTGCGAATGCCCGTACCGCATTGATTACTCGTGGTCTTGCAGAGCTTACACGTCTTGGCGTGAAGCTAGGTGCTCAGCCGGAAACCTTTATGGGCATGGCTGGCCTTGGCGACTTAGTACTCACCTGCACCGATAATCAATCACGTAATCGTCGATTTGGCTTAGCCTTAGGCCAAGGTAAATCTGTCGATACTGCCATTGAAGAAATTGGGCAAGTGGTAGAAGGCTACCGCAACACGGAAGAAGTACATGTGTTATCACATAAAGTAGGTGTTGAGATGCCAATTTGCGAGCAGATTTATGCTGTGCTTTATCATGGCAAATCGCCCAAAGAAGCCGCATTAACCTTGCTCGGCCGCGATCTTAAAAACGAAGCCTAACTAAACAAATTATACAAAATTGATAAAACGCGCAGCGTCAACACTGCGCGTTTTTTATGTCTAGCGCGCGCCGTCGTAGCCTAACTGGCGCCAGCTTTCATACACAAAAACCGATACCGCATTCGATAAATTCATACTTCTGCTGTCGGGTAACATGGGAATACGTACCCGCTGTTCTGGCGGTAGCGCGTCAATAACATCGTCGGGCAAACCTCTGGTCTCTGGCCCAAACAATAAAGCATCACCCTTCTTGTATTGAGCGTCACTGTGAAATGCTTTGCCCTTCGTGGTGCAAGCGTAAATACGACTTGGCTTTTCAGTTTCAATGTAAGCTTCCAAAGAGGCATGGCGCTTAACGTGGGCAAATTCGTGGTAATCCAGCCCTGCCCTACGTACACGCTTATCGTCCCACTCAAACCCAAGCGGCTCAATCAAATGCAGCATAAAGCCGCTGTTGGCACATAAGCGGATAATATTTCCCGTATTGGGGGGAATTTCTGGCTGGTAAAGTACGATGTCTAACATGCTGGCTCACTGTCGAAATGCTAAATTGCCACGCTTTTAAATGGCGATATGACGTACGGGCGCTCATCGCCCATCTACTTTATTTTACGCACTTAAAAAATCAAATACAGTAGAAAGTGCGGCATCGCGAATGTCGTCCGATTCGGTAAGCACCTCATGATACGCCACAGGTATAATTTCTACCTGAGCATTGGGGAACTTTGCCGCCACACGACGTTGGCGTTTGTTCTCTATAATACTGTCGCCATCAGCACTTAAGATTAACGATCGCGTAGTAATCGAGGCCGCATTGAGTTCAATGGTATTCATCGCGGCTTGCGCTGCACGTAACCATTCGGTGGTTACACCACCAAGTTGAATTTGGCGCTCTTCATCATACAGCTGACGAAATAAGCTGTAGCGGTTTTTACTATGCGTAAGCTTATTAAGGGCATAAGGAAAGGCAATATAAGGGGTTTGCCCAAAAAAGTAACCCGACTCGCGCTTTTTCAGTTTATTGATACTAAGCCCAACCTTTATAAGGCTATTGGCCAACCAGTTTGGTAGCGCAGGTTTAATACCAAACATGGGGGATGCGAGTACTGCTTTGTCGAACAAGCTAGGGTCTCTTAACAGGGTTAGTGCGCCAATAGCGCCGCCCATAGAATGGCAAAGTAACTGCAACTCGCCCTGTTGTCGCGGCATGACAATATCATTTACGAAGGTGATTAAATCATCCACATAATCGGCAAAATCTGCCACGTATCCGTGTTGAGGATCGTGAGTCATACGCCCCGATAGCCCTTGACCTCGGTGATCAAGAATGAAAACTGCAAAGCCATTTTGGTACAAATCAAACATGAGCTCTTTGTATTTTAAGTACGACTCGATACGCCCAGAACTGATCACTACCGTGGATTTCGGGTTTTCTGGTATGCACCACGCGTAGCGTACATCAATACTGTCTTTACCAACAAACTCGCCAAGGGTGACAGAAGTTTGCCAAAAAGGATTAATTGCAGTGGCAAACGTTGAAGCTAAGTCTTGCTCTGACGTAAACGTCCAGCTCATAGAAGCATATCCTAATAGAATTGTGACGCAGTGATGATTTGAACGCTACACGGCAGTGCGAAGCTATGCGCGTTAACGGTTTTCTAACTTACGAGGGAAGGACAGTGTGACACATAAGCCACCTTCTTCTCTTGTCACTGCTTTAATAGCGCCATGATGCAATTCTACAGCAGCTTTTGCAATGGATAAGCCCAACCCCACCCCGCCAGAGGCTCTTTCTCGGGCTAAGGTTGCACGATAAAAAGGGGCAAATACCCGCTCGCACTCCTCACTTGATAAACCTTCACCATCGTCGCAAATGGTCACTGCCCACTCCGATTCTGTAACGTTAAACTCAACCGTCGTTAAATATGCGCTGTGGCGGATGGCGTTACGTAATACATTCTCTACCGCTCGGCAAAGTAAAACTTGGTCTACCAACACGGTCAACTTGGGTATTTCATCGATATCGAGGGCTTTGTTGCTATTCGCGGCTTCAAACTGCCCGTCGGTAAAAATGTCGCTAAACAACAAAGATAATGAATAAGACGAGAAGGTAGTTACCCCGTTTTCAGCGCGGCTCAGTTCCAGCAATTGCGTCACTAAGGCTTCCATACGCTCGGCCTCTCGCTCAATACGCGCCAGCGAGGCTGGGTCTACATTTTGCTGATGTGCCAAGCCAAGTGCCATTTGTAATCGAGCCAATGGAGAACGAAGTTCATGGGATATATCTGCCAGCAAGCGCTTTTGAGCGCTCCACATTTTCTCTAATTGATTGGCCATAGAGTTGAAATCTCTGCCCAACTGGCCTAGCTCGTCTTGGCGCTTATCCGTGTTACAGATACGCGTTTCCCAGTGTCCACCGGATAACAAGCGTGCAGATTTCTGAATTCGCAGAATAGGACGGGTGAGCGATTTTGCGAACAACCATGACAGTAAAGAGGTAGTTATGATGGCAATACAAAGAAACAATATGAAAGGCGGCGCATTTTCGCTAGGGCCCTCAAATTTTGCTAAGAAAAGCCCGAAACGTCGTCCATCACGCTCAAAAAAAACGGGGCCTGTAATTTTTAGCGCGCCACGATTTAGTGTGATGGGCACTTTTTGATCTATGATGCGCTTTATGTCACGTTTGTCATCTTGGGGGATTGGCGGTCCTCCTGACGTTATTACCATGCCGGAATCAACATCCACAGCAATAATTCTGCCTCTCACACCCCGCGCATTCCTGTCTAAAACCATCCTTAGCGGCGTACGAATAGAGCGATCACGAGAGACCCCCTCAAGAACTCTTTCTAGCTGGCTAACTTCTTTTGGCGATGCACTATTGACTTGAAGCTCTTCAAAGAAAAAACGACTTCCCCACCCAGCCAGCACAGCGGTAACAATAAAGGTAGCCCAAAACCATAAAAACAAGCGCCCCATAATGGCGCGAGCAGGATTTATTTTACGAAAAAACGTCATTGACCAGAGAGCAACATATAACCCACGCCGCGGATGGTTTTAATTTTTTCAATATGACTAATAGCGGCTATTTTTTTGCGCAAGTTACTTACGTGCATATCGATACTTCTATCAAACGCTTGAAGAGATTTACCTAATACCTTCAAACTGATTTCTTCTTTCGTCACTCGGCTTCCTGTGTTTAGCATAAGCAACCGAAGAATAGAAAATTCTGTACTGGTTAAGGTCATTTCAACCTCACCGACTTTGGCGACTTGGCTACTGGTGCTTAAAAACAATTCATTCACAACCAAGTCTTGCTCAATAGTACCACCGCTGTTGGTCAATGCTAGTCTACGGAATATGGCTTTAATTCGCGCGACCAGCTCTCTATGATTGAACGGCTTTGGCAAGTAGTCGTCGGCACCTAGCTCTAACCCTAGAATGCGGTCGTAGTCATCACCGCGCGCCGTCAACATAAGCACAGGTGTAGCATGACTTATTCTTAACTTTTTAAGTACGTCGAAGCCATCCATTTTAGGCATCATAACATCAAGCAGAATAAGGTCGTAATGACCGCCGGCCGTCGCTTCCGCCAACCCTGACTGCCCGTCATTACTGACGTGAATTTGATACCCCATACTTGAAAGGTAGGTGGCTAGCATGTCAGTTAGTTCATTATCATCATCGATAATAAGAATGGACTGCAAATGAAACTCTGAACTCATGTTTTTGAAACCTACGACGGCTTGATTCATCTTTCGGATACCCAAGTATAATGCATAGAGGAATGACAACGATTAAATACTGCGCGCTGCGTTAAAAAACTAGGAAACGCAACGAGCGACGACCTAGCCATTCCCACACACAAACGATGGAAATGATAAACTTTGTGACCGATAGAATCTGCGTATGGTTCAAACTTTACACAAGCTTTACAATGCGTTGACTGCTTTTGGCCGCAGAGCTAGTAATATTCTGGGGTGCGAATACAAAGGAGACGCCCGTGAAATCAATTCTCATTGTTGGGTTATTAGCGACCACTTTTACCCTAGCCCACAGCGCAAATGCGGCCCCTCAAGGCCCCAAAATGCGTGATCATGCTCCTGGGATGGAAATGATCAAAACCTTAAGCCGCCTTTCTCTTTCTTCAGAGCAAATGGATGAGGTGAAAAAGCTTGTTACCGCGTTTAAAGCCAATCATGAACGCCCAGACGCCTCGCCGGAGCACCCAGACAAGCCCGACCTCGCTACCCTTTCAGAAAGTGAAATTCGTAGCCTTGTAGAAACCAGAATACTGAAACAACAATCGCATCATTTTGCTAGTGCAGAACTTCGCAATGCAATTTATGGACTTTTAACCGAATCGCAGCGCGCGTTACTTTCTGAGCAAAAATCAGCACGGGATGCCAGAAGAAGCTCAATGCAAGATGAAGCGCAAAATAGACCGCAAGGCAAGCCATTTGGGGCCCGCAGAGGTAACCCGTTAAATAACCTTAGACCGCCGTTTGAAGCACTTCAACTGACTGACGAGCAGTTAGCATCACTTGAAACCTTAAACGCCACTTTTCGTGAAACCCGCTTTCAACATAAAATGACACTGGATGAACTCAGAGACGCTGAGCAAGCCCTTGTGCGAAGTGGCAATTTCTCCGAATCTGCATGGGATGCACTTTACGCTGAATATAAAGATGATCTCGTTAATGCAGCAATAGAAAATATTACTCATAAACAAGCCACGTTTGCGGTACTTACCGACGCCCAGAAAACTGAGCTACAGCAAAGGCGAGAAAATGTGGACGCGCTTCGCCGTTTGTTCAGCGATAATTAACACTACTCGCTAGAAAAAGATAACAACATGGAACATAAGCAAAGACGCAAACTTTAGTTTGCGTCTTTTTTTTGTACTGGCGACACTATGTCATATAAGTGAACTGCCGATTCTGCGCCTTCAACCTTTAACACACTCACTTCATCCCCTAAATGGGTAATGGCGAATTGTCCATCTTCTACCGGTAACATAACGCTCTTAGTTGGTGATAAAAGTACCGGTAACGACTGCTGCTTGTACAACTGAAAGCTGTCGCCTTCGCGGATACCTTGGGCAAGACCTAAATCGACAATCAACTGCTGGTTACTGGTATTAACCACGCGCGCAAAGGTAGGCTCGCAGGTAATAGCGGCAGATATATCGGTTACTGCTGCATTTACGGTGTTTAATACCATTCGCCCATACTCACTGCGCCAGAATAAGCTGTTGTTAGTATCGACTTGATAGCTATTTTCAAACTCCCAATCTGCTTCACTGTGATAACTGTCGTTATAAATGATACGTTGCCTGAAGGTATCTAGCACGAACACTTGAAGGGTAAAGTTGCGCCTAACCGCTACCTCGTCGCTGCTAAAAAAGGACTCACTTTGTGCTATTTGCTCAAACAGACTTACATCTTTAATGTAGCCGAATAGTGCGAACTGCTGACCATAGGTATCGCGTAAGTAAGTCGATTTTTGTTGTAACTCTACGCCTGAAAGTGCTTCGGCAGACCACATATCGGCGCTAGTCATGGCTTGTGATATCTGCATGACATTAGGTGTATCCGCGGTATTTTTCAGTTGCTGCGCAAATCGTTGTGTAATGTGTTTACCAATATTATAAATACCGCCTGTGGCCGCCTGTCGTGAGTCGAGTAAGGCAAAGTGCGTCACCAGCAAACGCTTTTGAAAACGATTGGGTTCACAATCAAACAAGGGAGTTAGATTGACATTCACCACTACCGATAGGACATTGTCTTTAACGCTTTCGCTAATGATTTCAACCCGCTGTATTCGGCCTGCTGTACGAAGCTCGGCTTTGCTGCTGAGTATTAACCCATTGATTAGAACATCTTCGGCAGCAATAACACTTCCGCTCTTGTAAGACGCATCCGCGATAGCATTTTTAATCACTGTAGGGCGCACAGAATCTAAGTCTGCACCGGTAAAATTGAGACTTGCTTCACCTTGTACCCATATCGCCATGGCCGGGACATGCCACAGCGTTAATAGTGCTATACCCAGACGAAGATAGCCTTTCATACTTTTCACCTATTAACCGAATATTGCGAACAATTTGTCTATCACAGAGCGCTCTTGATTCTCTTGCAAATCACCGGTTCCACTATATTCAATGAGTGCGTTGCCTACTTTTGAAGACACCACTGTATTGCTTTCATCAACGTCTTGCTTGCGTACTTCACCAGAAAAGCGAATGTATTCTTTTCCTTTATTCATGGTTATCCATTTTTCCCCTGTGACCAGCAGGTTTCCCGCAGGCGTAATGGCGGTGACGTAAACCGTAATGCTGCCTTGCAATGAGTTTGACTGGCTTGATTGAGCCGAACTGGTAAATTCACTGTCTTGTCCGTGGTCTACTTCAAGATCATCGCCTTCAATTTGAATTCCCCCTACCCGCACAGTTAAAGGTTCTATATCAAAGGTGCTGTTTTTATCTTGGTTGTAATCAAGTGACTTCTCAGACTGGGTGGTCTCATCCAGTTTTATTAGAATCATATCGCCCACTTTGTACTGACTATGGCGCTGGTATAAACCCATGGCTAGCTCCGGGTTAAACAAAGAGCCACTAGGAATACGAACTTGTTCAACAGGATAAGCCCGCGGTGGAGCATAAGTGGGATCGCCGGGCGCAGGGTTATCAGAGGTAGGCGAGATGGCTCGTTGCTCTACTTTTGGGTTAGTTGGACTGCTTGCCACCACTTCTTCTTCTTGTGAAACCGTTTGGGCGCAACCGGTCATTGTAAAGATTATGGCAAGAAACACTTTCTGGCATCGATTTTTCATAATGTGCTCTGAAGGAAATAAAAAATAATGTTAATTAAATGCCATCCATGACCCGAACAGGAGCAAGTTTAAACGAATAATTTCCACACGAAATACGTTCTTTAGTAACTTTGCAAAACCTTTACAAAACAATGATATGCCTGCGGGTATGGGGGAGTTATGGCCATTGAAACATCGACACAAGGCACAATAAATTCGTTGCTTTCAGCAGTACCATTAACGGGGGACAATTCCACCTCGAATACGGCAGAGGAAGCGGCAACAACTAGCCAGTCTTTGCCGTCTATGTTTGCCGCTTTGTTGTCAAATGAAGAAGCTAGCAATGACGAAACGTCAGATTCACAAAGCAGTACTAGTACAAGTCAATTTGATACCAGCTTGTTATCGAACCTCGTCACTGATGACGCCATTAGTCTAATGCAAAACCAATTGCTTGGTGCGCTACAAAATAATGTCTTCGCGGCGCTTACTGCGGCAGCATCAACGTCTTCAACCGATACCGAAACACAAGCATCAAGCAGCGCTGCTATTTCAACTACCACTTCAACTTCTGTAGAAGCAGCAAGTACTGAAATCGATGCCGAAACAACCTCGATGTTCGATAGCATGATGACATCGGTATTTGGTGAGGACGGGCTGGGGCTTCAAGACGGGTTCGACGCACTAAATATTGTGAACCACTTGCCAGTTGTGTCTGATATTTATGAGGCGACGACATCAAGCCATATTGCGGCGGCATCCAGTATGGCAGGCAGCTTCTTATATGGTGGCCTCGGCGGATTACTTTATAACGCCGTCGACCTAACTGTAGAGGGGCTTACCGGTAAGAGTATCTCAACTAATTTATGGGATGCGGGCAAACAAATAATAAATGGTAATACGGCCACTGAAAGCACAGGTGAAAATAGCCTAATGATAGATGAGGCCGATGGCGAGACATCATCAACACCTGCCAGTGACGTTTATGAATTTGTACGTCGACAAGCTGGTGGCTAAGGGGTTACGCAAACTTTGGGGAGGTAACGTACGAGAGCTATAAGCGGCGGCTAGCGCCGCCACGCTTAAAAATTGGGCTTAATTGGTTTGTATTCAGACGATAAGAAAAGTGGTGACGTTACCATTAAATCGGCGGTGGCTGGCGTACATGCCACTGGCACATTCCACACTGAACATAATCGCAATAGTGCGCGAACATCAGGGTCGTGAGGAGCTGCGTTTAACGGATCCCAAAAGAAAAACAGCGCATCAAGTCTGTTTTCAGCGATTAATGCACCAATTTGCTGATCGCCGCCAAGTGGACCACTTTTAAACCGTTTTACTACTAGTCCGGTTTCGTCACTAATGAGCCCGCCTGTAGTACCTGTTGCCACTAGGTCACATTGTTTCATTATTTCGATATGATTATGAACCCATGCCAGTAATTCAGGCTTTTTATGATCGTGAGCGACTAGCGCAACGGTAAGTTTACTCATACTTAGAAATTCCAACTGTCGTTTGTTTAACCATGGATAATCCGTATCTTCGCCGATTTATGCGATAATTAGTATAAATATTCAGTTTTATACACTCAATTGTCAACATTATGTCATATCTCAGTGGCTACTATAGACAAAACTCCTCACAAGCTATTTCGTGCCAATTCTTCGGCGCTGAAAACTTAAAATATTTATACATTTTTATTGCATAAATATTCCATATAAGTAAACTAGGTGACGGTTAAGGCATCCAACCCACTTTAGGGTTGATACAGACACAGGAAGCACTGATGACACAACCAACTCTCGTTCATGGTAGTAATACTGGGAACGTAAAAGAGTTAACCTCTCCCCTGGATAGCTGCACATTGCATGGCTTGCGACGACGATTGTCTGCGAATATGCTTTTTCGGTAGCACACTTTTTACCTTTGTAATGTGGTAGCGGTTAGGCAAAGGATTACGCCAAATCAGTTTACAAAGGTAAAAAGTGATTTTTTTCTCCATTTATTGAATTTTTCATTATGTATAACGTTTCGATTATTGGTGCCAGTGGTTACACCGGCGCACAGCTAGTTCAATTAGTTCATCAACATCCTGCTTTGTCGCTTGAGGGTACTTATGTCTCTGAAAATAGCGCTGATACGGGCAAAAACATTGCGGCTCTGCATGGCAATCTAGCCCACCTCAACTATACGTTGACGCCTATTAGTAATGACATATTAGTCGAGCTGGCCGCCGAGATGGACTTCGTATTGTTAGCAACGCCGCATGAAGCTAGCCACGACTGGATGGAAACTTTGTCTGCGGGCAAAGCAAAAATACTCGACTTATCTGGTGCATTTAGAATTAAAGACACCCAAGTTTTTGAGCAGTTTTATGGTTTCCCTCATACCGCAAAAGCCAGTTTGAGCGAGGCGGTATACGGTCTGGCGGAATGGTACGAAGACGATATTGCACAAGCAGATATCATTGCAGTACCTGGCTGCTACCCAACTGCGAGCTTGTCAGCACTGAAACCTTTGGCTGCAAATGGCCTATTAGATGATGCGGTTCGCCCTGTGATCAACGCGGTATCGGGTGTCTCGGGAGCAGGCAGAAAAGCCAGTCTAACGTCAAGTTTCTATGAAGTTAGCTTGCAAGCTTACGGTGTGCTTGGTCATCGCCATACGCCAGAAATTGAAGCCTATTTAGCGACGCCGGTTATATTTACTCCTCATTTAGGCAACTTTAAACGGGGCATACTTGCCACTGTTACGGTTAAGTTAAATAAGGGAGTGACTAGCGCTCAACTAGATGCCGCCTTTACCGAAGCATATGCTAATGCGCCTTTGGTAAGATTACGCGAAAGCTTCCCTAAAATTGACGATGTGGCGCATACGCCTTTTGTTGATTTACACTGGAAGTTTGATGAAACATCTGGTTATGCAGTAGTGACGGCAGCCATCGACAATGTTATGAAAGGGGCAGCATCCCAGGCGATTCAGTGCCTTAACATTATGACTGCCCAACCGGTTGAAACAGGACTCGTGCAATAATGAACAGTTCACCCGTTGTAATAAAAGTGGGCGGTGCATTGCTAGACGACGCAGCCGCTATGCAAAAGCTATTTTTAAGCATTAAACACGTCAGCCAATCACGCCCTGTTGCTGTGGTTCACGGTGGCGGCCCTTTGGTTGAAACCCTGATGGCAAGTTTAGGCTTGGCAAGCACCAAAATTGATGGTTTGCGGGTTACCCCGGATGAGCATATGCCTTATATCTGTGGTGCATTAGCCGGCGCTGCAAACAAACAGTTATGTGCTGCGGCGATTGCCTCAGGATTAACGCCCGTCGGTCTTTCTTTACTTGATGGCAATATGGTAGTGTGCCAACCGATGGCTGAGAAATATGGCGCTGTGGGCATTCCTTCAACTGCCGATGCCTCTTTCCTTAAGAGTGCATTAGCGCAAGCCACATTACCGATTATAAGCTCAATTGGCAGTAGTCCTGAAGGGCGTTTGTTGAATATCAACGCAGATCAAGCCGCCACTGTCGTTGCCGAGTTGCTTGATGCTGAATTATTGTTGCTATCGAACGTTGATGGTGTACTTGATGCTGACAAGCAACTCATTGAAGTGCTTAATCACGATTCAATTACCGAGCTAGCACATGCAGGGGTGATTACCGACGGTATGAAAGTTAAGGTAGACGCCGCGCTGCAGTCTGCCAATACCCTTGGACACCCGGTTTATATTGCTAGCTGGACGGCTGACATAACTGATATTTTAAATAAGAATACGGGCACGCAGGTATTACCTACATCGCAAGCACCGGAACATGGCGTACTAGGAGACGCATTATGAAACAAGACCTACTGACTTTTTCCAATTGGACACCCGAAGCAATGCATAAGCTGTTGAATTTGGCTGTTGAAATTAAGCAATCACCTTCGAGCTACAGCAATGTATTAGCCGGAAAATCGGTAGTCGCCTTGTTTGAAAAGCCTTCCTTGCGTACCCGTGTCAGCTTCGATATTGGTATTAATCGCTTAGGCGGCCACATGGTGTATCTAGATAGCCAAGGTGGAAAACTTGCAGGCCGTGAAGACGCGGTCGATATGGCGGCTAATCTAGCATGCTGGGCAGATGCTATTGTCGCCCGAGTTTTTTCTCACAACACGTTAGAGCAGTTCTCTACTGCCTCTAAAGTGCCTGTAGTCAACGCACTCTGCGACAAGTATCACCCTTGTCAGGCATTAGCCGATTACCTCACCGTATTCGAACGCTTTGGTAAGACCCAAGGCATTACCATGGCCTACATTGGTGATGGCAATAATGTAACCCACTCTTTGTTAATTGCAGGTGCATTATTAGGCTGCAATCAAGTAGTGGTTACGCCAGAAGGTCACGAATGTGATGCCGAGATTGTCGCGCATGCTAAAAAGCTTGCCGAAAAAACGGGCGCGACCATCGTTGAAAGCCACGACGTTAGCGCTGCAAACGGCGCTGATGTGATCTACGCTGATACCTGGTTGTCGATGGGTGACGAAACGCCGCTGGCTGATATTAAAGCGAAATTTATGCCGTATCAGGTCAATGAAGCGCTGATGGAATCTACCGGTGCAAGCTATGTAATGCACTGCCAACCGGCACACCGCGACCTAGAAATTACAGGTTCGTTGATTGATAGCGACAAGTCGTTATTAATGCAACAAGCCGAAAATAGAATGCATGGCCAAAACGCCATTCTCACTCAATTATTAAGTGCCTAAGAGGACTCTTTTAGATGCAAAACGTAAAGAAAATCGTACTCGCCTATTCAGGCGGCCTTGACACTTCAGCCATCATTCCATGGCTTAAAGAAAACTATCACTGCGAAGTCGTTGCCTTTGCGGCCGATGTTGGCCAAGGCGATGAAGAACTAGAAGGTTTGCATGAAAAAGCAATCGCTTCAGGTGCTAGTGAATGTCACATCGTTGACTTAAAAGAAGAGTTCGTGCGCGAATACATATACCCCACCATTAAAACGGGCGCGGTATATGAAGGCGAATACCTACTTGGTACATCAATGGCTCGCCCGGTTATTGCCAAAGCGCAAGTTGAAATTGCCTTAAAAGTAGGTGCTGATGCACTTTGCCATGGTTGTACCGGTAAAGGTAACGACCAAGTTCGCTTTGAAAGTACCTTCGCTGCCCTTGCACCACAGCTCACTGTTATTGCGCCATGGCGAGAGTGGGACATGGTATCGCGTGAAGACCTATTGGCTTATTTAGCTGAGCGTAATATCGAAACCACGGCATCTGCCACCAAAATCTACAGCCGCGATGCAAACGCATGGCATATTTCCCACGAAGGCGGGGAATTAGAAGATCCATGGCAAGAGCCAACCAAACAAATCTGGACCATGACGGTTGATCCAGAAGATGCTCCAGATGCACCTGAGCGTGTTACGCTTTCTTTCAATGAAGGTGAACTCACTCACGTTGACGGTGAAGCCTTATCGCCTTACCAAGCGCTGGTTAAGCTAAACACAGTGGCAGCTGCACACGGTGTGGGTCGTATTGACATTGTTGAAAACCGTTTAGTGGGCATGAAGTCCCGTGGTTGTTATGAAACACCAGGAGGCACAGTAATGCTCAAAGCTTATAAAGCCCTTGAAACAATGGTGCTTGATAAAGCCGCGCTTAAATACCGTGAGCAAATTGGCCTTGAGTTCTCGCACGTGATGTACGATGGCCGTTGGTTCACAGCCTTAAACGATGCCTTACTAGCCGGCGCAGAATCTTTCGCTAAGAAAGTGACTGGCGACATCGTAGTGAAGCTTTATAAAGGTCAGGCGACCGTTACACAACGCCGCTCACCTAACAGCCTTTATTCAGAAGATTTTGCTACCTTTGGTGCAGATGATGTTTACGACCAAAAACACGCTGAAGGCTTTATTCGCCTGTTCAGTCTTTCAAGTCGTATCGCTGCATTAAAAAATCAAGGTTAAGGAGTAACACATGGCATTGTGGGGTGGTCGATTCGAATCAGGCGCGAGTAGCATGTTCAAGCAGGTTAACGATTCGTTGCCGTTTGACCAAGTGATGGCAAGCCAAGATATTCAAGGCTCTATTAGCTGGTCTCGTGCGCTGCAAAAAGCAGGCGTACTGACCACAGACGAACAAGCACAACTTGAAGGTGCACTAAGCGATTTGAAAGCGAAAGCTGACGCGGGTGAACTAGACTTTAACGCTTCTAGCGAAGAAGACATTCATAGCTTTGTTGAGTCTGCACTTATTGAACAACTTGGTGATATTGGCCGCAAACTTCATACGGGCCGAAGCCGTAACGATCAGGTAGCTACAGATTTTCGTTTGTGGGTGCGTGAGCATATTGCGTCACTTCGTAGTGATGTTGTGGCCGTTATTCGCTCACTCCTTAATGCCGCAAGTCGTCACCAGGAAGCCATTATTCCTGGTTACACCCACTTGCAACGTGCTCAGCCTATACACTTTGCTCACTGGTGCTTAGCATATGTTGAAATGTTTAAGCGCGACTTAAGCCGCTTAGACGATTTAAAAGACCGTATGAATCAGTGCCCACTGGGCTCTGGTGCATTAGCGGGTACGACTTACCCCGTTGACCGCCACGCTATTGCACAAGAGTTAGGCTTTGACTCGCCATGCTTAAACAGTCTAGATGCTGTATCAGACAGAGATTTCGTATTAGAGCTTTTGTTTGTCGCGAGCACCAGCATGATGCACCTGTCTCGCGTGGCCGAAGACATGATTTTTTATAACTCTGGCGAAGCGGGCTTCTTGCAGCTTGGCGATAGCGTAACCTCAGGTTCGTCGCTAATGCCACAGAAGAAAAACCCTGACGCATTAGAACTTATGCGCGGTAAATGTGGCCGTGTATTCGGTTCACTGCAAGCCTTGCTGGTGACCATGAAAGGTTTACCTCTTGCGTACAACAAAGATATGCAAGAAGACAAAGAAGGTGCCATCGACACGGTAAACCAATGGCATATTTGTTTGTGCATTGCTTCCGAGGTACTTGACTCATTACAGCTTAATGAAGAGCGTTGCCGCGAAGCCGCGACACAAGGTTTTGCCAACGCCACTGAGCTTGCCGACTACTTAGTAGGCAAGGGTATTCCGTTTAGAACGGGTCATGATATTGCCGGTAAAGTGGTACTAGAAGCCATTGAAGCAGGCTGTGCGATTGAAGATTTACCATTAGAAAGCTTGCAAGCTGTATGCGATAAAATTGAAGATGATGTTTATACCGTATTGCAATTAGAGTACGGCGTAAATCAGCGCAACATATTAGGTGGCACTAGCAAAGAAACAGTGACTAAAGCACTGTATCAAGAGCTAGAAAACCTAGATAAGCAAGGGTAATCACATGGTGCTTGCCCATCATGACGGCGTTAAACTTTTCAGGAGTTCACTGCCGTATATCAATGCTCATCAAGGGAAAACCTTTGTTTTGATGTTCGGTGGCGAAGCCATTGAACATCCTAACTTCCCCAATATTATTCATGACATTGCCCTGCTGAATACCTTAGGTGTTCGCGTGGTAGTAGTACATGGTGCACGCCCGCAGATTGATCAACGCGTGGCCCTTCGCAACATTGAAGGTCGATTTGAAAATGGCGTGCGTATTACCGACAAGCAAACCCTAGAGTGCGTTAAAGATGCCGCAGGCTCTGTGCGCTCACAAGTAGAAGCCTTACTTACCATGGGACTACCTAATTCACCGATGCACGGCGCACAAATTCGGGTGTGTTCAGGTAATTTGGTGGTTGCTAAGCCTATGGGTGTGCGAAATGGCATTGATTTCGAAAATACCGGCATGGTTCGCCGTATTGATACCACCGGCATTAACGACCACTTAAACGATGGTTCTATTGTGTTGCTCTCCCCTATGGGGTATTCAGCTACAGGGGAAGTATTTAATCTTTCCCATGAAGATGTAGCCACTCAAGCGGCCATTGCGCTTAAGGCTGATAAGCTCATTGTGTTTTCTAACTTTGACGGTATTTACAATAGTGAAGAAAAGTTACTTCGCACTATTGAGCGCCCGCAGCTAGAACAGCTCATTATGAGTGGCAATATCACTACCGAAGATACCGTTTTGCGTGCCCTTACCACCAGCGTAGCCGCTGGTGTGCCAAGAGCGCACTGCATTAGTTACGAAAAAGACGGCGCATTGCTGCAAGAGCTCTTTACCCGCGATGGTACAGGCTCGTTGGTGATGGAACATCACTACGAACAACTGCGTGCCGCGACTATTGATGATGTGGGTGGCATTTTAAAACTCATTAAACCGCTAGAAGAAAGTGGTGTATTGGTTAAGCGCTCACGTGAACGGCTGGAAAGTGAAATCAATCAATTTATTGTAATTGTTCGGGACGGGATGATCATCGCGTGTGCGGCGCTTTACCTTTACCCCGAAGATGGTTGCGCTGAATTAGCCTGTGTAGCTACCCACCCTGATTATCGCGGTAAAAATCGTGGTGAACGAATTTTAGATGAAGTTAAAATACGAGCCCGCGAAGCGGATATCAATCGTGTATTCGTGCTTACTACAGTTACTGCGCACTGGTTTTTAGAGCAAGGTTTTGAACACGCAGATATTAGTGCTCTGCCAGAAGTGAAAAAAGAACTTTATAACTTTCAGCGTAACTCTAAAGTGTTCACCCTAAACATATAGATTATGATTTAGCGCGCACCTTAAAAGAAAAATTAAATTATCAATAAATATCAGCAATTTAAAACAATATTCTCGACAAACAGCCAAGGCTGAGATAACGTTGATGATAGAATAATTACTCGGTTATATGTAGTGTTTAATCGTTGCAGTACGTTACTCAAACGTTACCTTCTTCTTGATGCAGAGCATGTTCGCGCCCCAGACGCTGATACATGGAAGCTTAGCGTGCTGCGAATTATCCTTCTTATTGGTGTTACCTTAACCTCAGCCATCGTACTGCACTCATCTTATGCCGCCTATCAAAAGGGCATGTATTACGTTTTGTATCTTACTATTGGCTTTTCAGCGTTACTTTACGCCACATTGGGGCTTCGTAAAGGTCAAATAAAACTCGCGTCAGCCAGCCTTACCCTCACTATAGTTTTAGCGGGGCTGTGTATACTATTCTTCACGATAGATATTGCCTCGGCTCGTTACGGCTTGTTATTTTTCTTCACGCTTCCCATTATTTTGAGGCTGTTTTATGGCAATAAAGCCGCCATGATTGGTATGTTTGTGAACCTTATTCCTTTTGCCGTTCTAATAAACAACCAGCCAATTGCCCCACTTTTCGGCATCGACATCACCTTACCCGACACTCACACCTATTTAAGTTCGTTAATATTCCTGTTTTTTAACTTTTGCCTTCCCATGGCAGTGATTCGCGTGATGACATCATTGGAAAGTCAGTCATCGCAAAACTTGAAGCAAACGAAAAAGATGGAAAAACTGGTAAGTCGCTATCAAGAAATTTTTAACAACGGCGGCACCCCTTCCCTTTTTTGTGATCAGCAAGGGAAGATATTGCAAGCTAACAAAAGCGCCCGAAAACTGATTAATCAATTACCGGAACCCTGCCATTATATTCATCAACTTTTTGAGCTAAATGAGCCGCTAAGTGCAGGTCATCGGCAAAAGACACATATATCGGGCAATCCACATGCCACCTTCGAGCTTCAATCTGCCAGCCTTCAGCACCACAAAAAACAATTGATCCATTGCTTCGACGTATCTGAGGCAACGGAACATGACCGCAAGTTTGACGCTTTTAAACGCCAGCATTTTGAAAAGCATTATTACGATGAGCTCACCGGCCTGCGAAACCACCATTATTGGAATTGCAGTATTAATCAGCCCGTTCCCGCAAACACACACGCGGTCATGCTAAAACTTGCGAATTTACGTGACATTAATTTGCAGTATGGTTACACCCAAGGTGATAAAGCATTGGCCAGATGTGCGGCGCAGATACAAAGTGTGCTGCCCGCATCGGTGAACGTATATCGATTACCTGGCGCTAGATTTCTGGTCTCAAGTCAACATGACTCCCGCAAGTCCAAAGACTTTAATACTTGGCTTCGGAATAAGCTTCCCCGCACTATTCAGATTGATGACAATTTCGTAAAGCGAACTCAAACACTAAACTGGTTGGGCGGTTTTGTACAAGTAAACACCCCCAAGTCGCCCTCTCAGGTTACTGAGTCTTGTGCAATCGCCTTAAGCCAAGCCAGTAGCGACAAAGATTTCAGTCAGTTCGATAGCAACGTAGTAAAACTTATTCGTAAAGACACGCAACATAGAGACAAGGTGAAACGGTTACTCGACAATCGCTGCTTAGCGTTATGGCTACAACCTCAAGTTTCAATTGATAATGCAATTGTCGGCTTTGAAGTGCTTGCTAGGCTCAAAGATGATGAAGAGGATAAGATACTTCACCCCTACCATTTTCTTCCTGTTATTGAAAAGAATAACTGGCATATTCTCTTTACTCAAAAGGTGCTCGATAACACCATCGAGCTTATAGAAAACTGGCCGAACACTATTCCGCCAGTTCCCGTGGCAATAAACTTGTCAGGCCCTGAACTACTCAGTGATTTGTTCTACGAAAAGCTACTACGCCGCTATTCAGAGAGCCCATTTTTACGAGAGCGCCTGAAACTTGAATTAACAGAAACATCAGTATTGGCAAGTCACCAAGAAACGAAACGCAGGCTAACTTCATTGGCCAATGTGGGCGCAACTATTATTATTGATGACTTTGGTACTGGCCACGCGTCGTTGTCGCAACTTATTGATATGTCAGCATCGGTATTAAAGGTTGATAGAGAATTTATAGATCGTATAGACAGTTCAGAGCGTCACCGAAAAATTGTTCAGATGACGCTAGAGTTGGCAAAAAGCCTCGATATGAAAACCATTGCCGAAGGGGTAGAAACCCAAGCACAGCTTAAGTTACTCACCGACATGGGTTTTACCCTATTTCAAGGCTACCTTTTCGGGAAGCCAGCTCCTCTTGAGGCCTGGCAAGGAATGGAGACAGCCATCATCGTTGGAAAATCCGCAGTTTGATAGCGGTCTATAACAAATTTAAATACCCATTCTCTTGCAATTTCAATCGGCTCCCGCTTTACTGGTAAGACCAGAAGAGCGAGAACGACGAATGCTTAAAGATATCAGCGTTACCTGTGAAGACAGTACTCACTTAACCGCGACACTTTACACACCAGAGCACGCCGTTAGAGGCGCAATAATGATAGCGCCAGCCACGGGTATCAAGCGTCAATTTTACGCGGCGTTTGCTAGCTACCTTTGTGAGCAGGGATTTGGTGTGATCACATTCGATAACCGCGGTATTGCTGAATCGTTAAAAGGTAAGGTTAAACACAGTAAAGCGTCGCTAGTCACTTGGGGGCAACAAGATATGCCCGCCGTATTAGAAACCCTAAAAATGCACTTCCCTAAGATCCAATACTTTTTAGTTGGCCATAGTGCAGGCGGCCAACTTTTAGGGCTAATGCCAAACGTAAACGATCTTACTGCATTTTGTAACTTCGGAAGCTCATCGGGCAGTTTACGCAACATGCGAGCAAGCTACTTACTAAAAGCGCACTTCTTCATGAATTTTTATATTCCCTTAAATAACCTACTTTTCGGGCACACTAAATCGCATTTAGTGGGTATGGGTGAGCCTTTGCCTAGCGGTGTTAGTAGGCAGTGGCAAAAGTGGTGTAATGGCCAGGGTTATGTAAAGGAAGCCTTTGGTAAAGAAGTACTCAAGCACTGGTATGATGATATACGCCTGCCATCTAAATGGTTGTTAGCCAGCGATGATGATATTGCCAACCTGTTGAATGTTGAGGATATGATTAGCGTTTTTCCAGAGCTAGACGCTGAAATCCGTCTCATCGAGCCAAATGACTATAACCTTGCAGAGATAGGCCACATGAAGTTCTTCTCAAGGAAATGTCAAGCGCTGTGGCCGGAGGTAAGTGATTTTCTGATAGCTCACCTCAACGTTTAATTTCTGTAAGCAACGCTTCGGCCTGTGAGTGGAGATCAACATATTCTTCTTTGGCTAGTAATGACGTTAGAATTCGTTCGGCCTCATCAAGGCTACCCAAGTTATAAAGTGTATAGGCTAATCGATATTTAAGTGATGGTGATATCGCATCCCTTGCCGATGCCTCTCTTAGAATAGGTAAGCTTTCTTTGTAACGGCCATTAAGCGCTAAGCTCCACCCATAGGAATGCAAGACATCTGCATTGTTGGGCGCAAGCTCAAACGCTTGTTTTGCATAAACGAAGCTTTGGCTAGTATTGGTGGGAAAATGTAAAATAGCCAACCGATTTAACATGGCATATCGGCTATTGTCATCAACAAGACTAAGTAATTGCTGATAATGACCAATAGCTTGTATTCTATCGCCATAGTAGTAGTGATATTGAGCAAGTAAATTGCGAGGGAAATAACGCGTTGGATCTTGCTTTACTATACTATCTAAGCGCGCCAACAAGCGGTTAAAGCTTTGCTGTTGCACACTAATTGAATACAGCTTTGCTAAGGCCAAGTCGAAACTTGCATCTAGTGCCAAAACGTTTTCAAAATACTGATAGGCTGTGTCTAATTGCCCTTGCGCTTGTGCTAATTCACCTTGCTTAAATCTCACTAGCGGGTCATTAGGGAAGTCGCTTTCAAGTATTTCAAGGGAAGTCGCGGCAGCTTTCAATTCCCCAGAAGCAAGCATCAACTTCACCAGCTGCAAATGGATATTTTTATCACCTGGCACTAGTTCATGTGTACCTTTCATGACCTCTAACGCCTTGGCTTGCTGGCCTAATGCTGTCCAAAGCGCGACTTGCGCGAGTCGAGTGTTGATAGAAAGCGACGGGATAATATCCATCTTTTTAAGTGTAGTAAGCGCTTGTTGTTTATCTCTTACTTTTACATAGAACCCTGCTAGTTGCACTAACGCGACTTGGTTTCCAGGTTCACTAGCTAACAGCGTTCTCAGCAAGTCTATAGCACGCTTGTAGTCGCTTACTTGCGCATAGGCTGCTACTGCCGCAAAGGTAACGTTCGATGGTGCCGCAGCACTATTAGACACTAATATTTTACGAAAGCCTGAAATGGCTGCCTGAAGATTACCCATTTGGAAATCAATTTTGGCCAGCTGAAAAGCAACTTGCAAATGTTCAGGACGTAAAGCAGATAGGGAGAGTAATATTTCCCTTGCTTCATCTAACTCATTACGCTGGAGCAACAAGGTTGCCTGATTATAGCGTGCTGCGAACAACCTCGGTGATTGTATAAGTACCTTATCAAGAACCTCTTGCGCTTTTTCGTACTGCTTATTAATAATAAGCTGCGCAGCGTACATATTTTGAATCGACACGTCACTTGGAAAGCGTGTTATCAGAAGCGCAATTGCTTCACCAGCGAGTACCGAGTTTCCGTTATTGAGATGATGTAGCGCATAGGTCATCAGTACTTGCCGATTTTCAGGGTAACGTGCTTTTAAACGAGACAGTTGCGCATTGCTTTGTGCAACTTTCCCGCGACTTAAGTTTACTCGCACCGCATATAAAGCGACGTTAACGTTATTTGGATATGCTTCTTCCAATTTATTCAATAAGTTTACTGCTGCAAAATTCTGCTTGTTCTCAAGAAAAAGCGTTCCGAGCATTAAGGCTTGATCAATATTGTTGTCTATCAAGGTGTCTGCATGAGGCTGCAAAGCTGACATCGCTGATTTCTTATCCCCAAGCGCAATATTAGTACTTGCTAGCAATATCGCCGTTTGTACATCTTCTTCTGTGTACTTCGCATAACTGAGAAAATTATCGCGGGCTGTTTCGTAATTTTTCTGCATCAACGCCACCATACCGCGTAGGTAATAAAGTGCGGGGTCAGTATGCAACATCACGTCATCTACGTTGGCTAATTGGGTAGCAATTTGCTCTAACTGAGGCCGGATAACCGCTAAGGATTCAACCTGACTAGTCAGCCAACTATTGACGAACAATACGTAAAGATCGCCTTCCGTTTGCAGCAACAAATCTTCAGTGATTAAAAGCGCAGCATCAAAGTCAGAAGAAGAAATGTAAGCATCAATTAAACTACGCGCCATGGTTGGATTATTGGGAGACAACAAGAAAGCTTTGCTGTAAAACGTTTGTGCTTGCGCATACTCCCGACGTTCTTTGGCCAGTTGCCCCTTTAGCCACCACGTTTGCGCTTGGATATCACTTTGCCTCATGGACTTCGCTAATAGGGATTCAGCTTCTTTAAAACGACGCTCAAGTATGGCTAATAGTGCCAACCCGTTGAGGCCTTTGGGATGGTCAGCAGCGCGTGTTAAGATCTGGTCATATTCATACCTAGCGCACAATATTCTAGATTGCTGTATACACGCCTTAGCACGAATTGTATGCCAGTTTATTCGCGCTTCAACAGGAAAGGTTGAATCAAAATCAAGAGAGAGGATGCGCTCACTCTCACCTAAGCGAAGTAGTACCTCGCCCCAAGATTCGAAAATAAGCCCTGCATCGCCCCCTGCGTCATAGGCAGCTTGAAATGCAGCGTCTGCTTGGTTAAACATGCCGTTAACCTGATACAACTGTGCCAATAATATCTGTGCGGGTAAATAGTCTGGTTCAGCTTGAAGTGCATTCTTCGCATAAATAAATGCTTCTTTGTATTCCTTTTGGGCGAAGGAAGCCTTCCCTTTTTCATAGTCTTCGTTATTCGCAGGATATACTGAGAAAGAAAAAGAAAAACACACAAAGAAAACAAGCGCACACAGTGCGCTTGTATTCATAGAAAGCGGGGGAGAGATTTTACTCATCAAGTAACATAGTCTGCTATGGAAACTTAGTCGCAGCGTGCTCTTCTAAAGCTTAAGAATAACAACAATAACGCTAATACTGCAATGGTAGGTGGCTCTGGCACACTCACCACTGGAGGCGCTGAAGGTGTCTCATAATTAAATACATAGTTATGAAATTCTCGGGCGCCGGTATATGAAACCGCAGCGAAAGAGCCATCGAACGACGCACCACCACGGGTTGTCGCTAAGGGCGCTAACACCGAACCTTTAACCGCTAAACTATTAAAGTCAATGCTCTCTGCGTCGTAGAAGTTCCACAGTACATTTGAAAACGCTTCACTACCGTTGAAACCATTGTTCAGGTTCACTCCACCACCTACTACTATGTCATTCGCAAGCGCGTTGCTCGCAGAAACATTGATGATAACGGTTTCTGCATCGCCCCAGTTTAGTGACAAATTACTATTTTGCGCAAAGATATCGTCAGCTGACACATTAAATACTGCAACGCTGTCAGTACCTATATAGTTAAATATACCATCACTGTACGTGCCATTCGCGCTAAGGCTAGCAAAGTAAGCTGAATCGGCGTGAAGTGAGGCCGCGACGTCATCAACACTGAGGTCGGCGTTATAGATTGCTTTGCCATCATTACCGTCATTCAGTTCTACGTGCGATACATTAAGTGAACCGCCATAAACTAAATTATTGTCATTTAATACACGAATTTGGTTAGCATTGACGTCGCCCATAATGGTAACGGCATCTATGGCAGTATTTGTATTTGCAAGTCGACTTCCGAACTCAGCCGCATGACCGCTAGCATTCAAATCACCACCGATAAGCACCTGTCCCTGCACGTCTCCACCTTGAAAGTTATAATCTTCCAACAAGATGAGGTTGTAAGTACCTAATGTGCTTGAAGTAGTCTCTTCGGCGCTCACCGAAGCTATAAATGTAAACAACGACATCACTAACACTGCTAAGCGAATCATTACGCACTGCCTTATGTTTGTATAAAGTATGGCCAAGTCTATTAACTTAGGAAATAAAGCTAAAACTTGTGCCTTTTAGTACGCGATTTGCAAAATTCACACCAAACATGCAAACTCATGATTTAAATAAAATTTATAGACTCAGCTATTATATTAAATATCAGCTTGTAAAATTTACTGACATCCGACAATATTTTTTACATTAAATTAACTTAAGGC
Organism: Alteromonas lipotrueae; assembly: GCF_019249255.1. NCBI lineage: Bacteria > Pseudomonadati > Pseudomonadota > Gammaproteobacteria > Alteromonadales > Alteromonadaceae > Alteromonas > Alteromonas lipotrueae. Next base: position 408,107 of record NZ_JAESDJ010000002.1, on the reverse strand, counting down.
ACAACATTGGTGCAATGAGTATTCTAAAAAACGTTTTGTGTCTCCGCCCCCATTTGAAAGGGGGGCGTTAAAAATAATTTATGGCGCGAATATCAGGCCTTCTTTAGGTGAAACATCGCCATGACAAATAGCATCAAAGTTATGCAGTAACGACGCAATATTTTCATGCTCTCTTACCGATAACCACGATGCTGTCCACAGCATAGCTTCTTTTACAAAAGCCCCGCTTTTTGCGTGAAATACACCCGCACCTAACTCAGTCATTCTGGTTTGAATGTGTGCAGGAGCAAAAAAGAATTCATCACTTACGCCAGAGGCGTCTTTTGTATTTTCAGTGCCATCACCTGTGCTTACTTCTTGCCAATGGGTTAATCCCACTTGCACATAGCGCATAAGATCATCGCCAAGCTTATTCTTAAGCCGCAGCTTTACCTTATTGTTGCCCGACATATCTACCACAATGCTGGCTTTGTTGGCGATGTCATCTAGGTCGTCATAACAGACCACTTGATGGTAAACATCTAGTCCTTCAACAAATCCTTGGCTTTTACCAGAAGTCACACCTACCACGTGATAGTCATCTTTTTTAAGAGCATAAGCCAATCCCAGACTGGTTTTACTTGATGCGCTTAATACAATCACTTGTTTTGGTTTAGGTGCATTGCACTGGTCGATTAAATCCCATAAGCAATAGGATGTGATGTATAAAGGCCACAATAACATTTGCAGGTTTTCACGGTGTGACTGAGCTTTATCACCACTACGTTCTAATGGCCGATACAGGTTATAACCCTGCGGTAGTGCTTTTCTATGCGCGCTGGTATCAATCAAATTTCCTTGAGCAAAAGTAATGGCGTCCATATGCAGATGAGTGGCAGGCGGGAAATACCCAAAATAACGACTGCCTACGTCCACACCTTCTACGCTAGATGCTGATACCTTACCTATACCCCACACAGGAATAACGCCCCATTTGTCGTTGGCGTTGTTCTCCAAAGGTTTGTTGGAAGTCGCGTCACCCGAAACAGCTGGAAAAAACTGCCAATACCCAAGCTTTTCACCCATCATGAAATAAGTGAGATTGTTGGCCGTAAACGCAAAACGCTCTACTTCAAAGGTCACACCCTCTTTGGACTGTTCTTCTTTTAATGGTGCGTCTTTTAATGGCGCTTGTTTATAAAGATCGGCATGTTCTATGGAGACTATACGGTGTTGGCTTAAGTCCTGTTTATCAACTTGAAACTGTTGCATTACTTTATTTCCCTTTTCTTAAGATGCGAGTTTGCCGCTGGCTTTCAGCATATGCATGTACTCCATGAGTTTACCCATAGCAGGTTGCGACCCGGCTTTTAGGCGCCCTAACACTTGTAGTTTTGGCATATCGTCTTTGGCCACACCATGAACAATTTTGGAAAAACCATCGAGTCTACAATTATGGATCCATGCACGAAGTTCAGGCGCTTCGCCCCAAACATGCATATTTCGTAGCATCGCTGCCGTCATAGGAACCCAGTCAATATCACGATTTGGCAGAGGAACAACTTGTGTCAGTTTCTGTTTGGTGGCTTCATCATCATAGGCTGCCTCAACATGCGCAATCAGCGCTGCACTGAACACCGGTTGGTAAGCTCGCACGGTTTGCGGCGTAATCGTATTGCCTTCAAAAACAGGTTTTATTTCTAAATTTGTGAGTGCTGATGCCGAACAGTCCACCACCAATGCATCTTCTGGCATTGCCCACTGAGTATCCTCAAACGTAAGCGCCTCTTTTCCAACATGCGTTACTCTGCCATGGCGAATTATATTAGGTAAGGTTTGCAGTGCTGCCAATTCGGCTTCACTTACCGTGGCACCATGGAACATAGCAGGCCTGACGTCTTTATCTATACGCAGCATGACGCCCTTTTCCTCTAATTTATCGAACATGTCATCGATAGAGGTCGACTGTGCAATGGCTTCCATTTGGTTAGCTTGCGCGCCAATGGTATCGAAGAAAAATTCATCTAGTGGCTGGGTGTTTTTTCTATTGAGCAGCCATGCGTCCCGAGATACCACCCAATGAATGTTTTCAGGGTTTACAAAATTGCTAAGTAACCATAAACAGGTGTCGATCCCCGTTTTACCTCCCCCAATGACGACATAATTTTTATGACCTGTTACTCGTTGGGTTAAGGTATTGACTGGCGTAAAATCAACCTTGTCATCACGGGTAAAGCTTGGCTTGTGGGTAATGGGAATACTGGTTTTTAAATAAGTCGCGTCTACTGTCTTTTTGTTGACGGTAACGTCGTACGTTTTACCGCCAGTGATATTGGTAAATTTGCCCTCGCCTTCGTATTGGCTGAGGGGAAAATATTGAACACGACCCGAGGGCAAAAAGGTCTCTTGCATGACTGAATCGAAGTAGGCACTCACCTCAGCACCAGAGGCTAAGCTCATCAAGCCCTCATTCATTCCTGTTTTATCAATCACCCCGCGATTTAGCTCTCGTGAACAGACTCCATAAAAAGCAGATGGCTGATGCAGGGTGACAAAAGGATAAACTAAGTTCCAATGGCCGCCTGGCTTGGCATATTTATCGACTATGATAATGCTGGCATCGGTTTCACTGAGTAGTACATCGGCAAACGCCATGCCTACCGCCCCACTTCCCACAATCAAATAATCGCAAGTTAATTGTTCTGCTTTCATATACTATGTCCTTTATGTATGAACCTGCCTGCACGCGGGTTTAATAAATGTAATCACGCTAAACGACAATCTAATGGAACGATTGAATATAACAGTGTTATATTCAATATATATAACGCCGTTATATTGCGCAACATGTAAATTCAATGTAAATGAAAAAAGATACTCGTCAGAAAATTTTAGAAGCGGCTTCAACCCTGTTCTTAAAAGGGGGGAGTCACGCGTTAAGCGTACGTGCTATTGCTGAGGGTGCAGGTATGTCTACGATAGGCATCTACAGCCACTTCAAGGGGAAGCAAGGTATTCTTGATGCCCTGTATATTGAAGGCTTTACCCTTGTTGATGAAATGATGAAGCAATCTGAGGGTAGTACCCCATCAGATAGGTTGCTCAATGCCTGTGAACACGTACTTCAATTCTCTGAAGCACATGCAGCGCATTACAATCTAATATTTGGCTCTAATCTAAAAGATTACACCCCCAACGAAGACGCGATTGCTGCTGGGGAAAAGGCATTTATTACCTTAACTAAAGTGGTATCAGCGATAATTAAAAAAGAGATTGCTGTAGAAGAGCGTCAGGATATAGCAATGCAAATATGGGCGTTGTGTCATGGCTATATAAGTTTAAACCAACATGAGATTCGCAATAGAATTAATTGGGTAGATTGGAAGACGCGGGCGTTAAATGCTATTCGGCTGCACGTTTACGCGTTGGTAGCTACGCACAACAATAATTCATAACAACAATACAAAGCGGCAACACACAAACCAGCCTATCAAGAGAGTATACTCGAAATAGGTAACAATTTTATGTGTTGCTAACTCTTATCGCTGTTCGAGGGCTTATTTCACTTCGTTTAGCGCATCATCGATGTCTTTAGCACTATGTCTATTTTTAAGCTGCGCATCCCCCCACGTACGATTAACAATCACCCCTCGCGTTACAGCAGGGCGCGCCTCAATTTCTGTTGCCCAGCGTAAAAGGTGTTTGTAGTCGTTCACTTGCAAAAAAGTGGCTGCATCATAAAGATTACCGAGTACTAAGTTGCCATACCATGGCCAAATAGCCATATCAGCAATACTGTACTCCTCTCCGGCAAAATAGGTATTTTTGGCGAGATGTTTGTCTAGCACATCCAGTTCACGTTTTACTTCCATGGTAAAACGGTTAATGGGATATTCCATTGGGTAGGGCGCATAACTGTAAAAATGCCCAAAACCGCCGCCTAAGTAGGGTGCTGAACCTACTTGCCAAAATAACCAGTTGAAACATTCTACTTTTGCAGCAGGATCGGTAGGAATAAATACCGTAAACTTATCCGCTAAGTAACGAAGTATTGAACCCGATTCAAACAGCTTCGTTTCTGGTGAAGTGGAAGTATCTACCATGGCTGGAATTTTTGAATTTGGGTTTACGTCAACGAAGCCAGATGAAAATTGATCACCTTCACCGATATTAACCAACCACGCATCGTAATCAGCGTCAGTAATACCTGCGGCCAAGAGCTCTTCCAACATGATGGTGACTTTTTGTCCATTTGGTGTTGCCAATGAATAAAGCTGAAGTGGATGCTGGCCTACAGAGCGTTCTTGCTCATGGGTAGCACCCGATACTGGGCGATTGATACTAGCCCACTTGTTACCGTCATCTTCATTTTGGCTCCATACTTTTGGAGGGGTATAGGTATTACTGTCAGACATATCAGATCCTTTTCTATCGCATTAGCATGATTATAAATTTGATGTGTGTACTGAATATGGAATTACAATGAGCAGGATTAAGGATATACGACCAAGCGCTTCTCGCTAGGACAGTTCGCAAAGAAGGCAGAATAAAATCGTTTTTAAACGTATTTTAAACTGCCCCTGCGATAATAAAAGGCGCGCAATCCATTGCCCGCAAACTGTGTGGCCATTTGGTGCCTGCTAGTCATAGTGCATTCACTATGACTAGCAGCCCCAGTAACCGAATTCTATTCGAACAAGTACTCAATGTTGCTTGAAAAAGCCTAGTCTTGTTCCAAAGAGGACAATGCATCAAGCAACATGCACGTATTGAAATCGTTCGACATAAGCTCGTTTGACCTAAGCTCATTATCAAAAATGCTTCTGGTAAAATTCCTTACTATTGCAAACATACGCTTCCTCCCTGTGGGTATTGGGTTAACTCACAATACCGATGCTGTTATTACCGTGTTTCCAGTGCCGTGTTCCAAATACTATACAACTAGCATTACGATGCATTAAACCAAGCGATGCCCAAACTTATTAGGCTTAAAGCCCCCTTCCTCTTTTAAAGAGTACTACTTAAAAGGCGCGAGGCTGAGCTAGGCGAACCGACCAACGTAATGGAGCGGTTGCTGGCTTTCTAACTTGGAGCCCTACTAGGGTTCTTACCCGAACTTCTTAAGCTAAGCAGCATTTATGCCATCACAACAAATCAAATAATATCAATAACTTAATAGTAATATGAAATTAGGAAAGATAGGGGGGACTGAGAAAATGTTGCACTCTCGCAACACTTTATTACTGACGTGGAGAATAGCTGGAACTTGTAGTGAAAAGAGTAAGTACATGTGAGCTAGAAAAAGCTACCAGAAGAAACAAAAAAGCAGCCCTAGGGCTGCTATCGTATACTTGAACAAACGCGTGCAAAGATACTTATTTAAATACTCACGCGCTTATATGGTCTGTATTCAGCTTTCCAGAAATTACGCTCAATATGGTCATTCAACGCATCGTCTGACATCTCAAGGGCTAGCCCTTGCGCCATTGCGACCTTACCTACTTCAAAGGCTATTTTACGGCTAAGCTCAGCGATAGCACCCAATGGTGGTAATAAGGAACCTTCACCTGTGTTTACCAAAGGCGACGCGTCTGCAAGTGCGTTACTTGCCGCCATCAGCATTTCATCACTAATTAATTTTGCTTTTGCAGCAACCACACCAAGGCCTATGCCAGGGAAAATATACGAGTTGTTACACTGGGCAATGGTAAATACTTTACCTTTGTATTCAACTGGCTTGAACGGGCTTCCCGTTGCAATAACCACTTCGCCATCGGTCCATTCAATAACCTGCTCTGGTCGTGCTTCAACCTGACGAGACGGGTTACTTAATGGAAAGATAATCGGTAGCTCACAGTTTTGCTTCATGGCGCGAACCACCTGCTCAGTGAACAAACCAGGTTGCCCCGATACCCCAATAAGAATATCTGGCTTGGCACAGTGCATAACATCAAGTAGCGATGCGTAATCGCCGCTAAAAGTCCAAGTTTCAAGGTCGACTAACTGCTGATTGAGCTTTTGCTGGAAATCGCGTAGGCCTTCCATACCTTCGGTCACTAGGCCAAAGCGGTCTACCATGAAGACTTGCTTACGCGCCTGCGCATCGCTAATACCTTCATGCACCATTTGCTGAATAAGCATCTCAGCAATACCACAGCCGGCTGAACCTGCCCCAACAAACACCACTTTCATGTCAGATAACTTTTGTTGTTTCATGCGACATGCCGCTAAAATAGTGCCTAACGTAACCGCAGCAGTACCTTGAATATCGTCGTTAAAGCAACACACTTGATTGCGATAGCGGTTCAGCAAAGGCATCGCATTAGGTTGTGCGAAATCTTCAAACTGAATCATTACTTCAGGCCAGCGGCGTTTTACAGCCTGAATGAACATATCGACAAATTCATCGTAGTCTTCTTGCCCAATACGAGGGTGACGTGCCCCCATATACATAGGGTCGTTGAGCAACTTCTCGTTGTTAGTTCCCACATCAAGCATAACGGGCAAGGTATACGCAGGGCTAATACCACCACAAGCGGTATATAGCGAAAGCTTACCAATCGGTATACCCATTCCACCAATGCCTTGATCGCCAAGGCCAAGAATGCGTTCGCCATCAGTCACTACAATCACTTTGACTTTACGCTTGGTGGCATTACGAACAATGTCATCTATTTGGTGGCGCTCTTCCCACGATACAAACAGCCCGCGCGAACTACGATAAATGTCCGAGAACTGCTCACAAGCATCACCCACTGTTGGGGTGTATATAATTGGCATCATCTCATCAATATGTTTTTGAATAAGACGATAAAACAGGGTTTCGTTGTTATCTTGAATGGCGCGTAAATAGATATGCTTGTTCAGTACTTCGTCGAAGCTACTGTATTGCATGTACGCACGCTCAACTTGCTCTTCAATACTTTCGTAACGAGGCGGTACTAAGCCCGTTAAGTTAAATGCAGCGCGCTCTCTCGAGGTAAATGCACTGCCCTTATTTAACAGGGGCGTTTCCAACAGCGAGGGTCCAGCATGAGGAATATAAAGATATCGATTTGAATCTTCTGACATGGGTAATCCGGTTTTATTTACAGGCAATTACTTAGCTGCAACCTGATAAGCGTGCTTTTGCACGCTTTTTATTAAAATATTTCTTCAGGCTCTGGCGTCGTCGTTTTATTTTGCGAGGCAGGGTCGACCACTTCATCATCAAGAACATATGAGGTGGGTTCAGTGCCTTGCAAGAAATATTCGAACAGTGTCGTATGGTCTGTCCTTCGGGTCAACTTCCCACTGGTACGATCAATGCGGACACGCACTATTTTTTCAGGTACAGGAATAGGTGAATGAGGCTTTTCTGCCAATGCATATTCCATAAATCTTATCCATGCCGGACCGGCCGCTTTTGCCCCGTCTTCGGTACCAATTAACGCATTACCAATCCAATTGAATTTTTCAGGGTTGCGATTAACGAGGTTTTGATTGCGAGTAGCACGGCCAAGTTGTCTTCCCATGTTGTCAAAACCAACCCAAGCGGTCGCGACGATATCTTTTTGGAAACCACTGAACCATGTATCTCTTGAATCGTTCGTGGTACCTGTTTTACCTGCAATATCGGTGCGCTGCAGAATATTTCGTGCACGCCAACCTGTACCAAGCCAATAAGTCTTCTTACTCCAATTCCCATTAGCACGGACACCGGTACGCATCATCTCACCTACCAAGAAGGCATTTTGTGCGGTAATGACTTGGGGTGCACTCTGCTGTTCCGTTGTTTCGCTCTGTGCTAGCAATACATCTTTATTAAGCTGGGCTTCGAGTAAGGCTTCAACATCAACATCGTTATTGTCTAAATCGTTTTCTACATCACTTTCCGGATAGCTTTCAGGCGCATGAGCCTTGGTGCAGTTATCGCATGCCCAAACAGGGTTAGCTTCCCACAACACTTGATTATGTTCATCCAGCACTTTAGCAATAAAGTGAGGGTTTACTAAGTAGCCGCCATTAGCAATAACTGACATACCACGAACCACTTCTAGCGGTGTATGAGAGCTAGACCCTAACGATACGGTTTCGTCTAATGGAATATCGTCTGGATCGAAACCAAAGCGAGTCAGATAGTCTGCCGCTTTACGAAGCCCAACACCCCGCAGTAGACGAACTGACACTACATTCTTCGATTTACCCAAGGCTTTACGCATACGAATAGGACCATCGTACTCCGCCGGTGAGTTTTGAGGGCGCCAAGCAACACCGGTTGCCGCATTCCATTGATTGATAGGGGCATCATTAATAATAGAAGCGAGGGTATAGCCGCTGTCTATCGCCGCAGAATAAATAAAGGGCTTAATGTTAGAGCCTACTTGTCGTTTTGCTTGCGTCGCACGATTAAACTGGCTTTGGTAAAAACTGTATCCACCGACTACCGCTTCAACCGCACCATTTTTTGGATTAAGCGCAATAAACGCCCCGCTCACTTCTGGCAATTGCGCGATACGCCATGCGTCGTCTTGTTCACGAACATAAATTACCGCACCAGGTTGGGTGATATCTGAGGCTGTTTCGGGCTCGCTACCTTGCCTAAAGTCGGTGATATATCGTCTCGCCCAGTCTAAACCTTCCCAAGTGATCGTTCGCTTCTCGCCGTTTACATCAAGCACATCAATAGATTGATCAGCGGCCAAAAGTACAACTGCAGGCACAAGAGGCTTAATGTATGGCACTCGTGACAACGCAGAAAGCATCTCGCGCTCGCTCCAGTCACTGGCGAGCAACTTTTCACTTACGTCAAAATCTAAAGAAAGCTGAGGTACTGGCTCATCTTGGCTCTCTGGCGAAGGGGCGTCCCACAAATAGCCAAGCGGCCCTTTGTAACCATGGCGCTCATCGTAGTCGTGTAGATTCCTTACCACCGCGCGCTGAGCAGCGAGTTGTAAGTCGGAACCCGCGGTCGCGTAAACCTGATAGCCGCCTGTCTCCGCTTCATCTTTACCGTAAATATCGACCATTTCGTTATAGATGATGTCGGCTAAATAAGGTGCATCCACTTCAATTTCAGCCCCATGCTTACGTGCAGTTATAGGCGCGCTTACCGCATTATCAAAGTCCACTTTAGATATGTATTTTTCATCAAGCATGCGCAGCAACACCACGCGGCGACGGCCTGCTGATGCTTCAGGGTCAGTAATAGGGTTAAGCGCTGAAGGCGCTTTTGGAAGGCCTGCAATAGTGGCAAGTTGTGCCAAAGTGAGTTCATTAAGAGATTTACCATAATACACTTGGGCAGCGGCACCAAAACCAAACGAACGATGGCCTAGCTCAACTTTATTTAAATAGAGTTCAAGGATCTCTTCTTTACTGAGTTCCTGCTCCATGTGCCACGCGATAAATATCTCTTTTACCTTACGAATATACGTTTTTTCTCGACTTAAAAAGAAGCCTCGAGCAAGCTGCATTGTTAATGTACTCGCCCCCTGCCTTTTTTCTCCCGTAATAATTAAACTTAACGCAGCACGGGCAATTCCAATGGGGTCAATTCCGTGATGTTCAAAGAAGCGACTGTCTTCGGTTGCCAATATTGCGTGGATTAATTGTTCAGGAACTTCCTCAAGTTTTACGGGTATCCGCCGTTTAACGCCATATTGGGAAATTAATTTTCCATCATGAGTATATATCTGCATGGGCGTTTGGAGTCTAACATCCTTAAGTACAGTAACGCTTGGTAGGTTAGGTTTGATATAAAAGTAAATACCAACAAGCGCGACACACCCAATAAGGCCTGAGATGACAAAGAATAATAATAACGGTTTAATGTACTTCACAATTTAAGGATACCAAGGCATTTTTGCGAAAATGACGTATATTTTCATACGTATGTGTTATCAATAGAACCATACGCACAATAAAAACTGAGTAATATTGTACTTTAGAGCAACTACCATTGAAACCGGACACTTGTAAATGAAATCGCTGTTCAAGAAAAAGATGCCTCCCATTGTGGGTTTAGACATAGGCACACGTCAAATAAAAGCGGTATGGCTAGAACCTTCAGTCAATGGCTATATGCTTCAAGGCTATGCTTGTGAATCTATCAATAAAGTGGCTTTTTCTGAGCGAGATATTAAAGATTACGAGGCGGTAAGTTTAGCACTTAAAAAAGTACGTAACAGCTTAAAAACTAAAATAAAGCAAGCTAATGTAGCGGTAGCGGGTACATCAGTAATCAGTAAAATCGTTTATATGGAGCCAGACCAAAACGATTATGAACTTGAAAGCCAGATAGAAATTGAAGCGGACAGCCTCATTCCTTTTCCCCTTGAAGAAGTTTATATAGACTTTGAAGAACTAGGCCCAAGTGAAACACATTCTGGCAAGGTCAATGTTCTGTTGACGGCCGCACACAAAGATTTAGTAGATAGCCGATTGCTACTGTCCCGCGAAGCCGATTTCGAACCTAAAATTGTTGATGTGGAAAATTACGCAATTGGAAACGCTATCGACTTTTTCTATAACGGAAAAGTGGAAGATGAAACCATTTGCGCCATTAATGTAGGTGCCTCATTACTTCAAGTTAGCGTGGTACGTAACGGCAATGTTGCCTATACAAAAGAGCATGCGTTCGGGCTAAATAACTTAGTCAACGACATTAGCGCTATTCAAATGATTGAGCGTGATGAAGCCGAGCGTCTATTGATGGACGAGTCATCGTCTGACAGTTGGTTAGACGAAGTGTTACCTATCTTTGCCGCTAATTTACAGCAGAACATCAATCGTGCATTGCAAATGTACATGACGACATTTCATGTTGACCGGCCTGCGAAAATTTTACTTTGCGGCGGCGCTGCCACCATCCAACCTTTGGTCGATATTTTACGCCAAGACTTGGGCCTACACGTTGATGTATTCGACCCCTTTTTGGGCATGACCATGAACCCTAAGTTAGATTCCCAGCGGTTACGTCGTATCGCCCCACAGCTAACTATTGCCGCGGGCCTTGCTAGCCGGAGTTTCACATCATGGCACATGTAAACTTACTTCCTTGGCGCGAGCAGCGACGCCAACATCAAAAGCAGCAGTATTTGATGGGTCTGCTAGCCGTTGCTGCTATCGTGGGGTTAATTTTTTGGTTTATCGGTCAGGCCATCGACCAACAAATTAATCATCAGAATTCTAGGAACCAGTTTCTTGAGCGCGAGATTGCCTTATTAGATGCGAAAATAGCAGATATAAAGAATATTAAAGAAAGTAAAAATGCGATTGAACAACGCATGGCCCTCATTGAACAACTACAGGCTAGCCGAAATGTAGCGGCCATTATATTTGATGAGTTGGCCAAAATCGTACCTGTGGGTGTGACCTTTCAATCCATGAAGCGCATGGGAAATAAGTTAGAAATTGAAGGCGTTAGTGATTCAAATAACCGACTTTCTGATTTCATGCGTTCATTAGATAACTCTGATGTTTTTGTTGGAGCAGAATTATCGTCAATAAAAGCAGACACCAATGCCTCGCGCGCGATTAGCACCTTCACGCTTACCTTTATGGTTAGCGCTTCGGTATCACCGTTGAAGCAAGGCGCTGAAGGGAAGACTAATAAATGAAATTTGATGTAGAAAAGCTCAAAGAACTCAATGAGCTAGACTTTGAACAAATTGCTATTTGGCCCAATGAAGTACGCATAGTGGTTGCTGCCTTCGTGGCAATCTTAATTGGCGCGCTTAGCTATTATCTGCTTATAAGCCCTAAACTGCCTATCCTTGATACGGCCGAGTTAAAAGAACAAGAGCTGAAACTGCAATATGAAGCCAAGTACCGCATTGCGGTAAATGAAGAAGCGTACCGAGAACAGCTTGCCCAACTGGAAGATGACTTTTCTTCCATGCTGAAAAGCTTACCTACCAGCAATGAAACCCCAGGTTTGCTAGACGATATAACCTATGTAGGCACATCATCTGGGCTTACCTTTAAATTATTGAACTGGCAACAAGAAGTACCTAAAGAGTTTTACACCGAACTGCCTATTGAAATTGAAGTCAGTGGCGGATATCACCACTTTGGAGAATTTGTCTCCAAAGTGGCTGGACTTTCTCGTATTGTCACCTTACATGATTTCGATATTTTACGAGATAGCAATGGGCTCACATTGCAACTGCAAGCGAAAACCTACCGCTCAGAAAACAGTACCGGAATAAGCGGAGGATCTCAGTGATGCGCTTTTTTTTAGTACTTGCTGCGGTTGTTATGGTAACCGCTTGCTCGCCAAAACTTGATGACTTGCAGGCATATACGCAGAGTGTCAGCGAAAATGTAGTTCACAATATAGAGCCCTACCCTGAGTTTGCTACACCTACAACCTTTATATATTCAGCGAGCGAATTGCCTAGCCCTTTTGATTCGCCTAAAGAAAACACGGCGCCATTAACGCAAACTCGACAAGAAAACTGTTTTCAACCTGACTTTGAACGTACAAAGCAGAAATTGGAAAGGTATGGCTTAGACTCATTAGGCTTAACCGGTAACTTTAAAAGCCAAGGCATTGAATGGGCACTAATCACCAGTAATGACGGCGTTTTACATAAAGCCAAAATTGGCAGCCGCATCGGGTTATTTTACGGTAAAATCACCGGAATTAATCCAAACTCACTAACAATAGAACAGTTAATACCTGATGGCGCAGGTTGCTGGCAGAAAAAAGAGATAACGTTGAGCAAAACCTCAACGTCAGGAGAGAAAAAATAATGGCTGAGCGTTACCTATTTAACAAGTCTTTAAATCGTAGAAGTGCTCGCTGGCCTTGGTTGCTGGGTTTTGCCGCTATCTGTACGGTATTGATACTTTATGTTGCGCCCGCCAAAGCGTTAGAACCCGTATTGTACGACCCAAGTGACAACACACCGTCAACCCGGATTACCGATATAGACTTTACCCGAGAAGCAAATAATATCGGTGTTGCGCTAGTCACCTTTGAAGGAGCTTCACCTACCCCGCAACTCGTTGAGTCTCAAGGAAAGGTTACCATTACCCTCGCTGATAGCGAGTTAGATGAAAGTCAGCTCGTTGAATTAAACGTGACAGAGTTTTCCACGCCAGTATCAATCATTGAGACATTTCAAGACGAAAAAAGTACCCGCATAGAAATTCTTTATAGCGATACCGTGACCGCCCGCCACGCGGTAGAAGATAACGTCATTCGCATCAAAATTGAGCCGATGAGCTTGTCGCAACAAGAAGAATTAGAAAACAAAAAAACCTACACTGGCGACCCGATTTCGTTAGATTTTCAAGATGTACCTGTACGTCAAGTGTTGCAAATTATCGCGCAAGTTAATGGCTTTAACTTGGTGACCACAGACACAGTTACCGGAAATGTCACCATAAGCCTGTCTGGTGTTCCATGGGATCAAGCCCTTGATATGATTTTACGCGTTAAAGGGCTGGATAAACGCCTAGAAGGTAATATTTTACTGATTGCACCAACAGAAGAGCTTACCGCCAGAGAAACCCAAGCGCTGCAGTCAAAGAAACAGGTGTCTGATTTGGCCCCTCTTAGCACCGTCAATATTTCGGTAAATTACGCCAAGGCAGCCAAGCTAGCGACTATCTTGAAATCTTCAGAGGGTGGCATTTTATCTGAGCGCGGCACTGTCACCGTAGATGAGCGCACCAACACTATGCTTATTCGAGATACCTTACCTTCAATTGATGAAGCAAGAAAAATGATTGATGCACTGGATATTCCGGTTAAACAAGTATTAATTGAAAGCAGAATGGTCACCGTACTTGATAACGTTGATGAAGAGCTAGGCGTTCGTTGGGGCTTAAGCGATAGAGAAAGTGACAGTGGCGTTTCAGGGACTATTGAAGGGGCGGAAACTATTGCAGGCGGCTCTGTTCCAAGTATTGACGATAGACTAAACGTAAACCTCCCTGTTTCTGGTGCAGCTGGCACTATTGGCTTTCAAATAGCGAGCTTGGTTGATGGCACCATATTAGACTTAGAATTGTCAGCACTTGAATCTGAAAACAAAGGTGAGGTTATTGCTAGTCCGCGTATTACGGTAGCGAATCAGCAAGAAGCTTATATTGAACAAGGAACTGAAATTCCGTATGTTCAAGCTACCTCAAGTGGTGCTACTTCGGTTGAATTCAAAAAAGCGGTGTTATCGCTTCGTGTAACACCACAAATTACGCCAGATAATCGCATTATTTTGGATTTAGTTGTTACTCAAGATACCCGTGGTGAAACCGTTTCAACTTCAACCGGTGATGCGGTGGCCATTGATACCCAAGAAATCAAAACTCAGGTCTTAGTAGAAAACGGCGAAACCATAGTATTGGGCGGTATTTTCCAGCAAACGAGTACCGATAGCGTGTCAAAAGTGCCATTATTTGGCGACTTGCCGTTTTTAGGTGTACTGTTTCGAAATACATCAGAGTTTCAAGAGAAGCGTGAGCTACTTATATTTGTAACGCCCAAAATAATTACAGAAAAACCGTAACAACCTATAATTCAAGGTAAAATGCGGACTGAGAGTAGTCCGCTTTTTACGTTTTCTCGTACTGCAATGCCTCTGTATTTACATTATAGTGCTAATTGTTTTCAACAATACTTGCAAGGGCTTGTTAGAAACTGAGATAATCGCGGTCTCGAAATTTTAGCGAGGTTAAAGGAGTAGTGCTTATTGGACATTAAATAAGCACGAGTCAATGGGTAGGCTGGTAAGGCAACAGTGCATGCCCCTAACATGATAAAGTTGTGATATAAGCAAATATGGCTGAAAAACGTAATATCTTTTTGGTTGGCCCAATGGGTGCTGGCAAAAGCACCATCGGTAGACACCTAGCAGACGAACTTCACCTGGATTTTTATGACTCCGATCAGGAAATAGAGCGCCGTTCTGGTGCTGATATCGCCTGGATCTTCGACCTTGAGGGCGAAGATGGATTCCGTGCGCGTGAAGAAAACATCATCAATGATTTAACAGACAAGCAGGGTATCGTGCTTGCCACTGGTGGCGGTTCAATTGTAACCAAAGCAGTTCGTAATCGTTTGTCTGCACGAGGCATTGTTGTTTACTTGCAAACTACGATTGACAAGCAAGTTGCTCGAACACAGCGCGATAAGCGTCGCCCTTTACTTCAAAACAACGATCCGGAGCAAGTACTTCGCGATCTTGCTGATTTGCGTAATCCTCTTTACGAAGAAGTTGCAGATTATGTAGTTGATACTGATGACCAATCTGCTCGCGCAGTGGCTAACCAGATCATTAGTAAAATCGGTTTATAAATAAAATAATTAGGAGGTGCTACGCCCATGTCAACTTTAACTGTGGAACTTGGCGAACGTAGCTATCCTATACATATTGAGGCCGGGCTGCTTAAGCAGCCTGGCCTTTTTGTGCCTTATATAAAAGGCCCATTAGCGGTTATTGTCACCAACGAAACCGTGGCGCCTTTATATCTTGATGCAGTGAAAGCCGCATGTGGTAGCAAGCAAATCGAAACCATTGTCTTGCCTGACGGTGAACAATACAAAAACCTTGAGCAATTTGAGGTTGTCATGACCCACTTGCTTGAAATCAACGCTGCACGCGATACCACCCTTATTGCATTAGGTGGCGGTGTTATTGGCGATTTATGTGGTTTTGTTGCTGCAACGTATCAACGCGGCGTCCCCTTTATTCAAGTGCCCACTACCCTACTTTCTCAAGTAGACTCTTCTGTTGGCGGTAAAACCGCGGTTAATCATCCGTTGGGTAAAAACATGATTGGCGCTTTTTATCAGCCAATCTTAGTCGCCATTGATACGCAATCATTGTCTACGCTACCTCCCCGTGAATTCTCTGCAGGTATGGCGGAAGTCATAAAATACGGCATCATTTATGATGAAGCCTTTTTTTCTTGGCTTGAAGCGAATGAGCAAGCGCTAAAACAGCTTGATGAATCAACCCTTAATGTCGCCATTAAACGTTGCTGTGAAATTAAAGCGGAAGTGGTTGCTAAAGATGAACGTGAAGGTGGACTGAGGGCTATTTTGAACCTGGGTCACACCTTTGGTCACGCAATCGAAGCTGAGCAAGGTTACGGTAACTGGTTACATGGCGAAGCCGTGTCAGCTGGTACTATAATTGCTTGTATAGCAGCAGAGCAGTTAGGTTGGTTTACAGCGTCAGAAACTCGTCGCGTACGTTCACTCTTCGAGGCATTTTCACTTCCAGTGGAAGGCCCTAGCACAATGAGTAAGCCGGATTATGTTAAGCATATGAAGCGCGATAAAAAAGTAGAAGCAGGTAATATTCGTTTTGTGCTGCCTAAGAATATGGGTAATGCAGTCGTCACTAAAGACGTCACTGACGATATTCTTACTGAAATTCTGCGCTAGTCGTTTACTGGCGCATACCTAACTAACACCAACATTCGTTTTTTGCTAGCCCTTTTACGCAGGTATTGGGCTTTATGGGGTTATTGCGCATGCACAGTGAATTGCATGAACGTCTTGAGTATTTAGTTAATTATTCCTCTCAACTGGTTTTTGTCAGTGGCGACTCTATTGCAGAGCAACAGCAAACCCTTGAAGCCTTCGTTTACCAGCAGCATGACGATACTGAAATAGCATATTTAACTGCTGAGTCTAATATGGATATTTCTGACTACCGTGGTCAGTTATGCCGTCAGTTGTTAGGTCAAGTAGTAGGCAGTTTTGTACGCCCTCTTAACGAACTTTTATCCGCACTTAACATCCATGAAGGGCCAGTACTCATTGCTATAACGCAAGCCGAGCACATGCCCGACAAACTGCTTCAAGAACTATGGGATTTGGTGTTACAAAGCCGCTTTGCGGGTAACAAGCAGCATTTGAATGTATTGCTATTTGCCACAACCGAGTGGGCTGAAAATGCCAAAAAGTGGCTCCCAGCCAAAAATACCGATACGCCATTGCTTATTAGTAGTCAGTCTATTTCTTCAAATCTTCAAGGTTCAAAGTCTCAAGGCTCTGAACTAGATAGGATGATTTCCCAGCGCAGAGAAGCGTTTCAAGCTCACCTTGATAAACGAAACCTTCCTATCGAAACGACCCCGTCAAATCCACTTACCTCTACGGGGTTCTATATTGCTATTGCCTTAGTTTTCTTAATAACCTTTGGCGGGTTGGTTACCTGGCAATATGGCGATTCAATATCGTCATTATTTTCACCTATTGCACAACCGTCTATGCCTTCTGAGTCTGAAAATGTGATACCAGGCTCTGCTTTTAGCAAGGTTGCAGACAATCAAGCTGAACAGCCTATTGCCTCAATCACAGACAATGAGAGCAATGTAGAACTGGTGACTGACTGGAAAGGTGCCGTTTCCTCGCTTAATGGCGACGCAACAGATAGCGTTTTAATAGACGGCTCTGCTGAACAGACTACGCTTGTAGTAGATTCAATAGTGCAAAGCAGTAACCAAGATTCTCAGCAAAGTGGATTGTCTAATGAAGTTGACAATAACGCGCCTTCATTGAGCAAATCTGATACCAATACACCACAGCCCACTGAAAATGACACTAAACAAACCGCCACGGCTCAACAAGGCAACGCGCAGGCACAAGTTCAACCTCAAAGCGGTGATGAGACAAGCAGTGAAGGCATTACCTCCACCAAGGCAGAAATGTTACGCCCCAACATGGTTTTACCCAATGACTTTGTCATTCAAATGGTCGGCATTAAAGATAAAAACGTTGTTCGACAATTTATTGCTCAGAATAACCTACATGCCGTTACTCGTCAGTATGTGACTACACGGTATGGCGGTGATTGGCACGTGGTGGTCTTTCATCAGCCATTCAAATCATTAACACAAGCTCGTGCGGCGCTGTCCGCGTTGCCCGATTACCCGACTAAGAACGAAGCGTTCATTAAACGTGGGCAGCAAATTCTAGACGAAATGGCACTGGTAGCTGGCGAATAATAGTACGTTGTGCCCATTGTACTGACTTCAAACAAAAGAAAAGCCGTCAGCTTTACTTTTCATGGTTGTTCCATCGTATGAGGAAAGATACAATCTATCTTTAGCGTGGTATTGCGAAGTAATTGCAACGCCACTCCCCAGAATTACGCCAAACTCGGCGAGTACCGGATTGACAACCGTCTATATTCCGTGCAGGTAGTAACGTTTACGCATGATGCAGAAGAAAAACCGGGCCTTTTTAAAGTGGGCCGGTGGCAAGTACAGCCTAGTAGAGCATATTCAGGCAAGGTTACCTCAAGCAAACAAACTTATTGAACCGTTTGTAGGCGCGGGGTCAGTGTTTCTGAACACTCAGTATAAGCGGTATTTGCTGAACGACATCAACCCTGACCTTATAAACCTGTACAACTTCTTAAAAGTTCAGCCCGATGCCATCATCCACGACGCACGCAGTTTCTTTAACGGCGAACGTAACGATGAGAAAATGTACTATGCATTGCGAGAAGAATTTAATGCAACCGAAGACGAGTACTACCGAGCTATTTTGTTTCTATACCTCAATAGGCATGGGTACAATGGATTATGTCGCTATAGTTTAGCGGGCAGGTTCAACGTCCCTTTTGGCCGCTATAAAAAGCCTTACTTTCCTGAGCATGAAATGTTTGTGTTTGCAGAAAAAGCCCAAAAAGCCACGTTCACTTGCTTACCTTTTGAAAAAGTATTTACTCGCGCTCGTCGTGGAAATGTCATTTATTGTGACCCACCCTATGCGCCTATTAGTAAAACAGCTGCGTTTACAAGTTATGCGGCACGCAGTTTTGGGCAAGACGCGCAAGAAAAGTTAGCTGAACTCGCGATGCGATCAGCAAAAAAGCGGGGAATTCCTGTATTGGTATCAAATCACGACTTGCCACTTACTCGCACCTTGTACAAGGGCGCAGATTTCAGCATGTTGTCAGTAAAGCGCTCCATTAGTCAAAATGGTGCTACTAGAAAGCCTGTAGATGAAATTTTGGCGTATTTCCCGCCTAGCGCAGTAGCAAAAAAGCCAAAACGAAATCAACGCAAAAGTATAAAATTAGAAAAATAGCTAATAACCAGTTAGCCATTTCACAAACATCATTAACGATATCACCATCATGGCAACGAGAACTATGCCAATGATCAAAAAGCTGACAAAGGTTCCTTTCGTAAAATCACGCTCGTAGTTTTTATGGCTTTGCACACCGAAAACACCCGCGACAACACTCATAAGCACTGACCAAAAGCCGGTACCCGGTTGTTGACTCATTACTGATAAGTCTTTTGTTGGCAAGCGGCAATGTTACTTGCTGTCATCGTCATGAAGCAACTCAAGCAAGTCGAGAAAATGGAACTGAAATGAGGGTGACTTTCCAGCAATCCATGAAAGCCAACTGACTTCAGCAACGCCATCTCTGTGCCTGGCACACTGATTTTGCACATGGCTAGCGGGTAACTTAGGATTAAAACTAGAAGAAGGTTGAAACTCGCACACTGAGGCTTCCGAGCCCGAACGTGGATAGACCGCTACGCTAACTAGCGCAACCATGCCGCATACTGCATAAAATGGAAGTACTTTCATCCTGAACACTCCTTACGCTATTTTGCTTTGAACATCATTATAAATAAAACCTTATTAGTCACAAGATAATATTCATTAATGATGAATATAATTACTATTTCCAACAGTAAAAAAAACCTGACACATACGCATCAGGCTTTTAATTTTAAACATCAATAACAATTAATTCATTGTTTTTGATGTCATTTATCAATTTACAGTTCGAAGTCCATGCTATAAGCAACAGTAAACTTAACTGAATCGTTATCTAACGAATCATCATCACCACTGTCATCTAAATCAGTACCCGTTACTGCGAAGCTAAATCCGTCTTTGGCAATAGAAACACCCCAGTCTGCGTAACCGCCAACTACACCGTTGAAGTCTTCTGCAAAGTCACCTTGATGGTAACCAACATGGAAACCAAGTTCCGAGCCATTTAGCACTTCCATACCGTAGTCTAGAGAAACATAGGTAGCTTCACCAAAACCGTAATCGCGGTTGGTAGGCTCATCTGCTTCAGTGTGAGCAAGTACAGAAAGAGTAAGACTTAACCCGCCCATACCCACTGAGCCATATACTTCAGCAAAGTCAAAGTTTGCTGCAGCATCATAGTTGTAGTACAGGTAACCAACATCATAAGAGATGTCGCCAGACTCTCCTGAGAAACCGAAATACATATCGTGTTCGTACGAGTAATTATCATCTGAACCGTATTTCACGTTTGATGCCCAAGTACCTGCGTAAAAGCCGCTTTCGTTTGCGTAATCAATTCCGCCCTGAACTGCAGCTTCATTCATTGTTTGAGTTAGACCACGCCAAATATAGTTACTTGTTGCACCAGCGTTAGCAGTAACTTCTGCGTAAGTAGGTAGCGCAGTAAACAGGCAAGCTGACGATACTGCAACAGCAAGCAATGTGCTTTTAGTAGATAATTTCATGTGTGTGTTCTCCAGTAAATTCCAAAACTTGTTTTAATTAATTTTTCTGTCTTGATTTTTCTTATATTTGGGTTGGATTACGCAAGAGTGATGCCCACTTAATGCACATATACCAGCTCTCACAGAAAATACATAAGTAATTGATTTTATTACAAGTAAATTAAATAAAGTTATTTGAAAGAAAATTAACGTCTAAGATAAGTGCACAGAAATGCACCAAAAAAAGGCAGGCTCACCAATAGAGTGCGATTAATTTAATCTTTTGTATCCCTTCTATTTACTTACTCGTAACACAGCGGCGAATGCAATCAGCGCTGTTTTCAACTGCTAACTTTCGGTAAACTTCCCCCTTTACCACGTGCATCGCCTCGTAAATAGGGAAAACTGATGAAACCATTTTTGATTGCCCCCTCAATTCTGTCTGCCGACTTTGCGCGACTAGGAGAAGAAGTAGAGAACGTACTGAGCGCAGGTGCCGATGTGGTCCATTTTGATGTAATGGATAATCATTATGTGCCCAACCTCACATTTGGCCCTATGATATGCGAGGCGTTAAAAAAGTACGGCATTAGCGCACCTATCGATGTACACCTGATGGTGAAACCGGTTGATGACTTAATTGAAAAATTTGCTGATGCAGGTGCCAGTTATATTAGTTTTCACCCTGAAGCATCAGAGCATATCGACCGGTCACTGCAGCTTATTATTGATGCAGGGTGTAAACCAGGTTTAGTCTTTAATCCTGCTACGCCTTTGCATTATCTGGATCATGTCATGGACAAGTTGCACCATATCCTTATTATGTCGGTCAATCCGGGGTTTGGTGGGCAAAAATTTATTCCCAGCACATTAGATAAAATACGCGCCGTTAAGCAGCGAGTACTGGAAAGTGGTCACGATATAAGAATAGAAATTGACGGTGGCGTAAAAGTCGATAACATTCGCGCCATTGCTGAAGCTGGCGCTGATATGTTCGTAGCCGGCTCTGCTATTTTTTCCGAGCCCGATTATCGCGCAGTTATTGATGACATGCGCACTGAATTATCTCGTCTTTCTAAGGCGTAACTAAATAACGTTAACGTACAGGTACACATTATGAGTAACAAGCCTATTGTATTAAGTGGCTGTCAGCCTTCTGGACAACTTACCCTTGGTAATTACATGGGTGCGCTTAAGCAGTGGGTTTCCATGCAAGACGATCATGACTGCCTATACATGTTGGTCGATTTACATGCCATCACAGTTAGGCAAGACCCTAAGCAATTGTTTGAGGCCTGTCTTGATGGATTGGCGTTATACCTAGCTTGCGGTATTGACCCAGAAAAAAGCACCTTATTCGTTCAGTCTCATGTGCCTCAACATGCCCAGCTTTCATGGGTACTCAATTGCTACACGCAAATGGGTGAGCTAAATCGCATGACTCAATTTAAAGATAAGTCAGCGAAAAACGAAAACAATATTAATGTTGGCCTTTATGGCTATCCGGTATTAATGGCAGCAGATATCCTAATGTATCAAGCTGATAAGGTACCTGTTGGCGACGACCAAAAACAGCATCTTGAACTTACCCGTGATATCGCTAACCGCATGAACAACTTGTACGGCGATATTCTACGTGTACCAGAACCTCATATCCCAGAGTTTGGTGCCCGTATCATGAGCCTACAAGAACCAGAAAAGAAAATGTCGAAGTCTGACGTTAACCCGAACAACTTCATTGGCTTGCTTGAAGATCCTAAAAAAATTACCAAGAAAATTAAGCGTGCGGTAACCGACTCAGACGAACAAGCAAACATTTACTTCAACCCACAAGAAAAGCCAGGGGTATCAAACCTGCTTACCTTATTGTCATTATCGACAGGAAAGTCGATAGATGAATTAGTACCGGCCTACGAAGATAAAATGTATGGTCATTTGAAGGGTGACGTAGCTGAAGCAGTAGTGGGCCTGTTAGAGCCAATTCAGCAACGCTATGCCGATATTCGTACCAATCGTGACTACTTAAACGATGTTATGCGAAATGGCGCTGAAAAAGCATCAGCCCGCGCAGAAGAAACCCTTAAGAAGGTTTATGAAGCCGTTGGTTTTATCCCAAAACCTTAATGAATGTTTTATGGAACAGGTTAGGTTGTCGTGTTGCTGTTAATTGACAATTTCGATTCATTTACTCACAACCTGGCCCGTTACCTTACTGAATTAGGTGCATGCGTTAAGGTGGTAAGAAGCAATGCCCTTAGCATAGCCGATATAGAAGCCTTATCACCGAGTCATTTAGTGATTTCACCTGGCCCCTGTACACCTAATGAGTCGGGTATCAGCTTAAATGCAATCAGGCACTTTGCCGGGAAGATCCCAATACTTGGCGTGTGCTTAGGCCATCAAGCCATTGGCCAGGTTTTTGGGGCCTCTGTTATTGGGGCAAGAGAAATTAAGCACGGCAAAACGTCTGCGCTCTTTCATAAAGACCGAGGCTTATTTAGCGGGTTTGCGCAAGGTTATGCGGTAACCCGCTATCACTCGTTAGTGCTTGATGAAAGCCACTTACCCGAAACCTTAAATATAGATGCATGGTGCGTGACTGATGACGGGGAAAAAGAGATTATGGGCATCTCCCATAAAGCACTCCCTATCTGGGGTGTACAATTTCACCCTGAATCCTTACTGACCGAGTATGGCCACGATATTTTAAGTGCGTTTCTAAACGCCTAGAGCGTAACCCTTATTTATTCTTCCGTGGGTTCAGAATAAACTTAAGCTATATGGCTTCCTGCCGATAAAAAAGTTCTGCAATTATTCGCATTTGGCGTTGTTTTTCTTTACTTTTTATAGGTTAATCAACAAAGCGCCTTTGTTAGTATTTAGATTTAGGAAGTAGGGCGACCCAATGCACGGCATCTATGAACAGACGCACGAACAGTTACTTAGCAGGAGCTACTTTAAGATGACGACCCCAGCATCGACCCCGCCGCCTATCGATGAGCGCTTTGAGAGTCTATTAATTTCTCCAGAGCTCGCGATAAAAATGCTGGGAAAGCGTGGTCCAGGTGAGGTCAGCTTTGAACAATCAGAACAAGGTGACGCCCGCAGACAGTTACTGCATGTAGAAAAAGTCGCTATTGAGAATAAGCGCCTAAAAGCCCAATCTGATGCCTCGTATACCGAAACGGTTAACCATTACTTACATGAAGTCTTATTGGGTGAGCTTACTGAGCAGCTATCGTTTACCTCAGATGTTTTCAACAACACATTAAATTTAAGTGATGACACAGGTGCGTTACTCGACGCGCTATCGGTACGCGCAGCATCGGTATCAAAACTAGAGCCTATTGCAGCTAATTTACCTTGGCTTTATGATGAGTTGATGCACGTTGTGAACTCTCCGGCTTTTAGAAGACGGGATTCTAAAGGTAGAGTAATCGTTGTTGAAACCTTCAGAACGGCGCTGAGCTTTTTGGGGATTGAGAATTTACGCTTGCTTATTCCTTCTCTCGTCATAAAGCGCGCCATGCCTCAGGTAACCGACCCCTACCCGTGCATTAAACTCAAACTCACTCAGTTTGCGCACGGCACAGCGGTATCGGCTAGGCATCTCGCGCCACATTACAAACTAAATCCCGTTCAGGCTTATACTTTCGGCATGCTAAGTCAATTAGGTCGCTGTGCCATTATACGGTTGTACTTCAAGCTATTTGATAAGGTGCAGCTTCACCTGTTAACTGAAAGCCAAAAAGACAAAGAACGCATGCGTCATGAAGCCTTATTAAAATTGGCTCCATCGGCGAGTTATCTGATTGCATTACAAGATGAATATGCCGATGCGGTATCCGCCGATCTCATTGACAACATGATGTTGAAACGTTTATTTATTGGCGATGCGATGCGCCAATGTGCCACCAGAGAGCCCTGTGAAGCAGGGTCTTTGCCTAAGCTTCTGCACCAAGCGCGCGCTTATTCGAAAGTAAGAATGCTACATCAATCACGTATGGTTGAAGTGGCAGAAGTAAAACCAATGATTAATGAGCAAGAATATCCATCAGGTGCATTAGAAAAACTAAAATCTGTTGATATTTTCACCCTTCCTTTATCGAGGGACGAAGAAAATAGCTAATTTTTTGTGGATATTCATGCAAATTAGCTAAATGTGCCCTTTTGTCCCCATTTGAACTAAGCCAGATCAACGCGCTCTGGCTATGGGATTAAACACCTAATTCACCTTTTAATTACACTATTCCTAAACAATATGGCTTAGTAGTAAATAGTTATTCACTTTTCTTGCAAATTAAGCCAGAGTCCTTGTATATAAAGGGCTGCAGCCATTCACAAACAAGACAAACACTTAAAAAAATGGCATACTCACCGGTAATTTCGTTTATTTTTCCGCCTGTTCGAGGTCTATTGTACCAACACGGGCGCTTAAAACAGAGGTAACAAAAATGACAGTAACTCGCGCAACGTTTGATGAAGTGATGGTGCCTAACTACAATCCTGCGGGCATGGTACCCGTACGCGGTGAAGGTTCACGTGTTTGGGATCAGGATGGTGCTGAGTACATCGACTTCGCTGGCGGTATTGCCGTGAACGTACTAGGTCATTGTCACCCTGAACTCGTTAAGGCGCTTAACGAACAAGGCAGCAAGCTGTGGCACTTGAGCAACGTATTCACTAATGAGCCAGCACTTCGCTTAGCTTCTAAACTGGTGAACGCCACGTTTGCAGAGAAAGTGTACTTTGCTAACTCAGGCGCAGAAGCCAATGAAGCCGCATTAAAATTAGCTCGTCGTTTCGCATTAGATAACTACGGTGAAGACAAAAACCAAATTATTGCTTTTAACAAAGGTTTTCACGGCCGTACTTTCTTTACCGTAACGGTTGGCGGGCAAGCCGCTTATTCTGATGGCTTTGGCCCTAAGCCGGGCGCTGTTGAGCATTGCGATTATAACGATTTAGCCGCTTTTGAAGCATTAATCTCTGACAATACGTGTGCGGTTATGATGGAGCCGCTTCAAGGGGAAGGTGGTATCATTTCTCCTGATGTTGAATTTATCAAAGGTGTGCGTGAACTGTGTGATAAACACAATGCCTTGCTCATTTTTGATGAAGTGCAATCAGGTGTTGGCCGCACCGGTCACCTTTATGCCTACATGGGCTTAGGTGTAACACCTGACATTCTAACGACCGCAAAGTCGCTAGGTGGTGGCTTCCCGATTGGCGCCATGTTAACGACTACTGCGATTGCCGCACATTTAAAAGCGGGTACTCACGGAAGTACCTACGGCGGTAACCCATTAGCCTGTGCTGTAGCTGAAAAAGCATTTGATATTGTTAACCAGCCTGAAGTACTTAAAGGCGTGT
The DNA here is from genome assembly GCF_019249255.1 of Alteromonas lipotrueae. Taxonomy (NCBI): domain Bacteria; kingdom Pseudomonadati; phylum Pseudomonadota; class Gammaproteobacteria; order Alteromonadales; family Alteromonadaceae; genus Alteromonas; species Alteromonas lipotrueae. The sequence continues at coordinate 382,304 of NZ_JAESDJ010000002.1, read as the reverse complement.
TACACAAAGAAGCCTTGTACCGTGAGCTACTTACAGCCATTAACGACAAGTACGATGTATTTTCTGAAGTACGTGGGCAAGGTATGTTGCTTGGCTGCGCATTAAACGAAAAATACCAAGGTCGCGCTCGCGACTTTATGATGGCCGCAACAAAAGAGCATCTTATGTGCTTAATTGCAGGTGCAAACGTCATTCGTTTTGCTCCTTCTTTGGTTATTCCTGATGAAGATATTAAAGAAGGCCTAGCCCGCTTTGAACGTGCCGTTGCCGCGGTTGTGAACGCCGAATAAACGCCAATTTAGCGAGTAGCGAACATGAATATAATTCGCCCTATTAAGCAAGCTGATTACAAGGCCTTGTACGACATTGCCGTAGAATCAGGTATCGGGTTTACCTCGTTACCGGTTAACGATGATCTGCTACATAGAAAAGTCGACCAAGCGCAAGAAGCTTTCACCAAAGCTAACGTGACCCAACCCGGTGATGAGTCGTACCTTTTTGTAATGGAAGATACGACAACCGGTGAAGTAGTGGGTACGTCTGGCATTGAAGCAGCCGTAGGCATTGATGATGCGTTTTACCACTATCATTTGAGTAAGGTTGTGCACGCCTCTCGCGAGCTAAACATTCACAATACGGTTGAAATTCTAACCTTTTGTAATGACTACACGGGTGTTACTGAGATTTGTACGCTGTTTTTAAGAGAGCAGGCCCGTGGTGGAATTAACGGTCGCTTTCTATCGAAAGTACGCTTCTTATTTATGATGGAGCATCGTGAGCGCTTCTCTGAAACTATCATTGCTGAAATGCGTGGTGTTAGTGATGAAGAAGGTCGTTCGCCTTTCTGGGAATGGCTTGAAACGCACTTTTTCTCGATGGACTTCCCAACTGCTGATTACCTAACCGGTATTGGTAATAAGGTGTTTATTGCAGAACTGATGCCTAAATACCCTATTTACGTCAATCTATTGAGTAAAGAAGCACAGGCGGTTATTGGTCAGGTTCATGAAAAAACCCGCCCCGCCCTTCAGTTGCTTGAAGGTGAAGGATTTAGCTGTCGCGGTTATGTCGATATTTTTGATGCGGGCCCTACGGTAGAAGCCAATCTCAGTCATATCCGAACGGCACAATCTAGCTTAAAAATGCCAATTGTTATTGATGACGCGGCGGCGGCACAAGGCCAAACCCACTACATCATAAATACCTCTGTTGCAGATTTTCGCGCGGTAGCCACCGAAATAGGGGTTAACGAAGAGCAAAATATTGCCGTGCTTTCGCGTCAGGCTGCAGCCGCTCTGAATGTGCAAGAGGGCGACCATGTTCGCCTTGCACCCGTAAAGTTCAGAGACTAATTGAAGGACACTTTTTATGTTACATACACATTTTATCGACGGACAATGGGTGACCGGTGAAGGTCACGACCTAGTCTCAATCGACCCCGCTAAAAACCAGATTATTTGGGAAGGTAAGTCAGCCTCCCCTAGCCAGATAGACTTAGCGGTAAAAGCCGCTCGTGCCGCTGCCCCTGTGTGGGGAATGATGACGGTTGAAGAACGTTTAAACATTATTAAGGTTTACGGCGAAAAGCTAGGCGAAGCAAAAGAGCACCTAGCTAAAGTGATGGCAAAAGAAACCGGTAAACCTGAGTGGGAAACCGCCACAGAAGTGGGTGCCATGATGGGTAAAATCGCTATTTCTGAGAAAGCGTATTTCGAGCGTACTGGCAATGTTGAAAACCCTATGCCTTTAGGTAAAGCCTTTATTCGCCATAAAGCCCACGGCGTTGTAGCGGTATTCGGCCCGTATAATTTCCCTGGCCACTTGCCTAATGGCCATATTGTACCTGCCTTAATTGCAGGAAATACTGTGGTATTTAAACCAAGCGACCTCACCCCTATGGTTGCCGAAGAAATGGTTAAGCTATGGGAACAAGCTGGCTTGCCTGCTGGCGTATTGAACCTAGTTCAAGGTGAAGTTGAAACCGGTAAAGCATTAGCGTCGCATAATGGTATTGATGGGTTATTCTTTACCGGAAGTTCACGCACTGGCAAAATTTTGCACGAACAATTTGCGGGTCATCCAGGTAAAATTTTGGCCCTTGAAATGGGCGGAAATAATCCATTAATCGTGAAAGATGTAGCCGATATTGATGGAGCGGTTCACGATATCGTGCAGTCAGCCTTTGTTACGTCGGGTCAACGTTGTACCTGTGCGCGCCGCTTGTTTTTGCCTGCCAATGCTCAAGGTGATGCCACATTAGCCCGCCTGCTTGAAGTCACCAAAAATATCAAAATTGATGATTATGACGCAGAAGATCAGCCTTTCATGGGCGCAATGATTTCAGCAAACGCTGCAGCGTCCATGGTAAAAGCGCAGCAAGACCTTGAAGCCTTAGGCGGCAAGGTGCTACTACGATTAGAGCAGCCTGATACCCAGAAAGGTTTCGCCACGCCAGGTATTATTGATGTCACTGGCATGCTGTCTGAATTGCCTGATGAAGAGCACTTCGGACCATTGCTTAAGGTTATTCGCTACACAGACTTTGATGGCGCAATTGAAGAGGCAAACAATACCAGCTTTGGCTTATCGGCAGGACTGCTAGCTGATAATGAAGAAGACTACCGTTACTTCTTTGCACGAATTCGTGCAGGCATTGTTAACTGGAACCGCCCTATCACCGGGGCAAGTAGTGCAGCGCCGTTTGGTGGCATTGGTGAAAGTGGAAACCATCGCGCCAGCGCATTTTACGCCGCCGACTATTGTGCGTTTCCTGTTGCCTCTGTAGAGCTTGAAAAAGTGACCTTGCCGGGCAAGTTAAGCCCCGGTCTAACACTTTAAAGAAACCACTACAGACAAAGCCGCTATCAATAGCGGCTTTATTTATTGGTTTCTATTTATAAGTTTTTATTTACCCTCGCTACACTGGAAAAAAAAAGGACACACCCCATGCATAACAACATCGATACGCTCTTTGCCAACATGTGGGACGATTATGTTGCTATTACCCCTTCAGCTCACAAAATTCATGCATTACTTGCCGATGATGAGAGCACGAACAACATTGTTAACGACCATGTTGCTTTTAGGACCTTCGCATTAGATAAAACTACGCTAGAAAAATTGGCCGCGCACTTTCTTGCCCTTGGTTATTCCGAAATGGGAGATTACAATTTCGAAGCGAAGAAGCTAACCGCCAAGCATTTCGAACACCCTGATGACACCAAACCAAAAGTATTTATCAGCGAATTGAGGGTAAACGAACTGTCTGAAAATGCGCAGGCCATAATTCAAAAGCTGGTGGCGCAAATGGATGCCGATGTAGTGACTGCTGACAACTTCCTTTATTCAGGCCGTCACTGGGACATTAGTAAAGCCGACTACGATGCTCTACTTAGTGAGTCAGAATATGCAGCATGGTTGGCAGCATGGGGATTCCGCGCCAATCACTTCACGGTTAGCGTGAATCATTTAGGGCAGACTGATGAGCTTTCAGATGTAAATGCGCGTCTTAAAGAAGCCGGTTTTGTGCTAAACACCTCTGGCGGCGAAATAAAAGGCGGGCCTGAGGTATTCTTAGCGCAGTCGTCTACTATGGCCGACCGCGCTCCTGTGAATTTTTCTGACGAGACCGCTGCCATTCCTAGCTGTTTCTACGAATTTGCTCAGCGCTACGACATGCCTAATGGCAAACGTTACCAAGGCTTTGTAGCAGCGTCCGCTGATAAGATTTTTGAAAGCACCAACGCCAGTTAGATAGTTTACTCTTTAAATCGGCACACGCTGAACGAAAAATAAGAAGTACAATGGATAAAAGAGTGAAAGCCCTTTTATTCGTTGTCTGGAAAGGTACCTTTTGGGTTAGTGTGCCTTGCAAGGAACTGATCATAGGGCATGGGCTTATCGAAATAGAAGCCCTGCATGAGGTTCACGTCTGCATTTTCCATAAAGGGCAAATAAGACTCCTGCTCTACCCCTTCCACCACAATTTCAATTTGCAACCTGTTGAGCATGGCCACCACACCGCAAAATAGCGCATTCGCTTTACTGTTGTTGTGGATATCTTTAACCAAGCTTCTGTCTACTTTTACAACTTCAAAATGAAAGTTTCGAAGATAGCTTAAGGAAGAAAAACCGCTGCCAAAATCGTCCAGTGAAAGACGGAAACCAACGTCGCGTAGGCTATTTAGCGCAGCAAGCGCGGCTTTTTCATCTCTGATAAAAATAGACTCGGTGAGTTCAAGTTCAATCATGTCGGTTCGCACTGAACAGTCATTGCAAATTTTCGTGGCTTGGGCGGGGAAGTCGGTGTCTAGCATTTGGTTTACACTGATATTAATTGAAAGCGGGATACTCTCCCCTTGCTGCGCTTCCATCATGGCAATGTAGTCACATGCAGCTTCCAGTGCTTGCAAACCAATCAGCCGGTCTAGATCGTGCTCTTCAGCAATGGGGATAAATACCAAAGGAGACACAACACCTTGCAGACCAGATATCCACCGGCAAAGCACCTCAGCGCCTTTCAAATTACCCTGCAAGTCATACTTGCCTTGAATATAATAGTCGAGCAAGTTGTTTTCGATGGCTTTACGCAAATCGTTAACCATACTGACCTGCTGCGAAATTCTTTCATAAAGCCCATCTTCGTAGACATTCACTTGGCCTTTGCCAAGTTTTTTAGCGTGATACATCGCCGCATCTGCGCATTGCACAACGCCCTCAATACTCGTATTGTGTTCGGGAAATTTGGCAATGCCGATACTTGCAGACAGTTTCAATTCGACCTTTTTAGTTACCACAACATCTTCTTCGATGAGCCGAATGAGCGCTTCGGATTTCTCCACCGCCCATTCAGTATGTTGCCTAGGAAACACAGCGATAAACTCATCTCCTCCCCATCGCGCCACATCCCCAAACGGCCCAAAAGAAGCGGTGAGCAATGCAGCAACGCGCTGAAGCTCCATATCGCCTTTCTCGTGCCCTGCGGTATCGTTAATCGCTTTGAACCCATCAAGGTCGATGAACACCACTAGGAAGTCTGTCTGACTGTCGAAAAGGTTTTGAAAAATATCACGTAGAGCGCTTCGATTACTGAGTCCGGTTAATTCATCGTACAGAGCAAGTTGCTTTAACCGCGCTTCATTGCGTTTACGTTCACTAATATCACGCATAGTGGCAATAAGCGACGAGGAGGCTTGCAGGTAATTATCAAAAACAGATACGGAGATATCAACCGGTGTATTTTTTCCTACTCTGGGCACAATAACAGACTCAAACCTAAGCTGTTTTTTATGATGCAGGTTGTTTAAATTAACTTTTGCCCCCATCAGCAAATCATTGAGATTAAGGTTGATACAGGCCATTTTGTCTGGCGCACCTACCATCTTCACAAACGCTTCATTACATTCGTTTATGCTTAAATTGGGGGATAATACCAACATAGGTTCACGGGAATTTGCAAAGGCAGATGCCATTAATTGGAAGGATTGTTCCGCTTGCCTTTGCTGCGTGATGTCTCTCGTGGTACCCACTATTTGCAAGGCTTCACCACTACTGCCCCGCTTGAGCACACGCCCTCTCAAACGAACCCATTGTAACTGGCCTTGTATGCTCATACGAAAAGAAAGCTCTATGCGTTCGCGCCCACCATGAAGCGCCATCGACCATTGAAACTGTAAGTTTTCCAAGTCGTCTTCATGCACTAACGCCATTAAATCGATTGGAGTTCCAGACCAGGTAGATTCACTTTCTGAATTGAGTGAAAAGGCACGAATATCAATAATGTCATGGCTTGCCTGCCAATCCCAAAATGACTCTTGCGATGCCCATAAAGACAGTTCTAGTTTTTTCTGGGATTGCTGACTGAAAAGTAGTGAATTGTATAGCTCGTCAGCCTTAAGCAACAGCAAGGATTCTGCTTTTTCCCTTGCCGTTTTTTCACGCTGAAGCCGCCTTTCTAAGCTTTGTAGTTTTTTCTCTAGAGGATCTAGATCGGCGCCCATAGGCTACACAACCTGAATACTAAATTCGTAAGTATGAGGGAATGACATTTGATGAGTTTCACGTTCTAGCGTGCAATCGAAGTGCACTGCTGCTGCATCCATCAACCCTTCAGCAAGGGGATACAATTCTCGTTCCGAGAAGTAGCGCAAGCGCATACTACTATCGGTTCTAGATATAACAGTAAACCTAGGCAAATCAGCATCTGGATAGAGCTTGCGCACTTGAACATGAATGTCACCATCAAGGTGCTCTAGCAACTGCAAAATGTCTTTCGTGTCCGCAAGTACATTGCCATGTACTTGCGCCAACTTACCAAAAAGGTAAACCCCAAAATCGTACAGCAGTTCATTAACCGACTTACCGGTTTTCGCGGTAAGGATAGATAAGATTTTCTGCATTTCTTCAAAAGGATAATAGCCGACCGCAGTATAAGCTCCGTCGTTTGTTAACTCGGCTTCGACAATCACTTCGTCGGCAAATTCAGGCGATACTTTCTCTTCTAGCATGTCTATCAGCGAAGTAAATACAATCCCTAACATACGGTCCCCTTATACGATTAATAATAGTGTAGTTCAGTCACACCCAACGACAACCAATGTTTAGGAAATATCATTATCTTGGGTGTCTGAACTAACGTCACTCGAAGCGCTTTGACTTTTTACCACTTCAACACTATCAACCCGCTGTAAACCTCGAGGTAATTTGTTTCCTCTTCGCCCTCGCTCTCCATAATAGTGTTCTAAATCTGAGGCAGACAACGTCATATTACGTTTACCCGCGGTAACTTTTAATGAAGCGCCATCAGGCACTACTGCCAATACGGTCACAAACTCTTCGCGGGATTGCGCTTTGGCACCAGGAATATTAATTAGCTTATTCCCTTTCCCTTTACCGAGGCTTGGCAAGTCTTTAAGCGGGAACAGCAACATACGCCCTTCGTTCGAAATGGTTAAACACCAATCTGACTCAGGGTTAGTGACAGGTTTAGGCTTCATTACCTTGGCGGCTGTTGGCAAAGAAAGATATGCTTTCCCCGCCTTATTTTTGCTCACCATGTCTTTGAATGTACCTACAAAACCGTAGCCTGCATCCGAGCCAACTAAAAATTTAGCCTCGTCTGATGCCATAATAACGTGTTCAAACGACTCACCACCTACCAATGCAAAACGCCCTGTCAGCGGTTCCCCCTGACTCCGCGCCGATGGCAAACCATGAGCATCACAGGAGAAAGTACGTCCCGAGGTATCCATGAACACCGCAGGCTGATTACTTTTTCCTTCTGCACTGGATAGGTAGCCATCGCCCGCTTTGTAACTTAATCCTTCAGCATCAATGTCATGACCTTTAGCGCAACGTGCCCACCCTTTTTCTGATAACACGACGGTGACAGATTCAGCTGGCACGAGTTCTTTTTCTGATAATGCTTTCGCCTCTCCGCGCTCAACAATAGGTGAACGTCTATCATCACCATACTTTTCAGCATCGGCGAGAATTTCTTTCTTGATAAGCGTTTTTAAGCGGCGATCTGAGCCTAGCAAGGTTTGCAATTTATCACGCTCTGCTGCCAGCTCGTCTTGCTCGCCCTTAATTTTCATTTCTTCAAGCTTGGCTAAATGACGAAGCTTTAACTCTAGTATTGCCTCTGCTTGCTTATCGCTAAGCGAGAACCGCGAGATTAATTCTTGCTTGGGTTTTTCATAAGCACGAATAATTTCGATAACTTCATCGATATTCAAAAAGGCAATGAGCAAGCCTTCTAAAATATGTAAACGGGCCAGCACTTTGTCTAATCGGTACTGAAGCCGACGGGTCACTGTCTCTTTTCGGTAAACCAACCATTCAGACAAGATAGTACGAAGATCTTTAACTTTAGGACGACCATCCAAACCAATCATGTTTAGGTTTACGCGATAGTTCTTTTCTAAATCGGTAGTCGCAAACAAATGCTGCATTAACTGGGCAGTATCGATACGGTTTGAACGCGGCGTAATAATTAAGCGGGTAGGGTTTTCGTGGTCTGACTCGTCGCGTAAATCGCTAACCATTGGCAGCTTCTTAGCCTGCATCTGCCCAGCGATTTGTTCTAGAATTTTACCACCTGATGCCTGGTGAGGCAGCGCAGTAACAACAATATCACCATTTTCTTCGTGGAACACCGCACGCATTTTAATAGAGCCGCGGCCGGTTTCGTAAAGTTTACGAATATCAGCTCTAGGCGTAATAACTTCAGCTTCGGTAGGATAATCTGGCCCATTAACGTGCTCTAGCACATCGCTAAGCTCTGCTTTACTGTTGTCGAGCAACATGGCACAGGCATAAGCCAATTCACGCACATTATGTGGAGGAATATCTGTTGCCATACCAACAGCAATACCGGTAACGCCATTAAGCAAGATATGCGGCAAACGAGCGGGTAGCACACAAGGCTCTTCTAATGTGCCATCGAAATTGGGGGTCCAATCGACGGTGCCTTGACCTAACTCATCCAGTAATACTTCTGCAAAACGAGAAAGTTTAGCCTCGGTATATCGCATGGCAGCAAAAGATTTAGGGTCGTCCGGTGCGCCCCAGTTTCCTTGCCCATCGACTAACGGGTAGCGGTAAGAAAAGGGCTGCGCCATCAATACCATGGCTTCATAACACGCGGAATCTCCATGAGGATGAAACTTACCTAATACATCCCCTACCGTTCTAGCCGACTTTTTATACTTAGCATTGGCGCTCAGTCCTAAGTCAGACATCGCGTATATAATGCGTCGTTGTACAGGTTTTAGGCCGTCGGCAATATGAGGTAGGGCTCGGTCCATGATGACGTACATGGAATAGTTTAAGTAAGCGTCTTCGGTAAAGCGCCTTAAAGGCAGTTGTTCTACACCGTCGCGGTTAATAATAATCTCGTCGCTCATGATAATTTTTTCGTTTTGTTATTTTCACAATACAGCGTTAATGCCAAGCATTTAGTTTATTTAAACAGGTAGCAGCGTTAACGAACGGCGTGTTTATGTGGAAGTGTCTAACCACAAAATAGGACTTTTTATTAAGCCTTCAATGTTTCTATTGTGGGGGAAACTAAGGGCTAGTGCAATAATCACTATTAGGTTAACTGACTAGGACGATGGACGTTAATGTTTCAATCTTTTGTACAATTGTCCGTCAGAGTGGTTTAATAACAATAGAAGAAGATTAAGAAGCTATTCAGGATGTATTTGTTTCGAATTTTTACACTGCTGTGCGTACTATTTTGGCTTACCGCCCCTCAATCAAGTCACGCTCAGCACATTGAGCAACTTTTCGATGAAGATGCTTCTTTAGACCTCTCTGATTCCCTGTACTATTTATACGAAACCAATCTGCCACTCACAATAAACGATGTAAGTAGACGTCGCAGCGACTTTCGAATGCATCCCTATAGTAACCCTAACTTTGGTTTTAGAGACAAAGGAATGTGGTTACTAACGTCATTTTCCAACGTGTCAAACCAAGAGAACTGGGTATTTTCCATCAATTTTAGCCAACTCGACAAAGTCGATTTCTATTTGGTTAAAAACGGAGAAGTATTGCAGCAAAGCCATCAGGGTAAATCTCAAAAAGAACAAATTTTTCGTATCCCCACATTACGGGTAAGGCTGGCCAACGCTGAGCGGGTTGATTTATTTATACGTGTTGAAAGCCAATCATCAAGCCTTATCACGCCATTAAGAGTGCAACCAGAGCCTGTTCATAGCAGTTCGTTCCAAATGGACAGCCTGATGTGGGGTTTGTTTTACGGTGGTTTGCTGATACTGGCCGTCTATAACCTTGTGCTGTATTTCGGGGTTCACGAACGTAGCCTTATTGCCTATGTAGGCTATATATGCGCCGTTATTCTTTGGCAATTTATTTGGGGCGGCCATATTCACTTGCTGTTTTCAGGGGGGATACCCTTTTGGCTTGTTGGTCACACCGAACTGATATTTGTGATCATAGGTATCTCATCCGGTTTGTTTACCGTGAGCTTCCTAGAAACCAAAAAGAACGCCAAGGCTGCACATCCTGTCATTGTGCTGTTATTGGCTGTACAAATGGTTATTGGGGTAGTTTGTTTTCTCGGTTTGCTTCCTTCAATCTGGAAGAACAACTTGGTTTATGGTGTAGGTCTTATCGCAATTTGTAGTTATATATTTGCGGGTATTGAAGCCTTCATTAACCGCTTCCAACCTGCCCGATACTTTATATTTGCATGGGGTATGCTGGCATCAGGTGCCATTATTGGCATGCTAAGTTTAATAGGCGTACTCCCCTCAAACGACTTCACCACTTACTGTTTCCAAGTGGGTGTATTTTTAGAATCTGGGCTCTTTTCATTCGCGCTAATGGAGAAAAGTAGAAGCCAACTTGAGCATGAGGTTGAGCAAGCCACCGACGATTTACGTAATAATATGGAGCTCATTGAAGAGCAAAATGCACGCTTAGATATTGCCCGTAAAGATGCAATTAAAGCCAGTAATGTGAAATCGCAATTTCTTGCTAATATGAGCCATGAAATACGTACGCCACTGAATGGTATTCTTGGGTTTAGCCGAGAACTTACCCACGCTTCTCTGCCATCTGATCAACAAGAACAAGTGCGAATTATTAATACCGCCGCTGACAACTTGCTGACCATAGTGAACGATGTCTTAGACTTCTCCAAAATTGAAGCCGGTAAGCTGCAAATCAACAACCAGCCATTTTCTCCCAATACGTTATTGGAAGAAATGGTGACGATTATGGCGAAGTCCTCCCATTCTAAAAAGTTGGAATTTGTTTTCGATCTAGCGCCCTTGCCAGAAAAGTTAATAGGTGATGTATTCAGAATAAAGCAAATCTTGAATAACTTGCTTAGCAACGCCTTAAAATTCACGCCTTCCGGTACTATTACTCTTGCAGTAAGAGGCCGCCCCCTTTTGCACGGAATTCATGAAATTGAGATCACCGTTGAAGATACGGGTATAGGCATAAACCGACAGGACAGAAAGAAGCTCTTTAATGCGTTTTCTCAGGTAGATGACTCGATAAACCGAAACTATCAAGGCACTGGGTTAGGCTTGGTTATTAGTCGTGAGCTAGTTCGATTAATGCGAGGCGATTTAACCCTTAAAAGTACACCAAGGCAAGGCTCCACTTTTGTGGTTACCCTTAGAACTAACCACCTAAGCCAGAAATATGCATTGAGCACTGATACCGAGTGGCACGGAAAGCATGTGGTTATATTCGACCCCATTCCCGCTACGCGCCGCGCCAGTGCCTCTATGTTGAAGCAACTTGGCGCTAACGTTACCGCTGTCGAGTCCATCGATTATCTTTCTAGGTTGTCACTACAATCATCTTCCACTGATTTCTTTATGGCGACAGTGCCGGTATCGAAAATGGACAAACGGGATGAGTTTTTAAGCCGCTTTGTACAGTTTAATGCCACTAAACGTGTACTTTGGTATTCCGGCCCAGAGCCTTTTACCCAATACCCGAGTTTATCTCAACACTTTCATACTCAATTACGCATGCCGATGACACTAAGTAAACTCGATGGCTTAGTGAACAATAAAAAAGCGATGCCTCGAAATCCACTTCAAGATAAGTTGAACTCCCTTCCACGGGCAAGAATTTTAGCCGTGGATGATATGGATATGAACCTCAAGCTGCTGCATACCTGGCTTGATAACTCCCCCATATCATTAGTGACCACAACAAGTGGGGAAGACGCCGTAAATCAGTGCCAAACCCAAGAGTTCGACTTGATATTAATGGATGTTCAAATGCCTATTATGGATGGTCTTCAGGCGTCGCGAGCGATCAGAAAGACCACGCTGAATATGGGCACACCTATTATTGCGGTAACCGCCCATGCATTTAAAGAAGAACAAGAGAGGTTATTGGCTTCCGGCATGGACGACTATTTGCCCAAACCCATTGAGATAGGTTCACTGGTAGATCTTATTCGCTCTTGGTGTCATGTCACAGAGCCAGGGCACATTTTATTACCTTCATTAGACTGGCAGCTTGCGTTAAAGCGTGCACACCAAAACCATGAAGCAGCAAAGGAATTACTTGAAGACTTTATTACCATGGCGCCGGACATGCTGACGAATTTAAAAGCGCTGTGGAATAAAAGAGACTACGCAGAGCTTAAACTCGAAATTCATAAGCTGCATGGGGCATGTTGCTACATAGGAGCCCCGCGACTGCAAAGTTTGGCAGATGAGCTCGAAAGCGCCCTTAAGTTAGGGCAACATTTTCTAGTCGCTGAGAATCTGCCATTATTACTTGATGAAATTGAGCGAGTCTGTTCAGAAGGGCAGACGCGCGCAGGTTAGCCTAACCCAAGTTATTAGGCGTTATTGGTTCTGCGAGCGGCTTGGCATTGAGAAATAAGCGCAGCAAATTCTTCTGGAGTTCTATCTATGTCAGAGGTGGCAATAAACACGTCATAACCTAGGCGCTTGCGAAGCTCTGCCATACGGTTTGCCAACATGGCTTTTACCCCAGTGAGTACCGTGCCATTGTTTAACGTAAAATGATTGTCATCGAACATAGACTCTTCGTAGCAACTTCCCGTTGCACACCCTTCATTGGTGTTATGCAGCAACAAAGGCCGCTGCTCCATAAGCAAATGAGTGGCTAAACGTGGCGATATACTGGTTAGAAACTCGGTATAGTCTTTTAATTTAAAACCCACGGTTTCAAGCCCTACATGCTCTAATCCTTGTCGTACTCTGGGGCAGTCTGCCCGCTGTAAGTTTTCCCAATGTATCCGCCAGCTGCCTAAACGGTGGCGATAGGTAATTACCTCTGTGGTCATTTCTAGGCTGAATTCAGGCTCTCTAATTTTGAAGTAGCCCACCAGCAAGGTAACTAATGCGGCGCTGGTGATAAGAATACCTGCAAGGAAAAGCCAATCAGGGAGCAATACAAACCAAAGCGCAGCAAACACCAACCCTGCGCAACCAATAACAATACTGGTTATACCGTTACTTTTTGACGCGGCTCGAATAAGAATAGGTTCAGGGTTATTGCCAGACATACAGGTACACAACCAACATAATTAAGGCCCACAGCACATAAAGTCGAATACGCTGGCAGACGGCACAGTCTGTTTTCCACCAGCTAAAATGGCGTGTTGGCGCATTTCGTTTGTTCTGACTTTTACGCATAAACAGGCAAACAGATTAATAATAAATACAGTTTACCTGTTTATACCTCGTGTTGTTAGGCCAGATGTCGATAGCGGTAGCGCTGAAATGCTGCCACCAGTATGGGGGTGAACACTAACGACAATATGACAGAAAAGCCTACGCCACCGGCCAGCACGACAGCAAGAGGCGGCCAAAAGCTCCCTTCACTGAAGAGCAACAACGGGATTAATCCACCAACCGTGGTAAAGGTTGTGGAAAGAATGTGTCGACTACAGCCCATGGTTTCTTGCACGATAGCAGCGATATTCCCGTGTTTAGCCTGCGCGTTTGCATTTATCGCCGCAATAACCACGATGGAGCCATTTATCGCAACCCCGATTAACCCTGCCGATCCTAACAAGGGGTTAAAGCCTATCGGTAAGCCTGACAACCATAAACTAAACATACCGAGCCCTACTGACAGTATCGCTACCAATACAATCACACCAGCCATACGCAAACTGGTAAAGGTTAGAATTAAAGTAGTTAGCATGAGTACAAGGAGCACCGGCGCGTAAGTCCCTAGCTGCCCCATTGCTCGCTGCTGTTCATCTGCGTCACCTGCAATATGAATACGATACCCTTCTGGCAACGCTAAGTATTCATTTAGCTTCTGCCTTAGCGTATTACTGGCATCAACAGCGGGGACATTCGGCAAAAGGTAAGCCTGAATACGATTGACCCGTTCTCCATCTTGTCGAGTAATGCTGCTGATAGACGGTGCTAGTGTTAACGAAGCCACTGCACCTAACGACGACCAGTTTATAGCGCTATTTACCGAACTGTCCGCAGCCACCGGAATGGGCATGGAATTAATACCCGCCACATCTTGTCGGAAGCTATTTGACAATCTAACCCGCACAGGAATTTCTTCTGTGCTTTCCAAAACCGAACCACCAGCAAGCCCTGAGAAGTTAATTTGCATCTGACTAGCTAAGTCGGAAAGGCTCAGGCCAAGGTAAGATAATGTATCGCTTGAGGCATCAACATTAAGTTCTGGTTCACCCATGGTGATACTGGCTGTTGATTGGGAAATACCAGGGACATCTGACATTAAAAATCGAACTTGCTGTCCTAATTCATTCAATATGTCTAAATCGGGCCCAAATATTTCTACTTCTACCGGCGCAGCAATAGGCGGACCTTGTCCAAATGCGCGCACCACAATTTGAACTTCAGGGAAGGTATCATCAAGATGATGTTGCAAACGACTAATTAGTGTGGCCGCCTCTTCTACCGTATTTGTCGTAACTACTGCATTAGAAAAGTTGGGTAAATTATCGCGCGTCATGATTTGGTTGTAATACACTGAAGGGGCAGAACCTCCTACCAACCATGTTACCTGCTTCACCCCTTCGCTTTCGCGAATAACACTGTCGACTTTGTGGGTGTAAGCGAGTGTGTTGCCTATGCTACTGCCCTCTTTTGTCCACATATAAACTTCGAACTGATCTCTATCGGCGCTGGGGAAAAATACGTTAGCCAACGTGCCTGAGAGTACAAAACCAGAGATACAAAACACAAGAACTAGGGGCAAGACTAAAAGGGGCCGAGCAATCCACCCGGCTAAGTGTTCGCGAAACGCTTGGCTTAATTTAGGGGCTTGTAACCCCACTTGCCACCAATGTTTATTCGCCATATTTTCAGCTTGTTCACCTTTAGGGAGAAAGCGAGCTGCCAATGCCGCTATTACTGTCAACGATATGAACAACGAGCCGATCAATGCCATCACCACGCTTATAGCAATAGGCCCAACAAAATCACCAATATTGCCGTTTAGCAGGAAAATAGGCATGAAGCCCAATATGGTGGTAAGTGTAGAGGCCAGCAAAGGCGCAAAAAGGTGAGAAACACTTTTGGCCATCGCGCCAACCCGAGTGGCGGATGGGTCTTGTAAGTTAATCCGAATTTCATCGGTAATAACAATGGCGTTATCGATTAACAGTCCAATAGCGATGATCATGCCGAAGATAGACATTTGGTGAATTTGTTCGTTATAAAAGTTAAGAGAGAACAACGCAAAAGACGCACACAACGGAAGCGCCAACCCCACTATCCACGATGCTTTAAACCCCATGAAGAGCAATATAACTAACATGACTACCGCACAACCCATTAATAGATTGCCCGACAGTTCGGCTAAGCGATTGCTGGTATATTTATTTTGCTCAAAAGCGATATCAGCTGTTACCGTGCCTTTAAATTCCTGATTAAAGCTATCAACGACGCTTAGCGCATCGTGAGTCCATACATCTGCACGTAGCGAGGTTTGCATACGGGCAGCAACGAAGATAACTTCTTCTCCGTCAAGCACACCGATGTCAGAACGTGGCGTCACATACCCACGAGATACCGTTGCAATGTCTTCTACCCGTAAGTAACGACCATCTTGATTCACCAGCGGGATAGCAGAAACCATTGCCACCCCGTCTAACCCTTTCGCCACAGTGAAGCGTAAATTTGTGCTTTCAGTGTCCAGCACTCCCGCAGGAAGTTTAGGATCGGCATGACTAATAATACTGCTTACTTGCCCGAGGTTTAGGCCGGTTGCCGCGAGTTTATCAGGGGAGATACTTACGCTAATTTCTTCTTCGGGTGCGCCATAAATACGCACTAACTCGGTACCATGTACATTACGAAGTCTATCGGTAAGCTCTTCCGCTAACCGACCCGTAAGGGTAAGTGATGTGGTATCAGGGTGAGAGGCTTTTAATGCTAATAATAATGTAAATGCAGTGGCCCCTCGCTTTTCATCAAAAATAGGCGAACCCGCGCCTTCTGGGAAACCTACTGATGCTTCGCCTATAGCGTCTCGTATTTCACTGAATAACTGTTCGTTACTGCTGCCATCAATCCAATCCTGCGTTTCAATATTAATGACTGAAATACCAGCTCTTGAGGTAGATTTGACTTCTTTTATTTCAAAGATTTCTCGTAGCTTGTCTTCTAATACATCACTGACTAGGGCTTCCACCCTTTCTGCCGAAGCCCCCGGGTACGACGTAATCACAAGGGCATTTCGGGTATCAATTCTAGGGTCTTCTAAGCGCGGTAAGTTACCTAGCGCAGACATGCCTGCGACAAGTAATATCACTAAGCTTAAAACGAGTAAGTGAGGCCGTCGGTAGAATAAGGTATACCATGGGTATTTTTTATCGGTATCAAATAGCATAGGGTTCATCGCGTTGCTCCATCAGCGCTATTCAAATCACCCTCGCTCAATTTAACCGCTTGCCCTGGCGACAGCTTATGCGTACCACTTAATACTAAGCGGTCGCCTTCACTTAATGCGCCGCGTACAAAGGCACGCTCACCGTCAGTATAAATAACTTCAACGGTTCTGCTTTCAAGGGTAAGCGTCTCTTGTTCTGTCACCACGAATACTCGCCATAGCCCTCGTAAACCATTGCTAAGCGCACTTGCAGGTATCCAACTGCCGTTGCTATCGCCGTGACGCTGCCCCACCAAGGTGGCAAGATCGCCCGGTCTTAAGCCAGCATTACTCGATAAATTAACCAGGATATCAACAGTACGGGTTTGTCTGTTGCGTACAGGGGAAAGCTGGCTCACCGTTGCTTCAATATTTAACGCATCAACATTAAGGGCTACCTCTTCACCTACACGAAATAATGAGACCATATCCGCAGGCACCGCAAAGCGAGCTTGTAAGGGAGCATCGCTGGTAAGACTGAGCAACGCTGCACCTGCCGCAACAACACTACCTTCATCAAAGTAACGCGCACTGATTGTGCCTGAAAAAGGCGCGAGCAATTTTGTCTTAGTTCGTTCTACATCTAGACTTTCAATGCTTGCTTCAATCTCTTTAACCTGTGCACTAGCTGCAGCCGTATTAGCGTTGACTTCATCTAAACGTTGCGACGATTCTAGTTTTTTCTCTACCAGCACAGTCACCCGTTTTTCACTGAGCTCTGCCAACGTTAAATCTGCACGGGTACGTTCTAACGTCGCGTTTAATTCAACAAGGCGGGCAGACAATCTGTCACTGTCTAGCTTGGCGAGTACATCTCCTTTTTGAACCGTATCTCCCTCGTCTGCGAAAATAGCTATGACTTGGCCACTGGTATCAAAAGACACATCAGCCGCTTTGGGAGATTCAATCAATCCATAAATTTTTACCGGCATTTCAAAGCCGCTTTGTAGCGTGACTCGCGTAGTTGAAACCGCAGTTGGTGGATGCTCGGCAAATTTTTGTGTCGCGCCATTAAGCCCGGCAGCAAACAGCAGAAGCGTTAATCCAACAACGAAGATAGCGATAGCAGCATACAATGCTGCCGATGCCCCTTTTCCTTGTTCAGTAGACTCGGTTGTCATTTCAATTTCCTTGCTTCTGCAGGCTCATACGCCTAGGCATATTTGGTATACTAATTTTACTATGCTAGATTATAAATACTAGACCGTCTAGTTTGATATTAAATTTTAAGTGAGATTCCATTGTCTGAACAAAAAAACAAACGACAAGGCCGCCCCAAAAGCGAAGAAAAACATAATCTTATTCTTCATTCTGCGTCGTGTTTATTTATCGATAATGGTTTCGCCAATACCTCAATGGATAATATTGCTAAGGCATCGGGGGTATCAAAACAAACGGTTTACTCTCATTTCGACAATAAAGATGCCTTGTTTAAGGCCGCTATTACGAAGAAATGCCAATCTTATCAACTAGACACCAACCAATTGATGCAAGGCACTAGTGCTAACCTTCCGCTAAACCATTATTTAAAGCAGGTAGGTACGCAGTTCATCAGGTTAATACAAGATCCTGAGGCGGTTGCTGTTTTCAGGTTGGTCATTGGCGAAGCACAAAGCACCCCTCATGTGGCAAAACTATTTTATGATGCTGGACCTGGAGCATCGATAGAAGCCTTCTCTGAGGTGTTTTTCTTTTATGGCAAAGGTGCGCTAACGAAAGCTAACAGTGTGCAGTTGGCCATAGACTTTTGCTCGTTGTTACAAAGTGACTTTCACAACAAATTGCTGTGCGGTGTTCAAGAGGCAATGCTTGATAAAGCAATTAGCGCTCACGTAGAAATTGCTGTCGAGAAAACCTTACTGCTATTTAACACTTATTGTACAAATAAAGACGAATAACTCACCATCGCGACGGCGACGAAGGATTACTTATTTCCTCGTTTGTTATACACTACAGCCGTTTTCGTTGATGATTGAGTGATACATGTCTGACTTTACCGGTAACCACATTCTTTCGGTTAATCAATTCGATCGCGAGGCTATTGAGAAGGTATTCTCAGTTGCAGATTCTATGCAGCCTTATGCGAAACGCCAAAAGCGCACTACTGTGCTTGAAGGCGCCATCCTTGGTAATTTATTTTTCGAACCTAGCACCCGGACTCGCGTCAGTTTCGGCACCGCGTTTAACCTTTTAGGTGGTGAAGTGCGTGAAACCACCGGCATGGCCAGTTCAGCCTTAGCGAAAGGCGAATCACTTTATGATACCGCCCGTGTACTGAGCGGTTACTCAGATATTATTGCCATGCGTCACCCTGCTGCGGGATCGGTAGCCGAGTTTGCAGAAGGCAGTCGTGTTCCAGTGATTAACGGTGGTGACGGTGCTAATGAACACCCCACTCAAGCCTTACTCGATTTATTTACCATTAAACGTGAATTGGAATACCATGGCCATGGTATTGATGGTTTGCATATCGCAATGATTGGCGACCTTCGTTACGGTAGAACCGTACACTCGTTGTCTCGCCTTTTATGCTTATTCAAAAATGTGCGCTTCACGCTAATATCGCCTAAAGAGTTAGCCATGCCACAACCGATTATCGATGCCATTGAAAACGCGGGGCATCAGCTCAACATTACTGAAACACTTGAAGGCAGTATGGATGCCGACATTTGTTACCAAACCCGCATTCAGGAAGAGCGTTTTCCTTCTCAAGAAGAAGCCAATAAATACCGTGGGAAATTTCGTTTAAATCACTCTATTTATACTCGCCATTTCCAGTCTAAAACCGTCATTATGCATCCACTTCCTCGAGATTCTCGTATAGAGGCTAACGAGCTAGATAACGACCTAAATTTAAATCCAAACCTTGCCATATTCAGACAAACCGACAACGGCGTTCTCGTACGCATGGCGTTATTTGCGCTTACGTTAGGCGTTGAAGAGTTATTGACTAAATATGAACGTGAAGTGGTATGGTTCAGCAACAAGAGCAATGAATTACATGCAAAAATCTGAAGTCCTTTTTACCCGCGCCCAAAAAACCATTCCTGGCGGTGTTAATTCACCCGTTCGCGCTTTTAAAGCCGTTGGCGGAACACCTCGTTTTATTACCAAAGCTGATGGCCCTTACATGTGGGACGCCGATGGTAAACAGTATATCGATTACGTGCAATCGTGGGGCCCCATGGTATTGGGTCATAATAATCCACAAATTCGTCAAGCAGTCATCGATGCCTCTGAATTCGGTCTTTCATTCGGTGCACCTACCGAAGCTGAAATCATTATGGCTGAAACGGTAAGTAAATTGGTGCCGTCAATGGAAATGGTACGCATGGTAAATTCAGGCACTGAAGCCACCATGTCCGCTATTCGTTTATCTCGCGGCTACACGGGTCGCAATAAAATCGTTAAATTTGAAGGCTGTTACCACGGACACGCCGACTCGTTGCTAGTAAAAGCGGGGTCAGGGGCATTGACCATGGGCGTGCCGAGCTCTCCAGGGGTACCCGCTAACGTGGCTGAGCACACGCTTACCGTCGAATATAACAATATCGATAGTGTAAAAGAGGTGTTTAACGCTCACGGAAACGACATTGCCTGTATAATTGTTGAGCCAGTTGCTGGCAATATGAACTGCATTCCCCCTGTCGAGGGCTTTTTAGAAGGTCTTCGCGATGTGTGTGATGAATACGGAAGCCTTCTGATTTTTGACGAAGTGATGACAGGTTTTCGGGTATCGCGGGGCGGCGCTCAAGAGCGTTATGGCATAAAACCAGACCTAACTTGCTTAGGAAAGGTGATTGGCGGCGGAATGCCAGTAGGCTGTTTTGGTGGTAGAAGAGATATCCTAACCCATATTGCTCCTACAGGTCCCGTTTACCAAGCCGGTACGCTTTCTGGTAACCCAGTGGCGATGGCAGCAGGTTTAGCGGCCATGCAGCAGATTCAAGAAGAAGGCCTTTACGAAGGCATCTTTGAAAATACTCAAGCACTTGCTGATGGTATGCAAGCACTTGCCAATAAGCATGGTATTAAACTAAGTACTAATGTTGCCGGTAGTATGTTTGGAATATTCTTTACAGACATTGAGCGCGTTACGAATTATCAGCAGGCGATTAACTGCAATACTGAGCAGTTTAATAAGTTTTATCACGGCATGCTGGAGCAAGGTGTTTACCTGGCACCGGCCTCATACGAAGCTGGATTTGTATCGAAAGCGCATGATAAAGACATCATTGCTAAAACATTAGAAGCGGCTGACAAGGTGTTTGCAACGCTCAAATAACATCAATGTATAGGTAATTTTGTCGACAACGGATTGGTTACTACTAAGTGTTTAGTTTTTTGCCTACCGTGTTGTCGTTACCGCTGTGCTGGTGAGGTGTCGTCAGCACAGACTTGCCTATCGGCAACGACTTAACGCCAAGTCAAAATCTTACCCCTCTGACGACCCGCACAATCAACACATTGATAATGAAGCGTTAAGTTATCTCAAGCCGTTCAAAAGTTCGTCCGCCAACAGTTTATTGACCATATTACTAAAACCGGTTCAGGCCACATTGAGCTTGGTTATGCCATGGTGGTGGTATTTGATCACCCTGATGTTAACCTCACAAGATAAAGCGATTGACGTTGGGATGGCGTTACGCGAAGCATCACATCGATGGGTGTCTTATATATCAAAACATGCTGCTGCCAGATGACTGGGATGGCGCCTTAACTATTCAGTATAGCCTCACCGACGTTATTCAGATTCTATCTTTTTCGCCTGCTCGCGAATAAAAGTAACGGATGGCGCAAAAAAGGCAGCGCCAGTTTCCGCGTTGGTGAAATCTAACCAGCGGTCATAATCTCCATCACCATTGCCGTATATTTGACTATGTAGCATGGCTTTAAAGGGCCTAGCACTGGCCGAGCAACTCACGAACAGTAAACCTTGCGACACCATATCGCCATACGGCATACCTTGTTTAATCAGCCCTGCTTTACCACTTTCAGTGGTAATTATGTTGGCGCGAACACTATGAGAAGATTCAGATTGTTCTGCACTCACTAAGTTATGCTGCTGAGTGGTTCCCATCACTTGTTCTTGCTGCCGTGATGAGAGGCTGTGCCAACGGCGCAAGTCATGTTTGTAGCGCTGTACGTGTAGATAACTTCCACCGATAAAATCAGGATCGTTTTCATTTATGATGGCAACCTCTCTGCGTTTCATTCCACGAGGGTTGTCTGCTGCATACAAGTACCCGGTAAGATCGCGACCATCAAGGTAACGAAAACCACGAATTTGTTCTACCATTTCTACGTGTAATCGAAGTAAATCCATGACCTCAATGCCAATAGCATGGCAAATATCTAAACGGTCAGCCCTAATTTGAATAAACAAATCACAGGGCATTGTAGGCGCACTTCTATCTTCACATTGCATATCAGGGAAAGGCATCAGTTCTACTGGAATTAAGCCTGGGTACACTTCAGTCCAATAGCCAGTTCCAATAGCCACAACACCGGTCACCATAGCTTCGTAATGCTCAGACTCAAAGTGTTCGAATATATCTAACACGCGGGCAAGCTTCGCCCTTACCGCCTCACTATCGTCATCAATAACGTTAAGCAGTAAATATTGCGCATGTAAATTAGGTTCTGCGCAAATCCCTTTTTGTGGTTGTGTCATGGGCACTCTTATTGTTATTTAACCATGGCGAACAATGATACGAGTGTGTATTAATAACCCGCAGCTTGTCCATCTTTTCGGCTTTCAGAAGCCCCAAAGTAAACGTTGCGCTTATCATCCCACATAATTGCCTGATAGCCCCCAAAAGCACCAACAACGCGACGCAATGTGTGACCTCGCTCCATTAACTCTCGCTGTACTGTCTCATCAAATCCTGATTCAAGACTGATATAACCGCCATCAAGCATTAACTTGCCTGTTGGCGAACTAGAGCCGCTGTGCAAAATACGCGGAGCATCACCCGCTTCTTGCAAATTCATACCAAAATCGAGCATGTTCACAATAATTTGCGCATGCATTTGAGGTTGAGTACCTCCGCCCATTACACCAAAGCTTAAAAACGGCGCACCATTACGAGTAACAAATGCAGGGATAATGGTGTGAAATGGGCGTTTTTCAGGCTTAAGCTCGTTGAAATGACCTTCTTCTAAGGTAAACATCTCCCCGCGATTTTGCAGCACAAAACCAAGCCCTGGGGGTGTCATCCCTGATCCCATACCGCGATAGTTACTTTGAATTAGCGATACCATGTTACCGTCTTTATCGGCCACCGTTAAATAAACTGTATCACCATCGTAAATACCTGCGTCTACACGTTCTGCGGCTTTATCGCCGTTAATAAGCTGCTGACGTTCAGTGGCGTAATCTTTGGAAATTAACCACTCAACTGGAATGTCGTTAAATGCGGGATCAGCATAAAACTTTGCGCGATCTTCAAATGCTAACTTTTTCGCTTCCACAAAGGTATGAATATACTCGGCAGAATTAAAGCCCATGCCTTCGATGTCATAGCGCTCTAATATATTGAGTATTTGTAATGCCGCAATACCCTGCCCATTAGGGGGAAGCTCCCATACATCGTAGCCGCGATAATTTGCTGATACCGGCTCTACCCATTCTGACGTATGCGACGCTAAATCAGCATAAGAAAGGTAGCCACCTTGCGATTTCATATAGGCGTCAATATTTTGCGCAATGTCACCCTTATAAAAAGCATCTCGCCCGCCGGTTGCCATTTTTTCGTAGGTTACCGCGAGGCCAGGATTCTTAAAAACATCCCCTTTTTTGGGGACTTTCCCATTAATAAGAAACGTTTCTGCAAACCCATCGTAATGACCTATTCTTTCGTTGTTCATTGCTAAGTAATAAGCAACCAATTCAGAAACAGGAAAACCATTTTTAGCATATTCAATGGCCGGCGTGAGCAAAGCCGTCATAGGTAACTTGCCAAACTTTTCATGTAGCATAAACCAGCCATCTACTGCCCCAGGCACAGACACTGGCAGTGGGCCAAATTTAGGTATTTGCGCTAAACCTCTATCGTTAAACACTTGTTTGGTCAGCAGCTTTGGAGAGCGGCCCGATGCATTTAACCCAACTAGC
This sequence comes from Alteromonas lipotrueae, assembly GCF_019249255.1. Lineage (NCBI taxonomy): Bacteria > Pseudomonadati > Pseudomonadota > Gammaproteobacteria > Alteromonadales > Alteromonadaceae > Alteromonas > Alteromonas lipotrueae. The sequence goes on along the minus strand of NZ_JAESDJ010000002.1, from coordinate 358,786 downwards.
TTGTTTTCCTTTGCATCCCACACCATTGCGAATAGATCGCCACCTACCCCCGCTCCTGTGGGCTCAACAAGCCCCAGCATAGCGTTAGCAGCAATGGCGGCATCTACGGCACTTCCACCGCGTTTAAGAATATCAAGAGCCACTTGGGTAGCAAGAGGCTGGCTTGTCGCAGCCATACCATGTTGAGCAATAACTTCTGAACGACTCGCAAACGGCGCGCCGGTAACCCTATCGTACCCATAAGCCATTTGACTGACACACAGTAGTAACAAACATCGCAACAGCATGATTTACTTTCCTAATAAGAGAATAAACCTAATGTAGCATTATTGCTAACTAAGTAAATTATCAATAGTTTAGCGTTATTTTTAACTTTATGAAAAACGAAAAAAGCCCCGCAGATGCGGGGCTTAAGATTGGTGATACAGGCATTATCGTTATTATAAGTAATTTTGCCTGTTCAGACTTCCTTACGTACGGCCGTTGGTGAAGTCAGGATAAGCTTCCAGACCACATTCACTCATATCAACACCGTCGAATTCTTCTTCTTCAGTTACACGAACACCAATAACGGCTTTAATCGCTAACCAAACAACTAGGCTTACTACAAACACCCAAACAAAGATGGTAGCAGCACCAATTAACTGACCCACAATGCTTGAACCGTCGTTAGTGAATGGAACAAGGATAAGACCAAGTAAACCAACCACACCGTGAACAGAGATCGCACCTACTGGATCATCAATTTTAAGTTTATCTAACGCTACAATGCTTAGTACTACTAAGATACCACCAAGGCCACCGAATAAGGTTGCTTGAAGCGGAGTAGGCGTTGAAGGCTCAGCGGTAATTGCTACCAAACCAGCTAGTGCACCGTTAAGGGCCATAGTTAGGTCAGCTTTGCCGAACATAATGCGTGCTAAGATAAGCGCGGCAATACAACCACCAGCTGCTGCGGCGTTAGTATTCATAAATACAATCGCAACCGCGTTTGCACTTTCAACTGTAGCAGTAGCAAGTACTGAACCACCGTTAAAGCCAAACCAACCCATCCATAAAATGAATGTACCTAGCGTAGCAAGTGGAAGGTTAGCACCTGGAATAGCGTTAACTTTACCATCAGCAGTATATTTGCCTTTACGAGCACCGAGTACCAGGACACCAGCTAGCGCTGCAGCAGCACCTGCCATATGAACAATACCAGAACCTGCAAAGTCAGAGAAACCAAGGTCACCAAGGGTGTACATGCCAAATACAGCTTCACCGCCCCACGTCCAAGCACCTTCCATCGGATAGATGAAACCAGTCATTACAACAGCGAATGCTAAGAAAGCCCAAAGCTTCATACGCTCAGCCACTGCACCCGAAACAATAGACATTGCCGTTGCAACGAATACTACTTGGAAAAAGAAGTCAGCAGAAGGTGCATACGTTGCTGCATCTTCAGCAACACCTGTTGCGCCGTCACCCATAATTCCACCTAGGAACGGGCTCCACTCGCCGCCGCCATACATGATGCCGTAGCCGCAAATCATATACATGGTGCTAGCAATGGCAAATAACGCGATATTTTTAGTTAGAATTTCTGTCGTGTTTTTAGCGCGTACTAAACCAGCTTCTAGCATGGCGAAACCTGCCGCCATCCACATAACTAGTGCACCGCAGATTAAGAAGTAAAAGGTATCAAGTGCATACCCGAGTTCAAATGTAATTTCCATTATGCTTTTCTCCGCAAATTAATCGTTTTGGCTTACAACGCGTCTGTGTCTGACTCGCCAGTTCGAATACGTACGGCTTGTTCAAGGTCGTAAACAAATACCTTACCGTCACCAATCTTGCCCGTCTTGGCTGCGCCAACGATGGCTTCTACCAAGCGATCTACCTGATCGTCCTGAACTGCAATTTCCAGTTTGACTTTAGGTAAGAAATCCACTTGATATTCCGCTCCGCGGTAAAGTTCAGTGTGTCCTTTTTGACGTCCGAAACCTTTCACTTCGGTAACGGTTAGACCGTCAATTCCGATTTCTGAAATGGCTTCACGAACATCATCTAGCTTGAACGGCTTGATGATAGCTGTGACTAGTTTCATGAGTTGCTCCAGTTTTTTAATGGTTGTTTTGCACATTTCGTGTCTTGTACAGGGAAGTAAACCAAGAGATGTGCCACAAATATTTAGCAAACAAAAACAATAAGTTAACTAAAATGATGTGCATTTTATTTACATTTAACGCACAATATTGGTGCATTGCGCCATCAATGCCCATTTTTGGAGCGTGGTGAGGTAAAATAACTGAAATTAGCGATGAAATTAGGATGGAACTAATTAGTCACGAAGCAGGTCAGTTAATAGGTATGACAAATATCACCCCTTCCATAGAGCTCAACTATGCGCCTGAACGTGCGCAGTTTTTTCGTGCAAGCAATAAGAGAAAACTCGCAAAAGGCTTACTTATCTCAACCCTTTTACACCTGATTGGGTTAGCAATAGTCATTTTCTCCACAACATTTGAAAGCGGCGTAACACCTGTACAAAAACCTGCTCCCATTAGTGCAACCTTGTATTTCCCGCCCGTTAGCGTAAAGCAGCCTGTTATCAGCCCAGCTGACCAGGTAGAAGCTGAGCCGAAGGTAGACGTTACTCCCCCCCCTGAAAATGACGCTTCTGCAAAAGACACTTCCAGAATAGACAAGCCGATTGCAACCCCACGCACATCGAGTCCTTCAGTGGAGGAAAATCCAGTACAAGAAACTCAATTACCAGAAAAGATGACTATTGATAGCAATGCGACCAACAATGATGCCGCAGTTAGGAACCAAAAAGCTGGTAGCTTAAATTTATCTCCTCGGGCAGGTGCCGCCCAATTTTTCAATCAACGAGAGCAGGAAGTGGTAGCTGAAGAAGGTTTGCGAGCTGCCAAAGCCCATAGACAAAAAATACAAAGCCCTGACCTTGTTGATACCAGAAAAGGCGAAGAGGATAAAAGCTTTGATGCAAGACCAGTGAAAAAAGTAAACTGCTCTGGTACAACAAATAAAACCCTTACTATTTTAAGTGGTATTACGGGCGGTACGCTTGAGTGCAGCAAGGGCAGCGATTATGAGCGTTTCATCGATGAACGCGTCGCTAAAAAGCCATCGAAATAACGAATCAAAAAACTACGCTACTGCGCGCTTGCCACTCGCCGATGTCGACGTTTTATAATTAGCGCAGGTACAGCATTGCTAATTACCGCGCCCAGCATAATAAGTGCAATTGCCATTGTAATTGCGCCAGACAGTGTACTTATTCCAAATAGAAATAGTGCAATACTGGAAATGACTGGTGTGGCAAAGCTTAGGCTTGCTAACAACTGGCGATTACCAAATTTAAGCCCAATATCCCATAGGTAAAACGCGCCGCCTACAGGCCCCAAACCTAATAATATGGCACTTACCCAGACGGTAAATGAAAGGTCCCAATGGCCTGACTCAAGGGTTAAATGGGAACCCAGCGCCAATATTGCTACTGCAATCGATATCCAGCCAATGTCTTCAACATCGCTTTTAGTGCCAGCCATAAACCACGAATAACCCGACCAAATTAAGGCGCAAATAAATGCCAGCCCATAGCCTAGTGTATATTCGCTGTTAAAGTGAATGCTTTCACCCCCTGTGACTAAAATTCCGCAACCAACAAACCCTAGTGCCCCCCCTATCACGGCAAACGCCCGTTGATGCGCATTAGCCACAGCAATACCGAGCAGCAGTGGCCAAAGGTAGGCAATAAGGCTTGCTTCGATGGGCGGTGCGTAGCGAAGGGCAAGGAAATAACAAAAGTGAAATCCAAATAGACCACAGGTAGCCACTATCCATTGGGTAAGTGTTAATTTAGGCAATTTGTATAAAGATTCTCGCTTGATTAGTCGCTTTATAAAAAGCAATAAAGCAGAAACTGAAAAGCAGATGAAAAGTAACTGGAAAGGCGGCACTGACGATGCGTAAACACCCAATACAGCTAATACGCCCCACGAAATGATGGCCACAAGCCCTATAAACGTTGCCATTACTTGCCTATTGTTAAAAGTTAAGAAGCCTAAGCATAACCGTAATTGTATATTCTATCTGTGCAGAAAAGGCGGTGTGGTTGATTTAAAAGCCTGATTTTCAGTTAAACTTTGCTGCGTTAATGAATACTACGCTTTCAAATATTTTGCGGGCAAATACTACTCGAATAAATACTTAGCTAATAAAAGGGACTGATCATAGTTACCTTCTTGGCTATCGACGTTTAAAGTGTGAGGGCGGCATGCCCAGATGCTGTTTAAACCGACGGGTAAACGCAGACACATCGTCATACCCCACGCTTGCAGCCACCGCAATAATAGGCATATCTGTGTTGCTTAGTAAGGCCCGCGCTTTCTCCATGCGCACATTAATAAGGTATTCCCTTAGCCCCACCCCAGTAGCGGCTATAAAGCGCTTTTTAAATTGTGTTGCGCCCACACAGGCAATGTTAGCAAGCGACGTGATAGTGTGTGGATAGGCGACATCTTGGTGAATGCAAGAAAGCACTGGAGCAATACGTTTATCGGTGGCAACACCGCGTTGCTGTTGAGCTAAAAGTGCCGAGAACAAACCTAGCATGGCATCATTTTCATCATAAGTTATGTGATGTGTTAATTGCACTTCAACGTACGCTAAAAACGCCTGCATGGGTGTGCTTATTCGAAAAATGGGAGCGCCTTTAGCGGGTAAAGAGCCTTCTGCAAATAAAATGCCGCCAGCAATATTGCCCGGCACCGATTGCAAGTCCGCTACAATGAATTTCGCCAGCTCATCAGCAGTAAAGCCATGAATGAACCCAGGCGCGATACAAATACCCTCTCCTACTCCTACACTGCCACTAAAATGATCAAGCGTTATATCGATATGTCCGTTAAGTGGTAACACTAACTGGTAATAGTCATGAGCATGCATGCACATAGTGCGGGTATACGAACGAATAGATAATGACGGCTTCACGTTACCTCACAGGTATGCATAGTTGCTTTAAATTAACCACCCCCTGTTAAACGTAATTGGGGCACAAAAACTCAATATATTAAAAATTAGCTATTACTTTTTATACCTTAACATTGCCAACCTATGACAGTGCAACGTATGCTGCATTTTTGGTTTTTTAAAGGAATGTGATGTGGCCGCTGCGAACTTATTAGCCCTTCTCGATGATATCGCAACATTGATGGATGACATTGCTGTTATGTCGAAAGTGGCAGCAAAGAAAACTGCTGGAGTACTGGGTGATGATTTAGCGCTTAACGCTAACCAAGTGCAAGGGGTGAAAGCTGATAGAGAATTACCCGTTGTTTGGGCAGTAGCGAAAGGCTCATTGCTAAATAAAGTTATCTTGGTCCCTGCCGCCCTCCTTATTAGCGCTTTTGTGCCCTCGTTAATCACGGTACTTCTTGTACTAGGCGGGCTTTATTTGTGCTTTGAAGGGGCCGAAAAGTTGCTCCACAAATACTTACCTCATGATGATGAGTCAGCAGAACGTGAAGCGAGAATAAATGCCCTTGCTGATGAAAAAGTGGATATGGTCGCGTTTGAAAAAGAGAAAATTAAAGGCGCTATTCGTACCGACTTCATTCTTTCAGCGGAAATTATTGTGATTGCACTAGGTAGCGTAACAGATGCGACTTTTACCACCCAGGTAGGCGTATTGGTGGCCCTAAGCATTGCTATTACGGTAGGGGTTTACGGGCTGGTTGCTGGTATTGTCAAAATGGATGATGTAGGGCTGTATTTACTGCGTAAATCACTCACGGGTACCATGAACACCCTACAACGCTTCTTTGGTCGGGCACTGTTAATTGCCGCGCCCATTTTAATGAAAACCCTTGCAATAGTTGGCACCATTGCCATGTTTTTGGTGGGCGGCGGTATTCTTACTCACAACATTAGTTTTCTGCATCACGCCGCAGTGTGGTTCAGCGAACTCGCGCCATCTATAACTACCGTAATGGCGATTGCTGCCGATGGTCTTGCGGGTTTAGTCGCTGGCGCGATTTTGGCTGTAGTCGCAACTATTATCAGTCGCCTACGCAAATAGTAAATATTAAGGGGCAACTTTATTGCCCCTTTAACGCTTTCTATCACTTTCCTAGTACTTTCCAACACTCTTCTATGCGCAATGACTCCATGTGAAAGCTAGCCTACGCATCTTATCATTGAGAAAGAGAGTCATACCAACGCCTCAACAATGGGCCCGCTAATACTTGGCTATAAATAGCGACTAAAAACCTCACGCCGAACGTTTTGCGTCATTTTGGTTAACTAGTTAGGCAATTTCACACTGCTATTCAATTTTGCTAATTTGAAGTTCTTCTCCAACCAAAGTTAGCCATAACTGAAGAGGAGGCTCCTTGCTGTACTCCAGAATCGACTGGGTTAAAAATTCTAAATCTTCACTAGGAACGTCAAAATTCTCTAGGTAGATCATGTACCCAGCCAGATCTGATTTCGATAATTGATGACTTCCAATTAAGAGAACTTTTTTGTTGTTCAGTAGTGATCTACTATCAAATGGAGCGTGGCCAATAAATGGTGACAAACCTTCAACTTCATTCAGCATCGGGATAGACTGGAATTTCTCCTGATAAATTGCGATATGGTAATCATCCCTATTGAAATCTAGTAGCCGAAACAAGGTTATCTCACCATTATCATCGGAGATACTTGCATAATAGCCACCCCAAGAAATTTCTATATCCACAATTATATACTCTCTTATTTCTTCCGTGTTGTTGGCCCTTTGCACGTCATCGCACGACTTAAAACGTTTGTTAGATAGTCACTTTTAATTAAGTCTAATACTTTAGATAACTGAGCCAAATATTTATCTTCTTACCTTACAAATATTCTCTGGTTTTCTGCGCCACACTTTAATTTTCACTTCCCACAATGACGAGCGTTAGTTATTTTGACCAAAACACATCTACAAACTAACTAAATATTAGTTAATTCGTTAATTACGAAAACCTACCTTAAAAACAATAAAAATAAAATACCATATTAATCATTAACTTAACTAATTATAAAAAGATGGCACATCCCTCGCTATAAACTAATTGTTAATTGATAACGACTTAATAAATAACTGCCAAGCAGTCCGATTTAGTGCAGTGACTCACTTTTACTCATAGGAGATGACCCATGTTTACCAACAAAAAATTACTTACTGCGCTGATTCTAAGTACTGCATTTACAGCCACCACTGCAATGGCGGATGAACCAACAAGTAACCTAACCTCGCAGACCGATTATTTAGTGGCCAGTGCGATGGCAGATGTAAAGCAAGATATGACAACAGGCATTACGTACGACGTGTTAACGGCCAGCCATACTTTTGAACCGAACGCGGCAGAAGCAAGCACTTTAATTGCAGATATTACGATTACGCCAATGAAAAGTGATGAGTTTCAAAACGATAACGACGCGTAAGGAGGCAGGTATGCTAACCGCGAGCTCATTATTGATGTTGATTTTGGCACCCGTAGCAGCATTTGCACTTAGCGCTGTAGTGTTTTCAACAGCGCGATATATGTTAGACCAGTTTTAGTACTACTTTTAAATTTTAGCCACTCCCTGGGGCTTTCAGGAGGCAATAAAAAGCATATTGAGTTGGATGCTTTTTACTGCCTACCTGTTTTTTATCCAAATATTCTTTCCCACCAGCTTTTCTTTTCGCTCTCTTTTTCTCCATCAGGCCTCACCGCATTGCCAGAACAATCTTGTTGTGCCGGCGGCAATACATCAAGAATAGCGGGTACACTCATGCTTCCTGCACACCCGGCAATCACCACCGCACCGGTCTTCGCGTCAAAGTGCGCAATACCCAGACCATCAGGAAAGCGGCGAGATAACGATTTAGGCGACTGAGACTTCATATAATTAATAAAAACCGGTAAGGCACCGCTGGCACCGGTTAAATTTACAGACAAGTTATCATCATTGCCTACCCACACAGTAACAACATTGTTGCGGTCAAAGCCGCTGAACCAACTATCTCGGTAATCATCTGTAGTACCGGTTTTACCTGCCATATTCACGTTACCAAAGTTGGCACCTATTTGTTTTGCGGTTCCATCTATCGTGACTTTGTAAAGTGCATAGTTCAGTAAGTAAGTAGCAGCTTCATCGGTTCGCTGCGCATAAAATTCCGCTTTTTTCCATAACAGTGCATTGTCGGCAGTTACGACTGAACTTACCGTATGCAAAGGCACATAGCGCCCGCCGTTCGATAATGTTTGGTACATTTGGTTGGTAACAAACGGCGTTAACTCTACCGCCCCTAAAGTAAGAGAAGGCACCAAATTGACCTGAGAAGTAACGCCTAGTCGTGCAATCGTGTCAGCAATAACATCAAGCCCCACTTGCATGCCTAAATTAACGGTAGGCACATTCAAAGATTCAACTAATCCTTGAATAAGCGGCACTTGCCCTCTGAATTCTTTATCGTAATTTAATGGTGACCATTGCTGTCCATTACGGCTTTCTAGCGTAATAGGCTCATCTTCCAGTGGCGTGGCTAAATTAAACTGAGTGGGATCTTCAAGGGCTGATAAATACACCGCAGGTTTAATTAATGAACCGATTGGACGCTTCGCTCCTAACGCTCGGTTAAACCCTTTAAATGAGTAATCTTTACCGCCAACAATGGCCCGCACTTCGCCTTTAGCACTGTCGGTCACAACCATCGCGCCTTGAAGGGGATTTTTTCTGTTCGTTTGTAAACTTGCAATCGTGCCAGAGAGGGCTTTTTCTGCCCGGCGCTGAGCCACGATATCTAACGTGGTAAACACTTTTACACCGGAGTCACGCAAGCTTGAGTCGGCTAGAATATCTGCAAGCTCTCGTCTTACCTGCTCCATAAAAGCAGGATGTTTGCCGCTGGCCAAACTAGCGCCACTGGCCAAACCTAACGGCATATTAATCGCCCGCTCATATTGGCTGCGGTCGATTTCATTTTCGTCAAATAACATACGCAACACCAAGTCTCGGCGCTCTTTGACGCGCTCGGGGTGTTTACGTGGATTGTAATAAGAAGGGCCTTTGATAATAGCCACAAGCGTTGCTATTTCAGTTGTGCTCAGTTCATTCGCTGGGCGGTCGAAGTAGAAATAACTAGCCAGCCCGAAACCGTGCACCGCCATGTCACCATTTTGCCCTAAGAAGACTTCATTTAAATAGGCTTGAATGATTTCCGACTTGGAATACCTGGCGTCTATGAGCACCGCCATAATGGCTTCTTTCGCTTTACGCACAATCGAGCGTTCACGGGTTAGAAACATATTTTTGACTAATTGCTGGGTAAGCGTGCTACCACCTTGTACGGTTCTGCCCGCCGCAATATTTGCTAATAGCGCCCGTAATATAGATAAAGGAGCTACACCGTGGTGATTATAAAAATTGCGATCTTCCACCAACGTTAACGCTTTTGGCAGCATATCGGGAATAGTATCCAGTGTGACCAACATTCTGTCTTCCTGACTACCGCTGACCATGCGCGTAACCAACCATGGCTCAAGTTTTACAGTGCCAAATGGGCGAGTTTGCGTTCTGTCTTGAATCAGACTAATCCGACTGCCTTGCCAAGTTATCTCTAAATGACGAAGCCCTTCTGCCCCTTCAGGAAAATGAAACGCGCGGCGCTGAATATTTAAAATGCCATTTCGATAACTGTACTCGCCGCTACCATCTGCCTCATTAACTTTGCGATATCCCAACAAGGTTAATTCATCAATCACTTCGGTGGGAGTAATTTCCTGCCCTTTACTGAGTTCTAAGGGGCGGGCAAAAATCTGTGCAGGAACTTCCCATTTATTACCTGAAAATTCATGTTTAATTTGCGCATCTAAGTAAAAGGCGTAGGCGCCAAGTACCACTACGCCTATCAGAAATAAGCGTAAGAAGAGCTTCATTATTGAAAAAGAGTTAGGTTTGGATGCCGCTTTAGTTTGTTTTTTTGCCACTTTTTTTGCCACTGAGAATGCCATGATATGAAGCTGAAAAAATTGTGCAGCTTTCTGAACACAATTTCCAGCGAATGCTGAAGAATTTTGTAGCCGCATATAAACAACTGCGTGCTGCACACTCTGAAGTTAGCGAACACTACCACTGCTCCTTCTCGGCAACAACTACAAAAATAGCACCACGTTAAAATCAATCGTTTCAATGACGCCACCCGTAGTAATGTTGAATACATACACTCAAGGAGCAATAATGACATCTGAAAATAGGGCGAGTTCTATTGCCAATATGGAAGGGTTACAATCGGCTATCGTGGCGGGAGAGACGGCCAGAGTGAAAGAGCTATTAGAGGGTCGTTCGTTAGATGAACTTCAAAAAGGGTATTTAATCGAGCTTGCTGAATTAAACAATGATGGCGAAATCATTGGGGTTTTAAAACAAGCGCCAACGGCATAACGCCACAAGGTAGGTTTACATATTGTTACGTATCATCTGCCATAAACCTTAGCGCATCATTGAATTATACTCGCGTTTTACAGTCACATTGAGATAGCATGTGTGCTCGCAATACAGGAATTGAACTATGGGTTTTAAGGGTAAAGGGAAGCAGTGGGTTACTGCAGTATCAATGATGTCGGCACTGCTGTCAGGGCTGTGCACCGCTTCTGCAATGGCCGATGAGGCGTTTTCCATGTGTACCTCTCAACTTGCTAACAAAGCACTTGAGCAAGGTGTCAGTCAAGACACTGTCGATGCCATTTTCCCCACATTAGCATACCAAGCACGTGTTATTGAGCTTGATAGAAGCCAACCAGAATTCGTTCAAACCTTTCCAGGCTACTTTAGTAAACGTGTAACCGATTGGCGCACGAACAAGGGCCAGGAAATGTACGAGAAGCATAAGGACTTGCTGCACAAATTAAGTGACAAGTACGGTGTGCCGCCGCACTACTTGCTGGCCTTCTGGGGGCTTGAAACTAACTTTGGTAATTACAAAGGCAAAATGCCTGTTCTTGATTCGTTAGCCACGCTTGCTTGCGATCCCCGAAGAAGCAAATACTTTACCCAAGAGCTTTTGGTAGCAGTGAAATTATTTGAGCGTGAGTCACTCACCCGTGAGGAAATGGTAGGTTCTTGGGCTGGCGCTATGGGTCATACCCAATTTATGCCGTCGGCTTATACCCATTACGCGGTAGATGGCGACAATGACGGTCAAATCAACTTATGGAATAGTGAAGAAGATGCGCTAACCTCTGCGGCCAACTTTCTTGCGAGTTTAGGCTGGCAACGAGGCTTTCGTTGGGGCCGGGAAGTGCAGCTTCCAGAAAATTTTGATTATCAACTCTCTGGGTATAAAAACCGCCGTACTCTAGCCCAGTGGAATGAACTCGGCGTGAAACAAGCCGATGCAAGCCCGTTGGGCGAGGACGACACGAAAGCGTATGTGGTGGTTCCTGCTGGTCATGCCGGTCCCGCGTTTGTGGGTTACCAAAACTTTCGCGTGATCATGCGTTGGAATAATTCAGAGTTTTACGCCATTGCGGTAGGCGTATTAGCCGATAGAATTTCAGGCGCATCAGGTATTATTGCTCCCCTTCCGGATTTACCAGCTTACAGCCGAAACGATATTATTGGCCTACAGAAAAAGTTGAACGACCGTGGCTTCGATGTAGGCACCCCCGATGGAATAATTGGCCCTGCTACCCGCGAAGGTATTCGCAACTATCAAATAGCAAACGACATGATTGCTGATGGTTTTCCAGGTTTAAACGTGATGCAGTCGTTGAACTTGGTTGATAAGAGCGCCTAGCTGCTTTTAAAAGACTTTACTTGCCCCGTTAACCCATTGCCTTCTTTGTTCTGGCAGTGGGTTTAGCGGTAGCCGGTTCATCTGGCCAAAAATGCTTCGGGTAACGCCCTTTCATTTCTTTTTGAATTGCTAAATAACTGCCTGTCCAAAACCCTGCTAAATCTTTGGTGGTTTGCAATGGCCGACCTGCTGGCGAGAGTAACTCATACACGATATGTATTTTGCCACCCGCCACCGTAAGTGGGGCAGTTTGGCTATACATCTCTTGCATCCTAACCGCTAACACCACATCACCGTTATCGCGATACTCAAGTGCGGCATCACGCCCTGTGGGTATCGACAAATGAGTAGGCAATAATGAAGCAAGAGCATCTTGCTGCGGCCAACTAAGTGCATTATTTAGCGTATTTTTCCAAGGTAACTTTTGTAGTTTCGCCAAAGATTCACATCGGCTTAAGGGCTCAATTAATGTCTCTTTTGCGCTGTGCATTAATGCTGGTAAAGACTGTGGCCAAGGGTCTGGTTTGTCGAACGCCTGCGGTTGAGGTAAATTCAACGATGCCGCAAGTTTAAGCCGATTCCACCATTGCCAGTCCCTCTCAGTTAGTGGCCACTCACTTACTGGAATGTTCTCTAAATATTCGAACCAAGCATGAGCAGTCTGTTTTTTCCAGAAGCGATTATCTTGTTGCTTCTCTTGACCTGATACGGGTTCACTGGCTAAGTCGATGGCATGAAAACCAGTAATAATACGTGCTTCCATGACCTTCTTTGTCACATTAAAACGTACTTGTTTTTTGTGAGTAAACTCATCCTGGAATACGGCGCGAAGCCCAGCCTCGTTAATCGGCTGAGCTAACCTGAACTTCACCGTATTTCCGGTTTGCTGGCCATGTAATACTGCCAACCACTGAGGCGGGGAATGCAGCTCTAATTCGCCGCCTTTTCCACTGGCGAGCTTGTATCCGCATTGCTGGGACTTTCCTTGCATATTCCCCTGCATAGCCCCTTGTCCTTTTTGCCTTCCATTTGTCTTATCAGAAGCTAGACCCCGACAAAACGCCACCCGCTCAGGAAAGGCAATAGCAATACATAGCGCCAACGCCTCTTCTTCTAATCCGTGCATGTCCAATTCGTTCGCATTTAAACCAACATATTTTGCATATCTAGATGCTTGCTGATGAAGCTGCTTGCGCGTTTGACCATCCAGGTTCAACAGCGCATCGATAACATAGGTTTGCTCGAACTGCCCACCAAGGTTTTCTGCTAATGCCACCACAAAAGGCGCAGCACATTTGAGTTCGCGCTGCATAGCAGGCTCTAGTCCTTCGACCCCTTGCGCGCATCGTATTAATAGATTCGCCAAATTCGGATGGCAGGGTATACCAGAAAGTGTACGCCCATAAGGGGTTATTATTTGGTTTTTGCTAAGGCCTTCGTCGTTAAGAGCATTAATGGCGGTTAAGTTATTATTAGCCACCTTTAACTGCGCGCCGCTTGGCTGGGTTAACATGCCCAATGATGCGGGCGTAGCGCCCCATTGCAATGCATCTAGCAATAAGGACGACACATCTTCTCGTAATACTTGCGGGGCATTATGCTGCGCCATACGCTCAAAACTGCTTTGACTGCATAGCCGGTAGCAATCGCCCGCGCTAACTCGTCCCGCTCGCCCAGCCCGTTGAATAGCCGATGCTCGGGATATACGCTGTTGCATTAACTGGGTAAAACCACTGGAAGGGTTATATTGGGCTTGGTTCTCCCACATACTGTCTACCACCACCTTAACCCCTTCTATGGTTAAGCTGGTTTCGGCAATATTGGTGGCAAGAATAATTTTGCGCCGCCCTTGAGGATCAGGGTTGATAGCGGCTTGTTGGGCGTCTTTGCCCATCGCCCCAAAGAGTGAGTGCAATGCCACATCATATTTATTTACCAGCGTGGAGAGTCGTTGTGCCACGCCTCGAATGGCTCCGCTTCCTGGCAAGAAGACCAGTACATCACCTTGATGCTGAGAAAACGCTCGGGTAGTCACCTCTGCGGTGGCGCTAACCACCTCATGGGCGAGCACATCCTTGCTGTAATGCATATTAACGGGGAAGGTTCGTCCTTCTGCATTGAGGTTAATTGCAGGTACAGCGCCGTAATTATCCATTAATGCAGTAAGTGGCTCTACATCAAGCGTGGCAGACATAACCACTAGGCGGAGATCTTCTCGCAAGCCCGCTTGTACGTCGAGGGCTAGCGCTAAACCGAAGTCGCTATGAATGCTGCGCTCATGAAATTCATCAAATATAATGGCCGATACCCCAGTAAGCTCAGGGTCAGACTGAATCATTCTGGCGAGTATACCTTCGGTTATCAGTTCAAGGCGGGTAGTTTTTCCTACCTTACTCTCACCTTTAATTCGGTAACCTACTGTGTCGCCCACTTTTTCATTGAGGATGCCTGCCAGGTAATTCGCCAAATTCCTTACGACTACGCGGCGAGGCTGCATCAACAACACTTTACCCTGTGGTATCGCGCTTAATAGAGAAAGTGGTAGCACCGTGGACTTACCTGCACCCGGCGGTGCACCTATGATAAGGTTGTTTTCGCCAATCGCGTTGTTAACGGGTTCAATAAGCTGGGCGGCGGGTAAATGTAATAACGGCTGTAACATAAAGGTTTGCAATACCTAGATAAACTTCTCACACTATTGTACTTGAATTTACCTGTAGCAGAAGTTCTGCATTACGTTAAAACAAGCACGGCTAGAGTAAGCACAGCGAAATAGAGACACCTGACGATATGTCCATTAGGGTTTAATTCATTTTCTATTAACTAGGACGTGTTGACTTAATTACACGTAGATAGAGGAGTGGGTATGCGTTGTTTCATTGGTTTAGATTTACATTCAACAGAAAAGTTAGCCCTTGATAGTTGGCGGCAACAAGCCCTCCCAGAGGTGACAGCCCGCAACATGTTCAATCTTTCTGAAGGCCGAGCTAAAAAGGAAGGCAGAGGGAACAAAGGTAAAAGGCGCGACTCAGGCGCATCCCAACCTTATGCGGTTAACGCAGCCAATTACCATATGACCTTAAGTTTTCTCGGCCATATTACTCACCGTCAGCATGAAGCGTTAGTCGCTGAACTAGACGTGTTAGTACATACGCCGTTTTCCCTAACGTTAGACACTACGGGTATTTGGAACGGCCCTAAAATTCTTTTCGCCGCACCTCAGTCGCCGCCAGCAGAGCTAATGGCATTAGCGAAATCTACCCGCAAAGCTGCCAGAGCTGCGGCTATAGAGGTTGATAATAAAGGGTTTTCGCCACATGTTACCGTCATTCGAAAAGCGACGGCGGCGCTTCCTGTGCCCTTGTATACACCGCATGTTGAAATGCACGCATCGGCGTTTCACTTATTTGAATCTGTCTCTACCCCCCAAGGAGTTACGTACCCCATTAGGCAAAGTTGGAGTTTAAGGCACAGTATGTCGGTGCGTGAAAAGCTACGCAGAGGAATTAATGATGAGTAGTTCGTAAACGATCATTCATCGGGTGATATTATTTATAGCAAAATAGCCTATTTCAGTTAGGCTTTTTCACCCTAAAAGCCTTTACTTCACTGGCGTAGCTGGGTAAAAAGGGGGTCTTATTTAGTGAGACCTCAATTCCATGCAACAAACGTTTCGATTAGTAATAGATTGCCCTGACCAAATTGGCTTAGTTGCCAGTGTTTCTCAGTTCTTAGCTAGCCATGGTGCCACCATCGTTGAAGCTAACCATCACACGGATTTACAAACCGGTAGATTCTTTATGCGCCATGAAATTGGTGCCGATTCTATTGGGTTAGATTACGACAGCTTTTTAGCAGAATTTGCGCCCTTGGCTAACGAATTCCAAATGAATTGGAAACTCTCTGATTCAAGTAAAAAGCAGCGCGTTGCCTTACTAGGTAGCGTGGAGTCTCACTGTATGGTTGATTTACTGCATCGCTGGCACACCGGTGAGCTTGATTGCGATATTCCATGCATTATTGGCAACCACCCGCAAATGAAGCAATTTGCCGATTGGTATAAAGTGCCGTTTCACTGGGTGGACTTTAAAGCGCTGGGCAAAGAAACGGCATTTGCGCAAATCTCAACCTTGTTGGAAGAATATAAAATCGACCTGACGGTACTTGCCCGCTTTATGCAGATTTTGCCTGATACGCTATGCCAACAGCTTCAAGGTAAAGCAATTAACATTCACCATAGCTTCTTACCGAGCTTTGCAGGGGCTAAACCCTACCAACAGGCTTACGATCGCGGCGTTAAGTTAATTGGGGCAACGTGCCATTATGTTACTAAAGACCTAGACGAAGGCCCTATTATTGAGCAGAGCGTTAAGCGTATTAGCCACAGCGACAGCGCGGTTGATATGGTCAGAAAAGGGAAAGACTGCGAAGTAACCGCCCTTGCCCACGGCGTGCGTTATCATTTGGAAGATCGCGTGATCATTCATCGCAATAAAACCGTGGTATTTGCATAAGACACTGTTTTACAAATTTTGCAGTTAGATAAACAAAAAAAGCCAGACGAGTGAAGTGACTCCTCTGGCTTTTTTAATTCTGGCAGGCATGAACAAATTTACTTTATGACGCTGCAACCTGCGTACAGGCTCAATTTCAACTTTACCACTACCCCTCTTTTGTGGCGCTAATTTGGCGCTATACTGTCAGTGCGGCAACTTGTCTGCGCAACTTAACGTAGTACCACGTATTTGAAATGGCAAACAAGATCTCAGTGATAGCCAGTCCCCATGTTTGAGTGGCCACACCGTAAACCGTAAAGTTTAGCGAGCCAACTATCATACAAATGCGTAGTCCAGCCTCTTTACAATGTAGTTCACCAAATCGGTACACCATAAAAGTCATTACTGGCATAAGTTCTAATAGCCCTGTTTTTCCCGTAAGGGTATTAATACTTGCCACTAGCACGGTCATCAACGTCAGAATAATATAAGTAGCGTACGCGGGTAAAAGCTTCTGAGTTACAATACGGTATGTTGTACTTAAGCCTGCCACAGTAATAACAACAGCCCCACCCCACGCTTGCTCGAAAGCAAGTAAGCTGGCTAGCGCCACACACAACCCTAAATTCAAAAATAAAAGCTTGCGCTCTGTATTAGACCAAAACGACCCAATAGCAAACAATACAGGGATTGTATGAAGCAATAATTCAAACACGCCGATGCTCCTTCATAGATAACAAGTGAGGCAGAAATTCCATTATGTATTGGCGCGAAGTGTAGTGATTAGTCTAAAACTTTCAATGGTTTTTTTAGCCTTTTCGACGAGTGTCATTTAGGCGCTACTACTCGCATTCTCGTTAGCCTAGCGGCTTAATACGTTAAGAGACATTTACGTTATTTTTACAATGGCATAGTATTGAATGTGTGAGATTTTAATTAACGCTTCAATCGGTGAAATTGATCTGCTTTACTAGTGCGTGTAGACCTAACGATAATAAACAATAAAAGAAATCATAACCATAATAAGACAGGAAATAATAATGGGAAAATTTAAAACTTCACTTACTGCCATGGCGGTAGTGGTTGCACTGGGTGCCTGCTCAGAACAAAAAGCACCTCAGGCAACCTCAGCAGACACTACTGAAGTTGCTGCAGCACAAGAAACTCATCAGTTCGACAATGTGCTACTGCAAGAGTTTAAAGGCCCGTATGGTGGCGTGCCCGCTTTCGATAAAATGAAATTGGAAGACTTAAAACCCGCTCTTGAAAAAGCAATGGAACTAAACCTTAAAGAGATTGATGAGATTGCGAATAACCCTGAGCCCCCCACATTTGAAAATGTGATTGTGGCTATGGAACGTTCGGGTAGCGAGCTTAGTCGTGTTTTTCGTTACTACGGCATTTGGAGTGCGAATAAATCTAGCCCCGAGTTTCGCGCCATCCAAGTAGAAATGTCGCCTAAGTTGTCTGCATTTTCTACCAAAATCACACAAAACGAAAAGTTGTTCGAACGTGTTAAAGCGGTTTATGAGTCAGAAGAACGCTCGACTCTTACCGAAGAAGAACAGCGCATTGCTTGGATGACTTACAACGAATTCGCACGCAATGGTGCCACCTTAGACAGCGAAGCGAAAAAACGCTATGCCGCAATCAATGAAGAATTAGCAACCCTCTATACGTCGTTCTCAAATAACGTACTGGCGGATGAAGAGAACTACGTAACCTATATTACTGAAGACCAATTAGGTGGCTTGCCTGAATCTTTCGTAAAAGGCGCTAAATCTGCCGCCCAGAGCCGTGGTGAGCCGGATAAATATGCAATAACAAACACCCGTTCTTCCATGGATCCGTTCCTAACCTATTCTACTAACCGTGAATTACGCGAAAAAGTATGGAACACCTATTACAGCCGTGGCGACAACGCAGATGAATTTGATAATAACGAAACTATCAAACGCATTCTGACATTGCGTGATGAGCGAGTGGAATTACTCGGGTATGAAAACTATGCCCAGTGGCGCTTAGAAGACCGTATGGCAAAGAATCCTGAAAACGCCATGGATCTTATGATGAAGGTTTGGCCCGCTGCCATTGCACGTGTTGAACAAGAAGTGGCCGATATGCAAGCCATTGCTGACGCTGAAGGCGCTGATATCACTATTGCCCCTTGGGACTATCGTTTTTATGCCGAGAAAGTTCGCCAAGCCAAGTACGACCTAGACTCAAACGAAGTGAAGCAATACCTGCAGCTAGATAAACTGCGCGATGCTATGTTCTACGTTGCTGGTCGTTTGTTTAATTTCAACTTTACCCCAGTGGAAGAAGGCAAAGTGCCTGTATTCCACGAAGACGTTAAAGTATGGGAAGTGACCGATAAAGATTCCGGTGAACACATTGGTTTATGGTACTTAGATCCGTTTTCTCGCAAAGGTAAACGCTCTGGTGCATGGGCCACAACTTATCGCTCGTCAACAACCTTCGACGGCAAAAAGACGGTGTTGTCTTCTAACAACTCTAACTTCGTAAAAGGGGCTGAAGGCGAGCCAACACTCATTTCATTTGATGATGCAGAAACCTACTTCCACGAATTTGGTCATGCACTGCATTTCTTATCTGCTGATGTGAAATACCCCTCTTCGCACTCAGGCGTACGTGATTACACTGAGTTCCAGTCGCAACTTTTAGAGCGCTGGTTAACCACCGACGAAGTCATTAATCAATTCTTAGTACACTATGAAACGGGTGAACCTATTCCTGCTGAACTTGTTGCTAAGATTAAGAAGGCATCAACCTTTAATGAAGGCTTCAAAACCACTGAGTATATGGCTTCTGCCATTATGGATTTGAAGTACCATACCACTGATCCGGCTACTATTGAGCCCGATACCTTTGAACGTGAAGAGCTTACAAAACTCGGTATGCCTGAAGAGATTGTTATGCGTCACCGCACACCTCACTTTGGTCACGTGTTCTCTGGTGAAGGTTATGCCGCAGCCTATTACGGTTATATGTGGGCAGAAGTGCTGACAGCTGATGCATCAGAAGCCTTTATGGAAGCACCGGGTGGATTTTACGACGAAGAAGTGGGCAATCGCTTAGTGAAGTACCTCTTTTCGGTTCGTAATGCGATGGATCCAGCTGAAGCCTATCGCAAATTCCGTGGCCGCGATGCCAAAGTTGACGCATTAATGCGCGACAGAGGTTTCCCAATTCCTGAAGATAAAAGCGAAGATTAATCGTTAAACCTCCCTAAAAAAGCCGCGAAGTTGAGAAATTCACCTCATTTCGCGGCTTTTTCTTGACCTTTCGGTCAATTTAACTTCAAAATCATCTTATCGGCTTTTGTACGTCGAAAGTATAATAATTCGCGATCCTCAGCCGATATAAACACAATAATAAAAAAACTAGTGCGCACTACCTCTCCTCGTGTTTCATGAAGTGATTAATAACCTGCAACTAAGCAGTAAAGTAGACGCTAACAGTAATAACACAACGCCCAAGACGTGACTGTGCCTGCAGTGCAGCGTCGTTATTTCAGCAGTCAAAATATGGTCGGAAGTTATGACTTTGAGTATTAAACAAAAACTGATTCTTTCACTGATGGTGGCTGTGTTGGCAGCCTCAATATTGGTAGGCTCAATTAGCCAATGGATAGCCCGAGACTTAGTAAAAGAAAACATGGAACAGCTTCAACTTCCTTCACTGTTGAAGCAAATTGGCAATCAGGTCGACAGAGAAGCCAGCGTGATGCTTTCTGTTGCCCATGGCATTGCGTCCAATCCAGACATTTTAGCCTGGTCGGCCGCTGGCGCTGATAGTTCAGGTGAAAAGCGACTTATCGCTTATCTAAACGACATCGTGACTTTCAACGACTTAACCGTGGCCTCTTTCGTCGATAGAAAAACCACTAAGTATTGGAACCAAGACGGTTTTTTACGGGTGCTAAAGAATGACGAATTTGACGGATGGTTTTTTACTTACCGTGATAGTGGTACGCCAATTTCACTTAGCTTGTATAACGAACCGGGTCAAGGTTATAGGTTGTTCGCAAACTTCCAACAAACCGCAGGCCGAGGCATGTCTGGCGTCGCGAAGTCTGTAGACGAGCTTTTAGATATTATTAACGCGGTAAAAATTGCCCAAACTGGCTATGTGTATTTGGTTGATGGCGAAGGCACTATTATTGCCCACCCTGATACTAGCCTATTGGGAAAATCCAAACTGAGTGCCATTAGTGGCGCAGATGCGTCGCGGTCTTTACTGCAACAACGTGATTTTGCGATGGCAACCAGCGAAGTAAACGCCGATGACGTCCTTTTTGCCAGCACGTACGTTGAAAAGTCAGGTTGGTACGTGGTTGCACAAGTACCAGAGCAAGAGCTTTATGCCTCGTTAAATGCAGGCAGTCGGCAGATTATTTTGTGGTCTATTGCCATCGCGGGCTTGTTCGCACTGCTTGGTATTTGGCTGGCATCTTCACTCACTAAGCCTATCGAATCACTGGCTGATATTTTCCAGCAACTTGGAAAAGGGCAAGGCGATTTGCGTTCAAGAATTGACGTACCAGAACAAAGAGAAACCGCGCGACTGGTTGAAGGCTTCAATAGTTTTATCGACCACCTTCACCGCACTATTGTATCGGTAGCCAAAACTAGCCAAGCCCTTAAAACTTCGGCTCAAGAAGTGGCAAGCCAATCTCAGCAAAATGAACGCTCTACTCGCAGTCAGCGAGACCAAACCATGCAGGCAGCAACAGCGTTAACTGAAATGGGCAGTACGGTAACTGAAGTAGCCCAGTCAGCTACCTATGCGGCACAAAATGCCAATCGTGCGACGGAAAGCTCGCAAGAAGGCCGCCTATTTACCCAAAAAGCCGTGCACGCAATATCGAATCTTTCTACGCAAGTAGAAAGTGTGTCCGAGGTTATTCACTCCCTTGATGAACACACAGCGGCTATCGGCGGCATACTTGATACTATTCGCAGCATTTCAGAACAAACTAACTTGCTTGCGCTGAATGCAGCTATAGAAGCCGCTCGGGCTGGCGATCATGGCAGAGGCTTCTCTGTGGTTGCCGATGAGGTTCGTACCCTTGCTCAACGTGCGGCTGCCGCTACCGATGAGATTCAAATTAAAATCGATAAGTTCCAGCTAGACTCAAAAACGGCCGTTTCTCAAATGCAAGATAGCAAAGCACAAACCAAAGACGTGGTTGGCGCTACCGATGATATCGATAAACTTCTGCAGAAAATTGCCGAGGAAATTGTGCTGATTAATGATGTGAATACCCAAGTGGCCACCGCTACAGAGCAACAAGCGACCGTCGTTGAAGATATTAGCCGGAGTATTAATGAGATAAGTTCATCGAGTGATGAAACCCTTAATGCCACACATGTGTTGGTAGGGGTTAGCGAGAAGCTCGACGAACTAGCAAACGAACTGGCCCAAGAAGTGAGTCAGTTTAAACTATAAGACGCTAGATGCAGTTGGCGTTAAAACGCGATGACGTATTGAAGTTTTACCTGGTTGTCGTGGGCTTCGTTCCACGGCAACTGGATTGTTGCACTATCTGACTTCCACGACTCTCTAGAAGCCGCAACTGTCAGCGTGTGTTTGTCCTCCATGAGTGGAACTTCAAAATACACACTAGCCGTAGTACTTGTTGGGAGTTGAATCACTTCCGCAACGGGAATGGAAATTTCATGTTCAGGACGAATTTTGTGGCTTAACCCAACCCGGTAACTTCCTTTATCCCACCAACTCACCACCTCAAATTCATGGCTTTTAACCCGCTGAGCGAGTACCCCATAATCGAGTAAGCCTTTGTTATAGTGAACAATGGCTTCTACATTGAAGCGTTTAGTAAATTGCTGGTTTACCACCAACTGATACTGCTTTTGCTTACAGCCTTTAAATCTAATCTTATTTTTAGATAGCGCAATGGAAAAGGTATCATCAAAACTTACATATTCGCTCAACCATTGCTCAGCATCTTCGACCGCTGAGGCAGATGCAGACATCGATAACCATACACATTGAAGTGCGGTAAGCATCACAAGAAGCTGAGAAGATCGAAGCATTATTCGGTACCTAATGTGCAAAAGCAAAGTAGACCCCAATATAACCATGAAGCGAAAAGCGTGGGAATTAGCCATTATGCTAACTCCCCTCAAGTGTTTAAATTATAGACAAATTTATTTTTGGCTAATGGTAACTTTGGTAAGTGATGCCTTGCGATGCCCCGTCGCTTCTTCTGAAAACCAGTAATTGCCGTTGTCGTCAACACATACACCTTCTACTTGTTTATAGGCAGGTAACGGCCAAATGTTGATAGGAACAAACTGACTATTAACCTGCGCAATGAAAGTATCAAAGTTACCAAAGGGGTCAGATTTATAGCCTACGATGACGTATAGATTACGGGCAGCATCATAATCGGCTCCAGTAATAACACCTGGCAAACCTTCGATATGCGCAAACGCGGTTAGTGTCTGGGGCTCTGTAGATTCGTTAACTTCGTATACCTTTGCCACGCCAGTACGCCAGCTTTTCGAAAACAGTATTAACTTTCCATTGGCATACACCATGGCCTCTGAATCAAAATCATGAGCGTAAGGCATATTGCTACTTGGATTGTTGCCTTCATAGGCTACTGTCATTGTTACAAAATCGTTAAGGTCGTTTTTATTAACCTTATAAATGGTGAGACTCTCACGGCGGCCTTTGTTGTTGCCCACATCCGCAACATACCAATGGGTTGAACTTGCTGTAACGGCTTCCCAATCGATGTTGTCTAACGCCATTCTATCGGTTTTGACCACCTTGCCTTCATAAGATAGATGAAACAATTCCGGTTTGTTTCCAGAGTCGTTCAAACTAACGAGCGTTGACGCATTACAAAACAGCCCTGATGTTTCTTCCAATGCATCAGGAAGCACCGTTAGCTCACCTACTGAAATTTTTGTCTGAGCTTCTGGGTATGAAGCAGCACAACCAGTAAGTAACGAGAGTGAAAAAAACGTAGCAACTGCTACAGGTAAAAATGAGTGATTAAGCAACGTAGATAGTCCGTTGATAAGGCGCTCTTTGGCGCGTAATTAATGAAGCCTTAAAATACTATGCTTCCCCTTCCGCTACAACGTTGAATATAAGCGAATTGATCCCTCATAGGCTAAACTCTGTTTTAATCATATTGTGCTTATACGAAAGTCTCTGTCGGCATGAACATAAGTTGCTATATGATGGGGCCGCAAAACAGTATAAGTATAACTATATCCTTATAATTATATAAAGAAGGGAACACGCATTGTCAGATCCACTCATGTCTTTGGTTGCCGTTGGCTTATTGTCGATTAGCTGCCAATATCTCGCGTACAAAGTTCGTTTACCTGCCATCTTACCGCTTTTAATTGTAGGTATTGTGGTTGGCCCTGTATTTGGTGTGCTTGACGCAGACGCGCTTTTTGGCGACCTTTTGTTCCCGGTTGTATCGCTTTCCGTTGCTATTATTCTGTTCGAAGGTTCCCTTACCCTTAAGTTTGGTGATATTGCTGGTCATGGCAATATGGTTCGCAACCTATGTAGTGTGGGTGTATTAGTCACCTGGGTCATAGCCGCTGTTGCAGCGCATTACAGTCTAGACTTGTCGTGGCAACTCTCCTTTTTATTCGGTGCTATTGTGACGGTAACTGGCCCCACCGTGATAGTGCCCATGCTGCGAACTGTGCGGCCTAAATCTAACTTGGCAAGCATCCTACGATGGGAAGGCATTGTCATCGACCCCATTGGTGCCCTGCTGGCCGTACTCGTGTTTGAGTTTATCGTCGCCTCTCAAGGCAATGCTATTTCCCACACTTTTATCACCTTTGGAAAAACCATCGGAATTGGTTTCCTGCTTGGTTTTAGTTCAGGTTATTTGCTAGGGCTTTCTATCCGCAAAGATTGGATCCCGCATTACTTATTAAACACCGCGGTTTTAACCATTATTCTCGGCGTGTTTGCAGCGTCAAACTATGTTGCACATGAATCTGGACTATTGGCCGTTACCATTACCGGCATGGTATTAGCCAACATGAAGAACGTGGAAGTAGAAGACATTTTAGAGTTCAAAGAAACCTTGAGTGTGCTGCTCATCTCAGGCTTATTCATATTACTTGCTACCCGTCTTAGCCTTCAATCTATTGCGGATGTAGGTTGGGGAGCGCTTATTGTGCTTGGCGCAATCATGTTCATTGCTCGCCCATTATCGGTAGCAGCGTCCTCTATTGGCACAGGTCTTAAACTTAATGAGTTGGCCTTGCTGAGCTGGATTGCACCCCGCGGCATTGTGGCCGCAGCCGTATCTGCGTTGTTTTCTTTAAAGCTTGAAGAAATTGGCTACGAGGGTGCTGGCATTATCGTGCCCATGGTCTTTCTTGTGATTATTGCTACCGTCGTTGTTCAAAGCCTGACTTCTCGAAGTGTCGCCCAATTGCTGAAAGTAAGAGCCCCTGCCCCTACCGCTTACCTAGTGTTCGGTGGCAGTAAGTTTAACCGACTGCTTGCTGATGAAATGATTAAGCAAGAGCTGAGCGTTACCGTTGCAGATACCAACTGGGATGCCATTCGAGAAGCCCGAATGATGGATATTCCAGTGTATTTTGGTAACCCCATGTCAGATCACGCAGCTCGTCATCTCGATATCGCTAGCTTTGGTACGGTGTTAATTATGTCACCTTACAAACAACTTAATCCCCCCATTGCGTATCATTTCGAAAATACCATGGGCAAAGATAAGGTGTGGGCACTGACAAGCAACGAACAGTCTACCCGCCCAAGTCACCAAGTAAGTGAGCAATATGCAAAACGCCTCACCTTATTTGATGAAGGTGTGACTTATGGGTATTTGGCGTCAGCGATTGCTCGTAACGCCAGTATTAAAACCACACGGCTGTCTGATGAGTTCACATTCGCGCAATATAATGAAAAATATGGTGATAGAGCCACACCATTAATAGCCATAGATGTTGAAGGAAAAAGCTTCACATTCGTGAATGGGAACAGCATTCACCCTAAGGCAGGATGGCGAGTAATTAGTTTGATTTTACCTGAAGGTGAAGCAGTGTAAGAAGATGCTAGCGGGTTAAGATGGCACCCTGCCTAAGCAGGGTGCATCTCCCTGGAGAACGCGCAGTTCAGTGCTTCTTCATGAGAAGCATAATTGTTTATATTTTACCGTAACTACGCTGTCGGCGTTATAAAAGCAAAGAACAGACCACTTTGTTATTTCACAATATTTTCAATACCTTATGTATTTCTGCGTAAAATAACGGGCTGTTATAAAGGTGCAAAGAAAAACCTTGGTGCAATGTGCGCACAACTTTGGTGAGCTAAAATTAACCAATTGATATTTATAAGTAAGATTAACCTACATTACGTTTTATAACCGCTAGCGTTTTATCCAATGCACCACTGTTTTCCTCTAAAACTTTCCGGCCGGCTTTTCCAGCTTCCTCACGTTTCATCGGGGCGTTGATCCAAGCCTCACATTGCCGAGCAATTTCTTCTGCGTTAGTTATTTTTGTAAGCGCCCCACGCTCTGCCAAATACTCACAAATTACTGGGTTGTTATAGGTATGTGGCCCCATCATGATGGGAATAGAAAAGGCGGCAGGCTCTAACGCGTTATGCCCACCTCGATTTGTAATCGAGCCCCCTACAAATGCGAAACTAGCTACGCTATAAGCACTATTCAATTTCCCCATTTCATCAAGCAAAATAACTTTCGTCTCTGGAGATATAGCATCAATGTTACTTGTTCGAACGTATTCAAGCTCGTTTTGCTCTAATAGCTTAGCGACGGTATCAAACCGTTCAGGGTGACGAGGTACTAATAGCAAGCGAAGATTAACTGCGATTAACGATCCGAGTATCTTCAACGCATCAATCATGGCTTGCTCTTCAAGATCGTGGGTACTGCCAGCAACTAATATTGGGCCGTCTGTTAGTGAAAGGCCCATGAACCCTTTGCTTTGATGCGTTGTGGATGCAGCTTGGTCAAACTTAATATTATTAGTTTGGGTCATTCGTGTTTCAGGCATACCTAGTGCAAGGTAATTATCGTAATCACGCTGACCTTGAGTACATATATGAGAAAGTTTGTTTAACATGGGTTTAAACAGTTTACTTATCTTCATGTAGCGCTTAGCTGACCTATCCGTCATACGCGCATTAATCACCATTATCGGTATGTGGCGCTTCCAGCAAGCATGTACAAAATTAGGCCATAATTCGACTTCAGTAATAAGCACCGCTTTAGGTTTAATGCGCTTTATCATTGCAGCCATAGCCGTGTGCAAGTCATAGGGTAAGTAAAAATGGTGTACCGTATTACCAAAAATATCCCGCACCCTTGCCGAACCTGTGGGTGTAGTAGTGGTCACCGTAATCTGCGTATCTGGCTCAGCCTGAATGATGCGCTTTATTAAGCAAGATGCAGCCACCACTTCACCAACCGAAACACAGTGAAACAGATAACCGTTAGTTTTATGGGGCCTCGCAACAAAACCGAATCGCTCAAACCGACGTTGATTATATTCTTTATTTCTTGTCGCACCTCGGCGCATTAGTTGGATAAATGCGAAAGGGATAATGCAAAATAATACACAGGAGTAAAGCCAGCGACAGATATCTTCTAGTAATGTAGGTCTGTATTCGGCTTCTTTACCGCCTCTTATCATTAGTAATTCCTATTTTTATTCTTGGCTGCTCGACAGGCTCGTATCGCTGAAAATCAAATGCGTAACGCTCTGCTAGGTCGTCATCAAACTGACGCTATTATGTGGTTTACTCACCCATTATAACTCGTCTACATGTAAGTTTTATGTGCTCTACTGCAACCCAGCCAAACGTACTTTTAATCAGGCTTAGCGCTATTGGTGACATTGTAATGGCCTCAGGCCTTCCGTCCAGCATTAAAGCGGCTCTTCCAAATGCTCGAGTTACCTGGTTAGTTGAAAAGCCGTATGCAGGGCTAATACAACACCACCCTTTTGTTGATGACATTCTCGTGTGGCCCAAAAGCGAATGGAGAGAGTTTGGTAAAAAGCGCGCCTATTGGTCTTTGCTTAAATCGGTTTTGGCATTTCGCCGACAGCTTCACGAGAAAGGCTTTACCCTCGCCATTGATGCCCAAGGCTTACTTAAAAGTGCTTTTTTAGCCTATCTCAGTGGTGCAGGTGTCCGAATTGGTTTTAATAGTAAAGAGCAAAGCCAACGTTTCTTAACCGACACTATAGATAAACCAATATCAAACCAAATCAGTAGCGAGTATCGATATTTAGCAAAGCATATGGGAGCGCATTCTTACGAACTACATATTGAAATGGGGGAAGCTGCAACACAAAAGCTTCAGGGCACGCTAGGTGCACTGTCGGTAAATGGCGATTATATTGTACTTGCCCCTTTTACTACTCGCCCGCAAAAGCACTGGCCAATTAATCATTGGAAGCAACTTATCACGCTTATCCGTCAGCACAGTAATATGCCTATTGTCATTCTAGGCGGCCCTTCAGATAGCTGCGATGCTGAGTCATTAACCTTCATTGAAGGTGATGTTTATTCATTAGCGGGACACGTATCGTTAGCAGAATCAGCCGTGGCCGTTAAACAGTCTCAGGCCTTTATTGGCGTTGATACCGGCCTAACACACATGGCGGTTACTTTTCTTCGCCCTACAGTTGCGCTTTTTGGGTCTACCTGTCCGTATACATATACTGATAATGCCAACACTCATGTATTATATAAAAACCTAGTCTGTGCGCCATGTAAGCGTAAACCAACGTGCAATGGTACATTTGACTGTATGGCATTGATTCGCCCAGAAGAAGTTTTTACCATTGTGAAGGAATACTTGTGAGCTTAAAGATTTTGCATATAGAGTTGGGCAGAAACTTGTATGGCGGCGCTAAACAAGTTGTCTACTTGTTAGATTCATTGAACCATCATTTTGATTACGAAAACCACTTAATATGTCCAGAAGACAGTAAAATTGCATCGGTGCCTCTTGCGGGTTGCCAAACGCATACCATTGCCTATCGCGGAGAAACAGACTTATTTGCCGTAAAGCGCATGGTTAACATCGCCCGTAAAATTAACGCCGATGTCATCCATGTACATAGTCGCCGTGGAGCGGATGTTTTTGGCGCCATGGTAGCCAAGATAACAGGCATTCCCGCTATATGCACACGACGAGTAGATAACCCAGAATCACTGTTTGCCACTTATAAATACAGTCAGTTTGCTGCTGTAGCGAGTATTTCTGAGGGCGTGTTTAATGTGGTAAGTCATCACTGTGAAGCAGTCAAACACCAACCGGTTATTCACTCGTCAGTAGATTTTAGAGAGTTTTCGAAGCCTGGTGACAAAGCCTGGCTAAGTGAAACCTTCTCCATTCCTTCAGACCATACCGTTATTGCTAACTTTGCTCAGCTTATATCTCGTAAAGGCCAAGCTGATATTATTTTAGCCATGGAGAAAGTGGTTCAAAATAACCCTAAAGTGAGTTGCTTACTATTCGGCAAAGGGAATCTCAAAGAAAGCTACCAAGCGCTTATCGACCGACATTTGCTTACCGAACACGTAAAGCTGTGCGGCTTTACCGAGGAAGTTAGTAAAATTCTGCCCAGTGTTGATATAGTGGTTCACCCCGCTTATGCGGAGGGTTTAGGTGTTATTCTTCTTCAAGCCGGAGCGTGTAAGCGTGCAGTGGTATCTACGCCAGTAGGCGGTATTCCTGAAATTATTGAGCACGAAGAAACAGGGCTAATGGTAACGCCAGGGAATATCGATGAAATAGCCGACGCCTTAATTACGCTGGTGAATAACAAGCAAACCCGCGATACCTTGGGCAATCAGTTGTATCAACATGTAAAAGGGCATTTCAGTACTAACGAAATGGCTGCCAGTTATAGCGAGCTGTACTTGACCGTGACCCAGCCATCATAAGTATTGCATTGTTAAATTTTAAGCAATAAAAAAGCCGCTCAAGAGCGGCTTTTTCAATCGTAAGAAAAGTTAGCGATTAAACGCCAGCTTTTTCTACAACGCTAACCAATGTCCAATTTTTACTTTTAGACAATGGACGACATTCACTAATAGTGACTACGTCGCCTTGGTTACATACGTTTTCTTCATCGTGGGCGTGAAGTTTAGTAGAACGTTTGATGAACTTCCCGTAGATAGGGTGCTTTACAAAACGCTCAACAACAACAGTAATGGTTTTATCCATCTTGTTGCTAACCACACGACCTTGCACTGTACGAACTTTTTGTTCAGTCATTACGCATCAGCCTTTTGAGTCAGAATGGTTTTAACACGCGCGATGTTACGACGTACAGTTCTCAATTGGTCAGTCTTTTCAAGTTGACCAGTTGAGTGCTGCATGCGCAAGTTGAACTGTTCGCGTAGCAGGTTAATCAACTCTGCGTTCAGCTCTTCTACGCTTTTTTCTTTCAGTTCAGTCGCTTTCATTACATCACCGTCCGAGTTACAAAGGTTGTCTTAAATGGCAGTTTAGCCGCTGCCAATTCAAACGCTTCGCGTGCTAGAGACTCAGGAACACCTTCCATCTCATAAAGTACACGTCCAGGTTGAATTTGGCATACCCAGTACTCAACGTTACCTTTACCTTTACCTTGACGCACTTCAAGAGGCTTCTCAGTAATTGGCTTGTCAGGGAAAACTCGAATCCAAATTTTACCTTGACGCTTAACGTGACGAGTCATAGCACGACGCGCTGCTTCGATTTGGCGAGCGGTCATACGACCACGGCCAACTGCTTTCAGGCCATAAGTACCGAAGCTTACCTTGCTCCCCGCAATGGCAAGACCACGGTTACGACCTTTATGCATTTTACGAAATTTCGTACGCTTTGGTTGTAACATGATTTAGCCCTCACGCTTAGAGTTGCGGCCTTTCTTCTTAGGTTGAGCAGGCGGAGCTTGCTCTTGAGTTGTAGGCAAACCGCCCAGAACTTCACCTTTGAAGATCCATACCTTCACACCAATAATACCGTAGGTAGTTGCAGCTTCTGAAGTTGCGTAATCGATATCTGCACGGAAAGTGTGCAGAGGTACGCGACCTTCACGGTACCATTCAGAACGAGCAATTTCTGCTCCGCCCAAACGGCCGCTTACTTCAACTTTAATACCCTTAGCACCAAGACGCATTGCGTTTTGTACCGCGCGCTTCATAGCACGACGGAACATTACACGACGTTCTAGCTGGCTAGAGATACTGTCGGCAACCAGTTGTCCGTCAAGCTCAGGCTTGCGAACTTCTGCAATGTTAATCTGAGCTGGCACACCGGCTAGCTTAGAAACATAGGCGCGAAGCTTCTCTACATCTTCACCTTTTTTACCGATTACAACGCCTGGACGAGCAGTGTGAATAGTCACACGGATGCTCTTAGCAGGACGCTCGATCACGATTTTAGAAAGTGAAGCGCTTTTAAGCTGTTTAGTCAGATACTTACGTACCTGATGATCGTTATACAGGTTATCCGCATAGTCACCAGTATTAGCGTACCAGGTAGAAGTCCATGGTTTACTGATACCCAGGCGTATACCTGTAGGATGTACCTTCTGTCCCATTATCTACTCCTAGTTATCCGCTACAACCACAGTGATGTGACTGCTACGCTTAAAGATACGATCTGCACGGCCTTTGGCACGTGGCTTGATACGTTTCATAGTTGGACCTTCGTCAACGAAAACTTTGGCAACGACTAATTCGTCGATGTCAGCGCCTTCATTGTGTTCTGCATTTGCAATCGCAGATTCCAAAACTTTCTTAACCAGCGCTGCGCTTTTCTTCGGGCTGTACGTAAGTAGCTCAAGCGCTTTCTCAACGTGCATACCGCGAATTTGATCCGCTACCAAGCGTGCTTTTTGAGCAGACGAGCGGGCAAAACGGTGTTTAGCTAATGCTTCCATTTATCCTACCCCTTATCGTTTGCTTTTCTTATCCGCGACATGGCCGCGGTAAGTACGCGTTGGCGCAAATTCGCCCAACTTGTGGCCGACCATTTCATCGCTGATGATGACTGGAACGTGCTGGCGACCGTTATGGACCGCAATGGTCAACCCAATCATATCTGGGATGATCATAGAACGACGAGACCAAGTCTTAATTGGTTTACGTTCGTTCTTTTCCACTGCAGCCTCTACCTTCTTCAGCAAGTGAAGGTCAATAAATGGACCCTTCTTGAGAGAACGTGGCATGGTGAATCCTCGCTGTTACTTATTACGACGACGTACGATAAGTTTATCGGTACGCTTGTTACTTCGGGTTTTCTTACCTTTAGTAGGAACACCCCAAGGAGATACTGGATGACGACCACCCGACGTGCGTCCTTCACCACCACCGTGTGGGTGGTCTACTGGGTTCATGGCAACACCACGAACTGTAGGACGAACACCACGCCAGCGGGTTGCACCGGCTTTACCCAGTGAACGCAGCATGTGCTCTGCATTGCCTACTTCACCAATGGTGGCGCGGCAATCAGATAGTACTTTACGCATTTCGCCAGAACGTAGACGCAAGGTAACGTAGTTTCCGTCACGTGCTAGGATCTGAGCATAAGCACCGGCAGAACGTGCAATTTGTGCACCTTTACCAGGCTTCATTTCAATTGCGTGTACAACAGAACCTACTGGGATATTACGCATTGGCAATGTGTTACCAGACTTGATCGGAGCATCCGAACCAGACTGGATTGCATCACCCGCTTTCATACCCTTTGGAGCCAGAATGTAACGACGCTCACCATCTGCATACAATACTAGTGCAATGTTAGCAGAACGGTTAGGATCGTATTCTAAACGCTCAACAGCGGCTGGAATGCCGTCTTTGTTGCGTTTAAAGTCAATCAAACGGTAGTGTTGTTTATGACCACCACCAATATGACGAGTTGTAATACGACCATGGTTGTTACGACCGCCAGATTTGCTGTTCTTTT
The DNA here is from genome assembly GCF_019249255.1 of Alteromonas lipotrueae. Classification (NCBI taxonomy): domain Bacteria; kingdom Pseudomonadati; phylum Pseudomonadota; class Gammaproteobacteria; order Alteromonadales; family Alteromonadaceae; genus Alteromonas; species Alteromonas lipotrueae. The sequence goes on along the minus strand of NZ_JAESDJ010000002.1, from coordinate 326,475 downwards.
CAAGCAAAGGTGCGTAAGGCGCGCCTTTGTGAAGGTCAGGGTTAGTAACCTGAACAACGTGACGACGACCGGCAGAAGTTGGCTTAGCTTTCAATAATGGCATTTCTAATCCCCTTCTTACTCAGCGCCACCGACAAAGTCGATGTCCTGACCTTCTTTAAGAACCACGTAGGCCTTTTTCCAGTCACTGCGTTTACCGAAAGACTGACCGTGACGCTTGGTTTTACCCTTAACGTTTACAGTACGAACACCTTCAACCTCAACTTCAAACAGTTTTTCAACTGCAGCTTTGATTTCAGCTTTGTTCGAATCTTTCGCTACTTTAAATACAACCGTGTTGCTTGCTTCAGCAGCCATAGTAGACTTTTCTGAAACATGCGGTGCTAAAAGCACCTTCAGTAGACGTTCTTCTTTCATGCTAACGCCTCCTCAAGTTGTTTAACCGCATCAGCTGTAATTAGCACTTTTTCAAATGCAATCAAACTTACTGGGTCGATGCCTGCAACATCACGTACGTCAACTTTGTACAAGTTGCGTGCCGCTAGGAACAAGTTCTCATCAACATCAGCAGTAACGATAAGAACATCATTTAGTTCATAGTCGTTAAGCTTAGCAATAAGTTCTTTTGTCTTAGGTGCTTCCACACCAAACTTCTCTACCACAACCAAACGGTCTTGACGGATTAGTTCAGACAAGATGCTTTTGATAGCACCACGATACATTTTCTTGTTAACTTTTTGATCAAAGTCACGAGGCTTGGCTGCGAATGCACGACCACCACCAACCCAAATTGGGCTGCGGATAGTACCAGCACGAGCACGACCTGTGCCTTTTTGACGCCATGGCTTCTTACCACCACCACGTACTTCAGCGCGAGTCTTCTGCGCCTTTGTACCCTGACGAGCACCTGCACCGTAAGCTACAACGACTTGGTGTACCAAGGCTTCGTTGAATTCACGTCCAAAGGTCGCTTCGGATACTTCAAGAGCGCTTTGCGCATCTTTCAATGTTAATTCCATCAGTTCACTCCCCAGACGTTACGCTTTAACAGCTGGCTTAACGATTACATCGCCGCCAGTTGCGCCAGGTACGGCACCTTTAACAAGGATTAGGCTGTTTTCTACGTCTACACGTACCACTTCCAAAGATTGGGTAGTCACTTGCTTGTTACCAAGCTGACCAGCCATTTTCTTACCTTTGAAAACTTTACCAGGTGATTGGTTTTGGCCAATCGAACCAGGTGCACGGTGAGACAAAGAGTTACCGTGAGTCATACGCTGTGAACTAAAGTTCCAACGTTTGATCGCGCCAGCAAAACCTTTACCTTTTGATGTACCAGTGACATCAATCTTTTTAGTGTCGTTAAAGATTTCAACAGTGATTTCACTGCCTACTTCAATATCGCCACCTTCGTTATCTTCCAGGCGGAATTCTACTAGAGCACGACCTGCTTCAACACCAGCTTTAGCAAAATGACCTGCTTCAGCTTTGTTAACGCGGTTCGTTTTCTTGCTTCCAGTAGTAACCTGAAGAGCGCGATAACCGTCAAGTTCTTCAGTACGTAACTGAGTAACACGGTTTGGGGTCGCTTCAATAACAGTCACAGGGATAGACGTACCATCTTCAGTGAAGATGCGAGTCATACCCACTTTACGACCGACTAGACCAATCGCCATTGTTATTACCCTCTCTTGTTAGCCCAGGCTGATTTGAACATCAACACCGGCAGCCAAGTCCAAACGCATCAATGCGTCAACTGTTTTATCAGTTGGCTCAATGATGTCTACTAAACGCTTGTGAGTACGAATCTCATATTGATCACGTGCATCTTTATTTACGTGAGGAGATGTCAATACTGTATAGCGTTCTTTGCGAGTAGGCAGAGGAATAGGACCGCTGACCTGAGCACCAGTACGTTTCGCCGTTTCAACGATTTCAGCCGTAGACTGATCGATCAACTTGTGATCAAACGCTTTCAAACGAATACGAATTCTTTGATTTGGCATCGATTAAGCTCCAATCGAAAGAACAAAAAAATTCACCTTTTCTCTTCCACTTTATTCTGGAAAGAAAAGATGTGCGTAAACCGATGGTTCCCAATTGGAACCCTGTTCTTTTTCCTAACACGCCTGTAGCAGTCTTATCTTATCGATTTCGCTTGCTACGCTGGCAACCACCCTAAAAGCAGTGAGGTCGCGGTTAGAAACATTGCCCTATTTGGGCAGTGGGCGCGAATTATACAGAAGGCAGGATACATTGCAACCGCTAGATCGCTTTTTGTACACATTAATTGCAAATCTATGACTTAAGTACAGCTGCTTCTTTTTAACAGGTAATGTAAAGTTACGCTATTGTTGAGCTACCTTGAGGTAAGTAGTATTGCCGTTAAAGCGCTATACCTATAAGGTGGTAAAACGAATGCCACAATGTTTAATCAAATTTGGATATAGCAGCGTTACGCTGTGCTAAGAACACTATGGAAGTAGAAGACAGTCAGCATATTTTCACTCATGTTAAACGCATTCTGAATAACCACTCGTCTTTATTAGATGCTTACAGTTTGCTAGAGCCCATCATCCTTAACATGTTTGGTGCTACCCGTATGAGCATCTTTCAGCGCCGCCGACAACACCAAGACTTGGTCGCTCGCTTTAAAACGGGTAAAGAAACCCTAGAGATTAAGGTGCCTATTAGCCCCATGTCTATTGCGGGCTATGTCGCTATCTCACAACTGCCTTTACTCATAGCTGACCCTTATAACACTGCAGAGCTTAAAGCTATTCACCCGCGTTTACGGTTTGCTGATAAGTTTGATAAAGATAACGACTTTAAAACCACTAACATTTTATGTGTGCCTATTCTTAATGCCGGCGTGTTAATGGGCGTGATGCAAATTATCAATAAACAACACGGCAGTTTTGATGATAATGATTTAACCCGTGCAAATGATTTAGCATTAGTATTAGGGGCTAAATTTCGCTATGAACTTGGTGGTACAAACAATCCGTTTGATTCTCTACTCCATAAAGGCTTAATAAACGAACCTGCGTTAAAAGCACTGCTATCTACCTCTAATGACACCCGCACTATTGTACAGGGGTTGATGTCTGAGCATCGCGTACCTGAGCATGAAATTGGGCATTCACTTTCTATTCATTATCAGGTTCCCTTTATTGGCTATTTACCTGATAAATATCATCGTTATGAAGGTGAAAGTAAACTAAACCTCTCTTATCTTAAACGTAATCATGTTGCGGTTATTTCTGATGTGGAAGACAACCCTATTGTGTTAATGGCAGAGCCTAACAATGCCGCGCTGTTGATGGAAACAGAAAGCGCATTGGGTATTGAAAGCTATGAAATTGCGGTTGGCTTGCCTCATCAAATACTCCAGTATTTAGGTGAAGGTGGCGGCGGTAGCGCCCCAGGTGACATGAATGAAATTCTTGATGAAATTGGTTTATCAAGCGAGGAAAACGACGAACATGTCGATGAGCTTTCCGACGATGCGCCTGCGGTAGTACGTTTGGTTAGCCGTGTATTACACGATGCAAAACGCCTTGGCGCGTCTGATATTCATATCGATCCAGAGAAGAATGCCCCTACTCGTGTAAGAATGCGCGTTGACGGTGTATGCCGCGACATGAACAAGGTGCCTAACTCCCACCACAATGCGGTTATTGCCCGTATTAAAATTATGTCTAACCTAAACATTGCAGAGAAGCGTGTACCTCAAGACGGTAAACTTGCTTTCAAAATGAATGGGCAACTGGTAGAAGTACGTGTGGCGACTATCCCTACTGTCGCCGGCGAAGGCGTGGTAATGCGTTTGCTCGCGTCTGGTGGTGCCATGCCTATCGAGAAAATGAACTTAGCGCCTACCAATTTGAAGCGCTTAGAAGACATGATTAAAAAGCCACATGGCATCTTATTAGTGGTGGGCCCAACTGGTTCCGGTAAAACCACTACCTTGCATGCTATTTTGGGTTACCTAAACACCCCAGAAAAGAAAATATGGACAGCAGAAGACCCCGTAGAGATTACTCAACCCGGTTTACAACAGGTGCAGGTAAGCCCCAAAATAGGCTTCACTTTTGCTAACGCCCTACGGGCATTTTTGCGTGCCGACCCCGATATTATTCTTATTGGTGAGATGCGTGACAAAGAAACAGCTCATGCTGGCATTGAAGCTTCTCTTACTGGTCACTTGGTGTTATCTACCCTGCATACCAACTCTGCCCCAGAGACCATTACACGTCTATTGGATTTAGGGTTAGATCCTGTTAACTTCTCAGATGCCTGTGTAGGTATATTAGCCCAGCGTCTTATTCGAACCCTTTGTGGTAAGTGTAAGGAAGAGTATGTAGCCAGTGATACTGACATGGCCTTCATTAAACGGCAGTACGGCGCGCAGATGCTAGATGAATTAGCGTTGCCTTCTCCACTCAAACTCTACAGGGCAAAAGGCTGCGAAGAGTGTGGTAACACGGGCTACAAAGGCAGAACAGGGGTTCATGAGCTACTAGGAATGACACCTGAGCTACGCTCTTTGGTTTACAAAGAAGCCAGTGTTGCAGAAATGAAAAAACAAGCTACCCAAGATGGTATGCGAACCTTAGTACAAGATGCTATTTGTAAAGTTATTAAGGGCGACACCGATATTCCACAGGTACAAATCGTGGGCGGCGACTAACCATGAAATATTTACTAACACTCTAATTTTGAAGATTTAGCTGTAACAGTATAAATAATACTAATACGTTTATCACTAAAGGAAAGGAAACCAATATGAAAGCAATAGTTTTTGCGTTGTTATGCACTAGCACACTAATATCAACGGCGGCAGAAGCCCAATCGAGCACCAAAGACAAAATGTGGAAGAGTGAATATCTTTCGATTGTTGAAGGTGGTTTGTATGCGCTGAAAGCTGAAAAATATGATGAAGCCTATACTAAATTATTAGAAGGCGCGAAATTAGGTAATAAATCATCTCAGTATTACTTAGCTCAAATGTATTTTCAGGGGTGGGGTATCGAGCCTAATTATGAAGAAGGTTGGTTATGGTTAAAAGTCGCTATGGAACAAAAAACAGCTGAGTGGAATCGTTCTTTTCGTTCTATTCGTGACGCTTTGCCAGAAGATTTTAAGACCTCGATGCAACCCTATGTAGATGAACACATTGCATTGTATGGCGCGAAAGCGCAAGACTTACGCTGCGAAAAACGTGCGGCAATTGGCTCTAACATTAAAGAGATAATCTGCTCTAAGCGATTCTATTAATTTATCCGTTACGCTACATAAAAGCCCGATATTTCATCGGGCTTTTTACTTTGGTTCGCCAGCATACTAAAACGCTTAACGCCGCTTTTTATCCAATCACTATTTCTTCAAGTATTGGCGAATAACATAGTGCAAAATACCGCCGTTTTCGAAATAAGTGAATTCGTTCGATGTATCGATTCGAATATCCATCGAGAACGTTTGCGACTCGCCTGCATCAGACGTTACGGTTACATCCACTTCTTTTTGATCTCGGCTTACCGGCCCAATTGAAAAGGTTTCGTTGCCATTTATACCCAAACTACTCGCACTGTCGCCGGGTTTAAACTGCAACGGTAATATGCCCATACCAATTAGGTTAGAACGATGAATACGTTCATAGCTTTCCACCATAACGGCTTTCACGCCCATCAATGAAGGCCCTTTTGCTGCCCAATCTCGGCTAGAACCAGTGCCATATTCTTTCCCGCCGACGACAACAGCGCCAACTCCTTCTTCTTTATAACGCATAGCAGCATGGTAGATAGACATTGCATCACCGCTTGGGTAGTGGGTAGTTGCACTGCCCTTCGTACCCGGCGCTAATTGATTCTGCAAACGAACATTAGCAAAGGTACCTCGCATCATCACTTCGTGGTTACCTCGTCTAGAACCATAAGAATTAAAGTCTTTGGTATTTACCCCTTCTGCTTGCAAGTATTCACCTGCAGGACTGTCTGGCGCTATCGCGCCTGCCGGAGAAATATGGTCTGTGGTGATTGAATCGCCCACTTTTACCAAGCATCGCGCGTTCTCGATAGCACTCAGTGCTTCGGGTTCTTCGCCCATTGTTTGGAAAAATGGCGGATGTTTAATATAGGTAGAATCAGGCCAGTCGTATACCGATGTTGAACTTACCGTTAGGTCATTCCACACACCACTGCCTTTAAATACGTCGGCGTATTTTGCTTTGAAGATATCACTAGTGACATGTTCCGCAATATGGCTTTGAATTTCATCTTCACTAGGCCAGATATCTTTTAAATACACCGGCTCGCCATTGCTGCCTAACCCTAATGGCTCTTTAGTAATATCAATATTCATATTACCGGCTAAGGCATAGGCCACGACCAACGGCGGGGATGCTAAATAATTAGCCGCAACGTCTGAATGAATACGACCTTCGAAGTTACGGTTCCCTGACAATACAGAGGTAACAGTAAGCTTGGCCTTTTTAATGGCATCGCTGATCGCATCAGGCAAGGGGCCTGAGTTACCAATACAGGTGGTGCAACCATAACCCACAAGGTTGAAACCGAGTGCTTCTAGTGGGTCCATCAGGTTTGCATCTTCAAGGTACTGAGTCACCACCTGCGACCCAGGGGCTAAAGAGGTTTTTACCCAAGGCTTCCGGGTTAAGCCTTTTTCCGCCGCTTTTTTCGCTAGTAACCCTGCTCCAATAAGCACCGAGGGGTTTGATGTGTTGGTACAACTGGTAATAGCCGCAATAACAATGGCGCCATCTTCTAAGTTAAATTTATTTCCACGAAATTCTACATAGGAGTCGTGCTCTTCATTCACTTCTGGTACTGCGCCGCCTTCAGCGACAAACTCTGTTTCCTCGTCTAACACTTTCACATCAATTTGTGAGCGATGCCATTCATTGAATGCTTTAGCCGCATTATCTAATGCAATCCTATCTTGGGGGCGTTTTGGCCCAGCAATAGAAGGGACAACATCATTTAAGTCTAGTTCTAGCGTCTCGTGATATTCCGCATCTTTAGTGAAATCATCGTGCCATAGGGAACTTTCTTTCGCGTAGGCTTCAACAAGTTCAATCTGGGATTCGTCACGCCCGGTTAAGCGCAAATAATCTAGCGCGACTGCATCAATGGGAAATATGCCACAGGTTGCGCCATATTCCGGTGCCATATTGGCAATAGTGGCGCGATCGGCAGTGGTTAAATGCTTCAAGCCTGGGCCATAGAATTCTACGAACTTACCCACAACGCCATGTGCACGAAGTTGCTGGGTGATTGTTAACACCATATCCGTCGCGGTCACACCGGTAGGTAGCTCACCGTCTAAACGAAACCCCACAACTTTTGGAAGTAGCATGGTAACGGGTTGGCCCAACATAGCCGCTTCAGCTTCAATACCGCCTACCCCCCAGCCTAATACGCCAAGGCCATTAATCATAGTGGTGTGCGAATCGGTACCTACTAGCGTATCGGGATACACTAAGGTATCGTCACCCTCTTGTTTCGTGAAGGCAACACGGGCAAGGTATTCAAGGTTAACTTGGTGAACAATGCCTCGACCTGGAGGGACTACTTTGAAATTATCGAAGCTAGATTGCCCCCACTTTAAAAATTGGTAACGCTCTTTATTTCGCTCAATTTCAACGTCAGTGTTTTTTTCTAACGCATTTTCTTCTGCGAAGAAATCAACCATTACTGAATGGTCAATCACTAACTCTACGGGGTTTAACGGATTAATGGATTTTGCATCGCCGCCAAGCTTGTTAACCGCATCGCGCATGGCAGCCAAATCAACAATAGCTGGCACACCAGTGAAGTCTTGCAAGATAACCCTAGCTGGAACGAAAGAGACTTCATGTTCAACATGATTTTCCGTATTCCACGTAGCGACTTGTTCAATGTCGTCACTGGTTACAAACTCTTCGTTTTCGTGACGAAGTAAGTTTTCAAGAAGGATTTTAATACAGTAGGGTAATCGGTCGAGCGCAAAGTTCTCATTTACTTTGTCAAAGCTAATTGCCTTGAAGGAATTGCCATCGACATCGATATTGGAAAAAGATTGATATTTCACGCGCTCACCATCCTTATTTGCCTGTCATAAATATAGTTTTAGGAGCAACTCAGGAAGCGCTATCAATAGATGAATTGCAGTGCTATTTCGCACTTCTATTCCACACTGGAATGAATTAGCGCTCCTACCCACTCTCACTTATAGCTGTATACGGTAACAAAGTGAAAAAAAGTTCATGTTGATTTCATACCGTTAGCCTAGCAGTTAGGTTGTATCTAAAGGGGGCTGCTGTGCTACTTGGCTAGTCTTACCTGTTAAACTTGGCTTTTCGAAACTGGATTTTTCGTTGCCGATCAACGATGATAGCGTTCATCTTTTTTCGTATCCGTCTGACGCACCATTTCATTGGCATTCGTTGGACATTTTCACTTTAACGCCGCAGGTAACCTTACTATGTATAAACTGGTACTTATTCGTCATGGAGAAAGTCAGTGGAACCTTGAAAATCGTTTCACTGGTTGGCACGACGTCGACTTAACTGACACAGGTGTAGCACAAGCTAAAACCGCTGGTCAGTTGATGAAAGAAGCAGGTTTTGAATTCGATCAGGCTTACACGTCTGTATTGCTTCGTGCTATCAAAACGTTGAATATCTCTTTGGAAGAAATGGGTCAACATTACCTACCTGTTGAACGTCACTGGCGTTTGAACGAGCGTCACTACGGTGCGCTTACAGGGTTAGACAAAGCTGAAACGGCTGCTAAGCATGGTGAAGAGCAAGTTAAAGTTTGGCGTCGTAGTTTCGATATTCCACCACCAGCAGTCGATACTGACAGCGAACACTTCCCAGGGGTTGATCGTCGTTACAATAACGTTGATGCCGAGATTCTTCCTCGCGGTGAAAGCTTGAAGATGACCATCGAGCGTGTACTTCCTTACTGGCACGATGTTATTCGCCCTGATATTCAAGCTGGCAAGCGCGTTATTATCGCGGCTCACGGCAATAGCCTTCGTGCATTAGTTAAATACTTAGATGGTATGTCTGATGAAGACGTACTAAGCCTAAATATTCCAACCGGCGTACCTTTGGTTTATGAGCTAGACGAAAACTTGAAGCCTATCTCTAAAGAATACCTAGGCGATCCAGAAGCGATTAAAGCGATGATGGATGCCGTTGCTAAGCAAGGCAAAGCTAAATAATCAAAAGCCAAGTAAACGCATTTTACTTGCTGTATATAATGTTAAAAGCCGCGGATAATATCTGCGGCTTTTTTGTACCTTTCCCTCACTAAATAAACCTCAATGCCAGAAAAATATATAACTGGCGTAATTTTCGGTTTCTTCAAAATCGGTAAACAGCATCCTTCCCTCGCCGCTATATGTTATGTTATAACATAATTAAAACGTCATTAGACTTCGATGAAAAGATTCTAATCAACTCATTTTCCTAAATTTAAATTATGCAAAAACAGATAATTAAAAACGCCAAAGTAATAAACGAAGGTAATATTTTCGACGCTGATTTATCGATTGAAAATAGGCTTATCAGTAAAATTGAAAACAATATTACAGTTCAGCGCGGTGACCTAGTTCATGAAGCAGAGGGTTTGTTATTGCTCCCTGGTATGATTGACGATCAGGTGCATTTTCGTGAACCGGGCTTGGTAAATAAAGGTACCATCGCAACTGAATCGTGCGCGGCGGTAGCTGGCGGCATTACCAGCTATATGGAAATGCCCAATGTAAAACCTTCAACAACCACCCTTGAAGCGCTTAAGGCAAAACACGATATTGCTAAACAATCTTCTTTAGCAAACTATTCGTTTTACTTAGGTGCAACGCCAGACAATATTGAGCAGATAAAGCGTATCGACCCTAGCTGGGTATGTGGCATAAAGGTATTCATGGGGGCATCTACAGGCGATTTATTGGTTGAACACCCAAATGCACTTGAAAGGATTTTTAGAGATTGCCCTACCCTTATTGTGGCGCATTGTGAGAAAGGGGATGTTATAAACCAAAACCTTGCCAGAATCAGCCACCAAAAAACAACCTTAACGGCCGCCGATCACCCCTTAATACGTGATGCCGAAGCATGCTATCAGTCTTCCTCATATGCCGTAAACTTGGCAAAAAAATTTAATAGTGATCTTCATGTACTTCACCTCACCACCGAGAAGGAAATGTCGCTATTTCAACCCGGCCCCATTGAAGACAAAAAAATTACCGCTGAAGCCTGTGTGCATCATTTATGGTTTAACCAAACCGACTACGACCGATTGGGGAATCTCATTAAGTGTAATCCAGCCATTAAGGCCGAATCAGACCGCCTAGCTTTGATTAAGTCTATAAACGAAGATCGCATCGATATCATTGCCACCGATCATGCGCCACATACTTTTAAAGAGAAAAACCAAGAATTTATGGCGGCTCCGGCAGGCCTGCCTTTAGTACAGCATGCATTACTTAGTTTACTAGAACTCGCTAAAGGCGGATCTTTCAGCCTTACAACGCTAGTAGAAAAAGTATCGCATAGTCCAGCGAAGCGCTATCACATCAACAAACGGGGTTTTATTCGCGAAGGGTATTTCGCCGATTTCGTTTTAGTTGCTCCTAACCAAAGCACTGAAGTGCGTCACGATAACTGTCACTATTTATGTGGATGGACCCCCTTTAACGGTCAAACCTTCAACCACAGCATTGCCGCAACCTTCGTCAACGGTACCAAAGTATTTGATGGCAACCGTTTCAATGAATCGTCTGTTGCACTTCCTCTTTCATTTAATCGTCCGTAGTAAAAATTTATGTATCAACCCGAAACGCTTCCAGATATCACTACTCATTCGATTGACCATCCAATTGAAAACCTCAATTGGGTAGGAATGGAAAAAGTGGGTCTTCCGGTCAAGCTCAAATTATCAAGCGGAGACGTTATTGCCGCTTCTGCGTCGGTAGACATATTTGTGAGTTTAGATACCAATGTTAAAGGTATTCATATGTCTAGGCTTTACCTTCAACTTAATGAACAACTGGCGAACCAGATCATCACCGTTGAACGCTTAGCACAACTTATCGCATCAATGCTAGAGTCTCATCAAGGCATTAGCCATTCCGCCAAGGTGAAGCTATCTTTTGAAGCCCCATTAAATAAAAAAGCGCTTCTTAGTCAAAACGCTGGATATCAGGTTTACCCGATTGCCATCACCTATCAACGTATTGCCGAGCAGTCTAAACACTGGCTAGATTTAACCATTCCATACTCAAGTACCTGTCCCTGTTCTGCGGCTCTTGCCACTCAACTGATTGCCGACTCAATTGCTAATCGATTTCCAGATGAAAACATGAAAAAGGCGGAGCTGTTGCAATGGCTATCTTGCGCTAAGCCTTCGTTAGCCACGCCGCACAATCAACGTTCCTACGCCTATATCAAAATGTGTATGTCGCAAAGTCAGCTGAAAAGCCAAATTGAAAATCTAGACAAGCTCATTTTTCAGTTTGAAGACGTTATTGGAACGCCTGTGCAAACCGCCGTTAAGCGTGAGGATGAACAAGAATTTGCTCGGTTAAATGGCAGAAATTTAATGTTCTGCGAAGATGCCGCAAGACGTGTTAAAGGCTACTTAGAGTCGCTGGAGTCTATTACCGACTATTGGTTCAAGGTTGAACACCAAGAAAGTCTGCATGCTCACAATGCTGTGGTGACTGATCAAAAGAACATAAAGTAAAAGTTTCAATCAAGAGAAAAATGTTAATTAGAAAAACGACAGGAGACTATTAGTATGTGCATAATAAATAAAAAACTTGAAAAGTCGTTGCTGGCATTTTCATTGGTCGTAGCACTAGGTTCTTGCTCTAAACAAATTGAAATAGAGCAAGGTACTTCAATGGAAACGGAAAGCGAGCAAGTAGACCCAAACACCATTGTCGCCGCTGACAACCCTTTCTTTAAAGCCTATACCACTCCTTTCCAAGTGCCACCTTTTAGTAAGATAAAAGATGAGCATTACATGCCAGCATTTGAAAAAGGCATGGAGGAACATCTGACGGATATTAATAATATTGTAAACAACCCCGCATCGCCCACTTTTAAAAATACCATTGAAGAATTAGAGCGTTCTGGAAAGCTACTGTCGAAAGTGCAGCGTGTTTTTTACAACCTTGCGGGCTCTAATACGAACCCTAAAATGCAAGAGTTACAAAGAGAGCTTAGCCCTCTTATATCGGCACACTATGACAAAATCAGCCTTAACAAAGCGTTATTTGAGCGTGTTGAAAGGCTTTATCAAACACGCGATTCACTAGCGCTAACAGCTGAACAGCTGAAGCTATTGGAAGATACTCGCAAGGGGTTTGTCAGAAGTGGGGCGCTGTTATCAGAACACCAAAAAGCTGAAATTACCAATCTAAATTCTCAACTATCTCAATTAACCACCGAGTACGGTCAGAACCTGTTGGCAGAAACGAATGGCTTTGAACTCATTCTCGACGAATCAGATTTAGCAGGGTTATCTAACGGCGTTATTCAGGCGGCCTCAACCGCGGCTAAGCAAAAACTGGAATCCGCTGAAACTGATGAAGAGAAGGCCAAGTACCAAGAAAAATATGTATTTACCCCACATCGTTCCAGCATGTATCCCTTTTTAACTGAATCTTCGCGCCGCGATTTACGCGAAACCTTGTACAAAGCTTATATCGATAGAGGCAATAACGATAATGCCAACGACAACAAAACAGTAGCAGCTAAAATTGCGCAGCTAAGAGCACAACACGCTCACGTCATGGGGTATGAAACTCATGCTCATTTCGTACTTGAGGAACGTATGGTGAAGACACCGGAAGACGTGTATAACCTGCTAATGCAACTTTGGCAACCTGCGTTGGCACGGGCTAAGCAGGAAGTCGCCGACATGCAAGAAGTGGTTGATGCAGAAGGGCATGACTTTAACATAGCCGCTTGGGACTGGTGGCAATATTCAGAAAAAGTACGTAAAGCAAAATACGAAATAGACGAAGCCAGTTTAAAACCCTACTTATCTTTGGATAATGTACTGAAAGGTGTTTTCGATACGTCTAATAAACTATGGGGATTAACGTTTACTGAGTTACACGATATCGACGTATATCACCCCGATGCAAGAGTGTGGGAAGTAAAAGATAAAGACGGCAGCCATTTGGGTATCTTTATTGGTGATTACTTTACCCGTTCAAACAAACGGGGCGGCGCTTGGATGAGTAGCTTCAAGGGACAGTCTAACCTTGATGGCGTTGAGCGTCCCGTAGTCGTGAACGTGTGTAATTTCCCTGGCCCAGTGGGAGATGATCCTGCATTACTGAGTTTTGAAGACGTGACGACTTTGTTTCATGAGTTTGGACACGCATTGCATGGCTTGTTAACCAACACCACTTATCAAAGCATGTCTGGCACGTCGGGGCCTCGTGATTTTACCGAGTTCCCAGCGCAAATTTTAGAACATTGGGCAAAAGAGCCAGCCATTCTTAAGACATTCGCCACCCATTATATAACTGGTGACGTTATCCCTGATGAGCTAATCAGCAAACTGCTAAAAGCATCAAAATTCAATCAAGGTTTTTCAAACACCGAATACCTTGCTGCATCGCTACTTGATATGGATTGGCACACACTAAAAGCCGACGATGAATTGCAAGATACCGCCCAATTTGAAAAATCATCTATGGAAAAAATTGGGTTAATTGACGAAATCGCACCGCGCTATCGATCTACCTATTTCTCGCATATCTTCGCCAGTGGTTATGCTGCTGGATATTATAGTTATGTGCATTCAGCCGTATTAGATTCTGACGGTTTTGCGGCATTTAAAGAAACGGGAGATGTATTTAACCCAGAATTAGCAGAAAAACTTCGGGCTCATATTTATGAGAAAGGGTCCACGGAAGACGCGATGACGTTGTACAAAAAATTTAGAGGTCGTGAGCCTCAAATAGAGGCGCTGTTAAAAATACGTGGTTTAGACGGAAGTGTTGAATAATTCATGTTAATAGTTAATAGGCTCGATGCTGGGCCTTTTTCTGTACTTAAATCGCCTTCATGGTCTGCATGCGGTCTATTGTTTATGCTTTTGTGGTTACCGCCGTTGACCACTAACGCACATCCACAAGATGAAGATATTATTCTCGATATCGAAATGGGAGAGCTACAACTTCAATCAACATTAATCGATAAGGAATATGAAGCTGCGCTGAAACGAAAGAAAATGCGTAAATTAGTCTCAATGTCATGGCAGCAGAAATTCAGTCTGTATGTTAAGGCCGGTTTTCTGCATATTGTTCCTAAAGGGCTCGATCATATCGTGTTTGTTTTAGGACTGTTTTTCTCAAGCCTATTGCTAGCCTCTCTATTATGGCAAGTGACCGCCTTCACGCTCGCGCATTCTATTACCTTGGGTGTGGCATCACTAGGCATAATAGCGGTACCGGGCTATATAGTTGAACCTTTGATCGCCTTATCGATTGTATGGATTGCAGTAGAAAACACTATTTACAAGCACACATCAAAATGGCGTTCATTGGTAGTGTTTGGATTTGGCTTACTTCACGGGCTTGGCTTTGCTGCCGTATTGAATGAGTACGGTTTGCCCAAAGGTGCTCTTATATCATCTCTACTGGCTTTTAATATTGGTGTTGAGATAGGGCAAATCAGTGTGATTTTACTGGCTTTCGCAATGACTTTTTTCGTGCGCGAGAAAACCTGGTATCGAAGTAGAGTGCAGATCCCAGTATCTATTATGATGGGTACTGTTGGCGCTTTTTGGTTTATTGAAAGAACACTACTTTAGTCATTTTGCGCTTAGGGTAGATTCGCAGTTGTGACAAATACAGGCCGTTTCTAAATGAGGGCTGACCATTGAAAACCCTGATGCATTAACCCGCTGAGTAAGCACATCTAATGCTGTATTTGAAATGGCTACTTCCTCCACTAGCCCGCACTCGGTACAAATCATAAACTGCGACACACCATGCTCTTGGCAACAGCGAATATGAGTGCAGACAACATATTTATTAATGAGGTTTAGCTTGTGGGGATTGGTTGTTCTCAGCAGATTGGCCGTTACTTGATTTCTAAATCATTGGGCGCATCATCACGTTTACTAATTTGTAAACACATACTATTCCCACTACATTGGCATCAGGCTCAGTTTTTTCAGCAGGTGTACTATGCAGGTGTCAGTCTTCAAATCAGCCAATAAACTCATTACAGGTGAAGGTGCGTTAGCGAGCCTTGCCAATGAACTTACAAGATTAAATATAAAAGCGCCAGCCATTATTACCGACAAAGGCGTCAGCCAATCTGGTGCACTTAGCCATGTAAACAATGTACTGAATTGCGAATGCCCTATTGTGATAGACGACATTCCTCCTGAACCTGAAATAAGCATTATTGAGCAAAGGCTTGCTCGACTAAAACAACATAAGGTAGACGGGATTATTGCCGTTGGCGGAGGTAGCGCAATCGATAGCGCCAAAGTGCTTGCGGCTACATTTGATTACACTGGCAATATTGCAGACTTGTTTGGCGAGAACTTGGTTGCAGGCCGGGCATTACCGCTTATTGCCATTCCTACCACGGCGGGCACGGGTTCAGAAGTGACCAATATTGCCATATTGGCCGACCCAATCGCGCACGTTAAGAAAGGTATTGTGAGCGACTACCTATTGCCCGATGTGGCCATTGTGACGCCTGAAATGACATTAAGCTGCCCCAAACACATTACTGCCGCCAGTGGGGTAGATGCATTTGTGCATGCGCTTGAGGCCTACTTGTCCGTGAATGCCAGCCCTATTACTGATGCACTGGCTAGCAAGGCCATGACACTTATCTTTCACTCACTTCCTTTGGCGTATGCAAACGGCCACGATGTTAAAGCACGTGAAGATATGGCAACCGGAAGCTTAATGGCAGGCTTGGCGTTTGGTAACGCAGGCGTGGGAGCGGTGCATGCGCTTGCTTATCCGCTTGGCGGTCGCTTTCATTTGTCCCACGGTATGAGCAATGCAGTTATGTTGCCACATGTTATGCGCTGGAATATAGGGGCATGCCAGCAGCGCTTTGTTGATGTGGCGGGCTTTTTACATTTACCCGTTGCCAATAAAAGTCAGTTAGACGTTGCTATTCAGGTAGTGGATGCCATTGAGGCGCTGTGCAGAAAAGTAGAGATCCCCGCCACACTGCGTGATTTTGATATTAGCGAAGATGCCATTCCCTTGTTGGCAGAAGAAGCGAGCAAAGTCACCCGTTTACTACGCAACAATCCAAGAGTACTAAGCAAACAAGATATCGCGCAGATATACAAAGAGGCGTTTTAAACGCCTCATCAATCTTACTTAAATACCTATTTAGGTATTAGCTATTTAGATGGCTTACTATAGCTTCTGCAACAGCATGAGCACTTGCTGGATTTTGACCCGTGATAACGCGCTCATCTTCTATAACATGTACATTCCACGGCTGAACTTTGCTGAATTTAGCAGCTTTACGAGCTAATGCTTCTTCAAGTAAAAACGGAATATCGTTAATGGTGCCGTAATCCACTTCTTCTTCGCGGGTAAAGCCAGTAATTGCTTTGCTCGCAATTAAATCTTCGCCATTGCTTAGCTTAATAGGTAATAGAGCCGCCGGGCCGTGGCATACCGCGCCAACAATGCCGCCACTTTCATAATGGGCAGCAGACAACTTGGCAAAGTCTTCGTTGCTTGCCAAGTCTGACAATAAACCGAAGCCCCCTGGATAGAACACCGCATCATATTCGTTAATGTTTACGTTTGACACGCGCATGCTGTTGCTGGTGCGCTGTTTGAAGTCTTCATTGTTTAACACGGCGGCATTAACATCGTCGTCTTCGATATCGGTACCGTAAATAGGGATAGCACCACCATTGATAGACGCGATATCGTAATCTATGCCGTGCTTGTTAAAAACATCGATTGCATGGGTGATCTCCGGCGAATAAGTACCGTTCGCTTGGTCAGTAGTGCCTAGTGTGGCGTGGTTTGTTACTGGGATAAGTATCTTTTTCATGGGTTCTTCCTATGCGTAAGGCACATTAGCTGCGCCGTAGTAATCATGTGCATACACTATAGAATATCCCTGATAACTTGATAATATGCGAAATAGTTAAATCACTATTGCTATATAGCAACAATTATTCAATAAAAGCATAATCCGAATTTACATCACCACGCGTTGAATTAATGGAAAGTTTCGATGGAAAGCTTTGAAGGCATTATAGAGTTTGTAGCGGTAGCCGAGCGCAAAGGCTTTTCAGCTGCGGCCAAGCAACTAGGTTGCAGTACCAGCCACATCAGCAGGCAAGTTGCGCGTCTTGAAGAGCGAGTTGGCTGTGTTTTATTGGCTCGCTCTACCCGCCAAGTGAATTTAACCGAAAACGGCGCACTTTATTACCAGCACGCTAAAGACTTGCTTATTGGCCTTCAACAAGCCAATGAGCAGGTGAGCCTTCAACAGGTAACACTCGATGGTGTTCTTCGAGTAAGCGCCGCAGGCGGATTTGCCGAACACGCCGTGGCACCCGCATTAATGCAGTTTGCGTTAGCGCACCCAGAGCTGACTGTGGATATGGATTTTAATAGTCGTATGGTTAACTTTGTGGAAGACGATGTAGACTTTGTTATTCGCTATGGAGAACTGGCCGACTCAAATTTAATAGCACGTAAACTGATTGAACGACCCATGATGGCCGTTGCCACCCAGGATTACTTATCGCAATGTGGCGAACCCTCCCACCCCAGTGAATTGAAAAAACATAGCTGCGTTATTTCTAACAACGATGTATGGAAGTTTTCAAACAATGGTGTGCAGGAAAATATAAAAGTAAAAGGCCGCTGGCGCAGTAATAACGCGAATGCAGTACTTGATGCGTGTGAACGAGGTTTGGGTATTGGCTATATGCCTAAAAGCACGTTTAGTGCGTCGGTTGAGGCGGGAAGACTACAGCCTATATTGCAGCCTTACTGGGGCGACGGGGCAAGCAGTTGGATTGTATATCAGAACAAACGCTTTATGCCGCTTAGGGTACGAATGGCCATTGATTACTTGGTGCAGTACTTCGCAGATTGGGAAGACAAGGCGCTTTGAATATTTTCATAACGTAAAGCGCAACCCCTTGCGCTTGGCATAAATACATTTAGAAATAAAAAACCCAATAAAGGATGCTAATAAAAAACTGCCAGCAGGTATTGCATTAAAATATCTGCTGGCAGTATGTATTGATTGGTTATATTTAGTGCTTCGCTGTTTATCAGCTAAACCTTACGCTCTTTACTTACAGCTCTCGCACCCACATGTTTCTAAAGCTGACTAAGTTACCATGATCTTGAAGCTGAATAGGCTCACAACCATGAGCTTTATATTTAGGTGCACCAATCCATTCGGTAGTGCCCTGAATCTCAACATGGTTTTGTACCAGCACACCGTTGTGAATAACGGTTACGTACCCTGGTGATTCAAGTGCGTCGCCATCGAATACCGGCGCTTTATATATAATATCGTATTCTTGCCATTCACCAGGCGCGCGCATAGCGTTTACCAGTGGAATAGTTTGCTTATACACACTGCCCGCCTGCCCATTTGGGTAAGTGGCATTATTGTAAGAATCTAGCACCTGGATTTCATAGCGTTGCTGAAAGAAAATCCCGCTATTATTTCGCTGCTGCCCTTCCATACCAGGCTCTGGCTGCGGTACTTTCCACTCTACGTGAAGTTGCACATCACAAAAACCTTGTTTGGTTTTAATATCGCCTGTGCCCGGTTTTACCGTTAGTTCACCGTTTGCGAAATCCCAATTGGCGTTACCGCCTTTTACCGACGCCCACGCCGACATATCGCTTGCTAATAAAGGGATAGCGTCAGAAGGAACTTCGTTCTTTTTAGCACTGACCACGGCGGGTACTGGCTCCCACACTTCTGTTTTGGCCGCTTGCTTGCTGCGCTCAAGTCGCTCTGCATCATCAGCGAAAGCTAACGGTGTCAATGATGCCGCTAATAAAGCAGCTAATGTAATTTGAGCGCCCGCATTTAAAGAAAAGCCGGTGTTAGACGCCGCCACTTTGGGCGCCAATCCAGGAACCGCGTTTTTGTATAATGTCATGTATTTTCCCTGCACAATTTATCTATTATCCAACTGATATATAGCCGCTAAACTTGACCGGCTGCCCAGTGACTTGCCGTTCGCGCCCTATAAGGGTTTATTTCGCTTATCACCATCACTAACAAACGGCGTGATTCGTGAAAGCCTTAAGTCGCCCACGATTTGTCGCCTTTTTCGTAAGGCAGCTCACCATTGTAGTAACCGGGAATGGCCACATAGCGTAGCACCTTGGTGGCCCCTACCTGCGAAGTGAAAAAAGTATACAAAGTAAGTTGTTTTAGTAACGTGAAATAGTGCGGGATCGGGCCTTCACTGCCCGGCTCCCATTGGCTCGGCTTTGCTGTTGGAATACCATTGCTAATACCTTCAGCTACATTAGCGGCTTTCGCTTCTGTATCTAATGTTGTAAACAAGGTTTCGCGCTGCGTACTACTCAATAACAGGAAGTCTTTTTTAAATGCTTCATTACTACGAGCATTAATTGTCTTCATGCCCTCTTTAAACGCTTTTTGTAACTTCGGGGTATAACAATCGGCAACAATCACCGGAATAACCAAGCCAACATTGGCCGCTTTTGCTCCTGGTGTATCGGTTTGCGGAATAATAACTTCCGCCATTTCGTTAATCAGAGCCACATCTTCCTTCGAAAACCCGGTTTCAGACAAAGGCACAGGGGCAACAATGTCATAAGCAAGCGCTTTACCACCCACAAGGGCAGTACCTGTGGCGGTAGCAATGAGTTTTAATAGGTCTCTACGTTCCATTACAAGTTCCTCCGCTTTAACTCTTCTACGGCAAAGCTAGCCGCGCGAGCGGTAAGTGCCATATAGGTAAGTGATGGGTTTACACAACTTGCCGATGTCATACATGCACCGTCAGTCACAAAAACATTAGGCGCGTCCCATACTTGATTGTGACCGTTTAGCACTGAGGTTTTAGCATCTCGGCCCATACGTGCAGTACCCATTTCATGTATACCCATGCCTGGTGCGTAGTCTGCATCCCAGCCATTCACGTTTTTAAGGCCAGCGGCCTCAAACATATCTACGGCATCTTGCTGCATGTCTTTACGCATTTTCAGTTCGTTTTCTTTTATCTCAACATCCATAGCGAGTACGGGCAAACCCCACTTGTCTTTTACTTTTTTGTTCAGATAAATGCGATTTGAATGGTCAGGCAACATTTCACCGAATGCCGTCATGCCTATTGTCCAACCACCGGGTTCTGACATAGCCTCTTTTAAGCTTGCACCAACACCTAACTCAGCCACATCTTGTCGCCAGCCTGAACGGCCAGCGCCACCTTGATAGCCAAATCCACGTAAGTAGTCTCGTTTGTCATCGCCCCAGTTTCTAAAGCGCGGAACATAGAAGCCACTTGGGCGGCGACCGTAGGTATACTTGTCGTCGTAGCCTTCAACTTGTGCTGACGCACCCACTCGGAAATGGTGATCCATCACGTTATGACCTAATTCACCGCTGCTGCTACCTAAACCGCCATCCCATACATCGGTGGCAGAGTTCATTAACAACCACGATGAATTAAATGCAGAGGCATTAACAAACACGATCTTGCTTTTGAAAACGTATGTTTCGTTGGTTTCAGCATCAATAATTTCAACGCCAGTCGCGCGCTTCTTGTCTTTATCAAACAAGATTTCTTTCACAATAGAGAAAGGGCGAAGCGTTAAGTTACCGGTTTTCATTGCTGCAGGAAGCGTTGAAGACTGAGTACTGAAATAGCCACCAAATGGACAGCCCAACCAGCACTTATTACGGTACTGGCAATTTGCACGTCCGTGTTCTGGCTTCGGCTCTGTCATGTTTGAGGTGCGACCGGGAATAATATGGCGAGCACCGCTATAGGCTTTTTGTACTCGTGCAGCCACGTCTTTTTCAACGCAGTTTAGCGCCATAGCAGGCTGGTAGATGCCGTCGGGTAACACGTCTAAACCATCACGGTTTCCGCTAATCCCAGCAAACTTTTCTACGTAGTCATACCAAGGGGCTAAATCTTCGTAACGAATAGGCCAATCTACCGCTACGCCTTCTTTACCATTCGCTTCAAAGTCGGCTTTGTTTAATCGGTAACTTTGGCGCCCCCACGTTAGTGAGCGACCACCTACGTGATAACCTCGAAACCAATCAAAACGCTTATCTTCTGTGTAGGGGTTTTCTACCTCGTTAGCCCACATGCCTTTAGTAGACTCATTTAGCGGGTAATCTCGCTTAAGTACAGGGTAATCAACTTTCATCGCCTGTGTTGGCAAGTCACGATGTGGATAGTCCCACGCTTCTTTGTGTGCGTTTTTGTAGTCTTTAATGTGCTCGATGTTTTTACCGCGCTCAAGCATGAGCACTTTTAGGCCTTTCTCGGTGAGCTCTTTGGCTGCCCAGCCTCCGCTAATACCTGAACCTACTACGATTGCGTCGTACTCGTTCGTCGCCATGTTATGTCCTCTTAAACACGTACTTCATGTATGGTGTTTTCTTGTAAAGTCATACGTCGCAGATACTGATCGCTTCTTTAAGCGACTCAATTCTGCCTGCTTTTGTATCTGGTGTTGGAATAAACTCTTGCGCTAAATACCCATCGAAACCTGTTTCTAAAATGGCCTTAGCGATGGCTGGATAATACAGCTCTTGAGTACTATCAATTTCATTACGGCCTGGCACACCGGCAGTGTGGTAATGACCAAAATAGGGATGAAAATCGCGAATGGTGCGAATAATATCGCCTTCGTTAATTTGCATATGGTAAATGTCGTACAGCAATGAAAAGTGATTACTGCCAAGACGTTTACATAGCTGAACACCCCATTTTGAACTATCGGCCATGTAATCAGGGTGATCTATTTTGCTATTAAATAGCTCCATAAAGATCACCACGCCACGCTTCTGTGCATGAGGTAAAATGCGTTTTAAACCCGCCACCGCATTATCTAGCCCTTCCTCTTTGCTCATTCCGCGTGCATTGCCACTAAAACAAATTAGGTTGGTGTAACCAGCATCTGCCACTAGGTCGATATGCTTTAAGTATCGCGCTTCTAATTCGTCGTGCAGTTCACTGTGAATGAAGCCATCTTCAAGGCTAATTTCAGCGCCATTGCACATAGAAGAATCAATACCGTACTGTTTCAGTACAGGCCAATCTTCCGGCCCCACCAAATCAATAGCCGCGAAGTTAAGTTGCTTCACGGATTTACATAACTCTTCAATGGAGAGGTCGCCGTAAGTCCAGCGACTAACAGAATGATTAATATTGCCTTTTAGCGATGATTGTTTCATGCCGTGCTCTGTAGTATTGGCTGCTGTATTCCCTGCTGCATTGGCTGCATGAGCGCTGTTAAACGCAGAAGGTGCCAATACACCAGCGCCCGTTAGCGCCATTGCTTTCATTAAGCTACGTCTGCGTTCGTTATGCATCAGTACTCACCTTTTCAGATTTAAACAGTACTAAGAAAATAACCAAAACAATCGCCGCAAAGCCTGCAGGGAACAACCAGATATCCTGCCAACTGTGAGATGTGACAGTGGTGTACTCATCGGTAATTTTTCCTGCTACCGCAAAACCAATCAGCATACCTACCCCGTAAGTGGCCAAGGTTATCAGCCCTTGAGCTGCGCTTTTGATGCGGTCGCCAGCTTTGGCATCGGTATAAATTTGCCCTGACACAAAGAAAAAGTCGTAGCAAATACCATGTAAGGCGATACCCACAATCAGCATAAACAGCCCTTCGTCTGCATTACCAAAGGCGAATAAGGCATACCGTATTACCCATGCCGCCATGCCTATTAATAAGGTGGCCTTAATGCCAAACTTGTTAAGAAAAACAGGTAGAGCCAGCATGAATAACACTTCAGAAACCTGACCTAGCGTCATTTTTCCCGTGGCATTTTCAACACCAATTTCCGTTAAGAACGGATTGGCGTTTTGGTAGTAAAACGCAAGAGGAATACAAATAAGTACAGAGGATAAAAAGAAGATAAAGAAGTTCTTATCTTTAAGTAACGCTAGCGCATCTAACCCCAACACATCGCGCAAGCCAGTCTTTTGGCCTGCCGCTTTTGGCGGTGTTGCAGGTAAGGTAAAGCTGAATATACCTAGGGCTAACGACGCTATTGCACATAGCATAAAGGTGTTTCTAAGCATGCCATCAGCAATAGCAGAAGTGGAATCCCAAGAAAACACGTAGCTAATAAGTAAGCCCGCAACAATCCAACCTACGGTGCCCCACACACGAATTTTGCCGAACTCTTTTGAAGGGTTTGTCATTTGGCCAAAAGCCACTGAATTCACCAATGCAAGCGTTGGCATATACGCAATCATGTAGCCTAGTACGTACGGATAAAAAGTGGTGAAATCACCCGCCTGATACATCATGTACATGAGCACCGCGCCACACAAGTGCAGCACACCCAAAATACGTTCAGCGTTAAAGAACCGGTCGGCTATTAACCCTACGATAAAAGGCGCAATGATCGCGCCCCAACTTTGGGTAGAGAATGCCATTCCCATTTGACTACCACTGGCCGATAAGGTGCTAGCTAAGTACGTTCCCAAGGTGACAAACCAGCCCCCCCAAATAAAGAACTGTAAAAACATCATGGTGCTAAGACGTAGGGTTATCATGATTCTTATTATCCTGTGTCAGCGGGGCAGCGTTATTCGCTTATGCCCAAAATGCGGTTGTTTTTCGTTTCACTAACCTCGCCACCGGCGAAATCATCGAATGCGTAGCGGGTTGGCTGAATAATATGCTCAGCAATAAAAGGCGCTCCCTCAGCGGCGCCTTGCGCTGAATCTTTTAAACAGCATTCCCATTCAAGCACGGCCCATCCGCTAAATCCGTATTGAGTCAGTTTGCTGAAAATGCCTTTGAAATCGACTTGCCCGTCGCCAAGAGAACGAAAACGTCCTGGGCGGTCTTGCCAATCTTGATAGCCGCCATAAACGCCACTTCTGCCGTTAGGGTTGAACTCGGCATCTTTCACATGGAACATTTTTATGCGGCTGTGGTATCTGTCGATGAAATCGAGATAATCGAGCTGCTGCAGTACAAAGTGACTGGGATCGAACAAAATATTGGCACGAGGATGGTTATCTACCGCAGCCAAAAACATTTCGAAGGTAGCGCCATCATGCAAATCTTCACCTGGGTGAATTTCGTAACATACATCTACCCCAGCCTCATCGAAGGCATCTAAAATAGGTAACCAACGCTTGGCTAGCTCGGCAAACCCTTGCTCAACTAAACCAGCAGGACGCTGCGGCCATGGGTACACCAAATGCCACATTAATGCACCTGAGAACGTAGCGTGCGCGTTTAGTCCTAAGCGTTTGCTGGCAATAGCTGCGCACTTAAGCTGGTTCACTGCCCATTCAGTACGTGCTTTTGGGTTGCCGTGTAAATGTGCAGGCGCGAAGTTATCAAATAGCTCATCGTACGCAGGATGTACCGCTACCAACTGCCCCTGCAAGTGCGTTGATAACTCGGTAATTTCTACGCCCGCTGCCCTACAGGTAGCGGCAACTTCGTCACAGTATTCTTGGCTTTCTGCTGCTTTTTCTAAATCGAACAGTGCCGGATCGGTAGGCACTTGAATGCCTTTATACCCCAATGAGGCGGCCCACTTGGCCATGTTTTCAAGTGTATCGAAGGGGGCTTCTTTACCCATAAATTGGGCTAAAAAGACGGCAGGGCCTTTAATTGGTTTTGCTTCGTTTGCTTGTTGTTCTTTTGCTTGTTGTTCCATTGCCACATGCTCCACTTATTCTGTACCAACTGGGCTGACGGTTTCCCATTTAGTATCACTTTCACTACTGGCCAGCATGGCATCAATAAACGCCATTCCTCGAAGACCGGAATTAATGCCAGGCACACCACTTGCCTTACTGTTTGTGCTGCCAGTTTGGCAATGCACCGCAGCAGCAAAGTCGTTATATAAATTCGCCATGGCTTCTAGGTAACCTTCGGGGTGCCCACCTGGAATACGACAACGATTAACTGCTTCATCACACAAGCCGGGTTGCCCTAACCCTGCCCGGAATACCTGATAGGGTTGGCCAATGGGGCGATACACCACAGAGTTCGGCTCCATTTGATGCCACTCTAATCCGCCTTTATCGCCATATACTTTTATCTTTAAGGCGTTTTCTTCACCTGCGCACACTTGGCTGGCAATCAACACACCAGTAGCACCCTTCTTGGTTTTAATCAGTGCTGCGCCATCGTCATCTAACTGTCTGTCCTCGATGTGCGTGTATAGCTGACCACACAAAGCGGTGATAGCATCATCTAAAACAAATTCAGCGAGCCCAAAAGCGTGAGTACCAATGTCGCCCATGCAGCCGCTACCGCCCGCTAAACTTGGGTCGGTACGCCATTTGGCTTGTTTGTTGTGGGTTTCTTCATTTGCCGATAGCCACCCCTGTGGGTACTCAACAAACACTTTACGAATGTTACCTAGCATGCCGCTTTGAACCATGTGGCGCGCTTGCCACACCATGGGATAACCTAAATAGGTGTGCGCTAAACCGTATAATCTGTCGGTACTATGGAGTAAGTCTTGTAAGTCTTTTACTTCGCCTAAGCCAACGCCAGCGGGCTTTTCGCAGAACACGTGAAAACCCGCATTTATTGCGGCCACTGAAATAGGTACGTGTAAATGATTCGGCGTAACAATAGACACCACTTGCATGCGTTGCTGCTCTGGAAGCGCAGCCTCTTTGTCTAGCATGTCTTCCCACGAGGCATAGGTACGACTATGTTCAACGCCTAAACTATCTGCCGTGCTTTCATTGTTGTTGGGGTCGCGACTAAAGGCTCCACATACTAAATCGTACTGGCCATCTAACCCGAATGCGTTGCGATGAACCGCACCAATAAATGCGCCTTCACCACCACCAATCATTCCTAATCTTATTTTTTGCATTTTCGCCATGCTGCGTAGCTCCTGTTGTGGTGCAGTGCTTAACCGGAAAACCATACCAGTATCAAGCTTGCTCATTGCAAACTTGTTGCATTATTGTAACTATATTTAAAATGTAACGGATTACATTTTTACCTGTCAATGTATTTGAGCGTTTTTTGTTAAACTTAAGTTTAAGAAGATAAGCTAAATAGCCCTTAAACGAACGTATTTTGCTTTAGAACATCGAATGAGCGGGTTAAGATGCCAAAAGTATTTACAAAAAGTATACACTTAGTACTGGATTTTCTAAGAAAGATCCGTATTCTAAATTGAAAATGATATCGGTTACATCAATCTAACCTGTTCGCAAATGCGCGAATAAAAATAAGACACGAGTAAATGGCAAATATTAGAGACGTTGCTGATAGCGCTGGCGTTTCGGTAGCAACAGTGTCTCGGGCACTTCAACAACCCGAACGCGTTTCTCCGAAAACCCGCACCAAAGTAATGACGGCAGTAGACCTTGTGGGCTACAAGCCCAACTTAATGGCGGTAAAGTTTCGTTCGGGAAAAACCCACAACTTGGTTGTGTTGGTTCCTACTGTCGCGAATGTATTTTTTGCGCGCGTGATTAGCGGCATGCAAGAAACGGCCGCCGAATTGGGCTACTCTATTTTACTGGCAAATACCTTGGGTAACCCTGACATTGAAAGCCATTACGCAAAAATGGTTAGCACCTCGCAGGCCGATGGACTTATTCAGTTACGCGCGTTAAACCCATTCGACAACAGCATGATTAACGACAACGGCCTTTTACCCATGGTAAATGCCTGCGAAGTGATTGATGAGGGTAATTACCCTACTGTGTCGCTTGATAACCGTGCCGCGGCAAAAGCCATGACCGAACACCTGTTAGGCTTGGGTCATACTCGTATTGCTATGATAAAAGGCCCTCACTCTAGCCCGCTCACACAAGACCGATTATTAGGCTATAAAGATGCGCTAAACGACGCCAATATTGCCTTCGACGACAGCCTGCTATTTCCTGGCGACTTCACGCTTCAAGCAGGCTATAACGCCGGCGTAACCATTGCTCAGCAAGCAGACAGGCCCACTGCCGTTTTTTGTGAAAACGATGAAACGGCAATAGGTGCTATGCAAGCATTAAAACAAGCTGGCCTGCGTATACCTGAAGATATTTCAGTCGCGGGATTTGATGACATTGCCTTTTCGGCATTTTGCGACCCACCATTAACCACAATTGCCCAGCCAGCCGAAGAGTTCGGCCAAACGGCAGTTAGCTTATTGATAGATGTAATTAACGGCAAAATTCGTAAAGCACCAAAAGTTATTATGCCGTTTGAACTCATTGCTAGGGGCAGTACTGGCCCAGCCCGAATTGTGTAACAGCGCATAATGGCGCGTTAAGGAGAATGCTATGATTACCACTTCCACCTTCACCCGCAGGCAGTTTATTCGAGCCGCGGCAATAGGTGCAGGTTGCGCCGCCATACCCAGCGTACTTGCACATTCACACACGGCTAAGTCTTTAAATGGTATGGCGAGCAACAGTATTGGACTGCAGCTTTATACCCTGCGCGACATTATGAAAGTTAGCGTGCCTGCCACATTAAAATTAGTGGGCGCGGTAGGCTACAACGAGGTTGAGTTTGCGGGTTACTTTGGCCATAGCGCCAAAGAAATTAGTACTATATTAGAAGGCGAAGGGTTAACGGCTCCATCTGCCCACATCCAGCTAAATGACTTTGATAAAAACTTAGAGCAAGTGCTAGAAGACGCTCAAACCGTAGGCCATAAATACCTTGTGCTGCCTTGGCTTAGCGAAGCGCAGCGTGGCGTGGGCATTGCGCCCTACAAAGCACTTGCTGAGAAGCTTAACACCATTGGCGAAGCGTGTAGCAAAGCCAATATTACCCTTGCGTACCACAATCATGACTTCGAATTTGAAGTGCGTGATGATGAGATTCCACTGGATGTACTTATTACTGAAACCGACCCGAATTTAGTGTCTATGGAGCTAGATTTATATTGGGCAGTAAAGGCCGGAAAAGACCCAGTAGATTATTTTAAACAGTACCCTGGGCGCTTTAAATTATGGCACGTAAAAGACATGGCAACAGACGGTAGTTTTGCCGATGTGGGCACAGGCGTTATCGACTTTGAAACGATTTTTGCGAATGGAAAACTGGCTGGAATTGAGCATAAATTTGTGGAACGGGATCAAACCGGCGACCGCATTGCCACCATCGAGCAAGGCTATAAAGCGGTGAGTATGCTAAACAGTACTTTGTAGCAAAGCATTTTGTAGCAAAAAGCTTTAGCAAAACCACATATATCGTTATGATAACGTCACCTTTATGATGTAGGTGTCGTTATCGTGAGTAAAGTAGTATGAACGAACTGTTCAGTGCCCTATCCCGCACGTTAAGCCCTTATTACGCTGAAATGAGTATCATGCTGATGGCCACCATTTTAGTGGTGTATGGTGATATAATTAATAGCCATATAAAGCGTATTTTAGCCCCTTATCATTTCATACTACGGGTTAGTCTTTTTGTAGTGCTATGTGCCTTTGGTTATGGCGCATTAACCCTTTATGGCGCGCCTTTTCTGCACCACATTATCGCCTACTTACCTTGGCAGTACCAAGGCGCAGGTTTTGTACTTGCGTTTATGTTTATTGGCTTCCTAGCAGAACGCAGAAAGTATATTTAACAAAAAGGCGAAGCCGAAAGCTTCGCCTGATAATGTTTACATTTTTACGGCCAGCTATTAGTCTTCGTTTCTTATATAGCCAATATTAGAGAACGTTAGCAAGCTTTCAGTGATACCTTCACTTGCGTAGAATGCAGCCCAATCGCTAGAGTCTTCAACATCTTCTCCGGTTTCCGGATCTTGTGCTTGCAAGTAGTTCCCAAATTTCAAATAAGACTCAGTGCTATCTTCAATTGTACGCGAGAAAGACTCACCAAACGCCCATACTGTAACGTAACCATGATCGTTAACCACCCTAAAATCGAAATCTTGGCCACTTATCATGGTGCCCAGCAATTGCTTGTCTTCGCCCGAACCATCTTCCCTTGCTAGCCTGACGAACACATCGAAAATACCGTTACTAGCAACACTGTCACTTTCGACACCGGCCGATGTTGGAGTGAAGCCGCTCTCACTGGTATCAGAAACGTACAACTTCATGATAGTGCCGGTATCGCTAGCATGGTGCTGGGCAACAATGGCTTTTGAACCATCCGACATTTCTACTTTTATATTGGCTTGAAAGTCCTCATAAACTGCAGTCATTGCCACACGTTTTTCTTCTTTGATTTTAAGCTCGTGACGCCAGCCATTACCATTGGGCGTAACATGCTGTTCACGAAGGGCATCAAATTCCATCGTGTCGCCAACACGTGGGTCGGCACCTTCCATATCCCAATCACTCATGTCGAAGTCGGTTGGAGTAGTTGTTGGATCAGTGGTGTCATCAATATCACCGCCGCAGCCATAAATGTTGGTTTCGACAATGCTATTCCAGGTATTCGCAGAATTCTCTAAACCGGTAATACGAACATAACGCGCATCGGAATCCGTCACGTCATGCGTTTCATAACCGGAACTTGAACCGTTTGACGCACCTGAAAGTAACACCGCGTTCCAGTTGCTGTTGTTAGTTGAAGTATGCACATTGAAAAACGAGCTACGTGTATTCCCTTTAAACCACTTTACCTGTAGTTCTTTTACCGTAGCCACTTCACCTAAATCGTAAGTAATAGTTTTGCCAGTGCCATTAGAAGACCAACGAGACTCATCAGTTAAGTCATTATCGATGGTGTTTAACGGCCCATGCCCATCGTTAGTGCCATTGTCGGTCGCGGTACTAATACTTAAGTTGTTATTTCCTGAACATGTTCCGTTATCAGTAGGCGTTGTTGAACCCGAACTTTCCAGAGTGAAATTATCAAACCGCCCTTCCCCGCCATAATAATTCGCATAGATTTTTACAGAGGTTGCAGAGCCTGAGTTAAAGCTTACCGATACTGGTTCAAAATCACTGCCGCCGCCGGTTCTATTAAACCGTGTACCGTTTACGTCGGCACCAATTTTACCCACACCTTTCACGTAGGCGCTTAGGGTGTAATCGGTGTTGGGCGTAACATCAACGTATTGTTCAACTTTACCGTTAGTACCAGAAATTTTAGCTGAACTGCTTCCTGCGTAGGCATTCCCGGAGACAGCGGAAGGATCGGTATCGGCCCAGCCATCGAACCCACTTTCAAACCCTGGGTTATCGATGGCGACTGAAGCCCCATATACAAACGAGGTGCTTGCTAAGGTAAGCGCGGTGCCCACTACAAAAGAGAGCGATGTTTTACGTGTGCTGATGTTCATGCAATTTGTCCTGTAATTAACGGTTTTAGTAAACCAATTAAAATAAGCCCAGCGAGATTTGCTGCGACTAAAAACGAAATTCAATTTTCGATATAGCCTAGAAATAAAGATTACCAAATTGGTAATACCAAAGATCCAAACCATGTGTAAAATGATTAACCAAAAAAGCAATAAGATCAACACAAGTTATTAACAATAAAGCTTACCAATAGGTAAGCCAACAAGTTTACAATAAGCTCAAAGTAAAAAGATAAAAATAAAATTGATATATTTCAGTGATATGGAAAGTTGTTAGAATTACAAAATCGAAAAACAAAAATGAGAATTATTTCTGAAATTGTTAACAGGTAAGCTACCTTTGCAAAGATCATAGCTTGAATAATAGATAAAAAGGCAGAACAACAACAACCAAATACATTACCAATAGGTGCAATATTGGTTAATGAAATTAATGTATGCGGTTTAAGCTGACTTTTTATGGGAGGGATTACTGGTAGTTAAACCTGCTGTTCGGAACTGCGCGGTTCAACTAAAGTGCTGGAATACTGTTTAGGTGGTATACCCATAATACGTTTGAATGTGGTTGAGAAATAGGATGGCCCTGCAAAGGCGACGCTTATAGCGGCCGAAATGACTGAAGCACCATCGGCTAAGCCCAAACAAATTTGGAACGCCCTACTTTGCTTGTAAACTCAAAAAAAATGTCGTTGCTGAAAAGGCAAAAGAGACAAAGGAAGTAAAATAAAATACTTTTTCATCAAATTGATTTCGTTTTGTATTTTGAATAACTAAATTTTGTATGCTTGAAGATGTTGCAACGAGAATGAAGAAAATTGAATAAACGAACGAAAGTACGATAACTATAAAATGGTTCAATTTCATCCAAAAAATAATGACATCAGCTTGACTAAGTAGAACCGATATTCCGAAGAACGCGCTCCACAAGACCATTAGTGAGAATAACACCGACCTTTTCAAACTTAAAATCGATTCTTTTATTAGCACACATTACCCCTAGCCATTATTACTTGTTGATTGAAATCTATGTTTAGTCCTTTTTGGATATATAAAAAGAAGCATAGATAAAGGTCACAACCGTTGCTAATACAATCAATGTTGTTCTAAGCCAGTCTATTGGTATAAGTTTAACGATGGAAACTACCAATACCCATAGTACCATAGCCCCTAAAGCTTTAGGGTAATGTCTATATGCGTTTTTTCGATTCATGATGAGCCTTAAACTTATATAAATTAGAGAAAATGGGGCGTTATAAATTGGGGAGTCGTTTTCACCCAATGGTATACCTGCCTTAAAAGAACTATTCAATGAGTCTATTTCTAACGACAGTGACTTTCCAGCAAAAACCATTTAAGAAAGAAAGACATAAAAAACCAAATGCATTATCAATTAATGCAAAATTGGTTAAATAAATTAATGTATGCGCTTCAATTTCACTTTTCCTAGGAGGAATTGCTGGTAGTTAAACCTGCTGTTCGGAACTGCGCGGTTCAACTAAAGTGCTGGAATACTGTTTGGGTGGTATGCCTACAATGCGTTTGAATGTGGTTGAGAAGTAGGACGGCCCAGCAAAGCCTACGCTTATAGCTACCGAAATAACTGAAGCGCCATCGGCTAGCAGGGCTTTGGACTTATCTATCCTAAATCGCGAGAGAAACTCACTGAAGTTGTAATCGAACAGCTCTGAAAGTTTTCGGTTTAAACTTCTGGGGCTTATTAATAATAAATCAGCAGCTTTATCTCTAGTAAAATATTCATCTTGATAATTTTTTTCTAAAACAGAAATAAAATTCAGGTAAAAAGCCATGTCTTTTTCTGACGAAAGTTCTGGCAATAAAATACAGCTTTCTTCACTATCAGTCATGTCTGACGACGAAAGGTTGTTTGATGGGGTACGTTTTAATGCTACAAGATGCCTTACTCTAAGTATTAATTCTTCATCAGCGATAGGCTTAGTAAGCAAACAGTCAACATTCGCCTGCAATGCCCTTTCTTTCGATTCATCATCTACTTTTGCCGTTAAAACGATAATAGGTAAATATTTTAAATCACCGGTATCACGTAATTTTTCTACAAAGTTCAGCCCCCCCATAATTGGCATCATAAGGTCGGTTATGACGAGGTTAACGTGGTGACTTTGAAGAATATCTAAAGCCTGTTTACCGTCTCTAGCGACAAGGCATTTGTAAGTAGGAGAGAATAACTTAAATAAGTAATTGCGAAGTTGACGGCTATCATCAACCAACAAGATAGCTGGCTTATCTTCCCAATTACTATCAGTACTTTCATCTAAGTTTTGACTATTTAAAAGTTGTATATCATCTAAGGGGAAAGTAGCTATAAACTTGGTACCTTTGCCCAGCACGCTGTCGACAGATATTTGGCCCTGATTAATAGCCACCAACTCTTTAACTAAAGACAAACCAATTCCTTCGCCTGCAGCTTCGGGAGATGGATCTATTCTTGTGTAACGCTTGAAAATTTCTTGATGGTTAGACTCATCAATACCTTTTCCATTATCCCTAACGCTAAGTGTTAGGTTTTCTTCATCAAAAACGGCAGAGAATTTAATTACCCCATTGTTTTCGGTAAATTTAACCGCGTTAGTGATGAGGTTGCCAATGATCGACTCTAAGCTTCCTTTTAAGAGTGATATAGTGCCAGTCCCTCGCATATTCACATCGAGTACTTGGCGCTTTGTTTTCACTAATGAGTCTAAGCTTGCTGCTATAATTTTGATATCATCAGCAGAGTACAACCTAAAATTTTCGAGCGTTGAAGTACCCAGTTTGTCTACCGTGTTCACTTGATCTAATAAGTTTTCCATTCTTTGGACGTTGTGAACTAACGCGGTAATATTAAGCTTCTCACCCACTAAATCACGTTTCTTTGAATTACCTAACTCGCTCATAATGAGTTGCAGTGGCGTGCGAAGTTCGTGCGAAACATTGCTGAAAAGTCGAATTTTGTTTTGCGCTAATGCCTCTACTTTGTTCTTATGCTCTGTGCCGTATTTTCCTAACATCTTCTGAACTAATGAGGTATTTATAACCGCTAAAGCCAATAGTTTTAGGTAGCCTTTTCTGTACAAATATAAACAGAGAAGCGTAAGGATGGCATACAGAACATAGGCATAGCGACTTAAATAGAATGGCGGATTTATTTTGAAATGTAGAGAATTGATAGGGTATTCGACGCTGCTATGGGGCGGCTGTACTCGCGCTTGTAATTCAAAATTACCATAGCCAATATCAGAAATAGCCAAATTCATACTTGATGCATTGTGAGTTTGCCAATCTTCAATATACCCGAGTATTCTAAACTCTAGTTTATGTTTGTAACTTTCAACGTAGCTATTAGATGCAACGCTGAAACTTAACGTTCCATATTCACTTTCTAATTCAATTGGCACATCTAAATAATGCGGATTTACGGATTTAACATCACCTCCACTGTTCTTCCACTCTATTCTGTAGATACTTGTGCTAGATAGCATATCTTCGCTTTGACGAAGACTCTGTAGCAAAAGACTCTCATCAAAGTTGTATACTAATTTATCCCCCACAACGATAACTTTTCCACCAGTCCCATAAATTTTTCTATAGCCGAAATCTAGATCAAAGACTCCTGCCCTGCTATCTAATTCATATAGCACGTTGAGCTCAGTATCGTAGACAAAAAGTCCCATATTAGTGGCTAACCATAGAATATTTTCTTGACTAAGATGCCCCCCCCTTATAAACCTAATATCAATATCTCCAAAAATTGATGACTTTGAAACCTCTCCTGTAGAACTATTTATCTGCCTCAAACCGCTTCCAGACGTGCAAATCAAATATGAATCACCTAACTCTATGGCACATGTTATACCTTGCAACTTCGTGGTATTTACACTGAGAACCTTCCATTTATATTTTGATAACTGAAAATGTAAGGTGCTATGAATGTCATAAGCTAGGATTTCCCCACTACTCAATACTATGGACTCTCTTACAAATGCAGGGGCGTCAAAGCTGTCTAATATTTTAGTCTTATCAAATAAGAAATATTTCCAGCCATCAGGTGTTTTAAGATATGCGTAGAATGTCTTGCTGTCGGCTTTGAGTACATGGTTATGGCTGCTTTGACAAAAGTCTAACTCCTCAAAGGAGTTATTATAAAGTGACTCAAACAATACTTCATATTTGTCGGAGCATCCGCTTGGCCTGTTGTCGGTAAACGTAGTTAAAGTGCTGTTGTCTCTCGAAATGTTATATGAGTTTTCTGAATCCTTTACAAAAAGTCTCCCCGATGAATCCTGCCCGAAATCTTCAATATTTTTTTCATAAATCGATCCTTTGAAATTGAGGTAGTTGACAGACCTTTGAGAGCCCGTCAGTGCAATTATTCCCAATTGAGAGGACGACAGTAGTATTTCTCCATTCTTGGTTTCATTAACAGATATAATTGAATAGATAGCATCCGAGTCCAACATCGGCTTCATCCAATTCAAAGCATTAATTCTACTTTCTGAAATTTTGTAAATTCCACCAGCGGCAACCCATACTTCATTTTTAGACGATACAAAAATACTATTTACAGGGTTCTTCACAGCTAAAGAGTTATCAAATGGGATATATGAGATTTTCTGAAGAGCTGCACTCATGGAGTAGACACCTTCAGGACCTCCTACATAGATAGTATCCTCACGGGAGGCTAACGCAGTGATCTCTGATAGTTTGTTAAAATGTTCTTTTACAGATATGAGAGAAACTTGCTCGCCTCTGCTATCAATATCTATTAAATGATCTTTCGATTGACCTAGAACTCTTGTTTGCGATTGGAGTGCTAACGAATAAACTTTGGATAATTTCCCAGGAGAGATACTGTCTGCCCAGTCAACAAGCTCTTCACTCGCACGGTCTAAAATTAATATGCCATTGATGGTAGAGAAAGTTAAAAAATCATCAGAAATTATTATCTTCCAGACTTTATCAAGTTTTGTAGTTTGTAATAGATATTCCTCAGAACTACCCGAATTCAAATTGTATCTAAAAATCCCTACTCCATATTCAACAATCCATAGATAACCGTCAGCATCAAATGATACGTCCGAAATAATTCCTGTTTTGCTATTAGATTGATTAAAAGGAATTCTCTCCGCATGTGAGCCTATGACCTTGAACACTCCATTTTCCGCAGCAAGAAAAATCACATCTCCTGCGATTTCGATATCTCTTATCAGTCCGGTTGGAGTTCCCGCAAAAATCCCTCTCCCGTACGAACTTATCCCATTCGCTGATGCTTGACTTAAATGTGAAGTCAGTAAGAAAATCTGCAAAATTAAGCCAAAAACACCCAAAAATCGCTTAATTACACGATATGTCCCTATATTCATATTTATTGCTCATAATTATTTTTATTCTCCAAATGCTTTCGGAGCAAAATGAAAATAATTAAATCCAAGAAAGGAAATACTATGAATATCGAACAAAAATCAAACATTCAAGAGTTAAAGGAGCAAGATTATACTAATGTCTATGGTGGAACGTTTACTTCATACTTTATTACTGAAAATTATGAGTTTATTCTTCCGGTCGGTCCAGAAGATCCTATCCCCCCAGGCATAGGTCTAGACTCACTACACCAACAAGCACCGCATACCGGCATTTTCGGCGGCTAATTGGTCGTAAATAAAGTCACCCACATACAGGCAGTCTTCGGGTTGTAGCTGCCAGTGTTGGGCTATGTGTAATAATGCTGTGGGGTCGGGCTTGGCGGGTGCATCTTCTCGGGTAAGTACAAACTCAATGGGTATGCGGTTGTTGGCTATTTTAATGGCCGTGGCTTCTCGGCAGTTGCGTGTAACAATAGCTATGGGCAAGTTATTCTCTAAAACCTTATCTACCATTTGCTTACCAAGGGGTAGCCATTTCGCGTTTTGTGCGTCGGTTAGTTCGTGTTGCAATATGGCGTGGTTGGCGTTCTGCTTTTCTTGTTCACACACCATATTGTCTATAAATGTAAGAATGTCTTCATCTTGCGGGCAACCTATATCGGTTCTCATTTGCGAAAAGTTAAGGCTAGACTCAACCAAAGTGCCATCTAAATCGAAAATAACACCTTTAATACCGCTTAAATCCATTCTTTATACTCTTTAATTACGTTTAAGGTAGGTAAGGCTATTTGCCCTTGTGCTATAACATTGCCACAAACTTGGCTGTGTTTCCGTTAACTTTTAGTTAGTTAACTTATTTTCTGTACTCGGAATCTTTAATATCTACTAACATACGCATTCACTTTCATTTAGCATAGCCGCTCTTTTTTCTAAGCTTCATATTTTATAGGTTACTAATGGGTGTATTCGCAGCACTAGGTACGGCACTTTGTTGGGCAATAGCCGCACGTTTATTTAGGGGCACAGGTAACGCGTTCTCCCCCCTTACCATGAATTTTTGGAAGGGCCTTATCTCTATTGCTATTTTGGCTGCGGTTATTGCGGTAGTGCAGCCAAGTGCTTATGAAACCAACGCTGTACTTTGGCTGCTACTTAGCGGCTTTATTGGCATTGGTATTGGCGACACCTGCTTTTTTAAAGCGTTGAAATCTATTGGCGATAGCCAAGCGGTACTAGTGGCCGAAACCTTAGCGCCTTTATTTACTGCCCTTTTTGCCATGGCGTTTATTGGTGAATGGATAACCTGGCAGCAGTGGGTAGGTATTGCAGTAGTGTTATTGTCGGTAGACATGGTGATAAAAGCCCGCAAGCGAAATACCACGCACGTATTCGCAACCTCAGGCTATATGTATGGCGTGGGGGCAGCATTGTGCCAAGCTATAGGCGCTGTGGTTAGCCGCGACATTCTAGGTAGTGGTGATATAGACGCCGCCAGTGCAGCTTTCTTGCGCTTGGTAGGCGGTATGGTTTTTGTCGTACCCTTTATTGTGATTACCCGCACTAAATGGATGCCAGTATTAGCAACCAACCAACGGGTTTGGCCTGCGTTTGTACTTGCCACCTTATTAGGCACTACCGCCGCTATTTACCTTCAAATGTTTGCCTTTGCTTATGCTAAAGCTGCCGTGGTGCAAACCTTAATCGCCACCAGCGCGTTAATGTCGCTAGGCGTTGCTTGGGTTATGGGCGAAAAAGCCACGAAGGCTACGCTGATATGGTCGGTAATTGCGTTGGTGGGTGTGGGTATTTTGGTTAGCTTCGGTACACCCTTGTAGTACAAGAAGACGTTTTCGCATTCAGTGTATAGCTAATGCTTTTTGGAGCTAGCGCCGCTAACACTGCTTCATAACTCAAAGGTAAAGGTTTGGGCGCTAGCGGCTTCTCATTCACCTTGCATGGTTTTAAAGCGTGTATAAACGCCGTTCGTCCAACCAAACCCTAGCTGAACTTCGTACTCCCCGCCACTTGCCGTTTTGTCAGGCTCGCACACGTTGTACTTTTCTAGCATTACGCCGGTTCGCGCAAAATGATCGTCAATGGTTTGCGTAAAGCGATTAATAATGTCGCTCGCTTCATCACTAAAACCATAATTTAGTAGCCCTTTCACCGCAAACCATTGCAGAGGCGCCCACCCATTGGGTGAATCCCATTGTTGAGTAGTGGTATTTGCTGTGGTCACTATTCCGCCGAGTGCTAACAAGTGCGTTTGAAGGGCAACATTTACCCCAACAGCCTGTGCATCGGTGGCAAGTTCTACGAACAAAGGTACGGTTGCCGCCGCTGAAAGCACGGTAGTTTGCGTATTACTGGGGTAATGGTAATCGTAAAAACAGGCTTTGTCTTCATTCCACAAATAGGTATTTATTGCCTGCTTTCGGTTAACAGCGGCCTCACGGTATTTGCTGGCTTTGGTGCTAACCCGCGCCAATGTACTTTCAACAAAATACAGCAGTGCGTTCAAATCAATGGGGACTATTTCAGTTGTACGAATGCTACACAAGGCGCTTTCATCAGCAAGCCAACGGGAACTGAAATCCCACCCTGATTCACAAGCCGCCCTTATATGGCGGTAAAATTCTACTGACTTTGCGCCTACGAGTTCTGCCGTTTCAATATCTTCTCTGTACGATTCTGGTCGTGGTGAGGCTTCGCTGTCGTAATACCGGTTAAGTAATGCACCGTTTGGCATGCGAACGAGATGATCGCAGGCGTGGCTAACCGCTTGTGCGCTACTTAAGTTATTGGCGCCGTTCATCCAAAATGCATATTCTTTTTCAATACCGGCAATAGCGCGTTGGCGCTGGGTATTGGTTAATTTTTTTTCTACTAATGCGAACATTAACGCCAGCACGGGCGGCTGGCTTCGGGTGTAATAATAGGCTCGATTTCCGTTTGGAATACAGCCTACTTCATCCAGTATATCTAAGAAATTTTCCAACATGTTGACTGCCATGTTGGCCTTACCAGAATCGATTAAGCCTAAGGCGGTAAAGTAGCTATCCCAGTAATATATTTCTCTGAATCTGCCGCCTGGTACTATGTACGGGCGCGATAGACTAATAAGGCTATCTATATTTTCTGCATCTGGTGTACGGGTAAGTACATCCCACATATGTTGCACATAGTCTGGTACAGCACTGAATGTTAAATCTGTGCTGCTTGCCACCATGTCCGGTATGTTAAAATATGTTTCAACGAACGACGATAAACTAAAGCCTTCGTTATTTTTCTGCTGCTCGTATTGGCTTATTACGTTCTGCCAATCACTTAGTATAATGGCATCGGCAAAGGTCTTACTGTCTTCAAACAAGGCCGCGTTTTGCACATCTTTAAACAAATTGCTTTGAAAAAATGGTAAGCAGGTGCGCCAGCCACTTGTAGTTAATGCCATGTTACGCGGTATCCTTTAACACTATTGAAGAGGTTGCTCGTTTAAAAAAGAACAGAGTGACAAGTAGTGCACCTATGGGAATAAGCGATAAGTAAAAGGCTTGTTGCCCGCCCATTGCTTCAAATACATAGCCGGTAATAATAGAACCTGTAGTTCCGCCAAGCGCGGAGA
Source organism: Alteromonas lipotrueae (assembly GCF_019249255.1). Classification (NCBI taxonomy): domain Bacteria; kingdom Pseudomonadati; phylum Pseudomonadota; class Gammaproteobacteria; order Alteromonadales; family Alteromonadaceae; genus Alteromonas; species Alteromonas lipotrueae. The sequence continues at coordinate 286,961 of NZ_JAESDJ010000002.1, read as the reverse complement.
ACACCACTATTAGGCCTGTCATAGGGGCGTGTTGCACCTTGGGCAACGCACTTAACATCACAGAATTAATAACAGGGTAAATAGGTGCCATCATTAACCCAATAAGCGGGATTAAGTACGCCGCTATTGGCGCGTCTACCCAGCTAGCAACGAGGTTCTCGTCTACCTTTTCGGCTAAAGGCAAACTCAATAACATGACGGCGGCCATACCTACTAGGCAGGCATTCATGAAGGGATACCAACTCACTCTTGCTAGCACTACCCCAGCCAATAAGCGGCCAACGGCAAGCGCTACGGCGAAAATACTGGTAATTTGAATACTCACTTGGGTAGGTAAACCCAGTACTTCTCGGTTAAAAGTCGGCAACCAAGACCCTATCCCCTGCTCAATTAGAACGTAGAGGAACACCGAAAGAATAAAGATGAGCACTAAGGGTTTATAGGCTAGCTTAAGCATGTCGATAAACGCACTGCCTACCCCAGTTTCCCTGTTTACTTCTGGTTTTTGAATCGGCGCGGCTAGCACCAATAAAATCGTTACGGCAACTAGAGCGGCAATAAGGTAATACACGTTCAGCCATGAAAGAGACGCTTCGTTGGTGGGATCAATAAAGGCTGCAAATACCCAATAACCAGACAGTACACCCAACATGAAAATACCTTCAACGGTATTCATCAACGAGCTATGTGCTTTGGTGCTGGAAGAGAGTTGCCCAATAATGGCGTATACCGACACTTTCACTAACGCAAAGGCTGTGCCTATACCTGCGAACAAGAGTTTTATAACCCAGAAGCTGCCAATACTAGGCGTAATAGCACATAGCGTGGCCACCAGAATTAGGCCAAATAGCATAGAAATTTTATAGCCGATACGAGGAATAAAGCTAGCGACAAGAAAGGATACTAGCGCGATGGATAAGTCTTTAAACCCTTCTAGGGTGCTGGCTTCTGGTTTCGACACGTCGAAACTGTTTATCGATTGTAAAATAACCGTGCCCACACTGTTTAGCAGTATGGCAAACACATAATAGCTAACGGCTATTGCAGCGATAATCAACAATCTGGACATGTGTAAACACTCTGTTAACTAAATTAAGCCGGAGTGTAGACGGATAAAAACAAAAATGCAAACGTTTGCATTAACCTTTTATTTTCTCTTCCCTAATCATTTTTACGTACATTAATCGTGTTTACTGGAACGGCGAACCACCAGTTGGGTATCTACCACGTAACTAGCTGTTTCTTGGCCTTCAAACTGACGAAGCAATTGATCTACCATGGCTGACGCGGCTTGCTGGGTGTTTTGGCGAATGGTTGTTAAAGCCGGATGCATAAGTTCAGCTAGCGAAATATCGTCGTAACCAACAATACCTACATCGCTTGGAATACCCACGTAGCGCTCTTTCAACGCTTTAAGTGCACCAAGCGCCACCATGTCGCTTGAACACACAATGCCGTCGAAATCTAAGCCATTCGCTTTCACCCTCTGATTTATATACTCGTATGCCGCTTTTGAGGTTATATCGATAGTGCAGGTACAGTCGCTACTTACTGAAATATTGGCATTCTGATGCGCTTGTAAATAGCCCTTATAACGCTCTTGCATCTCGGCATGCTCTGCATCACCTAAGAACAATACGCGTTTAGCGCCTTTTTGCAGCAAGTGAGTAGTAGCATCGAACCCACCTTGGTAATTGTCTCCGCCAACAATAGGATAGTTAGCTTCGCTTTTTGGATCGCCCCATACTACAAGGGGTACACCAGCTTCTGCGGCGCGGTCAATTTTCTTAGTCGACTTTCCCTGCCCAATTACAATCATTCCATCGGCGCGCTGGCTGTGAATAAAGTAGTTAGCCCAATCGTCAGATGCCATGAAGGAATTCGATAGCAGCAACTCGTAGCCTTTAGCGTTAAGCGCTTGGTTTAACTCCCCCACCAACTTCAGCAAGAAAGGATCGGTGGTGCTTTGCTCGGTATGATCAATTAAGTTTAAAATTACCGCGATAACATGCGTTTTTTGCGTACGTAGCCTGCTAGCAGCCGCATTAACACTGTAATTGTGCTCCTTTGCCAAAGTCTGCACTTTACGTCGCGTTTCCTGCTTTATCAGCGGATTGTCTTTTAACGCTCTTGAAGCTGTAGAGGTAGAAACCCCTGCTAACTTTGCTAGCTTTGCTAACGTTAATTTTGTTTCTGAACTCAAATTATTTAGCTCTCTCTTTTTTTCAAACTATACCGAGAAATACCTGAAAAGCCTATGCTCAACGCAAGGCATCCTAAGTTCCTGTATCTCAAGTTAATTGTTTAGCCATACCAAACATCATCATCAAACTTGCATGCCAACAAATGTTAACACGCTTAAACAAATTTTTTGCAATCGATTGTACTTTACTCTTGCAATCGTTTGCAAAGAGATCTATTTTGTTGCTCATTCCCGAAGCGAGTGACATTTTTTTAACCTGTTTCACGCATTCGGTTAACAACGCCCAAAAATTATTTTCAGGAGCACACACCATGAAAACGTTGTTCACAAAAGGAATGCTAGCCACTGCAATTTCTTTAGCGTTAACCCAAACGGCCTTTGCACAAGAAGAAACAAAACAGGCTACCGCAGAAAATACTGAAGTTATTGTAGTGAGTGGAACGCCAGGCGGCGCAGGAATAAGAAAAATAGATGCAAGCTTTGCTGTCACCAATATTGATGCCAGCGACATTGAAAAATTTGCCCCTAAATCTACTGCTGACTTATTTAAGGCCATTCCAGGGGTTTGGGTAGAAAGCTCTGGCGGCGAGTCGGGTGCAAACGTATTTGTTCGAGGATTTCCAGGTGGCGGTGATGCACCTTTCCTTACCATTGCGTTAGAAGGTTCACCTATCTACCCCGCTTCAACATTGTCGTTCCTAGAAAACTCTCAGATGTTTAGAATAGACGACACTATTGAAATGGTAGAAGGCTTACGGGGTGGTCCTAACCCGGTAGTGAGTAACGGGCAGCCCGGTTTAACCACCAACTTTCGCTTAAAACGCGGCGGTGAAGATTCTGAAGCCAGCGTAAAATATACGGTATCTGATTATGGTTTGAATCGCGTTGATCTTGTACTTAGCGGTGCACTAGCCGACGACCTTTACTACATGGTAGGCGGTTACGTAAAAAGCTCTGATGGTATTCGCGATGCTGGGTTTAGCTCTGAAGAGGGCAACCAATTCACTGTTAACCTAACCAAAATTTTTGATAAAGGTGAGTTAAACCTTTATACCCGTCAAACTGACGATCATGGTACATGGTATTTACCTACGCCGTTGAATGTAGAAGGCATTGATGCAAACTACACCCAAATAGGCCCGTTGAATCGTCAAGCCACTATAAACTATGGCCCAGATAATACCGCTGAGTCTTTCGACTTTGGCGACGGTCGCGGCTGGGATGGTCATGTGAGCGGGGGTAGCTTAAAGCTTGAGCTAGGTGGCGGCTGGCATTTGGTTGACCGTTTTAACCTGACTAAAGGCGAAGCTAACACCTTTGGTTTAGTGCCAGATGGCTCTGCTGTTACTGTTGCCGATGTAGCTGATAACGGCGAAAGCGCGACGGGTGCAGTAACCGGAAACACCTACGATGCCGATACCCCTATTCAACAAATTGGCCGTTGGGTTGTACTGAAAGACGTTGAGTCATTCACTAACGACTTGGCCGTATCTAAATCGTGGGACAACTTCGATACCTCTTTTGGTATTTATAGCGCGACCACTAAAGCAGAAGACTGGTGGAGCATTGGAAACCAAGCCTACTATGTATTAGTGCCTGGTGGCGAAATGCTAGACGGCATAGCTTGCAATAGCAGCGAAGAAGGCTGTGGTTGGGGCTACGATATAAACTCGGTAGGCGATGCCAGCACATTCGCACTGTATGCCACAAGCACATGGTATGCCACTGAAGATTTAAGCATCGATTTAGGGCTACGTCGTGAAAACCATGAAGTAAGCTACTCAGTAGATGAGGGTCTAGATGGCGTAATAACCAAAGCATTAGAGTATGACGAAAACAAGACATCTTGGACATTAGGCGCTAACTACGCACTTAATGATTTTAGCGGTGTGTTCGTACGTATGAACCGTGGCTACAAAATGCCTTATTTTGATGACTTTCGTGATAACTGGGGCGCTTATACTGGCGGTAATGACTTAATTAAAGAAGTTACTCAGGGCGAGCTTGGCTATAAATTCATGAATGACGACATTCAATTTTTTGCCACTGCGTTTGCCAACGAAGTGCAAGGCGATACTTTTGTACGTCGTCCAGGTGCACCGGCTGAAATTTTAACGAATGAAGCTTACGGTATTGAGTTTGACGGAAAGTACAGCCACGATTCTGGTTTTTCACTTAGTTTAAATGCAACGTTTCAAGAAACCGAAATTACAGCAAGTGCTACCAATGAAGGTAATGAAGCGCAGCGTCAGCCTGGCTGGCAAGTACGTATGACCCCAAGCTATGGTTTCGATGTGGGTGACATGTATGCCACAGTTTACGGTACTTTTTCAGCCGTAGACGATCGCTTTGGTGACAACGAAAACACGGTAGTCTTAGAAGGGTATGAAAAAGTTGATGTGGGCATGACACTTGAGCCTACCGATGCCCTCCGTGTTCAATTGTCTATCGACAACCTAACAGACGAACAAGGTATAACCGAAGGCGATCCTAGAAACCCTGATTCACCTAACGGGCGCTATATCATGCCAAGAAGTATGAAACTGAGTGTGTCTTACCTGTTCTTTTAATTAACAGGATATAAGCTACTTAACCAAAGCCGATGATATTTATCATCGGCTTTTTTATTGTCCCCTCTTTGAAGCGCAATATTTCGCCACCATAATATAACTATTGTACTGGTTCTTTTACTGGGCTTTTTGCCATAGCTTTTATCGTAAATTTTACCTTAGCCTTTTACCTCAAGATAGAGACATTATATGAAACGGGTTTTCTTGTTCCTTGTTACCAACTTAGCCGTGGTGTTAGTGCTAGGTATTGTGCTGAATATTGTGTTTGCTACTTTTGGTATTGAAAACCGCAGTATGACTGGGCTATTAGTTTTCTCTGCGGTTTTTGGTTTTGGCGGTGCGCTTATTTCATTAGCCATGTCGAAATGGATTGCCAAACGAAGTACGGGAGCCCAAGTGATTGATAACCCCACCACCCCCACTGAACACTGGTTAATTAATATGGTATCTGCCCAAGCTAAAAAAGCGGGTATTGGCATGCCAGAGGTGGCTATTTACGACTCACCTGAAATAAACGCCTTTGCGACCGGCATGAATAAGAACAATGCCTTAGTTGCTGTAAGCAGTGGCTTATTAAATGGTATGAGCGAAGATGAAGCGGAAGCGGTGCTTGCTCATGAAATATCTCACATTGCCAATGGCGACATGGTTACCCTTACATTAATTCAAGGGGTTGTGAATACCTTCGTTATCTTTTTAGCGCGCGTAATTGCAGGCGCTATTTCTAATGCTGCTCGTGGCAGTAATAACGGAAGCAGTGCATTAGGCGGCTTTGCTTACTATGGCATTGTGTTTGTACTAGAAATGCTGTTTGGTATTTTGGCTAGCATTATTGTGATGTGGTTTTCCCGTCAACGTGAGTACCGGGCCGATGCAGGTTCAGCCAAATTAGTGGGCAGACAAAAAATGATAGCGGCGTTAACGCGCTTAAAATCAAACAGTGAAAGTCAGTTAGATGGCACCATGATGGCCTTTGGCATTTCGGGTAAGTCAGCATTTTCAGAATTATTTATGAGCCACCCGCCCTTAGATAAGCGTATAGATGTGCTTAGACGTCGCGCGAAAGCGCAATAATAAAGGGAGTTACTAGCATGACAGCACCTAAAGCGATTTTTTTCGACATTAACGAAACCTTGCTTGATATGGCAGAAATGAAGCATGGTTTAGCGCCATTACTCGGTGGCAATGAAGACTTAGTCGATTTGTGGTTTGCCAACCTTTTACATCACTCCCTTGTCGATATAGCTTCTAACCAGTTTCATGATTTTATCAACATTGGAGCAGCTGCTTTGGTGATGGTGGCGCATAGTAAAGGTTTTACGGTTTCTGAAGATGAAGCCCTTAACGCCATAAAAAGCCACATTACCAAGCTTCCTGCGCATGATGATGTAAAGCCAACACTTTCAAAGCTGCAATCGTTAAATGTACCCTTAGTGGCGCTATCCAACTCCTCTATTGAAGGGCTAAAAGCGCAGCTGGAATTTGCAGGTATTAGTGAATGCTTTTCGCATGTACTCAGCACGGAACAAATAAAAACGTATAAGCCTTACCCCGAAGTATACCGCTGGGCATGTAAAGAAGTTGGCGTTGAGCCCAAAGGAGCCATGATGGTAGCCGCACATGGGTGGGATGTCAGTGGTGCGAAGGCTATTGGTATGCAAACCACGTTTGTGAGCAGACCTGGCAAGATAATGTATCCGTTAGGACTTACACCCGACTTGATTGTGGAAAGTTTAACTGAGCTTGAGCAAGCAATGAAAAAGGGTGCATAGAACACCCTTGATATATAAAGTGTAGCAGGCTTTAGTTATCAGTTTTAGCAACTAATTGTCTGCCTTTAAACCCTTTTGATGAACAGTTTGAACGCTTAGTTTCTAGCGCGCCCAACTGTCGCTTTAACCAAGACTTTTGAATACCCGATTTAGCTGCATCCATTTCACCACTCACTCGTGAAATTTCTTTACCCACATTCACGCATGCTTTAGCGGTTGGTTGAAACCCGCCATTTGCCAAGGCTGCAGAAGAAAATGCTGCGGATGATAATACCATTGCGATAGATGCGATTAGCGCTTGCTGTTTCATACATGTCCCCAACGGCCTGATATCGTTCAAGCTCATTTGTTTTCGGTAGAGAAGGCTATGTGATGCCTTGATTTGTTTTGAAACTATAGCAATTATGATCTTATTTTTAGGTGTTAGGAATTATACCTAATGATAATAAATTCAGGTATACCGTAACGACCCATGCCTTTTATTTCCCCATCATGTATTCGTATTTCTCATGATTTTTTAGGGGCGTTGCTAATGTTTCTTATATTGTTATCGGCCTATTGTAAGCATTCACGATAACCATTCCGTAGTTGAGGTTACAGTAACAGCTTTCTGTAACAGCAATGTAATCGTGACAACAGATCCGCTTCATTAAAACATCAATTAAATCAGCTAACAAGCTAAGTGCAAACTTAGCGGCAACATAGATTAAACAAAAACCAATTAAAGCCGAGTACCCACGCCAATCGACTCTAATGTATCGAGTATAGCATCTGCTAGCGAAGCTAGCGGCGTAACATGGCTAGCCGCATTTAATTCTATCGCCACTTTGGGCATGCCAAATACAACACAGCTTTTTTCATCTTGGCAAAACGTAGTGGCTCCTTGCTGTCTCATTTGCCGTAATCCGTTTGCACCATCCCGTCCCATACCGGTTAGCAACACACCAACAGCATTTGCCCCTGCATTAACCGCTAATGAATTAAAAAGCACGTCTACTGAAGGCTTGTGCCCCGACTCTCTTGGGCCATCAGACAAGGCAATTCGATAATCTGCGCCGCTGCGCTCAACAACGAGGTGCTTATCACCCGGCGCTAAATAGGCATGTCCAGGTAATAAACGCTCTCCGCCTTTTGCTTCACTAACCTCCACTTCACATAAGCTATTTAATCTGCGGGCGTAGGTTGTCGTAAAACCCGGCGGCATGTGCTGGGTAATAACAGTGGCAGGCGCGTTTCTAGGGAAATGCATGAGTACATCTTTAATCGCTTCAGTGCCGCCAGTAGAAGCCCCAATTCCTATTACCTTTTCACTGCCAGTGTAACGCATGGCCGCATGTTGTGACGCCCGCGACTGTGTAGGCGCACTCAGTGTGGAATGCGCCGCCATTCTAATTTTTTCCGTTATTACTGCCCGATACTCTTCCATACCTTGCACCACACCTAACTTAGGTTTTGGAACAAAATCTACCGCCCCCAACTCTAACGAGCGAAGCGTAGCATCCGCCCCCTTTTCCGTTAACGTAGACACCATAACTACCGGTGTGGGGCATGCTTTCATCATGACCTCTAAAAAACGTAAGCCATCCACTTTAGGCATTTCAATATCTAGAGTGATCACATTAGGCTTAAACTCTTGTACCATTTTCTTTGCTACAAACGCATCGGGTGCCGCCCCAACCAAAAGCATGTCAGCTTCATTGTTAATAATTTCAGATAACAACTGCCTGATAAGTGCAGAGTCATCTACCACGAGAACTTTGATGGGCATTGTCAGGCTCCGTTAGCGAGAAATCATCGGGATTGGCTTGCTGAGATAGCAGCACTCGGTGGTTAGATTCACGCTCATACAAGCTGGTATTATTAAAGTTTCTAATTCGCTTCATATAAACATTACCTTCATCGGGTAAAAAGTATATTTTGCGGGCGTAGTCTGACATTAAGTCGCTATTTAATAGAGGTATGTTTTCCCTAGTTAAATAGTTAACAACAAACTCAGCGTTAATTCTTCCAATATCTTGTTGCACAAACCCAGCGAGCACTTTGCCACCGCCAAAGGCCTTGGCCACTAGCTTTTCTTTTCGTGCCCCTAGTGTAATGAGCTTATCAATAAGCATATCCATTGCATGCACACCGTATTTAGATGCAAGATTGCTGTCTAGCTCACTGGCTAAATTCAATTCAGGCAACATGAAATGATTCATGCCACCAATTTTCTTTTCTGGGTCGTAAATACACGCGGCAACACAGGAACCTAAAATTGTAACCAACACCTTATTTGAAGCGGTAGCAACGTATTGCCCGGGTAATAATTTAACGGCTTCTTTTCGAAATCGGTTATCGAAGTAACTGATAGGTTGTTCATCTTGGCTCATACTGCTAACCCCTTTTAATTTACTGGCCGATAAATAGTTTTACCCATAGGCCGCACCAACTCGGGGTACATAGTGAAATTTTCAGAATGACCGGCTACATACATTCCCTCAGGTGTCATTAACGTAACCATTCGGGATAGAATTTTGCGCTGAGTGTCTCGATCGAAGTAGATCATGACGTTTCGACAAAAAATAATATCTATTGGGCTTTCAATCTCCCATGTGGGCGACATCAGGTTTAGGGTTTCAAACTGCACCATACGCCTCAGTTCATCGGCCACACGCACTTTTCCTAGCTGCGTGCCCTTTCCCTTATAGAAAAACTGTTGTCGATAGTCAGCAGGTAATTGTTCAATGCCGCTAGCGCTGTAAACCCCTGACGCCGCCTTTTGCAACACTCTGCTATCAATATCAGTGGCAACAATAGACACTGGAGGGGTAAAGGTGCCAAAGACCGAGGCCACTGTCATTGCGATGGAATAAGGCTCTTCCCCCGTACTACTGGCCGAACACCAAATGCGTTTTGTGTTGGGATGCTGCTTTAAGTACGTTGAAAGCGCTTCAAAATGATGAGGCTCTCTGAAGAAGGAGGTTAAATTAGTCGTCAGCGCATTAACAAAATGCTCTTGTTCTTGGTGGTTGTGGGCCACCATTTCCAAGTAGTCATTGAAACGGGTTAATTTTAATATGCGCAAGCGCCGCGCTAAGCGGCTATACACCATGGCATCTTTAGAGTCGGCTAGCCGAATACCGGCACGCTCAAACAGTAAGCGCCTAACTCTATCGAAGTCTCGCCGACTGTAGGCAAATTCCCTTTGCGCCACTACTTCGTGTAACTCCGTCATACACTAAAAGGCCTCCCATTCTGCTTCATCCGGCGACATTGGGTTTAACGATACTCTTGGCTTAGAAGGCCCAGGCCCTGATATCGCTCTTGGAGAAGATGTAGGAAACGATGCCATGCTATTCGATGACGTAGAGGCAGAACTAAAGCTCTGTTGCCCCACTTTAAATACAGCTACCCGCTGTGCTAATTGCCCAGACTGCTGCCTCATACTGTCTGCGGCGGCTGCCGCTTCTTCTACAAGTGCTGCATTTTGTTGTGTCATTTCATCCATTTGCACAACAGCGTTGTTTACCTCTTGAATACCGGTGGCTTGCTCGGAGCTTGCCGCGGCAATTTCTGACATAATATCGTTCACCCGCTTAATTGCCGTCACAATATCCGCCATGGTTTCACCAGACTTATTCACCAACACATTGCCGTTAGTAATCTTCTCTACCGAGGTTGAAATAAGCCCTTTAATATCTTTAGCCGCTTCAGCCGAGCGTTGGGCTAATGTGCGTACTTCCGATGCTACTACTGCAAACCCACGGCCTTGCTCGCCAGCTCGCGCCGCTTCTACTGCGGCGTTTAGAGCTAATATGTTGGTTTGAAATGCAATGCCGTCAATAACACCAATAATGTCAGATATGCGCTGGGCCGAATCGTTGATTTCCCCCATGGTGTGAACCACTTTTTCAATTACCTTTCCGCCTTCTGATGCCACATCAGAAGCCTGACTGGCCAAGCCTTTCGCTTGGTCAGCATTTTCCGCATTCAGTTTTACCGTACCTGTGAGCTCTTCCATGGCCGATGCCGTTTCTTCTAGGCTAGACGCTTGCTGCTCGGTTCGACTTGATAGGTCGGCATTTCCTGTCGCAATTTCATTAGAAGCAGTATCAATAGTTTCCACCGCATCGTGAATTTTGATGATGGTGTCGCGTAGTTCATCCACGAATTGATTGATTGACTCGCCAAGTACTTTAAAGTCGCCATCTAGCGGCTCTTCAATGTTATGCAATAAATCGCCTTCGGTAAGCTTAGACATCACGGTTTTAATGCTGTCTACCGCAACCGTGCGCCCCGTAATATCGGTGGCGTACTTCACTACCCTAAACGGTTTGCCGTTTTGGTCTAATATGGGGTTATAAGAGGCCTGAATATAAACCGCATTGCCTAATTTGCTAATACGCTTGTATTCGCCACTGGCGTAAACCCCCTTGCGTAGTTGTTCCCAAAACGCCGCGTATTCTGGGCTATTTTTGTAAGCAGCCTCTACGAATATGCTGTGATGCTTTCCTTTCACTTCATCTAGGATGTAACCAAGTGCCGATAAGAAATTACTGTTGGCATCTAAAATCACGCCGTCTAAATCAAATTCGATAACCGCTTGAGATTTACTAATAGCGGTTAGTTGCCCTTCGAAGTAAGCGTTCTTAGCTTTTTCTGCGGTAATATCAGTGGCGAATTTCACAACCTTAAAAGGTTGCCCGTTGCTGTCTAAAATAGGGTTATAAGAAGCTTGGATCCAAATTTCACTGCCCCCTTTGCCTAACCTTTTAAATTCACCTGTTCGATAATTACCTGCTTGCAAATCTTTCCAGAATGCAGCGTATTCAGGGCTAAGTTTTACCTCTTTTTCCACGAACGTACTGTGATGCTTTCCTTTGATTTCCTCTAAGGAATACCCCATCACACTAAGAAAGTTATTATTCGCGGTTAGAATATTGCCTTGTAAGTCGAATTCAATAACGGCTTGAGACTTACTAATCGCGTTAATTTGCCCTTCATAATCGGCGTTTTGCTTTTTCTCAGCGGTAATATCAATAGCAAATTTTACAATAGCGATAACCTCGCCATTGTGATCAAAAATAGGGTTATAAGAAGCTTGGATCCAAACGTCTTCGCCCTTGTTATTTACTCGGCAAAACTCACCGCTGTGTGCTTCACCGCTTCGCAATACTGACCAAAAATCTTTATATTCTTGGCTACTGGCGTATTCACGAGTGACAAACAGGCTGTGATGCTTACCTTTAATTTCGCTTTCTGAATACCCCATGGCAGATAGAAAGTTTTCATTTGCTTTAACAATATTGCCGTCGGGAGAAAAAAGAATAACCGCTTGGCTTCGGTTAATGGCATTAACCATACCCTCGCGCTGATCTTCCTGTTCGTTATCGCTCCATTGCACAACATACTGCGCTGGATCTGAGCTTGACGCGTTAAGCGCGGTAATATTAAGAGTAAATGCGGTCTGGGCCAATTGTGCATATAGGCTTGCTTCACGGCACTGCAAAATGTCATTCAGAAGTTGGGTATTTCCCTTTACGGTCGTCGACAAATTCTGCCCCTTCAAAGCAGCATGGCCACCGTGAGAGGATACCGTAAAATCATCAGGGTATTGTTGCGCCAACGCTAAAAAAGCGGGGTTGTGATATACAATATTACCCGCGCCATCAATTACCATAATGCTTGCGGTGCTTGCATCGAGAATTTGCGTTTTTAGCTGCGCCTCGTGCTGTGCAGCTTTAAGCTCATCATTGTTGAGAAAGTTAAACACGCCCATAACCAGTTCATCCTAAATTTGCGAAATTTTTTACCGTTACCGTCTTAGTTGTTACGCGTCTTCGTTAACGCTTTGGGGAGCAACTAAGCCCATTTCTTCGCTGGTGATAAGGCTTTCAATATTCACCAGAATAACCATCTGACCATCTACATCTGCTAACCCATGCAAGTACCGGCTGTCAAAAGCCACACCAAATTCAGGCGGAGCTAGAATTTGGTCTTCCATTAACCGAATAACATCCGATACGCCATCTACCACAATGCCCACAATGCGATCTTGTATATTGAGCATAATCACGATGGTAAATTCGGTATAAGTGGCTTCGCCAACGTTGAATTTAAGGCGTAAATCTACAATAGGTACAATGTCCCCTCGCAAATTGATTACCCCTTTGATAAACGCTGGCGCATTTGCAATTTTAGTGACTTGCTCATAGCCACGAATTTCTTTCACGGTTTTGATATCTAAAGCGTAGTGCTCATCGGCAAGCACAAAGCTTAGATATTCCTTGTCATCGCCCCCGATAACAGCCTGATGTAATGCGGTATCACTCATGCGAGCATGTCCTCTATTTGACTTGAGGTATAAGTAGTTGCGATAGAGTCGGCATCAATAATGAGTGCAACTTTTCCGTCGCCCATGATGGTAGCGCCTGCAATTCCGGCTACTTTTCGGTAGTGATCTTCTAAACTTTTTATTACCACTTGTTGCTGACCAACTAAGGCATCTACAAGTACTCCGAAGCGCTTCTTACTGCTTTCAAGTAATACAACAATGGCTTCGGTGGGTTTACGGTTGGCGTTTTCTACATCCATATAGTCGTGAAGAGGGACGAGGGGCCAGTATTGGTCGCGTATATAAAGTACCGTATCGTTGCCCAAGGTTTTAAGTTGACTGGCTGTGGGTTGAAAAGACTCCACAATGTTGAGCAACGGTATTACAAAAATCTGACTTCCCACCGACACGCACATGCCATCAACAATAGCGAGGGTGAGCGGTAAATGTATGAAAAAGCCCGAGCCCTCTCCTAATGAAGACTCTATTTCAATACGCCCACCAATGGCTTCAATATTCCGCCGTACCACATCCATACCCACACCACGGCCAGACACATCGGTTACCGCTTCGGCAGTTGAAAAACCGGCTTGAAAGATAAGCTGCCATACTTCGCTGTCTGGTATGTCATCGTTAACGGCTAATCCATTTGTGCGTGCTTTATCTAAAATACGCGCACGGTTCAGCCCGCCGCCATCATCGATAATACTGATAATAATACTGCCGCCTTTTTGCTCAGCGCCTAATATCACGGTGCCCATTTCTGACTTACCGGCGGCACGTCGCTTTTCGGGCAACTCAATACCATGATCGATACTGTTTCTAACCAGATGCGTTAACGGGTCGACAAGCTTTTCAATCAGGCTTTTATCAATTTCTGTGTGAGCGCCCTGTAAGACTAAATCTACTTTTTTGTCTAGCTTGCCAGCCAAATCACGAACTAGCCTAGGAAAGCGATTGAATGTAGCTGTCAGCGGTAACATTCTGACCGACATTACCGACTCTTGAATTTCACGAGTGTTGCGCTGTAACTCGTCTATCGCTACTTGCAAACGCTCGCCTACCTGCCCATCCACTTCCTGCCCAATCAGGGACAACATAGACTGGGTAATAACAAGTTCACCAACGAGGTTGACCATGGCATCTATTTTACCGGTATCTACTCGAATAGAGGCACTGTCTCGTCCACCGGTTTTTCTAGCGGGTCTGGCTGGCGACTTTGAAATACTGGGCGGTGGCGAGGTGGATTTATTTGCAGCAGTATCTGGTGCGACAGAGCTCTGTATGGCATTAGTTGGAACCGGCGAGCTCTGCACAGGTGACGCAGCCGACTGTGTGCTCACGAACTCATTCGCTTTTACGTTTGGTGGGGGGATATCTGCAGTGTCGAAAAAACCAAAGCTATCGTCACTGGCTAGTGACTTAATTACGGGTACTTCTGGTTCATCGAAAAAGCCGAAGCCGTCGTCTTCCACGCTAGCCGTTGTTTCGCTGGGCGTATCATCAAAGAACCCAAAACCATCATCAGTTTGTGTCGACAATTCGCTGTCGGTGTTCGCGCTCTGCTGGCTGGTACCTATGTGCGTGTCTGGCTCATCATCAAAAAAGCCAAAGGCGTCGCCGTTGTCGCTATGTGTACTATCGTTGCCATTGTCGAAGCCGTTACCGCTATCGACATTCTGATGGTTGGAAGTCTCAATATTGGTATCGGGTGCTGTTGTTTCTTGGGTTTCTGTTAGCGCCTTTTCTAGTTTGGTAATACTAACTGCAATAGCCTGTTCTGGCACATCTACTTGATTGCGATAGGCCGCTAACGTCGCTTTCAATACATCTAGGGTTTCAAGCAATAGGTTAACGATATTGGTGGTAACAGATAGCTCTTGATTGCGGGCCTTATCTAACAAGTTTTCCATTACATGAGTAAGGTTCATTAAGGCGTTGAAGCCAAAAATGCCACTTCCCCCTTTAATAGAATGGGCTGCGCGGAAAATACTGTTGAGTTCTTCCGAGTCAGGCGAGTCTACATCAAGGCTAATTAGCAGTTGTTCCATGTCGTCGAGATGCTCATCGCTCTCGTCAAAGAACACGCCATGAAATTGCTCAATATCGATGCTCATTCTGAATCCTTCCAGACAGGTAAAATGTGAAAAGGATTAGCCCAAAACGCGCTTTGTCACATCTAATAACTTATTAGGATCGAAAGGTTTCACCATCCAACCCGTGGCACCCGCTGCTTTCCCCTTCGCTTTCATCTCTGGGCCCGCTTCAGTGGTCAGCATAACAATAGGCGTGCGATTGAAACCGTTTAAGCTACGCAAGTTTTTGATGAGTGTTAAACCGTCCATGCGGGGCATGTTTTGGTCGGTCAATACAAATCCAAATTGCTGAGATTTACATTTATCCAGTGCTTCTTGACCATCTTGTGCGGTGGTAACTGTATATCCAGCCCCTTTTAAGGTCATCTCGACCATTTGACGAATTGATATAGAATCGTCGACTACTAAAATATGCTTGCTCATACTTTCTATTCCCTAACAGCTTAAAAGTAATAACTTTTTGATGTAAAAATCCTTTGTACCCTAGAATAACTCTACCTCTCCCGACTGCATGGATGTTGCAGAAACTGGGTTGTGGTCGGTTTTTCCTCGTTGGGCAAGCGCTTGTTGGTAAGCCTTCAATTCAGACGCAAACGCTTCCAAATTATCAGGCTCTAGTTGTTGGAGTCGCTCGATAATAAATTTTACAATATCTTTCGTGTAATCAATGTGCTGGCCATTTATATCGCCAAACTGCATGCCTCTTATCGCGTTATTGATTGCATCATCTAGTTGTTGCCCAATACCCTCTAGTTGCTTGGTAGTAACCTGGTCTGATTCTGCTTTGCGAATAATATCTTTTAGTTCTTTACTGATATGATCTTTAGCTTCAACCACGTGGGAAATGTCTTGAGAAGCAACGAATTCGGCGGTTTCGGTGAGCTTATCAACCAAGCCTTTAATATTTTCTACCTGCTTCTTAATAACATCACTAAACTGGGTCGAGCGGGTAGACAGAGCCCTCACTTCATCGGCCACCACGGCAAAGCCTCTTCCCGCTTCACCGGCTCGCGCCGCTTCAATAGCTGCATTTAAAGCTAACAAATTGGTTTGGGCTGAAATATCGTCTATTCCACTAAGGGCATCGATAACCGTAGGCATCGCTTGTTGAATGGTTTGTACTTGGCCCATTAAATGCTGCGTTGAAGACGACATTTTTTCAGTGGAATCGATAAAACTCACAAGGGTGCTATCGGTATCTTGAGCAAAATTGCGCATTTTATCTGAGTAAGCGGTATTGTTTGAAGCATCGACGCTGAGCAAGGCATCAATACAATTAACCTGCGCTGCTACTAAGTCTTTTAAACTGGTAAATGCTTGACTAAGGGTAACAACCGCATCATCTTGGGTTGTTTTAATAGAGGCCAGATTTCCCTCACATATTGATAATGAATGGGCAATTTCTCCCCCTGCTAATGCAATATTATCTTCAACATAAGCCGTGCTGGAATGTGTTTCTTCGATAGAGGATTTGGTATCACCTGACGCTGTTTTACTTGATACATAAGCAACAAAGCCTATTAGTACTGCCGTTAGCAGAATAAAGCCAAAAAGCGCTAAGCCTAAAAAGAACAGAGCCCAAGACGCCAACAGCCCTGCCGCTACGCCAACTACATAGAGGTTAGCGCTACTTTGTGAGTGTGTAGATGAACTTTCCACGTTTGAATGCAAAAGGATCTCCTTATACCCTGCCACTACTCCTTCATCACTCAACGCTTAACCGAGTGAAATATGCATGACGTGTGTTCAATGTCATAAAGGTACTTACTCTTTATTTTGATGAAGAGTAAATAGGCAACGCGTTAGTCATTGTTGGTTACAATATGGACTAAGCGTAGTACTCAATTTGGAAAGTTGGCAAGTAACGAGATGCGAAAAACTGCTATATGTGCAAAAAAACCTATAAAAGGTGGTGAAGTGTAAATATAAACTCAAATGGCATAGTTCAATTACTTATTGCAGGAGTAAGATTGATTTTGAAGGCTAAGAACGGCTGAATTCCCTTTGTTCCAAAATTCTGTATTCATACCGATGTAACGTGCACCTGAGGCTGAACGGGCGCGCTGCAATATATGAATATTACCATTTTCAGATAGCTTTATTGTTTCTGGGCCCAAAAAGCGCACCTCGATGTTTCCAGCTGTCGCACAATTAAACTGATGCGTTCCTGTGGTAGCGGCGTCCATTTTTTCATTCTTCGCCGTTTCTTGTGCGGACATGCTAATTAACTTAAGTCTTTGCTTACCGTCGTTATCGTATATTACCAACCACGTGCCCTTTTGAATTTCATAACGGCTTGCCGTTTCTAACGCTTTCACGAAGCGCTTTTCTTGAGCTGACATGGCACCTACACAAGCGCGGCGAGTCGTTACCAATTTAGACGTTGAGAACTCACCTTCTGCTAATCCACCCGCTTTTACATTAAGTATGCCCGAAAATTGATTACAACCAGTAAAACCGGAAATTCTATTTTTTGTTACCAGCTCGACAGTCAGCATACTGCTATCGATAATGCCGCCCTTGTCGATGCTTTCCACCTGCCAGGTACCAGTTAGGGTAGTTGCAGATTCTTCTTTGCTCACTGAGGCCGCGTCTGAGGAGGTGTGACTAGCGTTATGACTACAACCAGTGATGATAAAAAGCAGACTCAATACGATAAAAAGTGAATTATAAAAATGAGAGGCCATTACTAATCCTTGCCGTTTTAAATTGAAGATAAAATAACGGGTGTACTATGTTGCGGAATGTGGGCTGAAAGTAGCAAAAATGCGCAAAGTTTGAAAGTGATACGTCAATCAACTTGCAAATAAGAACAATTATCAATAGCATATAGACTCACAACCTTGGTACATATTATGTCTGCCGCTCGCATTTTAATAATAGAAGATGATATAACCCTTAGTGATCAGGTGGCTAGGTTGCTAAAACAAAAAGGGTTTACCACCACGCAGTGCTTAGATGGCCAGAAAGGCTTGTTGGCAGCGCTGCAGGAAAGTTTCGATCTCATTTTACTCGATATCTTATTGCCTTCGCTCAATGGCTTGGCAGTTTTGAATCAAATTCGAAAAGTTAAGCATACTCCGGTAATGATGATTACCGCCAGCGGCGCTGAACAAGAGCGCATTGAAGGCTATAGAAAAGGCGCAGATGACTATTTACCCAAGCCCTTTAACTTCACAGAAATGATGCTTAGGATAGAGGCTTTGCTACGTCGGAGCCAGCGAGACACCACCCCACCGAAACAAACCTCACAGTTTATCATTGATGAGCTCAAACTTAACCGAATTAAGCAAGATGTTCGCTATTCTGAGAGCGCTGTAGAACTCACCCCAATTCAGTTTAAATTACTGTGGGTACTACTTGAAAACCACCATGAAGTCATGACCAAAGCCTTCTTATACCAAAGCGTACTTAACAGGCCATTCAGCCGTTATGATAGAAGTTTAGACATGCATATTAGTCGCGTACGTAAAAAATTAGTAGAAGCAGGTATGCCGCCAGAAAGGCTCTCTACCTTGCATGGCAAAGGCTATCGCTTCTCGTGAAATACACCCTTTTCTGGCGAATGTGTACCGTTATTGGCGTAGGGACGGTTCTACTTTTCTGGGCCATAGACTGGCTAACTAATCACACCGAATCTAGCATGAGCTTTATTGCTGATGAACATCAGCAGCAATTGTTGGATTACGGAAAAGAAGCCGATGAAATTTGGAATAATGAAGGCGAAGATGCCCTGTCGGTTTGGCTTAAGATGCTTCAAGAAAAAGAGCGTACTTGGGCAGGCGTGGTCAGTTCAGATATTACGCCACTGGCTGGCTCAACTATCTACAAACCCTTTTTCGACCGCTTTCAATATGGAAGAAGTGTGGAGTGGAAAATACATTTATATTTTCAGCAAAACCCCGTGATGGAGATCCCTTTTGCCGACGCCGACACCCACCTGTTAATTGAACTACCTCAGCGTATGCGCCCAGGTGCTATGTTGTTGTATGCCAATGCCCTCCTGCAAATTGCATTGCCGTTAATATTGCTGTGCGTATTGAGTTTGGTGTTATACCGCCACGTGATGTCACCTTTGCGTAAGCTAGAAAACGTCACCAAAGCCTTCAGTGACGGCCATCACGATGTAAGAACGAATGCCTCTTTGCTTGACCGTAACGACGAACTTACTCGCCTAGCGGTTACGTTCGATAAGATGGCCGATAGAACCAGCAAACTTATTTATAATCAACGCCAGTTGCTCGCCGACCTCTCTCATGAGTTACGTACGCCTTTAACACGTATAGATATGGCGGTTGATTTTGTAGAGCAGCAAATTAATCCACAACAAGCAATAGAGCGACTTCGCTACGAAGCCTCTACCATGCGCAGCTTGGTGGAAGATACGCTTACCCTCGCTTGGTTAAATACCGAGTCTCCACAGCTCAATGCTGAAGACTTCGATTTGGTTGAATTAATACACGTTATTTGCGAAGACGCCCGCTTTGAATACCCCGACAAAAACCTCATTAGTCGGCTACCTGAAAAAGCGCCGCTTACCCAAAGCAGCCAAATCGCGCTAGGCCAAGCGATAGAAAATATAATTCGAAACGCATTACGCCATACGCCTGAGACGTCGGAAGTAGAAGTGCTGCTCACAAGCTCCGATAAGGGCTACCAACTCTGTGTAAAAGACAATGGCCCCGGTGTGCCTGAACATATGCTTGGAGATATCTTTAAGCCGTTCTTTCGAGTAGATAAAGCCAGAGTATCCAAAGGCGAACGAATAGATACGTCGCAAAGCACTGGTTTTGGTTTAGGTTTGGCGTTAGCCCACCGGCAAATTGAAGCCGTGGGCGGCACCATTAAAGCTCAAAATTATACTGACGTCGCCAGCCAGCGCAGCGGGCTAAAAATTCAAATTGAATTACCAGCCTCATAACCGTTACAGCCCGCGAATGTTCACAAGTACCCGTATATCGGCCTATCCTTAAACTGTTAATTCAGCGTTTTGGCGCAACCGTTTGGGCTCGCTGACTAATCTGCGCCACGCCAACACAATGCCGGTATACACCAGCACACAAGCAAGCAATGACACCAGCCCTGCCACGGTTTGACCGATAACCCCAAAGTATTCACCGGTATGTAGAAAACGCGCCGTGCCCCAAGCTTGGCCACCAAGAGACCAATCTTGCTTTCTTAGCACCTTGGTTACTTTGCCTGTTCGGGTATCGAAAAACAGCGAATATGCGAGTTCTTGCCTATGCCCTATGCTTTTATCAATGAAGAAACGGGCTTCATGAATATCTTCACCTATTTCCATCCACATTGAATACCAATCTTCGTACTCATTGGCATTAGCATGTTGCTGGGCTGACTTAAACAAGGTTTCATAAGGCACTTCATCAGCCGATAAACTGGTAATTTCCTCATGCTGCTCGCGGGCAGGTACACTTTCACCGAACGCACCGTATATGGCTTTATTAGCCCAATCGAAATGAAAAATAGTGGCAGTTAACGCGATAACAAACAACGGTATTAAACACCAGATACCGAAGACGAAGTGCCACTGCCGATTTCGGTGATAAGAATTTCGGTAGGTTTTGGGTAATAAAAACTGCTGTTTTAAGGCCCTTAGGTTTAAACGCTTAGGCAACCATAAATATAGGCCACTTACGATTAGAAAGAGGAATATTAAGTTGGCATACGCTGTGATGTTTTTACCCACCGCACGATAGTCGCCCGCAAGGGATAAATAACGATGAAAGTCGGTGACCACATGGAAAAACTCCTCCACCATGCCCTCGCCTTCACGAAGAATTTCGCCGGTATAAGGGTGTAGTAAAAAGCTGTGCCGCCCAGCCCATGCCGGAATAGCCGCGCCTTCGCGGTTTACCCAGCGAACATAAATATGTGGATCATTAGGTTTAAGCGTTTGCAGTATCGACACCACTTCATCGGTGCTGATGCGACTACTGGTGCGAGGACTGGTGCCAGTGCTGACGTCAGTGCTAATGAGCGCGTTTTTTTGTTTGGTAGGTGTCGTATTTGTGTTTTCAGGATCTACATCGTGCAGCCTTTCACTGAACTCTACGATTTGCCGTTCATAAGTCAGTAATACACCCGTAAAGGACATACACAAAACAAATATGCCGGCAATTAAGCCGGCAATAAGATGGGCCCAAAAGACCCACTTTTTTATCGTTTTAGCTACCATTAAGTTAATGACCTAATACTAAAAGTCGTAGGTCACTGATAGTCTAATATCTCTACCTGCTTCATGAGGGCCTATAACAGTGCCAAATACTTCGCTGTAGTCACCCACGCTTGAATGGTCGATGTATTGCTCATCGAACAAGTTAGACACAGCTAAGTTTACAAGAATATTGCTTGTGGCCTGCCACTCACCATACAAGTCAACAAGGGTGTAGCTTGGTTTGTTTAGGCTATACAAACTGTCTGTCCAACCCAAATCAACCGCTTGATGCAAGGTATCAATATCAATAGACCTAACCTGCCTAATACTCGTACCAACGCTAATATCGGCGTTAACCGTGTAATCTACGCCAACCACTAAAGTATCGCCGCGGCTATTACCTAAACCCACAAACTCATATCCGTTCAGATCAATTGACGAGTAGTCTACGTTGTAAATACCATCTCTTGGGTCAAGTTCACTATCAGCAGTTGAGAAACCAAAGAAAAAGTCGAATGAATCTACGCGATAGGCAAGGTCGAATTCAATACCGCTGCTTTCCACGCTACCGATGTTATTGAAGACAGAGTTTCCTTCGTAACCTTCAAAAATCACATCATCTAGGGTTGAGTTATAAACGCTTAATTTCGCATTTAAGTTATTCGCACTGTATTCAATAGACGCTTCAATGTTTTGTACTGTTTCGGGTACAAGATCATCAGCCACTACAGGAATGTCTGAGCCATCGTAAAGATAACCGTCGATAGTAAAACCATCGCCAATTTCTTTTCCTCTGGCAGCTTCAGCATAACCTAACCCTAAGGTCCATGATTCATTAAGTTGGTAAGCAACACCCACATTGAAGCTTAGTTCAGAATCGTCTAACGACGCTTCGCTGTCAGTAACCGGTGTACCGTAATACTCTTCAAGCAATATGCGTTGCTGGAAATCATAATCGTCGTAGCGCACACCGTAGCTAAGCAATAGTTCAGGAGTAACGTCGCTGTAACCCTGTGCGTATATACCCATTACGCTGCTTTCTTCTGCGTTATCTGTTGTACCACCAGCTGAACCACTTGTAACTTCATCACTACGATAATCTACCCCGTATACAAACTTATGCTTTGCCGTTTCGCTGGTATTGCGAATATCGAAACCGTAAGTATCTATTTCAGCTAACCAATTAAAACGGCCACCTTGAAATGAAGAGTCGGTTTGATAGGCTGTCGCTTCTAAATACACCATATCGCTGTGCGCGAAACGGTAGTTTGCTACATAGGTATCACGCTGTGCTTCACTTGGATAAAGTGCTGCGCCTTCTAATACTACCCAGTTCGGGCGGGCAGAGAATTCACCTTCTTCGTCACGTTGCTCAACACTTAACGACAAATAGTGATTTTCAGCAATATCGCCACTGGCTTTAAGAAACAACATGTCTTGATCGGCCGCGGTACCGTAAATTTCGTTACCGTCGCCATCTTCCATATCGTCGCGATCTACCGTGCTGTAATAACCCAACACGCCCCATGTATCGCTTAGCTTGCCGTAAAGGCTGCCGCTATAGCGCGTACCGTCGTTTGAAAAGTAGCTTGCTTTAACACGGCCACCAAATTGCTCGCCTTCAACTAAAAGGTCGTCGGCATCTTTGGTTTTAAAGCGAATTGAACCACCAATTGCGCCTGGGCCACTGGTGGCTTCACCAGCCCCTGCTTGTACATCAATTTGCTGCAGTAAATCAGGGTCAATGGTGACACGGCCAATGTGATGGAACAGTGTGGAGGTTTGCTGCGCACCATCAACGGTAACATTTAAGTAAGCATCTTCTAGCCCACGGATATATATCTTTTGTGCAACCCCTACCGAACCACCAACACTAATTGAAGGCGAGTAGCGAAATATATCAGCGAGATCATTAGCTTGGTATTGCTCGATGTCTTCAGCAGTAATGCTTAGGTTTGTTGTAGCACCTACCACTGAAATTTTTTCGACAGTGTCTGTCGCGACAGAAGTGGTTTCGTCAGTCTCTTGCGTTTGCGCATAGGAAAACGCGCTGGACAGTGTGCAAACCGCACCAATGAACACTAGTTTTTTCAAGGAAAGCTCCAGTTAAATGTTTAGTCATTCTAAATAAGAAACATTCTCATTTACTTTCTCAGGAAAGGGTAGTGTTTTTACATTTGTTACATTTTCGTCGTTGTAAATCGACTATACTCATAGGTTGGAATGATACCGGAAGCAGCAATTAAAGTAATTAAGGAAGCTTACCTGCATGATTGCCGAGCTAAACGAAAATGCGTTTAGTCGCCGCTCGATTAAGGCGTTCGAAGTTGTGCAATGCCGCATGGGCATGTTCTTTCATCAATGCTTCGGCTCTTGCCCCTTGCCCAGACAAAAGCGCCTCTGCGACGGCGTAGTGTTGCATATGAGCGTAGTATAGGCGCTGAAATTCACGCTCTGTTTCCTCTGGATTGAACACCAATGAATTAACGGATGACATCGGTAAATGCTCATTAAGTTTTAGCGCTTCCTCAATCGATGCATTTTTACTGGCTTCAATTATAGAGGCATGAAACATGCTATTCATCTCTACGTATTTCTGAATATCCATTTCATCGATATAGCCTTTATCGAAAATGCTATCGCCAATCTGTAGGCATTCTTCAAGATTGGCAATGGTTGATTCACTAAGCCCTCGTTCAGCTGCCAATCTGGCAGCTAGCCCTTCAAGTACGCCCCTCACCTCAACCGACCCAATAATTTCTTCTTTCGTAATTTTCCTCACTTTGTAGCCTCTTCGAGGCAGCTTAATTAGTAAACCTTCATTCTCTAGTGCCCGAAAAGCAATTCTGATCGGAGTGCGGGAAACCCCTAATTCCTCAGCAGTTGAAATTTCGGTTATCCTCTGTCCGGCCTCAATGTTGCCCGACAAAATCTTGTCTCGAAGTATGCTTAATACCGCATGCCTTTCTTTATTCAACGACGCTCTCCGGTTATAGGTTAGATAGCAATGTAACGAATACTACAACGTAAAGTATTCAATTGGATCCAATATTAGCCTATTCGTGACGATAGACTACTTTTTTCAAAATAAGCAACATCGTCTAAATACCTATATTCCAAATACTTAAGTTTTTCATGTATTCCCACACAGACATTATTGGATCCAAAATTGAGATATTTGCTTGTATGATCCTGACCACCTGGCTATTATTGGATCCAATTTTGAAAAAACTAAAAAGTTGAGCGTGAAATATATGGCTACATTTATCTTAAATGCTTGGTATGTCGCAGCGGTTTCAGAAGACGTTAGTAACGACGAACCTTTAGGTCGAAAAGTCTGTAATTTCGACATTGCATTTTTTCGGAATGCCGACGGCAAGATCCAAGCGGTTGAAGATTTTTGTCCCCATAGAGGCGCACCACTCTCACTTGGGAAAGTTGTCAACGGGAACTTAGTTTGCGGCTACCACGGCTTACAAATGGCCGGGAGCGGAAACACGCATTCTATGCCCAAGCAGCGGGTGGACAAATTTCCCTGTATTCGCTCTTTCCCAGTAGTAGAAAAGTTTGGCTTTATTTGGATTTGGCCTGGTGATCCACAAAAAGCCGCTGAAGAAAAACTACCCAATCTACAATGGGCTGATAATCCTGATTGGGCCTACGGGGGAGGACTATTTCACATCCAGTGTGACTATCGATTGATGATAGATAATCTTATGGATCTCACCCACGAAACCTACGTACACGCATCCAGTATTGGCCAAAAAGAAATCGATGAAGTTCCTGTACAAACCACGGTTGAAAAAGGTCAAGTGGTCACCAGTAGGCACATGGAAAATATAAGCGCCCCGCCTTTCTGGCAAGCCGCCTTGCGCGCCAATAATTTACAGGATGATGGACCTATTGACCGCTGGCAAATTTGCCGCTTCGATTTACCCAGCCACGTCATGATTGAAGTGGGTGTTGCCTATGCAGGCAAAGGTGGCTACGACGCACCAGAGAATACCAAAGTGGGAAGTTGGGTGGTCGATTTTATTACACCAGAAACCGATAGTTCCATTTGGTACTTCTGGGGAATGGCACGAAATTTCAAGGTAGACGATCCAGAACTCACTAAAAGTATTCGTGATGGGCAGGGTAAAATTTTCACTGAAGATCAAGAGATTCTAGAACGTCAGCAGCTCAATCTAGACAAGTATAAAGACAAGCGGATCCTGAAACTAGATATTGATGCTGGTGGCGTTCAAGCACGCCGAATGATTGAACGGGCGATAAAAAAAGAAGCTGAACTACATCTTACTGGAGATTTAGCGCAATGATAACGGTGGTAGTTAAAGCTAAAACAATGGTAGCTGAAAATGTGTGTCATTTGGTATTAGAACCAATGGATGGCAATACGCTTCCACGGTGGGAGCCGGGTGCACATATCCAGCTGCAGTTAACGCCCGACATTAATCGGTCATATTCGTTATGCGGAGCGTTAAATGCGAGTCATTATGAAATTGCTGTAT
The DNA here is from genome assembly GCF_019249255.1 of Alteromonas lipotrueae. NCBI lineage: Bacteria > Pseudomonadati > Pseudomonadota > Gammaproteobacteria > Alteromonadales > Alteromonadaceae > Alteromonas > Alteromonas lipotrueae. The sequence goes on along the minus strand of NZ_JAESDJ010000002.1, from coordinate 261,318 downwards.
TAAGAGACCCTATGAGCCGAGGTGGTTCGTCATTTGTTCACGACAAACTGAACTTAAACAGCGAATTGCAGATAAGTGAGCCTAAAAACCTTTTTCCCTTAAATAGCCAGATAAACCCTTGTGTGTTTTTCGCTGCTGGAATTGGTATTACACCTATTATTCCTATGATTGAACGTTGTATGAATGAGGGACGCAGCACGGTCTTGTATTACTGTGCACGTACACCTTCTGAAGCTGCGTTTTTACACCAATTACAAGTCACAATGCCGACCGACGCACTGCACGTACACTTTACACAGGAACATGAAGGTAAGAGACTGGATATTCCAACCTGTTTTAAACACATCACTCATGAGAGCCATGTATACGTATGTGGGCCATCAAGATTCATCGACGATGTTATGGCTAACGGTAAGCGAATAGGTTTGCCAGAACCTCAGCTTCATACAGAGTATTTCGCCGCCATGCATCATGAAACATCAGCAGATCATGAATTTGAAGTTCAACTTGTCAGTAGCGGTGCAATATACACAGTATCACAAGATGAAAGTATACTATCGACGTTAGAAGACAATGATATCTTTATACCCGTTTCCTGCGAAGAAGGTATTTGTGGCACGTGTGTCATTGGTTTAGTCGAAGGTGAAGCAGACCACAGAGATGTGTATCTAAGTGATGAAGAGAAAGCCAGTATGAAACATATTACTCCCTGTTGCTCAAGAGCCAGAAGCAAGCGCCTCGTACTGGATATATGAAAATCTCCTTTTACGTTTCAAATTTCTTTAGGCGATAGGCGAGTTGGGCTCTACTTATCCCTAATCGTCTTGCCGCCGCAGAAAGATTTCCACTTTCCAATTCAACCGCTTCAAAAAGTAGCGTTCTCTCTAGTTCGTCCAGTGAAAAGTTTTTTTGCTTCATAGCATCAAGTTCTTCGAGCAAAAATGCTGGCGTTTGATTTTCACTGGAAAGCTCTCCTGATTCATTTACAGAATACAGCAAGGGCTCTGGTAATGACTCATTGTGAAACATGTGGTGAAGATCGATAGGTTCATTATCTTCTGTCCATATAACCCCACGCTCTACAATATTCTGAAGCTCTCGAATATTCCCAGGAAAGTCATAACTTAAAAGCGCTCGCGACGCTTTGGTAGTAATGCCAGGAATATGCTTTTCATGTAAATGGCAAAACTTATGAAAGAAATAATCGAGTAACAAAGGAATATCGTCTCTTCGGTCGCGCAATGGCGGTAAAGTGATAGGAAATACATTTAACCTAAAATATAAGTCTTCCCTGAACTCTCCATTTTTAACCGCATCGAGCAATTGCATGTTGGTGGCAGCCACAACACGCACATCGACGTTAATGGGGTGATTTCCGCCAACACGCTCAATTTCCTTTTCTTGTAACGCTCGTAATAACTTGCTCTGACCTGCCATACTCAGGGTACCAAGTTCGTCGAGGAACAAGGTACCACCATTGGCTCTTTCAAACCGTCCTGCTCTGCTATGGCTAGCGCCAGTATAAGCCCCTTTTTCAACGCCGAACAATTCAGACTCCAAAAGGTTATCGGGAATAGCTGCGCAGTTGAACGCAACAAAAGGCTTTTCTCTTCGCTTACTTTTTTGATGTAAGCTACTTGCAAAAAGCTCCTTCCCAACCCCAGATTCGCCGGTTAGCAATACGGTAGCATCGGTTTTGGCCACTTTATCTAATGCTTGAACCGCCGAAAGAAAAGCGGATGAAACACCGATTATTTTGCTTTCATTCTTTGGCTCTAGCGGCGGAATAACATCGACATCTGCATTTTTCGTTATTGCTTTATCAACATTAATCTCACTTAAGAAGTCGAGTTCTCGCTCGCCTTCGGGCCACTGATTTGCATTTTTGCCCACTAACTTACATTGTGAATGCCCCATACCTAGGCACTCAGATTCACGAAATATTACTAGCGTGCTAAGCAAGCAGCTCACATACCCAATGGCATAACCTACTTCCATCCAACAGACAGGTTGGGTGCTTACCCCATGGGACTTAATATGTTGCTCTGCTTCACAGCTATTGTGCCAATAAAACTCTCCGGTATAGGTACCTTTATCTTTATCAAATTCAAAATGAATAGGCTCAACTTGAACCGCGCCCTCTAACGAGTGAAGTTGGGTGCCTGCAGCAAAAATAGAGGCAGGCTCAGCATCGGGCCATTTCTGCCTTACCAAGTTTGCATCGCGTGCCCCGGACTTATAGCCAACACGCATGAACAAGCGCCTAGCACTATCATAACCAATCGAATCAATTATTTGCTGCCGCATTAACCCAAAAGACGAACCATGTAACAGCAACATACGTTGGTCGTTCATCCATATACGGCCATCGCCAGGAGAAAACGACAAACATTCGGTTAATTCTTTAAGTGTAGGACTACTTTGATCTTTAATTTGGCTAAAACTCCCCTTAGCCCCCTCGTCAGACTTCAAGTTGACAATATCGGCAAGGGTGACGCGAGGATTAGAAGGAGGAGTCTTTTTGCTCATACGCTATATTTGATTAAAGAAGAATGCTTACATTACGCTAACATCAATTAAATAAAACAGACACTTAAATGTGCCGGACTTATACCATTGGATACCTAGGGTCATACAGTCTTTGTTAGACAGGCTCGCGATACCAAAAAAGTACGGCGAGCCTTCATTGCTAGTAGCGCAATCCCAACGAAAGTGACCACATGCGAGGGGCGTTATAGACCACCTGCGTAGTACCAACATCAATGTTTTGGAAGCCTGTAACAATGACGCGCTTATCAGTTAAGTTTTCTCCCCTAAGCGCAACTTCCCAATCCCCATCGGCAGACAAGTATTTCACAGAGGCATTAAACATATGATACGCCGGCTGATTTGTACCAGGGGTGTTTTCAGATATATTCGCCGTTTCTGAACGGTAGGCCCAATCACCTAGTAAGACCCATTCAGATCCAGCATTTTGCGGTATATGATACCTAAACCCTGCACTTGCTGAATATTCGGGTGTATTAACAAATTTATCGTCTAAATCTAAAAGCGCCCCTTCCTTCAAATCTGTGTACTTAGCGTCAATATAGCCAGCGCTTGTATTTAAATATAGATTCTCAGAGAGTAAGAACTGCCCTTCCACTTCGGCCCCTGAAATTTCACCTTCCGCCGCATTCTCAAAAAAGGGCGATAAACCACGGTTTACCGTTACCTGAATGTTTTCATAAGTCGTATAGAACAAAGCGGCATTAACTTGGGCACTCCCACCCCAAAAACGCGACTTGATACCAAGCTCATAACTATCTGCTTCCTCAGGCTCGAAAGTAGGCGGCGTATTATTGGGTTCAGGTAATGTTAGTCGACTAGTCCAGCCACCAGATTTAAAGCCTTGCGAGTAAGATGCATAAGTCATGACATCGTCTGCAATATGGTATTGCGCCCCTAAATGTATGGAAGTATCAGAAAAAGAAAGTGTGTTTTTCCCCACTGGGTACACTCGGGTTAAATCAGACTGGTCGGGATACAGCGCAGACGGAAAACCGACTTTAATACCAAACATGTTTAGCTCTTTTTGTTGCCCTTCAAATTCTTTATCTTCTTTTGTATAGCGGATACCAAACGTTGCACCCCACTTACTGCTAATTTTGTAATTCATATGGGCGAAGGCTGCAATCGCGTCGTTTTTCAGGTCGTTTGGCCCATATACCTGTACTAAGCCTCCAGCAAAAATCGGCGTGTCGAGAAGCGAACCTTCTTCGGTGAAGTAATACAAACCGGTTACCCAATCTAAGCGTTCTTCAAGAGACGTTCCTGTTAATTGAAGCTCTTGGGAGAATTGCTCCTGCTCCATAAAAAAGGAGGTGTCTACCATGATAAATGGACCGCCAGAGTTATCCACACCAAAACTAGATTCAAGCTCACGATATGCAGAGATAGACTTTATTGCCATATCATTCTCTAATTCCCAATCTACAGTAAGCGAGCTCCCCCACGCCGATAGTTCTGAAAAATTGCTGCCGGCAGCATAGCTTAAGTCAGGGTCGCCGGTAATGTAGCGATCATCAATGGGAAGGCGATTGTTGTTAGGGTTATCGTCAGCATTTGCACCAGCAAATGAAGTGCCCACCGTTCCGCGGGCACCACAGGCAGCAGCAAGTCCAATGCTATCGAGTGTCGCTACATCTAAACTAATGCATGTATTATAAAGCGATGCCAAACTGGCTTCGGTATTAACCGCCACTAAACTTGATGGTGCAGCGGTCTCGTCAGTTTCGGTGAAGTCGGCGGAAAAGGTAATACTGACATCGTCACTTGGAGTATATAACGCCTTAAATCGACCATTTATACTATTTTCTTGCCCCGCTTTATCGCCGTTTGAAGTTTGGTTTTTAACCGTATTAAATTTACCAATATCGTTAACAAAATTCTCGCTGCCAGGAAAACGAACGCGTTGTTGGTAACCATCACGTCGCTTCGAAGAAAAAGAAACTTGTGTAAGCAAGTCATCAGATAATGGTAAATCTGCCGATATACGCACATCTTGTCGATTGAAACTCCCCGTGGTCGCTTCTGCTTTAAAACCAAACGTTTCACTTGGATTACTTGTCACAATACTTAATGCACCACCAATTGAATTTCGGCCAAACAAGGTCCCTTGAGGCCCTTTTAATACCTCAATGCGTTCCAAGTTTAATGTATCTGCCACCGCCCCCAATGTTCTAGCATAGTAAACGCCATCAATATAAAGCCCTACGCCAGGCTCAAGGTTGAAAGCGAAATCATTCTGACCAATTCCTCGGATGAATGCACTTAGTACTGAAGAAGACCCCGCAAATGGTGATGTGGCGTCCATCTCTACATTTGGAATATAGGCTGATACTTCAGTAATGTTACCAATGTCATTATCACGAATACCATTTGCCGAAATAGCTGAAATAGTAATTGGCACCTCTTGAACGTTTTCAACACGTTTTTGAGCAGTAACACTGATGGTTTCTAATTCGCTGACATCAGGCGGAGGGTTTGTTTCTGCACTCTGTTGAGCATAAACCCCTGTTGAAATACTGATCATACTAGCAAGCATACTGGGCACCAGTACTTGCGTTCTATTTATTTGCTTAAGTTCCACGCCAAACTCCTCAATAATTATTATTTTTACATCTAGTTAACATATAACCGATTGTTTTGGCTGGAATGCAAACAAAGTGCCATAAAAAATAATAAAGGTAAGCCTCTGAATATAAATAAGAATAAAACAAATCGCATTGATATCGCTAAAATCAACTTAACCAAATAAACAAAAACTTCACAAAACAATGACAAATAGAGAATTATGAATCTGTAATCACAGACAATTTTGATAATAAAGCCTTAAGCGACTGGACTTTGCTTCAAGTTTTGCTCATTTGAGCAACTCAAAAATTGAATTCTTTTCATTTGATCAACCATTTGCTCGCAAATTTCATATTCGTATTACGCATGGGCATTGGTTTAAGAAAAATATGCGTACGCAGGCCTTTATTGTTAAGCAATTGTGCTTTTTTCGTTAATTATTGGCATGAGGTTTGAAAAGAATAGTTCATTCTTTTCAAACTGAACAATCAGGTAACGAAAACATGAATATTTCGAATTGGCTGGAAAATAGCCCTTGGGACGGCACATTCTTTAATGGGGATTGGGTCAAAGGTGAACTCGGCACTATCGATGTGATTGAGCCAGCGACACAGACAGTACTCGCACGAGTAGGTTGCGCCTCTGCTCAAGATGTAGCCCATGCAGCACGCCAAGCCGCCAGTGCACAAGCCCAATGGGCAAAAATGTCTCCTCGCGAAAAATCTGACATATTATTAAATGCCGCGTCGTTTTTAAAAACTCACTTCGATGCCTTTAGTGAAATTGTCGCGAAGGAAACAGGCGGCGCTATATTTAAAGGCCAACACGAAATTAAGGAAACCATCACCATACTGCAGCTTGCGGCAGGAATGGCAATGCAACCAAATGGCGTTACATTACCCGATCCGCAAGGGAGAATGTCTATTGCTAAGCAGCTTCCCATTGGGGTTGTAGGGGTTATTTCTCCTTTTAACTTTCCTATGGTGCTAAGTACAAGAAGTGTCGCTCCGGCCTTAGCAACAGGCAATGCGGTGATATCAAAACCCGATCCCCAAACGCCATTATCGGGTGGGCTAATATTAGCGGCTGCATTAGAAGAAGCGGGGTTGCCCAAAGGGTTGTACCACGTAATGCCTGGCTTTGTAGAAGCGGGTAGTGCCGTTTGTGAAGCCCCTGAAATTGGGGTGGTTGCATTTACTGGCTCTACCGATGCAGGTCGTAAAATTGGTGAGGTTTGTGGCCGAAACCTCAAAAAAGTATCGCTTGAACTTGGCGGTAACAGCGCGCTAATTGTATTGGAAGATGCGGATTTAGATATTGCTGCCAGTAACATTGCCTGGGGTGCTTATCTTCATCAAGGCCAAATATGTATGGCGTCAGGTCGAATACTCGTTCACGAATCTATTGCTGAAAAATTATCACAAAAGATTGTTCAGCGTGCCAATCAGTTACCCATTGGTAATCCTACAAAGGGCGCATCAATCGGGCCTTTAATTAACCAGCGCCAGCTATCGCGGGTTGAAAGCATTGTGAATGATTCTATTGATGCCGGCGCTGTCCTCCTCACCGGAGGTGAAAGTGATGGGCTGTTTTACACCCCAACAGTTTTGTCTAACGTTAAGCCTGGAATGCGTTGCTTCGAGGAAGAAATTTTTGGCCCTGTAGTGAATATTGTCACCTTTTCTACCGATGAGCAGGCAGTTGCGCTTGCAAACATGGGCGACTACGGCTTGGCAGGTAGTGTGCTTTCACCCAATCTCTCTAGAGCAATGGCAATAGGAGAGCAGCTACATGTGGGGCTACTTCATATTAACGATCAGACGGTGAACGATGAATGCATCAACCCATTCGGCGGCACACGTGCGTCTGGAAACGGCTCTTCCGTGTGCGGCCCTGCAGATTGGGCGCTGTACACACATTGGCAATGGATGACGATGAAAAGTGAGGCTACGCCAAAGCTGTTTTAGTCGATATTTAGTGTAGGTGTACATCTAACACACCCAGTATAGGAGTTTGCATGAAAATTATAGCGGCTGTTGCTCGAGAACACTCAGCACCACTGAGTATTGAAGAGTTAGAAATTGATTCGCCCAGAGACAACGAAGTACTTGTAGAATTGGTCGCAACTGGCATTTGTCATACCGACTTAGTAGTTAGAGACGGCATGCTTCCTACGCCACTTCCGGTGGTGTTAGGCCATGAAGGTGCGGGGATCGTTAGAGCTGTCGGAAGTGCGGTAAAAAAAGTCGTACCTGGCGATCATATTGTCATCACATTTGACAGCTGCGGCCATTGTGAAAGTTGTAAAGATGAGGCGCGCAGCTACTGTTTCGAGTTCTTTCCAAAAAACTTTTTTGCAACCCGAGATGACGGCTCTGTTGCGCTAAGCGATGGGAAAAACCCCGTTCATAGTCACTTCTTTGGACAATCTTCGTTTGCTTCACATGCCATTTGCCATGAAGCGAATGCCGTAAAAGTGCCAAAAACGTTACCGCTCAAATTGTTAGGCCCCTTGGCATGTGGTGTGCAAACTGGCGCTGGCGCCATCGTTAACAGCTTGGATGTTCAAGCCGGTAAATCAATCGTTATTTTCGGGGCTGGATCGGTGGGACTCTCAGCAATTATGGCGGCAAAAATACGTGGAGCAAAAACCATCATTGCCGTAGATATGCACGTATCTCGATTAGAAAAAGCAGAAGAATTGGGCGCAACACACGTCCTGAATGCCAACAATGCAAATGTGGTCAGTAATATTATGAATATAACCACAACTGGTGTGAACTACGCCCTTGATACTACGGGAATTCCTGCGGTTATTCGACAAGCTATTGAGACTCTCGCGCCACGAGGCGTATGCGGTATTTTGGGCGCATCTGGGCCCGATGCTGAAATTACGTTAAACGAAACACATTTCATGAGTGGGGGTAGAAAACTTTTCGGCATTGTCGAGGGTGAAGCTAAATCTGACGCCTTTATCCCAGAAATGATTCAATGGTTTCAAAATGGAAAATTTCCATTCGACAAACTTATTCGCTTCTACCCATACACTGAAATCAATCAAGCCATTGAAGACACCAAAAGTGGAGCAGCCATTAAACCAGTCGTTGAATGGTTAGTTTGAAAAAACCAATTAGCAATATTTTTTAACCAACGAGCGAGTTCGATATGAGCTCGCTTAGGGAATGATTATGGGGACTAATATGACTGTGATTGAAGGTGTTTCAACACGTGATGCCTACGCCAATGTCGATAATATAGCTATTCGGTACTGGGATTCGGAGGGAAATGGACCTGTTCTATTTTGTTGTGGCGGCGTGGGCAGTAGCGTTGAAATTTGGCATGAACAGTTTAAGAAGCGACCCAATAACCTCAGAATTATTGCATGGGATTACCCTAGTCATGGCTTGTCTGGTCCGTGTTTACAACGTTTAACGCTTGACGAATATGCCGGTATTGCATGGAAGTTGATAGATAAGTTGGCTATTTCAGAAGTGCATTTAATCGGTAATTCCATGGGGGGCGCCGTGTCACTGCGAATGCTCGCCCAACGTAGAGACAAAGTGAAAAGTATCGGACTACTCAATTGCGCAACGCTGGGTAAAGATACCCCAATCCCTTTTCGATTAATGACACTTCCTGGAATAGGTCGAATCATCACCAAAGCCGGAGAGACGGCATATACAAATCAAATTAATACCATTTTTCACCAACCACAACATATTAGTGAAAGCATATTGTCAGCGATTAAGCGCAATAGCTTCAGCACAAGGGCCCAATTAGGATTTTTAAAGGGTGTTAGATGCATTAATTCAATCTTGGGGCAACGCAAGGATTTGGTTAACCAAAGTAAACACATTATAGAATTAATTACCTGCCCTATATGGGGAGTTCACGGCGAATATGACCGTGTATTACCTGTGCATCAAACAGAACAAATTTATAACTGGAATACTAACGCGAACATAAATATATTGAGAGAGTGCGGGCACACCCCTCAAGCAGAGAAACCTATTGAGATAAACGAAATGATTCTCGCCGCGGTTTTCTCATACAATAGCGGTTAATACTTTTATCGAGCGGTAGCGATTGAGTTAGCTCTCACCACTACCTCCTTGAACCGTTTTTAGGTAAGCCCCTAAACTTTTATCTTTCTCGTCTTTATACCTGCGATCGAGTACTGAAAATTCAGATATTCGGTCGAGCCGAAAACTTCTAAATGCGCCGCGAAGCTCACACCAACCAGCCAACAGCCAAATTGGGCTAAATGAAATAAGTGCTAAAGGACGTATTACGCGAACAGTCTTTTTGTCATTAAGGTCCAGATAGTGAAATTGCACAAATTGCTTACGTCTTATGCACTCCCTGACGTCAGTAAAATTCACCTGCCAAGGTATCTTGTAGCGGCTCGGCGCTGAAAAAGTACTAATTTGATGAAGTTCATTAATTAAAGCTGCGGGCAGTGTAGCCTGTATTTTTCGATACGCGCTTTGTGCTTTTTGAGCAAACTTTTCATCTGTCCAGTTACTCACCATGCCTATTCCCAAAGCAATTGCTTCTAGTTCGTCAGCGTCAAACATAATGGGGGGAAGGTGGTACTTTTTATCAATTACATACCCCACTCCGGCCTCACCGAAAATAGGAACACCGGAGTCAATCAAGTCTTGAATATCTCTGTAAACAGTACGAAGACTGACTTCAAACGTGTCTGCTAAGGTTTGCGCAGTTACAGCCTGATGCATTCTTCTTAAATGATGAACGATGTCGTTTAATCTGTCGGCTTTACGCATAAGACGCTATGTAACCTAATGAGTGAGTGGCGTTATTTTAGATAAACACTACTGACATTAACTGTCAGTAGTCAATGGCTACTATGTAGTTGCGACACTTAATCACTTAGGAGAAAGACATGATTGGATACGTAACAATTGGAACTGCCGACTTAGCGAAATCAGGTATGTACTACGACGCTTTACTAGGCACAATAGGTGCTGCACGGTTTATGGAAGAACCCAACTACTTTATTGCGTGGTCACGTTCACAAAACGACGCTTCACTTGCAGTCTCACTACCCTTTAACAAAGAACCAGCCACGGTGGGAAATGGCACTATGGTTGCCATCGCATTAGAAACCCCAGAACAGGTTAAGGCCTTCTATAACAAAGCCATTGAATTAGGAGGTACAGACGAAGGTACACCCGGTTTTCGCCCTCAAGAGGCAGATTCAGGCTTCTATGCAGGTTATTTTCGAGACCTAGATGGGAATAAACTGAACGCGTTTTGCATGGTAGAAGAATCTGTATCGGGTAAGCGTATTCTATAAATAGTATTTTAGATGTTGAAGAAGCTTGGTCACTATGGCGCAGTTTCTGCTGCGCTATTTTGATTAAGGGAAATTAAGAATGCCCAAAGTATCACTTAGCTTGCCGTAAAGGCTACCGCTATAACGTGGATCGTCATTAGATAAGTAGCTCGCTTCTACTCGACCACCAAAACGTCCATCTTTAGCTAAAAGTTCATTAGCATCTTTGGTTTTGAAGCGAACTGAACCACCAACACTAATTGAAGGCGAGTAGCCAAATATATCTGCGAGATCATTAACTTGGTATTGCCCAATGTCTTCAGCAGCAATGCTTATGTTTGTTGCAGCACCTATTACCGATATTTCTTCAACAGAGGCTGTTTCGGCAGAAGTAGTATCGTCAGCCACTTGCGCTTGGGCATAGGAAAACGTGCTGGATAGTGTGTAAACCGCACTAATGAACACTCGTTTTTTTCAAGGAAAGAACCGTTTAAATATTTAATTATTCAAAATACAAAAGGCGCTCGTTTGCTTCACACTGAAAAGGTTGTGTTTCAACAATTGTTACATTTTGAATTGAGAGGGAGTTTGGAAGGTTACTTTTGTTCGTCTTCAGGCTGAGTATTTTGATCTTCGCTATTTGCTTGCTCAGCTAGCTTTTCTCGCTCGGCTTTAGAAACATAAACCGGCTTATTACTCTTATGAATTTTAGCGTTCGCTTTTTTATCTTTTTTCTGGAGTTTTTTAATGATTTTTTTACGACGGTTCATACCCTTTTTCTCCTAAACAATCTTACTGACTCTTCATATTATACAGTGTTCACGACTCAAGCTGCCATACACACATTTACGAGCACGGTTTACTAAATAATAAGGACTATAGAGTTTCAGCAACAACAGCCCTTAACACAACCAAAATTGGTTTGGGCATACTTCTTGATTACTTATTAGACTGTTGCTACCAATTACTGAAACTAGGCTATCGCCAGCTGAAAAATAGGTGAGATTATTCCGCCCCTTAGGGAAAAGAGGTGGTTTGTTGCCGCTTTATAGTTTGATAACTTGTTACTCTGCCCTCGCAAAGCGGATTCCCATGTAGCTTCCTTAGATGTACTCATTTAGAACGGAGAGACTTATGCTTGATAGTATTACCCAATCCGATACAGGATTTAGTCAGTCCTCATTAAATAAACTTCAGGTTCGCTCTTTAACCGAAGACGAAATATCTGGCTTCGGCGACATTCTTCGCCAAGCAAATGAGCAAACGACTACGTCGAAAGAATTTTTGAAATCACTGTCATCCGACGAACTGCAATTAGTCAAAAAAGCCAATAGCCTTGCAGCAAATATTGATGTGGACTCTCTTAGTCAAGAAGGTGCCCAAAATCTATTAAGCCAGCCAGATGGCTCTGACTTAGTCGACTTAAACAATGATGGCATTGTTGAAATTGGTATAGGTAGAACTATTCATTTCCCCCCCGTAAATGCCCCCGCTCATGTAAAAGCCGCATGGGAAAAAGCAACAGAAGGAATGGATGGGGGAGAGAAAGCACAGTTAGAGCTAAGCATGTTTTCTATGGTATACGGGTTTGGGATAAACGGTGTTGATCCCGATGCGGCTTTGCCACCTGAACAGCAGTGGAATAGTACAAATATAAATGCGTTGTACGAGTATGCGCAATCAAATCTAGAATTCCGTGTAGGGATGGAAGGTTGGACTGATTACAATAGGCAGCTTGATAAGGTATACGACAGCTTCTTTTCTTCCATTCGCCAATCTAGCAGTAGTATGTTTCAACCTCTGCAAAGTGCTAGTGCTAGTGCTAGTGCTAGTGCTATAAAATCATCTTCATCATTAGACTCATCATCAGAGCAAAACACGACTACTTCTATGTCACCCAGTGATAGAATTAAAGAGGTTAATCAATTAGTGCTTGATGCTAAATCAGAACTTAATTCAGGGCCGTAACGCGCAGTGCAACTGCAGGGACACGCGGATTTTCAATGCAATCCAAGAGTTTAATTAATTGTTTTAATTAGTTTTTTATTTTTTTGCAAATTCTTTGCATAAGCTAGCGTTTCATGACCTACGATCAGCATGGCAAAGTAAACCAAAAATCTATTCGCAACTTTGATGCTGGGCGTTTTGAACCACTGCAACGTGTACCGGCTTCCAAATGCAGAACTCTGCACTTTAATTAATATTTATGTATCTTTACTTACTTTATTTCGCGGTTAAATCTCTAATGAGAACCCTATTAAAAAAGTACGCCCACTCAATGTAGTATTATAAGCTCGGTCGTTTGAATCGCTGTATAGCTCCTCTCTAACATCAGTTAAATTTAGACCTTCTATCGTCACTCTTAATGATTGACTAAGTTGCATGCTCGCCGATGCATCAATGTAAGTTGTTGCATGATAGCCTGATTCGTCTTGGTCTGTGTTTCCCGGCTGGACTGATAATATATATGGGCTGCGATAGACAGCTGACACGCGGGCCGACCAATGCGATTGCTCGTAATACACCGTAAAATTATAACTACGTCTAGACAGCCCCGCGAACGTTTTAACCTGATTTTCTCCCGTTCCTTGTACATCTCGGTAAAGGGTTTGTCCCTCGGCGTAAGTAAAGTTGGTATTAACCCCAAGAAGATCAAAAGGGGAAGGAAGAAATGCTAAATCACGGGAATAAGTAATTTCAAAACCTTTAAATGTGGTTGTATCGGTATTCTCGGGTGTACTGACATAAAAAACATCATCGACACTATCCCCATCTTGTAGCAAGCTAGCGGGGAGTCCCAGTTCGCGATACGGTATAGCTTCAACATCTTCCACTACGAAATTATTTATCTGCTTGAAGAAGCTAGAGAGAGCCATAATACCGCCGTCTTCGAAATACCACTCAACACCGGTTTCTACATTCAATGACTTTAGGGGCTTTAAATGAGGATTTCCTAAAAATACTTGCCCAATGTCGCCCTCATTCCGGGATGCTTGCGACACCTCGGCGGTAATAGCCAAATCTTGAATAGACGGGCGCGTGATATTCTCATCTACGCTGGCACGCCATAACCAATTGTCGTTGAGTTCAAGTACTGTATTAACGCTAAAAAGCACATCGTCATAAGTTTTGGTGACGGCTGACGGCAATCCCTTTTGAATACCTGAAGACGTAAACTGCGTATTGAAATACCGAATTCCCCCTTGCGTATAAAGTGGCTTACCCAGCCAATGTCCTACGCTATCGTACATCGCGTAGAGCGCGAGAGTGTTTTCTTTAACCTTAAAGTTGGAACTATCTACTGTATCTTCGGCGGTAAGTTGTACGTTACCCAAGTCAAAATGCGTTTGAATAGCATTAAGGTTGCCCTGCATCCATGTTTTATCTGGGTGCTGACTGAACAGAGATAAGTGCGCTTTAGACAGAGTATTATCATCAAGAGCTGGGTACACACTTCTAGCGCGATCCATCCCTGTGTTTTCAAAGGATTTATAATGTGCACCCGCCGACACGGCATCACCGTTACTAAATAAATAGCGAAGTGATGCCTTCACATTGTTGTACGAAGTACGTATTTCATTTTCCTGAAAGTAAAGATCTTTCACGGTTAGTCCGGTTAGAGATGCCGTATCCATATTAGTAGAATAGCTCTCGCCGTAAAAACGGTCTTCACGAAAGTCCGTAACAATATCCACCCCAGTTTTACGAATGTTGACTTTATTTACTTTAGGCTGCGAGTAATCACTGGCACTGCTGCCAAGGCTAACGTTAAGGCTTAGTGCAGAAGTGGGCTGCCACTGACTTTCCATACTCAATTGATAAAACGTTGACGTATTTTCATCTTCCCGAGTTTCGATACGCCATGTTGCATCGGTATATTTCGCAAACAATATTTCTTTGTCATTTTTATTTTGTTCCCATGCGAGTAGCGTAACATTGTCATTGTCTTTCACTGCAATATGATGCTCATCAAGACTATTATGTAAACGGCTGGCAATGCTGTTAAATGCAACTTGCCACTTATCGTTTGGCGCGTATTGCAGTGAGGCTGTTACCCCTAATCGACGTTGATTATTATTCCAAAGAGAATATCGATGGCCTCTGGGAAACCAGAATACGCCTTGTGCTAATTCGTGCTGCAACACACTATCTTCTTCTCCGCTGTAACGCTTTTTCTCCTGTCGCCACCGCGTGGTATTAGTACCAAACTCAGTAGTGTGTCGCTGACTGTATACGGCGGAAACAAGACCTCCGAGTTTATCATTTCGTCGGCTGACCAACCCAATAATACTTGGGTCGAGCTGTTTACTGTTTTCGTTGTAACTTTGTTTCACGGTAAAGGTATTTATGTCATCCACAAAATCGAAGGGTTTTGGCGTATACAACATAACTGTGCCACCAATACCGCCTTCATCTTGTTCCACCGAATACGATTTACTTACATCAATACGATTAAAAATCTCTGATGCAAATAGTGTGAAATCGAAGGCTCGGGTACGACTCACACTTCCTCTGGCGTCCATCGCCGATGATGTCATTGCCATCGCTTCCATACCATTTACCTTTACGCGGGTAAAGTCAGGACCTAGTCCCCGAAGTGAAATCTGTCGCCCTTCGCCTCCTTCACGGGTGATAGTAATGCCCGGTATACGTTGTAATGAATCAGCCAAATTCAAATCGGGGAAATCAGTAATGTCTTCTGACAAAATCGATTCTTGAGTGACCATGGCAAGGCGCTTTATCTCTCTGGCACGAATAAGAGATTGGCGAAATCCTGTGACTTCTATTTCAACAGTTGGGTGAGTACGAGTAATAGCATTGCTTTCTGTTTGGGTTGTTTTGCTAGTGTTTTCGTTTTGTTGTGTGTCGCACCGATGAATAACCCAGCCATTTTGAACAGGCGCTAAACAAAGTGAAAAAGGTTGCAGTAGTGAAGATAAATCACTGGCGTTAGTCGTGCGCCATTGTGCAGGCGTTATGGTTAACCCCTTAAGCAAGATGGGGTCAAATGCAATGGTTTCGCCGGCGTCACGACTAAATTCAGTGACAAGCTGTGATAAGGGAATAGTATTGATCGTTTTGTCTGCTAACCCTTCTTGAGCAGCAAAACAAGCAGGCGATAAACCGACCGATATTAACCAAAAAACGTGACCCGCAATGACCACTGACTTTTTGCTTCTTCGGTTTATCATGCCAATTTAGTTTACTTGTCGACGTATTTCGAAACCTGAACGAGTATCAGCAACCTCCAGTTGATAGAGAGAACTAAGTACCGCTAACGTTTGCGTAGTATCTTCTAGTTTAAAGCGACCAGCCACCCGGTGTTTCCCAATAGTGCTATCTATAATCAAAATAGGCTTATCTGAATAACGGTTCAATCGTTCCAACAAATAAGTTAGAGATTCATCATCTACTTCTATCCAGCCTGTGCGCCAATCTACCACTTGTGACAAATTAACACGCTGCACCGGTTCTGCAACTCCCCTATTAATTGTTATTTTCTCGCCTGCCTTGAGCAATACAGGCGCGCTATCGACCTTACCTCGAACTTCTACAATGCCCTCGTGTACTACCACGTCAACACGCTGCCCTTGCCTATCGATGTTGAACGCCGTGCCAACAGCCGTCACTGAAGACAGCCCGGCCTTTACTACAAACGGGCGAGCCCGGTCTTTCGCCACATCAAAATACACCTGCCCCTTTTTCAAGTTCAAAGCGCGGGTATCGTCAGAAAATAGAACGATTAGCTCACTTTTGGGTTGTAGTTGCACCTCACTACCATCACTTAGTGCCTCGTGCGCGGAAGTAATTAATTGGGATGAGGTTGAGGGTGTTATGACGTGATAGCGTGAAAATACTAGCGCAATCACAAGTAATGACGCAGCAATGGCACTTCCCCATGTCACAAGTGAACGCCTTCGGTTTGCGATTTTCGACGACTTTTGGGCGTTTAAATAAGCAGCATGAACTGCTGGGTCTTCCCAAGTTGCTATCATCCTTTCTAACACTTCTTGATGTCGCTCTCTTTCATCTAACCAACGGATAAATCGGCGTTTATTTAACGCATCTAAATCTCCGTCTGCGAGCCGGTCTATCCACTCACCTGCCTCTAAGTATGTCTTTTCTTGTTGGCTTGTCATTATCTACCTGCTTTTATCCAGATGCAGTTGAATATCTGCCATTGCACGCGAAATATGCTTTGTTACTGCTTCTGCCGAAATATTCAAGCTAGACGCTATGGCTTGACGGCTTTGGCCTTCAATACGGCGCATTTCAAAAACACGCCGGCGTTGGACTGGCATCGCATTAATCACTTGCGCAATGAGCTCGATTCGTTGTTGTGTTTCAAGGTGTAGCTCTGGATTTTGTCGGTAGCATTGTTGTTCATCAACATTGTCAGTGTCTAGAAGCTGGCGTTTCGAAAGCAGATTTCTCGCTACGCGAAACGCGTATGCGAGAGGGTTATCAATAACGGTTGCTTTAGATTGCTCTAAAACGCGAGCGATGGACTCTTGATAAAGATCTGCCGCCTCTTCACTGTTAACGGAATGCCTATGCAAGTATTGCTTGAGGACTTTTGAATTTATCAGCGTTTGAAGTGAAGAGCTGGGGGTTTCTTCTGGCATGTCTAACGACGATACTGCTGTATTAATATGATGGTCACTTATCATCGCACTCGCCTGTGACAAATTCATTGCAGTAACGAGAAGTGTGATGATTGGGGTGGTGTAGATATACGGGATTGCTGTAAAACCAGAGATCATCCCACGGATTTTCGCCTTTGGGATCAACCTCTGGCTCCAATTCTTCTTTTAAGTTGGTCCCGCGTACTCGTACGTAGGCATTGTTGTTAGGTGCGGGCAAAGAAAATTGCACAACATTATAGGCTCCCTGTCTTTCCCAATCTTGCTGAAAAAAACGGTGGATCACCTTCACAGGCGCTTTTTCTGTTTGGGGGTATTTGCCAACCACATCTCCATAGATTATATCTAATCGCTCAACCGCCGGATATTGACGATTGAAGTTAGCACCTTGCGGGTCGTGAAACGCGACAGTAACGGTTATAGGCGCCTTATTATTGACGTCTAAAGCTAACGTACCTCCGATGTTAACGCGCTTGGCTCCGTGTTCAACACTCACATACAGCTCGTCAATCAAATCACCGGTAACAATAAATACATTTCCTTCGCGCAGACCATCTAGTACGCTGTCGTAGTCTCGTGCCGCTCGTACATACGTTTTGGCGTATTCTCCTGGCCAAAAATCTGTACGTCCTTCGGTATAATGTGCATGGCTATCAGAAACAGCGGTGACCGTCCATTTTCTGCCTTCAGCCAGTAATTTATCCCAAACTCCTCCAACAATGGCCGACATTTGGTCAGTGCCGCCATGGGTTGGATAGCCAAAATACTCTGCGCGAGGCGCTCTCGGATTATTCGTGCCGTCTGGGTTTATTGATGCAGCTTGATGCCCGGGAATCGCGGTCATACCGGTGACCACGTCTGGCGCAATATCCTGCCACTCCCGCATTTTTTGCGGTGTAACCTTTTGGTACACATTCAAGTCAGTAGCCTTTCGCGCGGGGTGATTCACTGACAATAGCGGTTGTGGTGACATATTCTGCATAGCTTCTAACGCGGTAAGCATAGAAGCCTGCGTGTCTCTGGGAGATTCGTCAGGGTAAATTTCTCTGCGGTTGTACTGACTTTCCAACTCAAAAAGTTGGTCGGCTTCTTTCTCACTTTTTGGAATAATCAGCGTACTGTGTCGCGCGCCTGGGGTGTCGAACTCCATACCATAAAACTGCATAATTTCTGGAATGGCGGCTCTGGAGGCAACCAGTTCCGGGTACGCTGAATTTCGGTTTACTGCACTGTGATTTGGACCACCATGGTCGGTTGTTACCATCCAATCTAATTGATGAAATGCTGCCATTTTGGCGTTCAATGCAGTGAAATAATGGGCGTCACCAAATAAGAGCGGCGAAGGGGGTTGAGTCTTCCAGTTCCATCGTGCGCTATATTTACCGTGAATATGGTGGTCACCGGCTAGCCAGGTTTTTCCATCTTCAGGAACAAAAGCACGGCTTTCATTGTGTTGCTGGTTTACCGATACACACGCTGATAAGACAAGCAATCCGCTCGTAAACGTTATCATTAAAACTTTTTTCATTACTGTTTAAACGTCCATTGGAAAAAGCATACCAGGCAAGCCTGGTATGCTACTTAGTTTAAAATTGCATGGTTGCACCAAGCATATAAGTACGCCCACTGGTCGTGGTATTGTATGCACGATCGTGAGAATCGCTATATAACTCCTGACGCTCATCGGTGAGGTTAATGCCTTCAAAGCTCAGTTTAATAGTGTCGGTTAGTTGGTAGAATGAAGAGAAATCGATGAATGTTGTACCGTGATAACCTGATTCATCCTGATCGCCACTGGAAGACGCGCCAGTAAGGTATGCACTACGGTATGCCGCTGACACTCTAGCGCCCCAGCCTTCCTGCTCGTAGTACAGCGTAAAGTTATAACTATTTTTCGATAATCCCGTGA
Source organism: Alteromonas lipotrueae (assembly GCF_019249255.1). Classification (NCBI taxonomy): domain Bacteria; kingdom Pseudomonadati; phylum Pseudomonadota; class Gammaproteobacteria; order Alteromonadales; family Alteromonadaceae; genus Alteromonas; species Alteromonas lipotrueae. The sequence goes on along the minus strand of NZ_JAESDJ010000002.1, from coordinate 242,351 downwards.
ACGCTTTTTCTTGGTCATTACCCTCTTCGCCATAGATATTGCGATACAGAGCATCACCATCTGCATAGGTATAGTTTGCAATAACACCTAAATGATTAAATGGTGCAGGAAGGAAATCTAAATCGCGAGAGAAAGTTAACTCCACCCCTTTAATTTTCGATGCGTCCATATTCTCTGGACGCTGTAAATAAAAAATACTGTCGACGGTTTTATCTACAGGTAGCAACTCTGCCGGTAAGCCCAATGATGAATACACAACTTCACTGGTAGTATCGACAATGAAATTATCGATATCTTTATAAAAAATGGCAGCTGCGGCATAACCAACGTCATCGAAATACCACTCAAACGCGGTATCCAAATTGTTCGATTCAAAGGGTTCCAACATTGGATTTCCCATCGTCACGCTGGTAATCGCATCCCCCGATGTTTGCGAGACTGACGCGTTATAGCTTAGCGCCCCCAAGGACGGACGGGTTATATTTTTGCTTGCCGATGCACGCCATAACACGTTTTCTTGCAACTCATAAACGAGGTTGATAGTAGGCAAAACATCTGAGTACGAACGGGTGGTCTCTATGGCGGCACCCGATGATTTACCGGCCGCCGTAATATCTGTTTCAAAATATCGCAACCCAGCACTTACTAGCAGCGGCTTACCTGCAAACTCGTTCTCCCAGCCGTATTGCACGTACATCGCCAACGTTTCTTCTGTTACTGGCGATTTGTCATTTCGTGTAAGCTCACTGTCATCAATGTTATAGCCACTAAGCCCATAAAAGTTTAGCAATGCGTCTAAATCACCTTGAAGCCAGCTGGTGTTGGGATGTTCACTATACACTTCAACCAGAGCATCATTTAGTGTGGTGACGCCGGTATTTTCAGGTGCAATATTTTGCGCATTGCTTTGGGTTAATTGGTAAGCAGAATTCTCGAATTTTTTATAGTTCACTCCAAATTGGAGTTCTCCTGTATCGCCCACGAGGTAGGTGAAATCGACTTTTGCTGTGTCAAAATCATTAGTAATGTAGTTTTCCTGCAGGTAGATATCTTTCATCTCGTAGCCATCGAGTTGCGTAGTATCGAAGTCAGACGAAGTGCTAATACCGTAGAAGCGATCTTGTCTGAAGTCTGTAGCGATATCCACGATGCCTTTGGCATGAATATTCGATTTTATAACTTCAGGCTGATCAAAGTCAGATGAACTTGTTCCAATAACGGCACTGGCATAGAACTCAGGGTTTATTGTCCAGTCCATACTAAGCGTATATTGGTTAAATTCCGACTCATTGTAACGACGAGAGTTCTCGTTACGCCACGTTGCATTCTCATACAAGGCGTAAACGACTTCTTTTTGCCCGTCGTTTTCTTCCCATATAAGATCAGATACAACCTTGTTGTCTTTCACTGCAGAGTGATGTTCATCGGTATTGTTTTCTAACTCTGCATGCATGATGTCTAACGTTAGTGAAAAAGAATCAGACAGTTTGTATTGGAATGCGGCAGTGACTCCTAAGCGATCTTGAGTATTGTTCCAGCGAGAAAAGCGATGACCACGAGGAAACCAAAGTTCACCTGAATCTAACTCAGCTTGCAGGTCGGTATCTGCTGGATCCGCAGCAGTTTTTCCACCTTCTCGGCGCCAGCGTGTAGTATTGGTTCCATACTCGGCAGTTTCACGTTCACTGTAAGCTACGGAAACCAAGGCGCCAAATTTGTTCCAGACATTCGAAATAAGCCCAGCCATACGAGGGTTAGTTTCTTCGCTATTCGTGTTGTAGCCGCCTCGTACCGACAACGCACTTTTGAACCCGTCATAATCGAATGGTTTTGCGGTAAATAGCCCGACCGTTCCGCCAATGCCGCCCTCTTCCTGATCGGCTGAGTAGGTTTTGCTAATGTCAATTCGATTGAACAACTCAGATGCGAAAACATTAAAGTCAAAGCCACGAGTGCGACTTACACCGCCGCGGGCATCCATGGGTGATGAAGACGTGCCCATGGCTTCCATACCGTTTACTTGAACACGTGTAAAATCGGGACCTAGGCCGCGTAATGAAATTTGGCGGCCTTCGCCACCTTCCCGGGTAATGGTAATCCCTGGTACTCGCTGCAGAGAGTCGGCCAAATTAAGGTCTGGAAAGTCTGCGATATCTTCTGCCAAGATTGTATCGCGGGAGATAATGGCATCTTTTTTCAAATCTTTCGCTCTAATTAGTGAGCTACGAAAAGAAGTGACTTCAATTACTTCAACGTTTTCATCGGCAACTGATGACTGCTGTGCTGTTACAGGCGTAACACCCGTTAATCCAGCCAACACACTCAATGAGAGTGTGGTTTTGGCAAATTGATTTTTCATGTGTGATCCTAGTTGTGCAAAGTTAGAGTGAGATGTTCCGGTGCGCACGGTTAACACATGTAATGAGTCAGTAGCTGAAAAAAGTAGACAGACTTTTTGATGAAACTTTTGTGACGAAACTAATAGGAAAGGCTTTTACACAAAAGTATGTGTATGCATTGTTATTGCAATAATAAATTTCGATAGCGGGATTGGTTATGTATAAGGAGACAGCTTTGTCTCGAAAATGGAGACGATTGAATAATGGTGCCTCGACCCGGGATTGTAACGCGCGGCGCAGCCGCAGGGGTACGTTAGCGTGTGCCGTTGACTTCGTAAGCCCTGGATCAAAAAAACCCTCGCATTTCTGCAAGGGCTTCTAATAATGGTGCCTCGACCCGGGATCGAACCAGGGACACGCGGATTTTCAATGCAAATCTCACTCTTAAAATACTGAAAATAAATGACTTTTAATTTCTTTGCAAATTCTTTGCAAAGACAACTCTTTTCTGTTTTATTGGCGCTATGGCAAAACAGACTGAAAGACACGACATAAACGACGAGCTGTATATCTTTAAACAAGATAACAGTGAGCGCTGGTATGCGCGATTTATACTAACCAATCACAAAAAATGGCTCTGTAAATCAACTAAGAAGAAAGATAAAGACGAAGCTATCGCCATGGCACATCGAATCTTCTTAGACCACCAAATTAGACACGAAAATAACACACTAGTCCAAAGTAAGCGATTCACAGACGTAGCTGACCGCGTCATCGAAAAGCTTGAAGAGCAACTAGAACACGGGGGCGGTAAACGCACCTATAAAGACTATATTCGAGCGTTAGAAAACTACCACATCCCCTACTTTTCGCGTACGTTTATCACCTCAATTGACCAAGAAGAAATATCTAAGTTTGATGAGTGGCGTAAGGGACGAATGAAGAAGTCTCCAGCCTCCTCTACATTATTAACTCACAATGCTGCTCTTCAGCTCGTTTTTAAAGAAGCTATTGAGCAAAGATGGATGATCGCCGCTCAAGTACCTGTTCTTTCCTCGAAAGGTGGAACAGGCACACGTCGTGCGGCATTTTCTGAAGAAGAGTATGATGTTATCCTCAACGAAATATATGAAGGTGAGCAAAACGCTCATAGTGAAAAGACCCGTCAAATTCGTGAGTTACTATACGATTACTGTGAAATAGCAGTTAATACCGGAATTAGGCCCGGCACGGAGATGGAACACCTAACTTGGAAAGATATCGAGATTAAAACTCAAGGTTCAAAGGCTCAGTTTTTCATCAATGTCTCCAAGGGTAAAACAACAAAATATACGGGACCGCGTAAAGTAGTTTGCAAACGTGATGTGATAGGAGCCCTAACGAACCTACGAGAACGCTTTCCATTGCGCACACCCAATCAAAAGCTATTTTTGCTAGCAAGTGGCGAGCCCACAAGGCAATTAGGTAAGGCATTTGAGAAAGCTCTCCAAAGTTCGGGATTAAAAGAGTCACCCAGAGGACCGCGAACGCTATACTCTCTTCGACATACCTACATTACGTGGCAGCTTCTCAACGGAACCAGCATGGACGTAATTACGAACCAATGTGGAACCAGTACAGAAATGATCGAGCAGCACTATAGTCACGTAAAGCCTGAAATGTTTGCCGACGCTTTATCTGGAGTTACTTTTGATAAAAAAGAGCCCAAAGCATTATCTCGTAAGACATTAAATAGACGCGCAAGGACCGCAGAGCGCGACGAAAAACGCTTTAAAGAATGGGCTGAAGAGTATAAAAGGCGCGGGTGTATTTGACTAACATTGAAATCCCGATGTCTAATAAACGTAACCCCTATTAAAAATATCTCATCATATAGGGGTGGAGTACTTAATTGTATTGAGTACTGCTTCTCCCTTTGTCCAGTTCCTCTTCGGTGAGTTATTCGACAAAAAAATTCTCACTACCTATGAAAACACTTACAAGAATTGATCGTTTTTTAGCCTATTTTTCTTGAAATTTTTAGAAAATGCTTTAGTTTATTTTTTGTACAACAACGTTTTCATTGTTTTAGGGAGAGCCACAATGAGTGCACTTACAAACTTCGTCGAAAAACTAAACGCAACAGCTACCGATTTTTCTACTTTGACCGTTACTACAGTATCGGGCGATTTAAATGTAGCAATACAAGCTAACGATGATAATAAAGGTCAACTCGACTGGGACAAAATAATGCAAACGGCAATGGAAAGTGGTGTCGACGGTGATTTAATTGTAGCCGCAGTCGATAGCTATAAAATTGACGGTGACGCCTTGATTTATCGAACTAACAGCAAAAAGCTCACTCAAGAGATGCGCAAAGAGCTTAATGAAGTGCATCAAGCTGCTATTGAATCGGGTAGGACTCTTCGTTCTGGAATCATTGATCTCTTTACTGATGGTTTAAAAAACTTGGTGGGAAAGTAGCAATTCCGACTTCTGAACAAAGAGAAAATTCGATTTTTCTAAACTCATTACCAGAGTTACAGGGACGTCTCGTAGAGCGATGGAAGAACAAGATTTCATTGAAAAAATGCGTAACTTGGATGAAGAGGTTTCAAGCTCAGTAGCAAAAAGAGTCGTACCCAGATTACCCGATAGTGCGCTTAAACCTAATCAGCAATTGGATCCGAATATCAGACGTATCATCGTCGATCGATTGGTGCATCTGCAGTACCTCACTAAGCGCAGCAACGTAAATAACAAAGCTTTGACTAATGCTGTGAGAGATCTACAAGCTGAAGCCGGTTTGATTACAGACAAATGGTTAGGTTTCCAGACTTGGCAAGCGATACAACAGGTTTTCTCTTTCGAAGAACCAACACATCTAGAACGCTGGATTATTGATCATAAACCTAGCGACTTTATTGTTCGCGCAGCTTATGTTCGATTGAGAGCTTTAGGTATCATTGAAGGCTCGGCTGTGAATTTCAGTGATAAATACAATGCTACCGACGCACCGATTGAACGAAAATATGCTGTGGATAATGGCTTGGCAAAGTTTCGAGATATTCTTCTGTTACTGGGTTATGACAAAGACAAGTTATTAATCGGTGAAGGATATCACCTCGGCTTATTTGAAGTACTTTTCAATCACGACCAACTCATTGAATTAATGTTTCATAAGCGTATCTCAATACAAAATTTGCTAAAGGCTATTCCGCTTTATTCAAAGAAAAAAGATACAAATTATCAATTGAAATGTCATGCATTGAGGTTCCTTTGTTATTTGTGCAAAGTCGAACTATGGCTTCACGACTATGGCAACTCTAAAACCGAAATCGACGCTGATGGTTCTATTATTAACCCTAACGCAACGAAGATTTCATTCAGTCGATATTTAGAGACGCGAAGACGGATTAAAGACTGGCGAGATATTAATATCGCTGGGTTTTTGAGTGCTGCCATTCGATTTTGCAGCGATTCAGGTACAAATAAAAAGCAATTATTCTGTATGGGGAAAACTATAAGTCAAATAAAACGAGGAATAGCCGAATATCGCATTCGCCACATTGATATAGCATTAGACGTGTTGACGTGTGCCGTACCTTCTATAACTGTTGAAATACCAAAACAGATTCAAGCGGAACGTTTGCTCAAGGCCTTACGGAATGAGCGTTATGACCAAAAGCTAGATGATACCAACACTTGGGAAAATATTGGATTTGGTAACGCTATATTAGATGGTGTGAAAAGGGTCTGGCGATTTGCTAAAGAAGTCATCTCGTGGATTATCAATTCTGTGAATAAAATGCTGAAATCTATTAAAAGGCGTATGTCTCAGGTTATTCGTATCGCTAAGAAGTTTGCATTTGAGGGACTTGCGATTTTGCAAAGGGCGTATATTGCAATTGATATGGGAACAAAGTTACTTTTAAATGCAGAAGTTCCTTGCAATGACGAATTCGTCAAAATGCGAAAAGACATTGATATGGACTTTACACTGGCTATTAGCCAAAATGCAACGGCATCTAACACAACTTTATTTGTAACCCGCCTCACTAAGTATTTGCAAGCATTTGAGTTCTCTATCGTACTTGTAAAAGCAGTTCTTAAAGCTATTTTCTTGGTCGTCAAAGTCTACGCAGCATTTATCACTGGCCCCCTAGCAGTTATTAGTAAGCTGTTAACCATAGAAAGGTTTTTAGAAGAGCATGAATGTAAAATTCTACATCGCACCCTTTTTGTATCTGAGCATAAACACTTTAGTTAAATAAGGATTTCAGTTTTTGAAAGAGAGCAAGGCGCGGAATAAATCGGTTATTTCATTACGTCCCAGCAACCGATCAGGACTTGAAAACCTAAAACTGCTACTCGAAGTATTAGCTTTATCAAGTGCACTCTTTGGAGCGTTAATATGGACGGTGACTTGGAGTGGTAAATCACCTGAAATGACAATATTGCTAGAGGCTTTAAGCCTGAAAGATGATGTAATCTTAAAAGCAGATATAGAAGTCAAACGAGTCGACTTTAAGGTCGAAACAGTAGCAATACGAGTAGGTGAAAAGTTTCGAATTTGGCAACGAAAACTCTGTAAAGATTGTTCGCTAGAACAACGGTTAACATCACCAGAAGGTTTAGTTGAATCACATGGAAACTTGAAAATAGGCAGTTGTGAACTGACTGTTTCACAACTTTTTAACAGAAGCGCCAACTTTACTGCTGGTGATAGACGTAGTTTGGAATGCCACATCCCAGTGGCAGAGAAGTCTGAGGGGTGTACCCCAGTAGTTTTGAGAATTGCCGGTCAAAGAGCATTACCAAATGATTGGACTTGGTTCAAAGGGGAGTTTTTCGCAACAGCTGTTGCTTGTGAAAAACAAATGTAAAAAGGTATTTATCATGCAAAAATTATTTATTTGTGCCATTTTCACTAATGCTTTTTTGATGGTTGGGTGTGCCAATAAAATCGAGCCTCCCGAGTTTTCACCAATAGATGCTGAATACACTGAGCCAAATAATTCACGTATGACAGCGGTGACTAGCAAACTTATTGACCCCTATAATAATGTTTGTCACCTAAAAACACTTCGAGAATACCCTCTTGGATTTGGGTCGACTTTCACCGGTAGCGCAGCTCTACTATCAAATGGCGTTCTACTGACAGCTGCACATAATTTTTATAAGCCTTGGTACCCATCAACTGTAACTCAATACGCAGTAAACTGTGGGTTCGGTGTGGTGGCTGATAATGAAGGTTTTAGTTTCTATGCTAAAAAGGAAGAAGATGTTAGGACAACAATTCCTGCTAGTTTTAGATTTCACGACTATGACAATGACCTCGCTCTTGTAGCAACTTGTCAAAGAGAACAAGAAACCAAATTTAGGCTTCCAAAGAATTATCAGGAAGTCATTAAGCTCATCGAAAGACCAGTCACTCTCGCTGGATTTCCAGCTGAGAGCGATAAATCTTCAGGTGGAGTTCAACTTTCTGGTTCTCAAATGTTTCACGGCATGATTAAGCTTGATAAGACAAATCAATTCTGCACCGACCAATACGGCGACACGTTACGGTATGCAAGGACTAATCCCCCATCCTGCCTTGACACTTACGGCGGACAAAGTGGTTCACCTCTTTGGGTAAAGTCTAGCGACGACTATGTTATCGTCGGAGTTCACGTTGCAGAAGCTACAGCGGTCATGCTAACCCAGGAGAAGATAGACTGGCTTAATAACAAGATCGGAGAAATGACAAAGCATTGCAATAAATAGTAGCAGGTAACCTTTATATAATGGTTAATCGGAGAAATTGAGATGAAGTAAAGAAATTGCTTCACGATAGGTAAAAAAGAGTATAGAAAAAGAAAGTCAAAGAACACTTATCTTTTTTATTTAGTGACATTCTTAAGACGGTTTTTAAAATATAAATACACTTCGAAAAAGGACAATAATGAAAGGTTTCATAAAGTATTTTTTAAGGAGTTCTTATAATTCTCTTTGTAATAAAAAAATACAAATTACTTTTTTCAAAGTAGGTTTATTTTCCATTACATTTTGCATGGTATTAATTAGAGAAATTAATATCGTACAATTACCCTACGAGATTAAGGCTCTTGAGTTGCAAGCAGAGCTTGTACATATCAACAACAAGCCTAAAGTAACCAGGGATTGCAGTGAATATAATGAACTAATACACAAAGTGACCTGTGAAAAAATGCTCGTTAACGAAAATTATACTGAGCACGCTTCGGAAGCTTTGGACTTATTTTTAAATCCCGCTCTTTATTTTGGCCTTACATTTTTCAGTTTGAGTGCTTTAGGTTTCCTTGCTAGTTTTCTTCAAAGTTACTCTAGTAGCGAGTAAGCTATTGCCTTATAGATATTTTTTAGATATTCGAGCACCTTTGTTATAGACAGGGTTATAAATTCATATCACGATGTATAGCAAAAGCAGCTCGCTATAGATACACCTTAAATGAGCAAAAGAAAAACTTGCACAATAGAAGTTTCCACACCGGATTCTTGATTAACGTACTCTTACCATCCGATTTAAAATCCGCACAAAACAGCTTGTCTTTCTGAAAAAATATGGTTCAATAAAAATAGCACGGAAGTATGCTCGTAGTGCCTAAATTTAGTTAAATAAGGGCAAAATTATGGATAAAAAAAGTTACTTCAAAAATCTACTGTTGATTATTAATATATCAACAATAAGTCTAACTCTATCTTTTAACGCACATGCCGACTGCTCAGACATACTTAGGTTTGGTATATTTGATAATTTTGAAGGGGTCTCAGACAGAGATCTTATAAGTGAAACTCAGAGCAATTACTGTAGGTCAGTTTCATCTTCTAATTCATCAAACTCTTCTCAAGGGCTAAATTTAGGCTTTCTCGTTGAGGACGTAAAATTAAACCTAGGTTTGACAACTGGCTCTAACAATACACAGATATCCAATCAGCAGGCATGTCAATATGATTGGACTTCCCTCCAACTGAGCGATAACACATTAACTAAAGTTCGTGCGGTTAATAAAAACATAGTCTCAGAATGGGGGTCCTGTATGGCGAATCAAACATTTTCTTTCTCGATAAAGAGAAGCCCTGATAGAAAAATATTACAACTCACAACGAAGCTCAATACTCCAACTCTACACAGAAACGAGCCTATACTGCTTGAATTGACAAAAGGTGGTATCAACGTATCGCCACCTGATTCAATTGACTGCGATCAAAGCAATCTAGACAGCCTAGCTACTGGTAATGGAGCGACAATCAGCTGTCAGATTTCAGATGCTAGTGTGGATAAAGACATCAGTGTTGATCTAAATACAAACTATGGAAACAAGAGTATATTCGTTATCGGTAAGGCACAAAGAGTACAAGCCCCAGTATTTTCCAGACCAAACGAAAAGACAATAGAAGTTTCCAATACTACTATCAACCCAACCGCACCATGGCACGAAAAACGTTGTCCGGCCGGTTACTACATATCTTCTGTACAGATGAAAGCGGAACGCAAACAGGGACGTAATGATGATACGGCTGCCAACGGCTTTAGATTTTATTGTCGAAGCAAGCAAGGTGAACATACCAATGTCTTGACACCTCAAGATGGTCCTTTCGGAAGTTGGGGAACTAAACTAGCTGAATGTCCAGTTGGAAGTTTCATGAGCTCTTATAGTTTAAATGTTGAAGCTCACCGGGGTGATGGTAATCGCTTTGATGACACTGCAGTAAATTGGTTAAAGATCGGTTGTCGAAGCTTTAAAAGCGTTGCAACAGCAAAAGCCAATGTTCCACCTGATATCGAAATTCCGGAAGAACAAGACTGGCCAAAATTCGGAACCTGGGGGGAGGCAGCTTTCTGTCCCGCTTTTACTGCTGCATGCGGGATTAAACAACGATTTGAAGGCAAGCAAGGAAAAGGTGACGACATCTCTCTTTATGATATGGCTGTCATTTGCTGTGACGCTACAGAGTTACTGAAATAATTGAATACGGTGGGAAAGTGATACTAAACCATGATGAGAGTTAGAACTTTCCCCTTCAATTAACTAAATCTACAGAAGTAAATGTACAAATTAGTAGTTGGCATAGTTGCTAGCCCATTTTCAACCATCTTCAACTCTATCAGACAGATGCTGGCCTATGCTTGTGCAAGATTAATAAAGGTATAGTCCTTGTCAAACGCAGCTAGTTCCTTTAACGCATGAGATGTAGATGCTTATCTCAAAATCTAGTCTCCACTATAGGGAGGCCTAACTAGGTTAGAAGGGCAATATTTTTATTACGTTAACCTGCGTCCGCATCAATGCGATAGTAATGTCACACGCAAATGTGCGTAACAATTTACTCAAAAATTACACATTAAACGTAATTCACATTTTTGTATTTTAATGAGCTAAGCTGCCTAATAGACACTCATTTCAACTATGGAAAGACAAAATGGATTACAACCCTCACAAGCAGTTTCAGTCTATAGCGACAACTAAGCTCTGTATTGAGCACGCACTATCTCACTGTAAATCGCAAAAGGAATTAGCCTTGGAGCTCAATGAAGAGCAGAGTCGAATATCAGAAATGAAAAAAGGTGCTACTCGCTTAAGGACGGTGAAAGCCGAAGCAATTTTTGAGAAATATGGATATCCTAAAGGTTCCAAAGGTCGATACTTCCCTTGGTCCAAAGCTGTCAAGTCAGCGTCGGAGCTAACGCAGTTGATACAAGCACGTGGAAAATATCTAAAAAGCGTAATTCTTCAAGACATTTTGATTATCTATAAAAAGTACTTCTGCACTGCTCAAGATGTTAAAGAGACTAACTCCGAAATTGACCACATTTTTAATGAGTTAATATTTGATCCAGCCTTTTGTGATGCTTCAAATACACTCATTAACGAATACTTCGGCGGCTATAGTGACTTTTGGCACCCGAATACTTTCGAAATTGACGCCTCCAAACTAAGTGAATTAAGTTTATCAAAAGACAGCGTTTACAGAACTCTAGTAGAGAGAATTAAGTCATTTCAGTTGATGGACGCGTTTGCCTCTCTTGGTCAAGAACACGTAAATAAAGATGATGTATACAAACTTTCTATATTCGTCTTGGCTTCAGCAGCCGTCAATCTCACGATGGCAGACAAGAGTTATTTTTTGGCGACCTGGGATTGCACACCTAACAGATTTGGACATGTAGACTATGTATCTGAAGTTTCTGTAAGTGGCATTACGTTGGCTGAGGCAGACTTCTACGATAGCGGGGCTGGAAGGCCAATCTATTACGGAAAAAAGAAATCTCTTGAGAAAGGAAGTTGCTTGGAGGCGCTTATACTTCAGCTAAGTGAAAAGCTTCCGAACATATCTAAGTACAACTTGATGGGACTACCGCGCCCTCTTTTCTCCGAGTCAGACTTATACTTAAAGTTAGATAGTGTAATTATTGTGTACGATCCCGATACTTCAGTGAGTAAAGTTTGTGTATCGCTTATGCCTTCGTTAAACGTAACAGAGAATTCAGGCATGGAAAGACTTAACTTAATATTGCCTGACGTAACTCCAAAAGAGTTAATCGAGGAAGTGCTACCTTTGATAAATCAACTTTCTGACAGTGAAGATTTTCTATGCTGGGAAACAACGGAACACAGCGTTAAATCCAAATTAGCTGAACTAGGGGTGTTGCTTCCAGGAGTCATCACCATATAGCATCTAGTGAACAATATTTTGATGTTGTCTTTCTCTATTTCACAAATCTCAGAATGTTGTTTGGAAAGGTAACGTTAATCTATATTAACAAAAGCTAATTTCTATATGTAAGGACATTTATGCCTTGAACTGAAAGGAAATCTTTATCGTCGGTTAAGATAGAATTAATGCCGTAATCCCGCATCATTTTCACATAAAAGGAATCATACGGATCCAATGTGCATTGAGAATAAATTTTTAACGCTGAATCTGAGAATTCATGATTCAAATTTACATCAATACTGCTTGAAATATCGTTTATTGCTCGCCACGCTATCTCTATTTCATTAATAACTCTTTCTCGACAAGCTAAGTTATTTCTAAACTCCTTTCTTGTTAAATCTTTTTGGTTTCGAACATTATGTATTTCTTTCTCTGTTCTATCAATTACATTAGAAAGCTCTGCTAGAGTTAGTGGTGAGTGAAATAAGCTAGCACCAGTATCCAGTACCTTTTCTAAGAATTCTGGATAGTTTAAAGTTTGATATCTTAGTGGCTGATTTTCTGTTTCAATTTCATTTGAAGCCGCATAAGTAAACCAAAACCATACATTGGTATCTACAAATATTTTATCTGTATGATGGATCGTGTGATCTCGAAGTTTAATCAAATTAGCCATTTCAATCTTCCGATGATTTTTTATTCAATACCTGCGTAACACTTTGACTTGAGTCGTAGAACCTCAATGCATTCGTAATAACATGATTGAGCAAGTCTTTACCTGTACCTTCCAGATTTATAATGGTCAATAGACTCAACAATTCATCTATACTTCTATCTTTAAGTAAAACGCCAATAGAAGAATTAAAAAATGGAGATGCAAACACTTCAACTTCTTGAAAGTTCAACTCAATTTTGTTTCCTTTAAGGATATCGTTTTCTAACTCGTGATGTAGCTTCCGACCGGCTTGGATTGATATGGCATTTTTACCTACAATATTGAATACTTTGATAGATTTCATTTTCATACCCTAAAAGTAGCTGGAGCTAGATGGGCTCGCTTCGGACGCAAAGCAATAGTGGTCATCGTCACAATTAATCTTAATACTTACGAAGGTACCGAGAAATGGTTTTTTACACTTTGTAACTTTCCACATTCCTTCTTCTCCACACACGGCAAATACATCATTACTGTATATTCGCAGTTCACCTTTATTCAACCGTATAAACTCTTTAAGTAAATCTAAGCCTAAACCTCGAGGCATCTCTATGCCTTGATTATCAGTACCAGTAGAATTTCCTCTCAATAATGCCCAATTGAACGCTTCCAATGAATCCATGCTATCATTTTCTAGATAATTTCGTACATTTTTTACTATGCCAAGACCAAAATCTAGAACGCTTAAATTTAGTTTTTTTTCTTTTTTATCGTATTGTCCACAACTGTAAACACCCAATTTTTCAATAGGTTGTATTGATGTTCCATGTCCATAGGCATTCATGAAAATTTCAAATATTCTGCTGACGATATATGGTTTGAGTTTCGGGCTAATGCTCAACTTCTCGGAAGACAGCCACTCGTTTCCCAGATGGTTGGCGATATTATCGTCATCCATATTTGAATTGTGTTCTCGGTAACCTATATAGTCGCCTTTTGGATAGCCGCTATGATAAGAGCTGGAGAAATGAGATAAGAAGTTGTTAGTTTGTAATTGCTGCAATATTAGGCTATTCATAGTGTCGACTCGAAACATAACACCTGCAGAAGACAGTGTAGTTGTGTTAAACATGTTAGCAATAGTTCTGTTGGTCCGAGTATTTTGATAGTCAACAAATCTAGCTAAAGCCCCTAGTATCACAACACCGTTATGCTCTAACTTGGAACAGTGACTAAAATCAAAGTCAAAATGCTTTTTTGGAGCATTAGTTATTTCAGAAGCAATTGATAATATTTGTTCATAGCCACTGTTATCATCTCTTATCGTTGGTACATTGATAATTCTCTTCAAACTTTCTTGGCCTCCTTTCCTAAATATAGTTTTGCTACTAAAAAGATCGCACTAAAAAGTGTTTACTTTAACTGCTTACTATTCTTATTTTGTATGTATCCACGCATCTTAAATTCAACTTCCCATTCTTTTAAATTGCTTTCCCTAATCTTTCGCAGCTTTTCTAGTTGATGTCATCGCCTGAATAGACTGCACCTCGCTATCATCTTCTAAAACTATTTGTGTATACAAATTAATAGTCGCTCAAAATTGAAAATATTGTATAGGTAATGCAAGCATCATTCACGTTCCCAGAGTATCTATGCCGAGAATAAGTCACGTTAATAACTGTTAACAGCAACTATTTAAGTAACGTCAGTACATAAGTCGGCGTGTCATAAACCAAAGCAAAGTCATTCTAATCTGTTCCTACTGTAATATTGGCAATCGTCACTTGGAGCAGTATCAGCGAGTTTAGACAAAATATAATGATGTTTTATAACTTTCCACCGCACTTTTATGTGAAAAAAATATATGAGGACTTAGGATAATATAATCATGAATCGCAACATACCGATACTATTTCTACTGAGTTTCATACTCTCATGCGGATTACCTAATAACGCTTATACTCAAGTAAAGAAGAGTAACTCTGGTATATGCCATGACTCGTCTAGTGCATCCTACAATCGAACCAAAAAATTCGAAGCCTTTAGTACTATTGAGGCCTGCCTTGATAGCGGTGGGCGATTACCCAAAGCACAATCGACATATCAACAGGCTGAGAAAGAGGCGTCAAACGAAGGTAGAGCTTTTACCTCCGAATATGATAGAGCAGATTGGCCTCATTGGATTGATGACGATAACGATTGCCAGAATACACGTCATGAAATGTTGGTATCAACATCTAGCATTCCTGTTGAGTTTAAAACTGATAAAGGCTGCCAAGTCGCCATAGGTGAATGGTATGATCCTTATTCAGGTGACATATTTACCGACTCTACCACGCTTGACCTTGATCACATTGTTCCACTCAAGTTTGCGCATGGTCATGGTGGGGATAAATGGTCCAGAGACAAACGGCAGATATTTGCAAATGACCCGCAAAACCTTCTACTTGTAAAAGCATCTCTTTATAGACAGAAAGGTGCCAAGGGCTTAGATGAGTGGTTACCGCCGAATCATGCTTATCGATGCAAATACATAGCGAAGTTTATGGAAGCCGTTGATAAGTATGGTCTTCAGCTCATTCCTAGCGAGAAAAGAGTTATCAGCAAAATGCGTAGTGCTTGTAATACGAAATAACTTTAAAACCAAAACATAAAGAATGATCTAACCCAGTGCGATAGTACAGTTAATTCTTACTGCCAAATACAGTAGATTGATGTACTCAAAATATTGCAAAGGTTTCTTGGTATGTTTAGTTCGTATAGTAATGATGTAAAAGCGATTGTAGCTGATACCTACTTAGCGTATACCTCCGATATAAGTGGAGCAGAAGCGTTTAAACTCTTTGTATCGAGAGTAAAACCTCTTATTGATGTAAGGAGAGACCCAAGATTCTCCGCTTTCACGGATGAAGAACTTATTGATGAAATGCTCCTGCTTGAGCATGACATAACCCGTACTATTCGGAGGTTATTTGATAGTCCACTGTCTAACGAAAACAACTTTAATACGTAAACTGCTAAAGAATGACAGATTCAACGGTTTGTCTATAAGTCTCAAAAAGATAGAATTTATATAATAACTATTGTTTGAAAGGAATTTGCCCAATACATAACAAAATAAGTGAGCATCGAAAGACCGTAACTGGTTGCTCTCAATGCTCAAGATATTAAATTGGTGCTAGGGCAAGATTATTTGTCATTCTTAATTAATAACCTCTGCAGCGACACTAGACGCAACGCCCCCCACAATCCCACCTGTTGTTGTAACAACAGTCGTCCCAATAGCAATGCCACCACCTCCAGCTGACAAAGCGCCACCACCCAAAGCAGCAAGAGACGCGTTTGAGAGAGCTGCTCCAGTAAGCGTGTTTATCGCTGTGCCAGTACTGGCGAGTCCCAACATACCTGTTGAGCCTACAGCGCCTGCGATTATCGGTGCGGTTGCAGCAGCTACGCCACCAGTCAAGACTGTTGTTGTGACTATCGCTGCACTTTTAATTGGATTTTCACTTATATATTCAATTGTATCGTCAAGCGTGCCACAGATACCTTCTATAACGACAGTGTTTACTGCTTTATCAATACCATGACCAATACTACAAATACTCTTATCTATCGAGTGCCCCACCGGACTCAACACATTATCACACAACGAATCCCACAAACTCATAATGTCATCTCCAAAAAATGTTAATTCTATGAAAAATATTCTAGTAATAATTAAGAACTTTTCGAAGGCATAGTGTCATGGAAGTTTTGACGACGAAACAGCTTTAAATAAATTACTTGGTCGTGTAACGTGGGTTGTATATATGACTGACACGGTAGTACGGAATTGTTTTCGGTTAATGAATCTGCTTATCAAAACTTTTTAGACGATTTTAATCACGCTTTGAGGTTCGAGTATTCTGTAAGGGCTTTAAGCTTGAGTAATAAAGAAAGATACAATGAAATAGTTGATATCGTAGGTCAGTTTTATCAACCACAGAATGTAAAATTGACTACTGAACTGGTTAAATGGTCAGAGATAATAGAGCGCACTTCTTTCAAGGATTTTGTTAATTCGAGATTTATTTTTGATAAATTACTTATGGGAACGCTAAAAGAGTCGGAACTAATCCCCTTCAGAAACCTAGATGATAAGGTTAAGAAAAAAATTTTTTCAGTGCGAAAACGGGTTCAAGATATAAGAAGCGCCAAATTAGGCTCAAATTTCCTAGAGCTTCTCGAACTATTCCTTGAAGATTATCCTGCAAGTTCTTTATTAACGAAAAATAATATTGCTGATATGTACGAGTCTGTTGCTAACTGGGTTACGAAATCTAGTTATGATGAAGACAGTATTAAGAGCGACTTTTACGCTCCGAGAGCATTGCCTAAAAACTGCTTAATACAAAGAACTAACTTTTCAGCAAGAGAAAGTGGTCAGCTATCCCTCATAGTGACTAATCCCGATTCGTTAGATGAAAAGTGCTTTAAGGCCGCAATAGGTGAGTTTTCCCGTCAATACTATAAAGCCAAAAAAAGATATGCTCGTAACGAAGAGGTTCTATCAAAAGAAAATGTTTATATAACGAAAAAAAATCAAATAAAAGCGAGATTAGAAGGGTTGTATTGCTGGGACATGCTAGAACAAAACGTAGGGGGTGAGTCTTCTAGAGTTGAAGTAATGAGTTTAGCAATAAAAAAGTTGAGAATTTTGGGAGGCTCCCCAAGCAAAGACGATTATCAAAATAAATTCAAAAGTCTAAGAAAATTTATCGAGCGAGTAGATAATGACATTAAGAAGAATCACATATATTTGAGAGCTTGCAAAGCGATCTAGTTACATTTGCGATAATCATTAAACAGCAACTAATCTGGCTTAGTGCCCGAGTCAGTTTAGCGACCTTTATTATGATTAACAGTAATCAAACTGCTCAAGGTATCCTGTCCTCGTTATTCGTAAAAATGAACAGAATTAGGCATGATTTGGTGTTAACCACTCATCTAAAACTTTTGCTCCTTTATTTATATTAAGTGATGCTTTGACCAGTAAGAGTTTTTGAGTGGCAGTTTGAGATAGAGCACAGAATCTCATATTTTGTAAGTTCTGACTTAAGAGAACTAAACTCTGATGTGGTGAGTCTTGAGAGAAATATTTTCGGATTCAGTAACAGTATGAGGTTACTTAGTGCCCAAAGAAATCAACAGTTGGTTGTATTCCTTTCGGGCACTATCAACAACAGTATCTTTTGAGGCCTTCATTTCTCTAAGAAGGTTTACTTTATATTTCAAAGTCAAAGCCTTTAGTAACAAATAGGCCAACTGTAAACTCATCAAAATCGGCATTGTCAGTCTTTAATTTCTCTTGCCAAGAAAAATTCAAACCAGCTCTTACATCGTACTTTTTGGTAACAAAAAGCGTAATAGGTAACTCAACCGACCAACGACTTTGATCTATGTTGCTTGACTCGTCTACGAATGTTTTTTCGATCCATGTTTTCTTAACAACCAACTCTGCACCATATAGCCAACTTTCTCTTGCACGGATTCCAATGGTAGCAAAAGCACTTAGGTTTTCGTTCTCAAATGCAGGTTGTAAGTAAGTGTCAAAACATCTAGTCAGTGAGCTATTTTCGGGCACTAACTGGCAAATATTCGTTTTATTTTTCTCTAGCTTTGCATCGCCTTTTACATAGTCAACGGCCAATGCAAGTTTATAAGAGTCCCAAGGATAAAGTTTTCGCTTTTGAGTGTCTTCTGATGAAGAAATTGATATGTATCCATATTCGGCACCGAGAGTGAAGCTCTCAGTATCAGATTTTCTCACTTCTTCGTCGTTCACATCAAAATACTTATAGTCTCCGGGTGTATATGCAAATGAATAGTCCAAATAACTATATGCTCTATATAGTCGGATTTCATTTGTATTCTTCTGATACGCTGCTCGCTCTTGAAGAAGTTCAGCACATCCAACTGATGCGAGCATTTTGTTTTCATCTTTTAACGAGTCAAAATATCTTGCAATTTTGGTTTTTAGGTCTTTTGGGGGAATTACAGAAAACGCGCAACTATCTAGCTTATTCCTTATGGCTCTCAGACCTCTGGCTCGGGATTCTGCAATTTCTATGTCATTAGTAATTTCATCAGTAAAAAAGATGTGCTTTTTCGTGATTTTGAGTGTGGCGTCATTTACCAATCCCTCTTCATTAGCTAATGCTGTATCTGTGCCTTCAAATTTACCAATGATCTGAATTTGAAAAATGTTTTCTGTCGTAACATCCTTGAGAAGAGATATTGTTGCTAGCTTTTTATTTCCATCAATTTCAAGGTTCACTCCTTGCTCTTCACTGAAAATTGACAAAGTTTCCTTTATAGATTCTGTTCCGCTTACGTATTTGGCTTTAGCAGCAAAAACAAATTTTGTTTGCAACAGGCATATAAGCAGAATCCAAAACAGAGAGTTTCTCATATTGCCCCCTTATAAATGAATGTGGCGTAGTCCGCCAAAATAGTTATTAGATTGCTTTTCAAAAACTATTTTCTGTTCGCCAACATTTACTGTAACTTGGGTCGCATCTGGGAAGTGACTTTTCAAGATCAATACATATTCGTATTCTTCTGTGAATGTTACTATCCAAGGCTCTGGGCGATTATGAAGTATGGCATGTGGAGTACCAGGATCGTCATCAACTATTATAAGAGAGTCTATTGTCCCTGTTTGTCGTGCATCTTCTGGAGTCGTTTTAAGCGTCACTATTTTTTGCACCATTTATACAGCCCCTTTTAAAAAAATTAACGAATGTACTAGCACTGAGCACCCCAAATCTTTTCAAAAATTCAGGTTTGTCGAGAAATGGATCTCGATTTCGTCGCCAGCTGTGTATTACGTTGTTTCTATTTATCTCTGATAACGCTACCGTGTCATTGGAATGCTATCTATATAGTGTACAAAGATTGCCAAAGTGACCGAATCCCTGTTCAAGAGTCGTTCGAGGCGTATTACTGCTTTTTATAAGTTCTAAATCTGGAGAGGCACTACCGTCATTTGTTCTCCGTTCGCGGTCTGTCGTGGTATTGATTTTGCGTACAATGCTGGTAGATTTTTTAATCTGCTGGTCTAGTTTTGACAGGGCGCTATCGAGTAACTGGCGATTATATTTGTGAAGAGAGACGGCAAATATTTCAACTGCATATTTATTGAATAATGCAGAAAGAAATGCTGGAGCGAGAGTTGTGATTATGGTTTCTGCTTTTAGAGCACCTGCTCTAGCACTAAATGCATTACCACTCACGAGAGCAACAAAAATGCATAAAACCAAAACAGCTGCTAATGCAGTAATTGAAAGATAAGAAAGAAGACTCTCTTTTATGATTGCTTTCATTTTGCGTAATCCATCGCTATAAGGGGTTGTCCCTATATTGAGTTGAAGGTACTCAATTTTTCACTTAGTCTAGTATCTCGCTCCAAATTGGTCAAGTTTTAACCAGTATGTGGCTGTCGATTTATAATTTGTCTTCAAAAGGTAGTTAGTTTATTCGTTTTACTAAAACAGCTGCTTTTGACACCAGCCCATTGAGAACCACAATATGACTCCAACAGTAAAGCCAGAAGACGAAGAATCTAAATATGAGTTTGTTCACATCGACATACCATTAGAATCTGAATCGATCAGACTTTACCGACAGATTTTCCGCTCGAATTGTTGTAGCTTTTCATAATCAAATGGTGTCACTTTCGCGCAATAACATACAATCAAAAGTGTTCGAACATTTTTGGGGATAAGTAGGGAGCGTTAACAACAACTAGTTTGCTAAGGCTATTCAGCTAAAATATACGAATAAGGCTATTTACTATGGCACACATAATCTGGCTTATTATTGGCGGTGTCAGGGTTCTTGAACTGAGTAAAATATCAACTCTTCATAACTCCTGTAATTTGCTGAAATACCTTTTCTCTTAAGCACACAAAATTTAAAGCAATTAAATGTTTAGAGAAGTCTGGTTGATTCAAGCAGATTAATCTTCACTAGCAAAAGTTAAGAGTGTTTCTATCGGTATAAACATATTGTCAGTGGAATGAGGGGCACCTACAGCATTCCCGTTTGACACGATGCCAACTAACTTTCCATCAGTATCAATAACTGCGCCACCACTAAAACCATGATGTATATTTTGATCGATTTTGATTCGCAACTGATTATCCCACTTCGCCCTATCAATTATTTTACATTCTAAAATAGTAGGTGGTGAACCCTCGGCATGGTTTGGGTAACCGATCGCATAAACGGTCTGACCAGCTCGACAAACAAAAGATTCAGCAATTTCCAGAGGGCGTTTACTTTTTTCATGGATATTAAAGTCAATCAGAGCTATATCTAGTTCTTCAGACGACTTTAAAAAGCTAATTAGCGGATAACTTTTCGAGTAATTCAATGGTTCGGTTAATTTTATTTTACCGCTAAAGTTGTCTTTGGTTATTGACTTCAAATTATGCTGATTGGTAACGAAGCCTATATCTTTCGCAAAAAATGCTGTTCCTTGTAAACTATCGAGATTGTTATCTAGTACCAAGACACTTTCCGAAATCCAGTTTAACCAATCTTTATTATAATCTTCATTCGGACAACCTAGTCCAATAGTCAACTGATAAGCCAATTTCCTGTATACCGGACAAGCTGAACCTCTTATCATTTTTATATAGTTGACCCGACCTTTGAGCTTTTTTATAAATAAGTCACCAGGAAATTTTGAAAGTCGCTGTTGTTGTCTTATTGGAATGTAGCCATCGAAGTATTTGGTAAAATGCTCCTTTTCAGCCTTCTCAGCTCCAAACTTTATCAATGCATGGATCATAGATGAGGTCTGACGAATAAATGTCCTAGACACATTTATTTTTTCATTTACTGTTAGGCCAGTTACGCCCTGATGTTCCCCACGTTTTTGAAGGCGGGTTTTATCACTTTTAGTTTTGAAGCCATTTTGTTCTATTAGTTGGTTTAATATGAAACCAACACTATACTTGCCGTCTTTATCGCATTGTACGATTTTATGCTTGATAAGTTGCGTTAACGACTGACATGAGATAGTTAAATCATCAACGTATCTTGTATATCGGAAATTAACTCCTTTCGCCATCTTCATTAAAGCACCATCTAGCTTGAATGCTATCATGTTAGACAAAAGTGGGGAGGTAGGTGCTCCCTGTGGCAAGCAGCCTTCATGGCAGCAAATCTGTGCAAGAACCGTCGCTATGGGATGTGCCAAATTAAAAGGCTGGCTTTCAAATAGCCTTTTAATTCTACCAAAGTTTATTGAACCGAAAAAATCTTCTAGGTCTACGTTCAAAACAAATGCCCGACCGACATGATGCTGAGCATTAGTGACTATACTTCGTTTTTTCACAAAACCGTGAGATGCGGCTCTAGGACTAGAGTATTCTTCGAAAATTACTTTAAGTTTTTGCTGAATAAATCTTAGGCGTTTCGTTGGTGCTTTTATTTCTCTGGTGCCACCAGTTTTTTTTGGTATGTAGAAGGTGCGATAATTAGATCTTTTGCTGTATAGCAACTTAGCAAGGCTTGAATAATCAGTTCCTAAAAACTTTGCCAATGATTCTACGGTAAAACATTCATTCAGTGTTTTGGGTTCTGTAATACCAAACAAGCATAATTCCTTTTATGAATAGCGGGTGATGGATTTTATCTTTACACTTAAAGCTGACACCTTAATTTTAGTAAGCGAATCGGCAAAAATGCCGTTATTTAATACCCCACGCAGATAGCATGGAAAAGGTAAATCATCATCACCCGCAAAATGATAGTAGCGGGTAATAATCAGACTCGCAACTCAATTGGGTTGTTGTCATTTTTACCTATAAATACTAAATACAACCTCGCTTTTTGTATTCTGCTTCCCATTCTCTAAATTGTTTCTCATATTTTGCCTGTGTTCGCTTTTGTCGCTTTATCGCACTTTGAGTATTAGGCTTCGGCTTTTCTTCGTCAAACGTAACACCCGATAAAGCATCGGCAAACATTTCAGGTTTAACATGACTATAGTGTTGCTCAATCATCGCGGTACTTGTTCCACATTGTCTCGCAATAACATCCATACTGGTTCCAGCTAATAGTTGCCAAGTAATATATGTATGTCGAAGTGAATATAGCGTTCGTGGACCCCTAGGAGAATCTTTTAGCCCTGAGCTTTGTAACGCTTTCTCAAACGCTTTGCCTAGCTGTGGTGTAGGTTCTCCATTAGCCAGTAAGAATAGTTTTTGGTTTGGTGTGCGCAATGTAAAGCGTTCACGTAGTCGAGTCAGTGCACCTATGACGTCGCGTTTGCAAACTATTTTACGAGCGCCAGTGTACTTCGTCGTTTTACCCTTGGTTACGTGAATGAAAAACTGTGCTTTAGCACCTTGGGTTTTAATTTCAATATCCTTCCAAGTCAAGTTTTCCATTTCTGTGCCAGGCCTAATACCAGTATTTACAGCTATTTCACAGTAGTCATAAAGTAATTCTCGAATCTGCCTCGTTTTCTCACTATGAGCGTTTTGTTCACTCTCATATATTTCATTGAGTACAGCATCATATTCTTCTTCTGAGAATGCAGCGCGTCGAGTGCCTGCTTCACCTTTGGATGATAGTACTGGAACTTGCGCTGCTATCATCCATTTTTGTTCAATAGCTTCTTTGAAAACCAGATTAAGTGCAGCATTGTGCGTTAATAGAGTCGAGGAGGCAGGCGGTTTGTTCATCCGTCCTTTACGCCACTCTACAAATTTTGATATTGCTTCTTGGTCAATCGAAGTGATAAACGTGCGAGAAAAATAGGGGATGTGATAGTTTTCTAAAGCACGAATATAGTCTTTATAAGTTCGCTTACCACCGCCATGTTCAAGTTCTACTTCTAGCTTTTCGATAACTCGGTCTGCTACATCAGTAAAACGTTTGCTCTGGACTAGTGTGTTGTTTTCGTGTCTTATTTGGTGGTCGAGAAATATTCGATGAGCCATCGCTATGGCTTCGTCTTTATCTTTCTTTTTTGTCGATTTACACAACCACTTTTTATGGTTGATTAGTATAAATCGCGCATACCAGCGTTCACTGTTATCCTGTTTAAAGATATACAGTTCGTCGTTAATGTCATGTCTAGCAATCTGTTTAGCCATACAGCTAGTTAATCAGGATATGGATGTTTTTGCAAAGAATTTGCAAAGAAAATATTAACTCATTTAAATCAGTGGTTTAAGGGTTTGAATTGCATTGAAAATCCGCGTGTCCCTGGTTCGATCCCGGGTCGAGGCACCATCATTTAAGCCCTTGCAGAAATGCGAGGGCTTTTTTGATCTCGGTGGTTGAAATGTCAGGCACACACTGACGTATCCCTGCGGCTGTAAGATGCATTACGACCCTGTTTCGAGGCACCATTATTCAAGCCCTTGCAGAAATACGAGGGCTTTTTTATCCATATCAATATTCTGATAATTGCTAAACGGAATGTATTCAAAATCCGCCACTAGTAAAGGTTGGTTAGTACAAGTCAGGCTTCTACCAACCCCCTATTTTTGCATATTAATTTAAAAACAAAGACTGAGAAGGAACCCAATCTGTTGCAATTTCATCAGCTTTTTTCAGCCATTCTGTAATCCTATTTTCAGGATCAACATTCTGTCCCCAATATTCGACAAAAAGTACATCATCCATAGTTAAAGCTGCTTCGATTAAATTTGGCTCTATCAGCCGCAATGCTCTTTCCACATAGAGGCCGCCGCTTTTATCATTATTAGGATTTGCAACGCTTCCGGCTGAGAACAAATCTCTTGCCTGGTGGCATAACACACCATGGTAAGTCAAAAGGTAAAGTACTGCGTCATCATACTTATCTCTCGTTCTGCCAGACTTAAGAATCTGAGGAAATAAAAGATAACATTCAGCTCTTAACCTTGTCTTTTCTTCCATTGACAGCTTTGTATAAAGCCTAGCCTGAATTGGCAAAGAGTGGTCTTGGTCTGGTCGATCTTCTAACCACCACAATCGTTCACCTCGTTTTAATCTACCCCGTGCATATTCTCGAATATATTGCATTTTTTCATGCATTTCAGATTGCCTGAACTGGTCATAAGGAATCCCCATTTTTTTGAATAATGGTTCTTGTGCTCCAATTTCTACTTCAAAACGTGGAACATGTGAAGTCCTTACATGCATTACAGAATCTTCATAACGTCCCCACTTAACTTCAGGTTCTCCGCCTGTTTTTCCAAAAACCAAATATACATGTTTAACTGAATTAATACGGTTTGTTTCTAAAACGCTGTTCGCGACGCTCCTCCAAGAATCGGAAGTAGTGTATTTAACTTCTACACCATACTCGCCTAATTCAATATCGGGGAATGCTTGTGGGTGAGGAGAAAAATCTACGTCAATCGTAGAATTTATCAAAGATTTGT
This sequence comes from Alteromonas lipotrueae, assembly GCF_019249255.1. NCBI lineage: Bacteria > Pseudomonadati > Pseudomonadota > Gammaproteobacteria > Alteromonadales > Alteromonadaceae > Alteromonas > Alteromonas lipotrueae. Next base: position 217,263 of record NZ_JAESDJ010000002.1, on the reverse strand, counting down.
CTAACTCTTTTCGGACTAGGTCCTCAAAATCAGATGCGGATTTAGGTGTTGAAGATTGAATTTTATGAGTTAGGTTTTTGCAAACCTGCGTGAGAATAATTTCTAGTTCTTGCTTTTCCATGTTTTCCTAACCTCTACAAAGAGGTTAGGAGTTTTCCATATATTCAGGATTATTCAAGTAGACTCTTTATTTTACTTGCAACGTGCCACGCCAAAACTGGTGGTACAGCATTACCTACCTGTCGCTCGGTTTCCCGAAGCTTAGATTTGAATATAAATGAGTCGGGAAAAGACTGAATGCGTGCTGCTTCACGCATAGACATCCTTCTTGGGAGGCTGTAATGCCACTGAATATTGCCGTGGCATTCTGCTCTTATTGTATAACCTGCTCTATCTCTTTTTAGTCTTCTGTCACCTTGCTCGGGACTTCTGTTAGCCTTGCTCCAAATATGATTGAAGCTTGGGTCTTCAGCTAGAGGTTCTAGGTCAGACAATGCCTCAACTGCGGTTACGTATGAATCTTTTGAAAGAAGTGCCTCAGGAGGAACAAACTCTTCCATGTCTGGAAGTGTTCCAACGATCAATACTCTCTCTCGTGTTTGAGGGACTCCGTAATCAGCTGAGTTATATAAATCATACCTAACTGTGTATCCTAGACTCGAAAAATCGGATATTACAGTTTCAAGATCAGCTTTGTGCTTTTTGGTCATAAGACCTTTCACATTTTCGGCAACAAACACTTTAGGCTTGACTCTTTTAACAACTTCCACCATTGCTCTATAGAGACCGCTTCTTTTACCATTTATTCCAGCACCATTTCCATTAACTGATATGTCTTGACATGGAAATCCTCCGATTACGATATCAGCTTCACCCGGAATGCTATCCATGACATCCCAAATATCGCCTTCGACTATCTCTTTTCCTAAGTTTTCTCTATAGGTTTTACATGCATTCGAATTTAATTCGTTAGCCCAAGTTATATCGAATCCAAGATTTTCATAGTACTTACCTAGAAAGTCGAACCCACCTGTAAAACCTAAGTCCATTCCTCCGCAGCCTGAAAAGAGAGAAATAATTTTTGGACTTATACGAGACTGTTCAGACCTATTTTCATTTATATATGATTCTGCTTGGCTTGGTTGAGATTCAGAGAAGAGTTCCATGTTTTTTTTATACCTCTTAGATTTTGTATCGCAATACCTGCCTCTAGGCATTTTGTGTGGTATTTTTATTTTCAACAGTGCTTTATGAGGATCAATTTTGTTATCTACTAATTCACTCATTAATGACGCTATGATTGCAATGTGTGTTGGAACTTCACCTTTTTTTGAATAATTACTAAGTGATACATGATTCATGCTTAGTAACTCAGCAAATTTCCTTACTGTTAACCCGCTATTATCCAATACTTTGAGAAAGCTTTCGTAGTCCAAAATCAATGTCGCAAAATGTTCATAAAATCATGAACAGTAGTATGTATGAATAAACAGTATTTTTCAATCGTTAGAGCTGCGATTGTTTAAACATTTTGCTCTTTACTTATCAATAAAAAAGCTTCAAGTACTTATGTTTAAATTCTGATATTTCGAATATCAAGATCGTGAGAGCTTAAACCGTTACATTTATTTACAGCATGCGTATCCCATCCAAACGGCTAGATTTTAAACTCATGTTAATAACAGGCAGAACAAGTGCGTTGATGTGCATTACTGGAGACAATCTGCTTAGTCTTCGCTTTGGCTTTGTCGGTATATTAGCAGTTGGACGTTCAATTGGTTCAATGTTAGGTATCCAGATAGCATCCCCTTTTCGTGGATCACCAAAACAGATGTGCTCTTGTGCGGTGAAGCTTGCCACCTATGCAGCTCTGTAGGAGTCCACTCTATCGTGCATTTGTCCAAGTCACATATTGTCCGCTTGCGACCAATCGTCGGCGGTTTTAGGCCAATCAGTGTGATGGGAAATAGCAGACAATTGTAATACTGCCTGATTCCCTTTACATCTTGTGGATGTCAGCGACACCCAGTTGTTTAACTGTCGCGTGTGGATAGACTTCTATACATTCGGCAACTGCAAGCGTCCGCTAATCCTACCTAGCGTTTAGCAAACTGCGATAGCAACAGTTGCTCGATATCAACTTCAGGCTTGCTGAACTCATCAAAGCAAGACATCACATACTCGAACACATTGAGGTCGTTGGCTTTTGCGGTTTCTATGATGCTGTATAGCTCCGCACGGTTTGCGCCTGTAGCAGTTTGGCTAAACAGCCAGTTTTCCCGCCTATCACAAACGGTTTAATCGCGTGCTCTGCATGGTTATCGTCGATGGCGAGGTGATTATCGAGTGTGTATCGAACCAGCTTCAGCCATTGGTTTAAGCAGTATTGTATTGCTTCCCCTAATTTGGTTTTCGGCAGCACGTGTTGCACTGATTTCGCCAGCTATATGTGAAGCTGATTAAGTAGCGGCAGACTTTTCTCTTGTCTGATGAGGTAACGCACTTCCACTGTTTTGTTTTTAGCTGGGTTTCTATGCGGTAGAGTTTTTGGGTGTGATTGAGTGCCCAATCCACTTTGCCTTAATGGTTTCGAAATCGTCTGTCGAGGGCGTTGTGTCACAACTGATGTCTGTCTTATCGAGTGCCTACTCCGCGAACCTGCGTTTGAGTCGGTTATCTCTTAGTTTAAGTGGTGAGTCAATACCAATAATTGTCCATTTTGTTTAGTGCAAATCACAGCGGTAAATACTTATCTTTCGCACAAGCGACATTACTGCCGATAAATACATCCATGTTTACCTCTCCATTTCTCAAAAAAAATTTACGACTTTAGGTTAAACAATACTACATAAGTATAATTAATACCCAATCAAGACATTGATTAGGTTAATATTTAATTCTATTCAACAAGGATGTTCGATTATGCCAAGAAAAAACACATCTTTTGCTGACCTTCTTTTCCAAGCGCCATGGTGGGTTTCAGTTATAACATCGGCAATTACCTATTTATTTATGGGCCACTTACTACCTTCTATCGAGACGGATAATCAGCTAATCAATATGGTATTTAAGGCGCTCGCTGTTCCTGCGCCTTATTTTGCAATTTTCATATTATTCATCGCACCTTTTTCCTTTTTTAATGCACGGCGCAAAGCCAAGCAACTAGATGCTCAAAAGAGTATTGAGACTATTCGGCAATTGCATTGGCGCAATTTTGAGGAGCTAGTGGCAGAAGCCTATCGAAGACAAGGTTATCAAGTAACCGAAGGTGGTTTTGGTGCTGACGGTGGGATTGACATAGAACTGAGAAAAGGCGAAGAGCTTATACTCGTTCAGTGCAAACAATGGAAGGCACAAAAAGTTGGTGTCAGTGTGGTACGCGAGATGTTTGGCGTGCTCACTGCCAGCAACGCAGCCACGGTTGTTGTAATTTGTTCGGGTAAATTCACCCAGCAAGCTATAGATTTTGCCTCTGATAAGCCCATTGTACTCATTGATGGAGGCGAGCTGCTTTCACTTATCCATGATGTACAAGCGGAGCCAAAGGTAGAGGAGATAAAAAAGGCCGCTTGCCCTAGGTGCGGAAGTGATCTTGTTGAACGGCAAGCAAAGCGTGGAGCCCATGCAGGCAATACCTTTCTAGGTTGTTCTGCCTTTCCTAAATGTCGTTACACAGAATAAGTATTTTTAAGGATAAAATTGATGAAAGACTTGGATGTTCACAAAAAAGTAGCGGTACTAATTGATGCTGATAACGCTCAGCTGTCGAAACTTTCTGCCATTTTGGATGAGATATCAGCACACGGCCATGTACTCATCAAGCGTGCATACGGAGACTGGTCTATTGATGCGTTGAAGAACTGGAAGACGCCTCTTAATGAACTAGCCATACAGCCGATTCAGCAATTTGCTTATACAACGGGTAAAAACGCAACAGATGCGTCGATGATTATTGATGCGATGGATTTACTCTATTCTGAAAAAATAGACGCATTTGCTTTAGTATCCAGTGATAGCGACTTTACTAAGCTAGCGTCACGTTTGAGAGAGTCAGAGAAATTTGTATTTGGCGTAGGTGAGAAGAAAACGCCAGTGTCATTTCGAAACGCCTGCGATGACTTTATATTCACCGAAAACCTAGAAGCTGGTCAGGTTTCTAAATCAGGTAAACCTAAACAGGAGCAAAGTAGCGCTGGTAATGGTGCAGAAGAGCTAATACCAGCAATGCTTAAAGCTTGGGAGTTATATCAGAATGATGATGGTTGGGTGAATGTAAGTCCAGTTGGTAATTTTCTAAAGCGTGCTAAACCTGATTTTGACCCAAGAACTTATGGTGCAGCAAAAGTGACCGATATTGTTTCTAGTCTTCCTACCGTCTTTGAAATGACGAGACAGAAAGGAAAAGGGACGACACAAATTATCTTGTACCGTCCTATCTTCGCGACCACTTAGCCTAATCTAATTCCCAAGGTGGAAGATCAACCTTATCCATATTCGGCTTTAATGGTTTCTTTTGCTTGGTTTTGCGTTTTGCTTTGAGCACTATTTTGCCGTCGTCCAGAAAGCGCCTGTAGGCGCGTTTTGCCTCTGCGAGTGACGGGAAACCTTGGTAACGGTTTCCTGAATAGCTATTCACTAAGGCTTTAGTTTCTTTCCACGTTTTGTAAACGCCCGGCTTTCGGCCTTTAAAGACTACGTAAGCGGCATACTTGCTGGTGAAGTTGTAATTGGAAAAGCATCTCGACATGATTACCTCCTCTGGTTTGTCAGCTTTTCCAATGTGTTTACACTTTTATGTTCGGTAGCTACTCGGATACCGATATCGAGAAAACGTTTAATTCCTGCCAGTAATGTAAGAAGTTACCTTCCCATATTTGGTACATATCGGTTGCCTGCTCAATAGGAAACACACCGAACAGGTTTTGAAAAACACCAGCATCGAAATCAAAGTCGAGGTCTTTTGCTAGTTCTGCATAGAGGCTGTTTCCTATATGGGCAAAATCGGTGACATAGCAAAAGTGCCATGCGTTGTTGCGTTTCTCCAAACGAATCTCTACAGGGTGAAAACCACCACTTTCAGCTGAATAGTTAGGATCTCTGAAGTTAATTGTCACGCTTGTTTGTGACACGCTATGCTGCATAAGTAAATCGACAAGTGCTTGTGCAAATCGCATTGAGACAGGCAAAGCGAGTCCTTCATAATGAATATGCATAATAAAAAATCTTCTAATTGGAATGTATGAATGTGAGTGCTGCCTAGCGCGTCTGTACGACGCTTTCAAGCAACTAAGTAAAGTCACTGACTAACAGTTTGCAATGTCTTCTACGTCGCTTTCAGTAGCGTTATTCGTTATGCTTCTGAAACGCTAGTGCAGCGTGAGTGCGACTTACTTTTGTAATATAGACAGCACTCTATTCTTGGTTCGCTATCGTTGTTCGCGCAATCAAGCGTTGAGGACGATAACTGATGTGTAGAGCAGGGGGCTAACTACGATTTTGCTAACTTTGCGTTGGCCGGAGTCTTCCCCTTTGCGACAGTCTTTGGCGGCGATATTAAGAACTCATCAAGCTCTCCTTTTTCTACCGCGCTTATCAAGATGTCGATGACCTCGGGAAGCTTTTCTTTATCGCCAACATCTATGGCTGGTTTTCCCTTTTGTAACTCTATTGCTCTTATGCCCACTTTTACTTCAAGGAAATAATGGTTATCGGTGTCGTAGTACCAAGGACGAACAGTAGCCTGCCAACGCTTTTTAATCCGCTCTCCTGTTTCTGGATCTTTGACTGTTTTTTCTTTGTATGCCACGAATGGTGTGCCTTCAAGCATACAAGTGGCGAGCTTTTTTTGCTGTTCGAGTCGGTTGATTAGCTTCATGCGCTTGTTCAATACCGGTGGCTTTTGCTTAATTTCAGGACGAGTGATAACCTTGAGCGAACTCAATACAGATGTAGTCATAATGTTTACCTTTGAATGTTAAGGGCGGATAAAGCCCATTGAGGTGTGTTTCTGCTTACGCAGGTTTTCGTCTGCCAACAGGTTGATGGCAAAGTCACGAATTTGAATTTTGGGTTGAAACTTCTTTCGACGAGCCAACAGGGCGAAATCACCGGGTGTAAGGTTGCGCAGTGAAGATAGCCTCTGTGTTTCAACTTCCTTGAGCGTTCTTACTCTAGTGAGCTTTTTGTACAACTCTATTACTTGGGTCGATGTAAGATATTGGCAGTCTAGTTTGAAATCGAACCGACGTAACACGGCTTTATCAAGCTTGTCGGAAAAGTTAGTAGCAGCGAATAAAGGCTGTGTAAAACACTCTATTTGCGTTAAGAACTCATTAACCAGCTGATGTTCGTGATGAGCAGTGAGCGCTTCACGTGAGCTTAGTAAGCTATCCACTTCATCAAGCAATATGACTTGCTCCTCATCATGAGCGCGTTGAAATAGCTCAGCCACCTTTTGCTCACTTTCACCCACCCATTTACTTAAAATATCAGAGCATTTAACACGCAGCAGTTTCCTACCATGTAGCTCTGTCAAATAGTGCGCGAAAGCGGTTTTACCTGTTCCTGGAGGACCTGAAATTAATGTTCTCGCTGGCTGGTTGTGCTTAAGTGCAAACGCTATTTCGTTGAGATACTCCTTTGACTGCTTAATATTTAAGTAGCTCGTATCGAAAGGTAGCTCACTTTTGTACTCAAGTTTATTTTGCCATTGCTCCGTTGCTCTTAGTAACGCTTCGACAACTTGACCGATTACAGCTTCTGCGCGAGCACGTTTAGCGTTTACAGCGTGAGCGACATGTGTTGCGTTAGCAACAATTGCTGGCGTGATGTTCTCTGTTTGACTAATCATTTTTCGTGCTGACGAAGAAACACTTAAGCCGTGATAGTAAGGCCGCGTTATCTGTTCGATTTCTTCTGGTCTTAACGCAGGGACGTCTAAGACGAGCTTAAATCGTCTGATAAAGCTTGGTTCAAGATATTGGATATGATTTGTAATCCAAATACAGGGAATTTCGTTTTGCTCAATGAATCGTTGTAGATGTTCTTTACTGTATTGGCTGTCAGCACAATCGAATAAACTCTCGCATTCATCTACCAGCAACATAGCGTCTGCCTTATGCGTCAGCAATGATTGAAGTAAAGCCAAATAACGAAGTCTTTCTTTGTTTGGAAAGCGGCTATTGAACTCATCTTCAGAAAAATTGCTAGCAAGTGCAGTAGAACGAATTTCGTAAAGTGTTCTATCGCAGTATTTGGCAAGTGTCCTCGATAACTCTGTTTTGCCTGTTCCTGAAGCTCCATAGAGCAAAATGCTTGCTCCAGACTGTCTAGACTTAGTAGCAGCAGTGAGATATTGCGACAAAAGCGCAGTATTCACGTGAGGAAAATCATCTAATGTGAAGCTTGCGTCGGGCGAAGGATGCAGCAACGGTGCTATTAGTGTTTCCCTTGAGGTAATTGTTTCACTTAACAACGTTCGAACAAGTGCTTTTGGCATTGCGCCATATTCGAAGGACAAAAAGTCTGTATCAGGCAGAAAACCATAATGATTGAGCTGCGCAGTTGCGTGAGAAAATAGTTCGTCACTGATGCCTGAAATGTCTTTGAGGATTTCGTTTAACGAAAGGTGGCTTGTTTGCATGTGCACCTCAGAAGAAAGCGCTCTAATCCACTTGTTAACCTGCGAGAGTAAGGCGAACTGAATCAGTAACTCGGTTTGCTTAGGCAAGTCCATCACGGTTCTGATATAGCGACAATTTGCTAAAAAGGTTTTCGTTACCTGAGGCTGAGTATCAGTAATAGTGAGGCAAGCTTTGTAATTGACGTTTTTGCTTCTACCTATGAAAAACGATTGGGTAGATACCTTGCTACCACGCAAATTACTGGCAAGACTTTTACTGAGTATATCGGTATCGATTGAAGGCAGATAGTTGAGTAATCGCTTGCCCCATTCACATGCAAGGTAATTAAGCTCACTCGACTTATTGAGTACTTTATAAGACATACTAGCGCCCCATTATTGATAGGAAAGTAGAGATGCAGCTTCTTGCATCACTTTTTCATTTCGCTTGTCGTACATGATGGTTGTACTGATATCCTCATGTCCTGCCATTTGGCGCACAGTGTTTATATCTACATTTTGTTCAAGTAATCGTGTAATAAACGTTCGTCGAAGGTCATGCGGCGAGACTCCTTCTACGCCAATTGATGCTAGCGACTTTTTAGTGAGTGAATAGATAGAGCACGATGACAACGCGGTGTTGTGTTTAATATTTCCACCTTTTGCGACACGAACAAATAAATGGCCGTTACTATCACCTCGAAGTGCTAGCCATTGATTCAGCGCAAGTTGCGTCCATGTTGGCAGATGAACAGTTCGGCTCTTGTTACCTTTTCCTTTTCTGACGATCAAAGCTGTACCTTCGATAAAGTCTTCTACCAAGAGTGCTACTAGTTCACTTCGTCGTAACCCCGTGCCTAAAAGAGCTGAAATTAATGCGTAGTTTCGAATGCCGAGAATAGATGTATCGCGTTGTAACTTTATCAACAGCTTATTGACCTGCTCAGTTGAGAGAGGCTTTCCATCATGTTTGCCGTGATTCACTTTGCTGATAGCCCGAAGCTGAATTGACTGCATTTCTGGAACGAGCCCGGACAGTACAGCTATTTTTACGATACTTCTAATTGCTATCATTGCTCTGTTGATAGATCTAGCTGACCAACCCTGAGTAATAAGCTTCGTTTTTATATAGGTAGCTTGTTGAAAATCGATTTCATGATATTTATCTGTTCGCTCTTCATCAGTCCAACCCATCATGTCTGCAATGCTATTTAGTTGTGAAGCAATAGAGCGCTGACTATTAGGCGCAAGTCGACCTAAATACAGCGCATAGGGGCAAGCTGCATTCATAAAATGCTCCGAAGTTGTAGTTAAAAGTATTGAATTTGAATGGAAGTGCTTAGAAAGCGAAGAAGATAATATCAGGCGATATTAGTTATTTGTATAGCTGTTTTGTCCCAGAAAAATAATAATTATTATTTCGCTATATTGGGTATATTCGGCATGAAAGTAGTGGTTTTATAGTTTAAGTACCTTTGACGAAGCAATACGAGAAGTCTTAAAATCCTTCGAGGTAGAGGCTCAACTAGGTAAATTATGGAACCCTGTTGTAGAACTTTTTTTAAAGGCTTTTTTGTGTAATTTATGGTAGGCTCGATTTTATGGTTAAGAGAGCCGAACTGATAAATATTTCCGCGTACCGGTATTTCACCTCTCGCTTCTAATGCTATTTTTGCCAGATTAATTTTTTCTTTTTCCTTAATGCAGTTAACTACTTTTCTGCAAATAAAATTAAAAAAGGTTTTCTCCTCAACTGTCAATTCGATGAAAGAGTCTAAATACTTTTTTTGCGATTTTTCTACGAAGAAATACTCATGATTAAGGTCTTTCAATAAGGAGTTAACTGTCGTTTTTCTCGCTTTAGAGTAATCTTTAACATATGTTAAAGATTCATTCTCTAATCTAACGGTGTTTTTTCTCTCGTTATTTTTCTTAACGCGAATTCTTGTACTCCATATTTTCCATACTTTGTCGTCAATATCGCTATTTAAACTGTTTAATTCATTTGTTATTTTTTCTGCTTTATCGTTCTTTCCAGCATTTAATGCTTTTCGTAATAGTGGAAGGTTTAGGGCAATAGTATTCATTGTTTCATGGTGAATCGTGTCTTCTTTTGAAACATTCAGTCCTAATTTTAACAGAGCCTCTCCTTGCCCTATCCATGTCTCGGTGTCGAAAGTTTTTCTTTTCATAATCTCGATGGAAGTTGATTTCTTTATGATTAAACTAAGAGCGAAATGCGTTCTTGTCAATAAGTAAGTGTGTTAGTTTTTCTGACTTACGAAGAATTTATGCGTAGTGCTACGCTTTTTTTGCAAGCGAGAAGGCGTAGTACTACAGTGTGATTTTTGAACTGTTTGACGTAGTGCTACGGCTTAAAAATGGATTGGAAGTAAAGCGTTTTGTGCAAAACTCATTTTACGTTAGTAGTTACTAACACATTTCGTTAATAAAAAGGCGTTGCGCAACGCTTTCATTCTGAAAAATGTATTATCGCAAAAATGCAGTAGGGATGCGGGTTTAGCAGGGCTAGAGCGCATTATCGACGGTATAAAGCGATTTTCAAAATAATAGGAAAGTTTTTTTGAGTTTACTAATTTAAATACATGTCACACACGCACACAACTATCAGTATGTACACTACTACTATCACTAATACTACTAACTATACTACTACCACAGTACATAATAACAATTTCATTAATAATCATTGTAGTAGAAGGAGGTTTCGTGAGCTACGTTCCCAATGCAAACTTAATGACTCAATTTGCAGTAACGCCAAAACTCAAAAGAAGGATGCAAAGTTAATTCAAGACTTTTATTCGGCACTACGAATTGAGGACAGAGATAGCGCACTTAGTGCCATAGTAAGCAATGACGGATTTTTAAAAAGAAACTCAGATAATTTTTATCGCTACTTAGATAATCCTCGATGGGTTGACCCAGACTTTGATAGGTTAACAATTGGCTACGGTATATCAAAAGGAAAAGCCTTTGAAATAATAAGACGTTTGAAAGGTGGCGATGCTCCAGAATACGCTACTGTAAAACGCACTTTAAAAAAAGGTTACTATAAATCTTCTCGTCTTATTAAATTCAAAAATGGTAATACGATAAGGCTTTATTTAATTAGTAAGAATGATGGTGTTAATTTTAGACATGTTAAAGTTGACTTTACGCCATCTTATTTTAGTGACGATGAGTTGGTGAAGTTTTTTAATTGGTTTAACGAGCTACTAGGGAGCGAGCGTAAACGCGCGACAAAAGACTCTATGATAACGTCAATGGAAAATGGTCTTCAATTACATAATGTATTTGCACCTCAAATCCTTCATAACAGTTTATTTGGAAAGGAAGAGAAGTATAATTGGGAAATAAAAGGTAAAGAGCAACCGTTTACTCAGGCCACTTATGATATTTTTAAAGCTGAGTGCGGTGGGACCATAAAGAACAAAATTTACTGTCCGGTATCTAAGCTATTTAACCTCATATTTAAAGAAGGATCTTATACCGAAGATGATGCCCTTACGGTTATGGAAAACATATCGCATGCAACTAGGGTCGAGAGTGTATATGTTTATTCATATAAACACTCGGCGAAAAAGTATTCTCTACTAGAGATGGAGCGTGTGCCTTGTTATTTGAATCAGTTTGATATCGTTGCTCCCGATTCGCTAGTCGAAATACCCATTGAAGAACGAGTCAAACTAATGGGACAGCGAACGTTATCTGGCATAGAGAGGAGCAACACACGCAATCTTATTCTGACTCCTAATTCTCTAGAGGCCAAACGTCTTAAAATGCTAAAGCACTACAAAGATATTTTCTTGAACAGTTGACAGATATCGCAAGCATATTTGCCGTTGGCGCGTCAACTAATGTATATCAGCAATTTTGTAATACTGTGAAGATAGCGTTTTGCGCAGACTCTCTAAATTCACGACCAATTCTTGGTGTGTATGAAGGGTGGGGGGCTGATATTACAGTTGTTTTAAAATCGTCTTTTTGCAGTCTACCTACTGAAAACTTGAACGTTACTTTACCTCTCACTTCGTGATGCTGCATGTCTGTTAAGTTTGAAGAGTGTAGTAGCCAATTCTTTGATGATGGGCTATTAAAGCTTTTGGGAACAAGAACAATCTTTGGCTTGAAGTACTCGATTATCTGATTGTTCAGCTCGTAGGAAAACTGAATAGCTCTCTCTAAAAGCGCTTTATCGTATTTAGCCAACTGAGAAGTGAAGCTTTTAAAATCCTTACTTCCCCACAGCACTATGTTAGCCATGAGCGTTTTGTGTTCACCAAACCGCTTATTGAATATCTCTGAGTAGAATTGCCACTTGTTGTTTGGCTTGTTAATAGGATCCCACAATGGGACATTCGCACCTTCGCTATTTTTGTACGCTTCGCTGAAATTGTCGTTCATGGCTTGTTGCACAAAACCCTCGTAGTGAGAAGGGGAGGAAGGAGACAAAATAGCGTCGAGAGATTCAGGAACATTAGGATTTGAGCCTAACCAAATTACATCAACTGATTCGGCATTGAGCTTACTTAATACTTTTGCTGTCTCGATTTCCCCGAAAATAGAGCCTCTAAACGGTATCGAATAAGAGCCTGTACCTCTCTTGAGCGCTTGATTTTCTTGGTTTTCTACAAAATCAGAAATACTATTGTTTATTACTTCAAATATATTCAACGTCATGTCCCTATGATTTGCTTGCGTATTCTTTACTGAGCGACTTTTTAACTTTTTCGTAAGCTTTTTATGAACTAAAGATACGGTAATGCTTGTCTAGCTTCCAAGTACATTGACTCGGTATTAGATTAAATTTATCACATACCAAGGTTTGAAGCTCAACGCTCTGTACCACTTTTCTGTCTGCATATATTTTAAAGAACTTTGAGTTTCCAGAGTAGATTACTCTACCCCTGCTGACTTCTTGATATTCAGCAGCAATGAGCTCAGGAAAACACGGAAGGTATATTCTATGCTCTTCCCACTCTACTAAATGGCTAAAGTCACTGTCATAGAGTGAGAGGCTATCAGGCTCTGCACTATTCAAAGGCATTGCTTTAGCAAGTACAATCGACTTGTAGACCCAAAAAATACCAATATGAGGCAGCTTAGCTTTCATCTTGTATATCTCCAACATGTTGACGTAACCCAACTGTCTTGGCAGAGATTTACAACCCTTCAATTATGTAAGAAATAGTATAAAAACAGATCCCCCACTCTTTTCACCTTTAATAAGGCTGGGTAATCAAGTTAATATTCTTTCATCAGGTGAGTCTTTCTATAGACGCCTCTTCTTAAAAAATATATGTTGTGCTATCGATAATGCTCAGTGCAAAGGAATTGAACGATGAATGAAAGTTATCTGGATGATGTAAATGATTATGATGACCAAACAGGAGAAGACGAGCTAGATCCCGTCGAGATTCCCAAGGAAGTTAGGCATTTACGTACTCAATCATATGATAAAAGTGTACGGGACTTGGTCGCTATGATTGATGAGGGAGATATAGATCTTGATCCAGACTATCAGCGCAATTACCTCTGGGAAAACAAAAAAGCGTCGCTCCTAATAGAATCTATTCTTCTGAATATTCCCATCCCTGTGGTTTACGTCGCAGAAAATGAAGAATCTCAGTGGAACGTTATTGATGGTCTTCAACGACTTAATAGCTTATACAGATTTTTTAAGAACGAATTCAAACTTTCACGTCTTGAAGTTCTATCTGAACTTAATGGTCTGACTTACCACAACTTACCGCCCAAAGCCAAACGTATGTTGGGAAACGGTATGTTTCGAGTTGTGGTATTACTAGCCGAAACTCATCCAGAAATAAAATATGACGTCTTTATGCGTCTAAATACTGGTTCAGTTCGGTTGAATGAACAAGAGTTACGAAATTGTTTGTATAGGGGAAAATTTAACGATTTTTTAAAAGAGTGTAGGTTTAATGAAAAGTTCTTGGCGTGCTTGAAGCTCAAAGATACTCACAAGAGGTTTGTTGATGCTGAGTTAGTACTGCGATTTTTGGCAATCAGAGAAAATTATGACCTAAATACCTACACGCTCAACTACCCCGGTAGAATGAAGACATTTCTAAATATGTTCATGGCTAAGTATCAAAACATTGATACAGAGAAAATGGCGGAATTTGGTGCAGCTTTTAACGGCTGCATGGATAATATATACAGTGTTCTTGGCGACACAGCATTTAGAAGACCAGATAAATACGGAAATCATGAAACGCGGATTAATAGGTCATTAATTGACGTAATTATGCTGTGTTTTTCGCATTTAACAATGCAGGAATGTGAGGAAAACAAGGAGGTTTATCAACAGAATATAGTAGAACTATGTGAAGACGAGAATTTTCTCGATGCTATAACATATGGTACAGCCGACTCGAAGCGCATCATGACCCGTTTGGAACTTGGATTAAAAAAATTCGGAATTGTAGAAGATGCAAGAACTTCAGTCATTTGATGCTATTCAGGATTTTAATGAGTCACTAGATGAAGTTGAGACGCTTATTCGTCTAGCCATTGGCTACGAAAAACTAAACAAACACGATAAAAGGTCACTAATACTGAGGTCAGCATTACTCTTTTTGGGTACTCATTTAGAATGTTTCTTTGAAAGTATTGCGGAAGAGTACATATATCGCCTTGAGCAAATGTCACTCAAGAGAGAGCAGCTTCCCGAGAAACTTATTTTGTCATCAGTTCAACATCAGTTTACAGATGAATTAATAAAAAAAATAAAAAGCGGTAATCCCAAATGTAAACAAGACATAGTTATGATTGCGAAAACTATTGAATGTGATCAGCCGGTTACTGAAATTAACGTGGACACTAAGTTTAGCTACGGGCGGCACGGCAGTAGTATAGTTAAAAAATTATTTGCTAGGCTAGATATTAACGATGTCTTTAAATCCTGTGTAGTCACGACAGAAGTCGAATCTTTGCTATCTGATGAGCCAGAGATAGTCACGATTGATGTAGAAAAAAAATTTAATGCTCTTACGGGAGTGAGGAATGGACTTATCCACGAAAATAAGTCACCTAATGCTGCAACATTTAATTCGATTTTGAGTGATATCCCACACTATAGAAACTTTGCAGAAGGACTTGGTTGCTTGCTGAACGATAAGCTGAATGAAATCCGAAAGAATGCAAGTGTCGCAGCTTGATGCAGAAGTGTTACAAAGATCGTCTCTGGCGAATGTTGTCCCCAGTGTTCGCCATGATTTTTCGCTGAAAACATATGTTGTGGTTGAAAGAGGGAAGTTAACTTATTGGCCACCATCCAGATAGATAACGTTAATAATGATTAACACAAACTGGCTCTAATTTTGACGGTCTACAGTGCCAAAAGCTAATTATCTGCATACACATGTTTGTCATTGGTTAGTTTGTTGTTTACGCAAAAAGATACTTATTTCCTTTTAAAACATCAATGATATCAGGCTCGCCTTCCTGACCATCAGCATAAAAATTTACTGAAGTATTTTTACGGCAAATTATAAGCTTTGTACGCGCCCGTGTTAGAGCAACATACATCAGCCTTAGGTACTCCTCTCTGGTGTCGTACGATGAGCGAGAGTAGCGAGGATCGACCACAAAACAAACATCGGCTTCTAGTCCTTTCGCTTTATGCATTGTCATTACAGAAATTCTTTTGAACAGTGGCATATACTTTTTGGTTTTTAGCGCCGAACTGATTGCATCGCTTATTGTGTCAACTACCTTAGTTGTCCTTGCTAGAATGAATATTGTCTCTGCCTTCTCTAAGCCTTCTACCGACTGAATTAATTTACTACTTAAGTCATTAACAAGTCCTTGTAAATCATCATGCTCGATAAGTTCCGGAGCATCTCCTTCTGATTTGGCGGTTATTAGTTTTTTTGGTAACGATTGAGTGTAACGTCGAACAAAGTTAGTGAGTCGAAGAATTCGACTGGTAGATCTATAGCTATGTCTTGAGATAAAGCGCTTAACATCTTTGCTCTCTGCATAATTTTCAAACCTATCCGGACTAGCACCTCTAAATCCAAATATCGATTGTGCTGAATCTCCAACACAAAATAGCTTTATGCCTTTTGCTGAGAGCCTGTTGAGTATCTGCCACTGCACCAGATTGGAATCCTGCATTTCATCTAAAATTAGATGTTCACAACAATCGGACACTTTTTTAGAAAAGTCAGATCCTTTCATACGCCTGTTCATTAGTGTTAGAACATCATCAAAATCCCATAGTAATTTCTCGGCTTTCAGACTGTCATAAGCTTCATAAACGGTATTTGCATCATTAGCGTTCACCTTTAACTTTTTAGAACGCTTTGAGTTAATTGAAATAATTAGTTTTCCAAGATCTGGCTTACAGTCATTAGTACTAAATGAGAACAAGCTATCGTAGTCTTCTGCTGTACCTTTAATCTTCGAATTAGAAGCAACTATGTTACGCAAATAGTATTCTCTGGTCTTAGTTGAAGCGTCTTTTTCTTTCACTGATGGTATATAAGTATACGAGCCATATTGCTTA
Source organism: Alteromonas lipotrueae (assembly GCF_019249255.1). Classification (NCBI taxonomy): domain Bacteria; kingdom Pseudomonadati; phylum Pseudomonadota; class Gammaproteobacteria; order Alteromonadales; family Alteromonadaceae; genus Alteromonas; species Alteromonas lipotrueae. The sequence continues at coordinate 201,088 of NZ_JAESDJ010000002.1, read as the reverse complement.
TTTTCGTGTTGCTGCAATTGCTGACCGCACCAAGCACTAAACGTCTTGATATTTGGACGTTCAAAACGGTCTTTTCCGTTTAGCTGCTTTAGCTTTTTTCCTATTCGCTGTTTAAGCTCTTTTACTGCATCATTTGTGTAAGCCAGTATAGTGATTTTATTAGCATCAATGCCTTTCTTATTTATTAGCCAAACTACTCGCTTTACTATTTCTCTTGTCTTACCGCAACCAGCACCAGACTTCACTACTATGTTGTGGTGCTCTGATTTATAAGCCTTTGAAACCTTTTTCTCTGCTGTGAACGGCAGTGGTAATTCGACACTGTGCTTTAAGTATCTTAATTTGAATAATTTAGTAAGTTCTTCTGACTTTATAAAAGTAGGATTTTGGATAGTCTCCAGTAAATCGGTTAGCAGCTTTGTTTTCATTGTATTGAACACTGTTTCATCTAGCCGAAATACCTTGTTCCCCTTAAGCAACTGATTTATCGAGCGAATAACGCTTTCTTCGTTAATACTTTTGTTCCATCGACTTTTATCGTATAAAGCTTGAAACAATAGTTCTTCATCAGCGTTTTGTATTGCAAATGGATCTAAAATGGCAACTTTGTTCAGTGGCATTACCTGCGCGGAAAGCTCTGATAGCAGTAACGTTTTCTGAAAATGATTATTCTCATTATGGCCAGCTCTATCACAGTAGAACCGCCTTTCGATACGAGTCGTCACTGCTAGCTTTTTCACAGCGAGTGACACATCACTCTGCTCAACGACAAACGAGTTAACGTCTGTCTTCATCTCCTTCAATATTTTATCGTAGATAATAAAATGATTATTGGCTCTATTTCCTAAATAGCATGTCTCAACGAGTTTACCTGCTGGCCAACAAGAACCTGCACTGATGTTATCTATCTCTAAGTATGCCGGAAACACAAATGGTTGGAATACACCCGGCATGTTAAATGCAACATCAACCCTTCTGTATCTCGCTTTAGCAATAAAATGTGAGTACGCTGTTTTTTTCAATACCGACTGAATGTGTCTGAATAGAATACCGATCTCAAGATTTGTAAATCGACTTGGAATAAAATCGATTTGTACTCTTTTACCTTCTGCACCTAGAGTACCGTCGGCAATGTATATATAGAAAAACTTACGATTATCATTAAACAGTTTTATTCGAAATACCGATGTGAAAAATGGAACCTTTGGAGATTTTTCACCCTCTGAATTTTTTCCCATAAGGCCGTTGTTTGCTTTACCAACATTTGGTTCATCAACGATTGATAATATCTCTCGTAATGCCTTAGACCTAGGTTTTATGATTCCATGCTCAGTATCTGTTAGTAACTCAACTGCTTGAGAGCCAGAACAGTCAACCCGAATAGATAGATAATCACAATCCAGTTTTAGATATTTTTCTGGCTGGTTAAAATACTTAGATAACAATTTAGATTGATATTCGGCATGCTCTGGATCTTTGAGCAACTTTACTATCTTCCCAGCTTCATCTTTGTAGCTTAATGTTTTGCTATCAACATACGAGCGATAAACGTCATTCATACCTCTATTAAGATGTCTGTTATTTTTGACTGCAAATTTGTTACTCCAGACGTTATTCTCTATATCTGAAATCATCAAATTTTTGTCATTCCCTGTCATACAAACACCTTCAAATTATATCGTTTATCAATTCTACGAAAACAGCATACCACTAAGCTTATAGCAGTTTAAATAAATAACCACAGCATTTTAACGATTTAAAAAACAATGCGTTACGCTTTATTTAAATAAATAATTGAAATCAATATAAATGGCTTTTAACTTATAAAATCGAGAAATATATATGAATAAATTAATTCTGGACAGAAGATTAAATTACTTCTGGACGGATTTTATTATTAGTTCTGGACAGATTAAATAATAACATCTGGACAGAAGTAATCATTAGACTAATATTTAACGATTAAAACATAGAAATTGGTGTCTATAAAATGGCTAGACTTAGAGAAGACAGAAGTGAGCACGAATGGTTAGAGCTTGGCCACTGTATGTTGAGTTATTTAGATAGTAATAAATACAAAACTAAAAAACCGAGACTACAGCTTAGAAATGAAGTGAAAATGTGTCTGGAACAGTTGAAAGAAGCACATGAACATCAAGATAATAACGAGATGTTCCTCTTAACTGAAAAACTTAATTCACGAAAATATGACTATGGCGATGCTTGGAAAGCATGGATTAAAAAGCTATCTCAAACGCCAATTGACATTAAAAGAACTAGAACCGACCTCTATGTTGAAGCTGGTATTTATTTTGAAAAGCTCAAAAAAGCAGATCATTACAAAGATGGTGGAACATTCTACGACCACTTATTTAGAGCACTTCAAGCCCTCGGCATATCAAAAATTGACCAGTTGTATGATATACAAACATTCTTATCCAACTATCAAGATTACTCAAAAAGACATCGACATATATCTATGGAGTCAAAAGATGAACCACATTTTGATGTTGAAACAGCACTAAGTTCCATCATTGAGCTACTGAAAAAACGAGAGATCAGTAATTTTCATGAACTTGAAAAAGCTCTAAGCAAAAGAGTCAAAGAAAACAATATGTTAGAAAAATATCAACTTCTTAGACGTTATATTGAAAGAGAATATGCTGGAGTTGATGTTGATGAATTGATCAAAAAGGAGCGTGATTACCACTCAAATTAGCGAATTAACACGGTCAAAAACGGCTCTATTCCTGCCTAAAAAGACTTGCTAGCATGTATATAGCAGCACCTGCTAGCACGTCTCTTTTCACTCAAATCTAACCAAAACACTCATTCAAACTGGAGTTAATATGACTACAGCAAGTCCACTTGCACTGTATCTAGGCAGACTTGCGCCTAATAGTCGGCGCTCAATCAAATCACAGCTGTATAAAGTGGCTGATATTATGGAATGGCCACTCGATAAATGCGAACACATGTTCCATCTGGTGGACTATCAGATGGCATGCCAAATCAAAGTTGAGCTTATACAACACGGATCATCAGCCAAGTCGGTTAACCGCGCCATGTCGGCCATACGTAACGTGGTTAAAGTCGGAGTATTAATGGGTTTAGTGTCTGAAAATCAGCTCATTCAGCTTAGTGCTATTAAGCTCGAAAAGACATCACAGCATCAAGGCAATCCGCTTAACGCGACACAAGTGAATATGTTATTTGCCTATTTAGCCAAAGACTCCAGTATCATTGGTATACGTAATCAGGCGATGTTTGCCATATTGCTTGGTGCTGGACTTCGACGCAGTGAACTGGTTGCACTGAAGTTAACGGATTTATCGCTATCTGAAAGCCATTTGGTCGTGCAGAAAGGTAAAGGCAATAAGCGTCGCACTGCCTTTTTACCTAAGTGGTGTATTGCTCATATTCATACGTGGCTACTACTTCGTGACTATGAGTCTGGCTATCTGTTTAATCCGGTAAATAAGTCTAACCGCATCAATATTAAGTGCGGTATCACCACCGAATGCGTCTATCTATTGGTGCGCAATGTGGCCAAGCATATTGGATTAGGCAATGTGTCACCGCATGATTTGCGCCGTACCTATATCACGCGTCTGCTTGAACAAAACATCGACTTAAACACGGTGCGGATGATGGCTGGTCATGAAGATATCAGCACCACGGTAGTCTATGACAAACGTGACAACAAGGTCATGCAACAAGCGGCATCGAAGCTCAGTTATGCTAATGCTGACGAGTTGGTGTTATGAGTGGCCAATCAACAGTTGCACTCGCAGCACATTATGCCAGTGCAATTATCGGCAACGGCCTGAATGAACGGCAGTACAAGCTACTTGATACCGATGTGCTAGCCAAGTTGACTGGTCAAAATACCTCGTTAAACAAACCTTTTTCATTCAATCAGATTAAGACGCAACTTACTGATTTGGCCGATACCAACCGAAGTGATGTGGTGTCGCACAATGCGCGGTTGCTTTGTGATGTCTATCAAGTACCTGTATCTTGTTCAGGCATTATCGAATATGTGATTGCAATCAGTGTGTCCAGTGCATTGCGACAATTGGTTGATGAGCTGTTTTTTAATGAGTTAGCCGACGAAGTGAATATGTCTTTGCTGCAACTCTTTGAACTAGATGAAGAAACCTGTTTTACCTATCTGAATAGTTTAACCAATAACGGCTTTATCCGAGCGCCTACACTTACCGATACCAGTGATTTGGTCTTAGCGGACTACCAAATACGGTTGTTGACTCGCGCAAAGCTTGTCAGTACCGAAGCCTACTTAGACAATTTATTGGTTAAGAGTCCTTCGCCATCGTTTAAGTTAAAAGACTTTGCTCATTTGGATATCGAGACGGTATGTTGTTATCTGGCAAGTGCATCCAAGCAACAGATGACTGGCGTGAATATTTTGATATACGGTGATGCTGGAACAGGTAAAACAGAGCTTGCCAGAGCATTGGCTCAATCGTTATCCAGAAACTTGTATGAAACACGCACCGCTAATGATGGCCATAAACAGATTCAAGATAGGTATGACTTAATCGGTCATAGTCGATTGAGACTGCAATACCTATCATCGATGCAAGCACTATTGACCAGCAGTGCCACTTCGATGTTTTTAGTGGATGAAAGTGAATCCATCTTTGCCGACAGTGATGAATATTATGCCAAAGACACCTTACATCGCTTGTTAGAAAGTAATCCGGTGCCATGCATTTGGATAACCAATCATGTGCAATGTCTGGAGCCTAGTTTTATTCGTCGCTTTAAACTGGTACTTGAAGTCGGTGCTATCGAAGGTAAATACATTGAGCCGTTGGCTAAACAGGTATTTCGCGGTTTACGTGTTCGGCAAGACTATATCGATAAGCTGTTAACAACACCTAATATTACACCCGCGCATATCGGTAACGCTGTGCATGTGGCAAAAACCATTAACCTATCCGGTCAAGCAGCACAACTAGTGGTATCCGAAGTGGTTCACAATACTTTGAATGCATCGTCTTTATTAGACTCACCACTTCGCTATAAACCAGAGATGCCGTTTGATGTGAGCCTATTGAATTTCAAACAAGGCAAAGCAGTTATCAAGCAAATAGAAACGGCATTGTCACATCAGGCACCTGTTCGTATTTTGTTATCTGGCGAGCCTGGCACCGGTAAAACAGCGTATGCCCATTACTTAGCGCAGCAGCATGACATAGAGCTTGTGTCAGTGCGCTGCTCCAGCGTTTTAAGCAAGTATGTTGGCGAAAGTGAGTCCAACATTGCCAGAATATTTTATGACGCACAGCAGCGTGGCAGCGCGTTATTACTGGATGAAGTGGACAGCTTACTGGTATCACGTGAGCGTGTGACTGAGCATCATGACGTCCAGCTAATCAATGAACTATTAACTCAAATTGAATGCTTCGAGCATCCTGTATTTGCGGCAACTAATTACGCCAAGCTATTAGATAAAGCCGTACTGCGTAGATTTGATTTTAAGCTTGAAGCGCAGTGCCTAATGCCAGAGCAAAGCATCACCTTATTCAAACGTGTCTTATCGCTTAAACAGATAACTCAACAGGAACGACACACACTTTTTTCATTAACCCGATTAACTACTGGTGACTTCACTATTGTAGCGCGTCGTCTGCGGTTTCAAACAGACGGTGATTTTCGGCAACAGGCATTAAGTCTGCTAGTCGAAGAAAACCGCCACAAGCAACCCAACCCACCCATCGGTTTCATCTCGAAACCACATTAACCAAAAGGTATACAACATGACTACATCATTATTGAGTTCACTCAAGGTTACTGCTCGTCCAACTATCGAGCCTAAACCACCTATTATCGGTAAACGTCTTAAGCTGATTGAGAAACTAGAGCAGCAACAACAGCTGGCTACGTGCATGCTGGAAAATAAACCGTTTGAAGCCTATCGAGAAAAGATGGTCAAAGACCCAACCACCGGAGAGCGCACCAAACAACGACGTGCCGTTTCGGTTAAGCCTTGGTACTACGACAGCGATGGTCACTACTTTCTAGAAGTCAAAGTGAACAATAAACCTATCGATATTCAAACAGGCAAACCTGCCATCGATGTCGGTGATAAAGCCAACTTACCTAAAACCTTAGAGACCATTATTCAAGCGGTTGAGAAAGGCGAACTCGATAACTTTATTATGGCCAAAGCGACAACATGTAAAAAGGCAACATCAACTAAGCCTGATACCAATAAGACATCAAGCAAGTCTTGATGTCAAAGTCGGTTCGATGAACAGCTGTTCATTGCGAATGGCTGCTTCTCTTTTCACTTTTCTGTTAAACAAGATGTTGTCAAATGCTTCGTCAAAGGTAATTGCTGGCAGTCCATTAACAGGCACCACCACTTCATTGCGCATGTCGTTAATAACAGAGTCCTGCCAATAGGCGATGAACGCTTTGAGCGACATGCCACGTTGGTTGAGGTAAAAGTCTAGCTCGGCTTTTTCACTAAAAAAATGAGTGGCCAGAGCCCAGACTGACGGTGTGTTATCACGATAAACCGCGCTGGCAATACCAACCACTTGAACGGTGTTTGCATCTAAGTTGTTAAACAGAACAACAAAGCTCTCATCACCTTCACCACTAAAACCGGACAGAAACATATTCAATTCATCTGACTCGTTGAAGTCGCTGTTAGTGCTGTATAGCAAATACAAATACCGCTCAAATTGCGGCTGTATCTTGCACGGTAAGTTTGAAAAATCGAATCGAATAGACATGCTCCTTTGGTTTGCATGCCTTTAAATTAGTATCTGCAATCAATTTTTTTAGCAGCAGATACAAACACCCAGAGCAAGCGCTCAAACCCATTTTAATTCACAACCTCAAGAGAAAATGACTATGCCTATACAATGTGAAGGACTGGCTTTGCCTGTCTCAAAGAAACTTGCTGATGCATTAACCAACATCATCAACCAACATAATGTTACTAGCGATGCGGTGACGATCAACTTTCGTGATCCAGACTATTCAGCCGAAAATGGTGGTTTTCATCCGGTAGAAATTAGAATAGAAAAGAAAGACTCAACTTTTCAAATCTGCTACATTACCGACTTTTGTTTTGTCGGAAGTGGATACACCGCAGAACTGGCTAAAGACTTAGACTTTGATTTTCAAGCTGGTGTGTTTCAAAACCTGTTTGGTGTCTTTCCGATAGAACAGGCCACAGATGTGTATCAGATATGGGAGACTAACTTTCTGCACTACTTAACAGTATTCGAGTCGTATAAAATTAAATTAAACTTAGATCTATCAAAACATTCTTCAGGCGTAATCAGTAAAGTGAATAATAAAAATAATAAACAAGGAAAATACGATGCCTAAAAAATTGTTTTCGTTTTTCTCCGGTAGTGGTTTTTTAGATCTTGGTTTCGAAACAAATGATTTCGAAGTCGTTTATGTAAATGAATATCATCAACCTTTCTTGGATGCATACAAACATTCACGACAAAAAATGCAAATTGATGAACCTATATATGGCTTTGACAATACCAGCATAGAAGACATAGCAAGTGACAAAGTGTTATTGGATAGATTAATTGCCAATGTTGCAGAACAAAAAAGGCTTGGTCATCTCACTGGTTTCATTGGTGGACCACCATGTCCGGACTTTTCTATTGGTGGAAAAAATAAAGGTAAAGAAGGCGAAAATGGTAAACTCACACAGACATACTGTGAAGTTGTTTGTAACTCAAAACCAGACTTTTTCCTATTTGAAAATGTGAAAGGCCTTTGGCGGACGGCACGTCATAAAGAGTTTTATGATGAAATTAGAGCAAGATATAAAAAAGCTGGTTACTTACTATCTGATAGACTTACAAATAGTTTAGAATTTGGTGCTCCACAAGATAGAGATAGAGTAATCCTATTAGGATTTCATAAATCGGCTATTCTCGATAACAATATAAAAACAGAAAAAACTCTGAAATCAGCTTTAAGATGGAATCAGTATCTTAAGTTCGACTTAGATGAAATTTTTAAATATCCTTGGCCAGACAGAACTCATTACGTTGAAAATCTCCATACCGAAGCACCTAAAGAGATTCCTGTCGAGCTCACAGTTGAGTATTGGTTTCGGAAAAACGATGTTGTAAATCACTCTAACGCATCACATCATTTTGTGCCAAGAGCCGCGTTGCCTAGATTTCAGACAATCGATGAAGGAGATGATGGAAAAAAGTCTTTTAAACGGCTTCATAGGTGGCGATATTCTCCAACTGCTGCGTATGGTAACAATGAAGTTCATATTCACCCTTATCTGCCAAGAAGAATAAGTGCAGCAGAGGCTCTAGCCATACAGTCTCTGCCAAAACGATTTGAGCTTCCAGTTGATATGTCATTGAGCAACATGTTTAAGACAATAGGAAATGGTGTTCCTTACCTTATGGCTAGTGGAATCGCTTTAATTACGCGAGATTTTTTAAATGAATATTGCACTGAATAACTAACTAAATATTTTTCACTGTCTCTAAGAAGGTATGGAAAAACTTAATATTATCTATACCTTCTATTTTTCTCCGGCTAAGCAAATACATATCCTCTATAGATGAGTAAGATAGATATCTGATGTCTAAATCCAGAAACTGCGGATCAAGAGATTTTTTAACAACTTGTGCTCTAATCTCATCTGGAGCCGCAATTATATAAGTCATATGAGCTAGTTCAGGAGCTTCTTCTTTAAAAGACTTCATGCGAGTCAAACCCGATGTCACTCCAGTGCTGTGCTCTATTTCTATAACTGCCGGAATTTTCTTTCCATCTGCTGAAAGCCAAATTAAATCAATCAAGTCACCTTTGGTCACCGATTTTGTATAGCCTTGCAGAGCCGTTACATCATCTAGACTTCTGATTACAGAGTCCATTTCGATGAAAGCTTTACCATTGTATTTAATGCCGTGATCATTTCTAGCAACCCATGAATTCAATCCAAATGCCTCACCTATTTTGATCAGCATTAATTGAATTTGAGCATGTCTTCTATCTATCTCAACCTTTGCTTTATCTCTTGTTTGACTTTCATTTAAATGTAAGGCATCAAAATATAACTCTCTATCAACTTGTGTCACAACAATTTCAGATTTCTCGAGCTCTTGAATTACACCTTTTTTATGAGGTTCATCAGGAAGATATATCAGATGCTTGTGACCTGTTTTGACTCTTGTATTTTCACCCATTTTCTCAAGTCTTCCAGGATAACAAAGATAAAAAAACTCCGTATGCAAAAGCAAAGCTTCTAATGCAGACCGAGAGTTATAACTTGCTCCAAAGACTCTATCTACGTTCACAGGCCGACTAGGCTCGATAGCGTTTGCCATTCTCCACAATGCTTGAGCAGAAATATTAACTGTTTTAGCGTTGCTATAGCTTTCACCTTTTAGTGGATTCCACCTTTTGATAGTTACTGGACCTTCACCTTTTTTTACATCAATCACTTGGATTTTAGTTTTAGTTTTCTCATTTGGATATTCATATGGTATTGACTTATCTAATCCACCAATTGCATTAGCCAACATAGATGCCGTTACTTTTTTCATTTAATAACCTTTCTGACCGGAATAAAAACTAAATATATACCTAAAATGATTAAATATCCATCATAAATACATTTTTTATCAAATAACAAGGGTTTTAACGCTCAATAGTTCCGGCACATTTAAATAACTTACAAAAAAACCGACGTCTAGTCGGTTTATTGTTATTTGCAAAGTTTGGTACCAGAGGCCGGATTCGAACCGGCACACCATCGCTGGCGGTGGATTTTGAATCCACTGCGTCTACTAATTCTGTAATCAGAAATCTATGAGCAATAATTCATAAAAATATTGCAAAGATTTTGCTTAGATTATATTTATTCTAGGAAAGGTCTTAAAGAATGGTGCCTCGACCCGGGATCGAACCAGGGACACGCGGATTTTCAATCCGCTGCTCTACCAACTGAGCTATCGAGGCACATAATATTGTGCTGATTGTCCGTTTGGAAACTTTGCAAAACTTTGCATCGTTCAAGTTAGTGGACTCTAACTTGTTAACCATTGCTATTCAAGCGTTTGGTAAAAACTTGACTGAATAAGCTTGCACTTTTCAATCCGCTGCTCTACCAACTGAGCTATCGAGGCACATAAACTGTGCTATGTAAGCTTTATAAAAAACTTTGCAAAACTTTGCAAGCTTTATCGAAGTGCTTACTAACTTTAAAACTATTGCTCTAAAAGCTTTCTTGGCAAAACTGATTAAAAGTGCTTGCACTTTTCAATCCGCTGCTCTACCAACTGAGCTATCGAGGCAAAATCTTTTAGCGTTTGGGCGTTTACTGCCTGTCTCGCTGTGGGTGCGTATTAAACGGATTTCCGACTAACAAGTCAACCGTTTTTGTCGGTTTTTTTTCGGTTTTGTTACCGTTTGCACATTGTTTATGCAAAATACGCTTTTTTGATTACTTTTCAGGCGGAACATAGCCTTCAATGGTAGGCTCTACGCCGTCGAACAAGTAAGCCGACATACTTTGTTCTAAAAACTGTCTGGCGGTAGGTTCCATCATATTTAACTTATTTTCGTTAATTAGCATGGTTTGTTTCTTTTGCCAGTCGGCCCATGCTTCTTTTGAAATATTATCGTAAATACGTTTTCCTAGCTCACCAGGGTAAAGCTGAAAATCTAAGCCGTCGGCTTCTTTTTGTAAACGCTGGCAAAATACCACTCTACTCATTGTATGTCCTTAACCTATTCGATGCGCTAAAGCACATGCACTAATTGCTGAATGATTTTCTTTGTCGGGGCAGCTAAACCTACTTCAATAGGTTCGTTAAACATAAACCACTGGGCTTTTTGTTCTGCCACCTGCTTTCTGGGTACAGAGTTTACCACGGCAAACACCGGTGTTATATCCAAATGAAAATGGCTAAAGGTATGCCTAAAGGCTGTTTGGGTTTCAAATGAACTGGCTTCAATACCTCGCTTGGCAAGTTCAGCTTCAGCACTTTCTATATCTTGTGCTTCAATAAAACCATATAAACCGCCCCACAAGCCGCTAGAAGGCCGCTGTGCCAAATAAACCTGTCGTTGGAACAATGGCACTATAAGTAACGTACTTCGCTCTGGAATGGCTTTCTTGGGCTTTTTACCTGGGAATTCAGTTTGCGCCCCCTGGGCATACGCTAAGCAATCGTGCTGTAACGGGCATTCATCACACTTTGGCTTACTACGCGTACATACCATAGCACCCAAATCCATCATCACCTGAGTGTAGTTGGCACTGCGTTTTTCTGGCGTATTCTTTTCTGCCACTTCCCATAACGCATTTTCAACCGCTTTTTGGCCAGGCCAGCCACCAACAGCGTAGTAGCGAGCAAGCACACGCTTTACGTTGCCATCTAATATAGGGTGACGTTGATTGCGCGAAATAGATAATACCGCACCAGCGGTAGAGCGTCCGATTCCAGGCAATGCTATTACATCGTCTATGTTGTCAGGAAACGTACCACCGTGATCCTCTACAATTTGCTTAGCCGCTTTGTGTAAGTTTCTAGCGCGGGCGTAGTAGCCCAAACCTGTCCAATGATGCAGTACGTCATCTTGCGCTGCATTGGCTAGCTCCACCACGCTGGGGAAAGATTGCATAAACCGCTCAAAATACGGAATGACGGTGGTGACTTGCGTTTGCTGTAGCATAATCTCAGATACCCACACTTTGTAGGGGGTAATATCTTGTTGCCATGGCAGGTGCTTGCGGCCATGAATGTCGTACCAAGCAAGTACTCGCTCAGCAAAAGTGTTTGGGGTAACCGTATTTGTCATAAAAACTGCGCAGTGAATGACCGTTAGCTACATTTAATAGCCATTAGGTTTTATTGATAAATGGCCTGCTATGTTAGCATGTGAAGGTATAAATGTATTTTAGGAGTCTTTGTGACCACCAGCGCCCCTGTTCTATTTTTACCCGGAACCTTATGCGATGAACGTGTTTGGTTGCCCGTTTGGCAACGCATGAAAATTTCTCAACGTCGCTATGTACCCTTACAGTGGGCAGCCACCAAAGACGACATGCTAGCGCTCACTTCCGACCGTGTTATTCAAGATGAAAAAGTACATCTTGTGGGCTTCTCCATGGGTGGTTACATTTCCGCGCTATGGGCATCGCAGAATATGGAGCACGTGGCGTCTATTACGCTTATTGGATATGATGCCAAAGGCTTATCGAAAGAAGAGATTGCGAGGCGCAAACAGCTGGTTACTATGCTAAACAGTGGCGACTTCAAGCCAGAAAACCCTGCCTATTTTACGCGTTTTGTGCATCCAACTCATCAGGAAAGTCCTGATGTAATGGGCGTTGTACAATCTATGGCAGAAGATTTAGGCAAAAATACTTTGCTGGCTCATACGCAAGCCACATCGCCAAGGGAAGACTTTGTAAAAGCGTTGGCGAAATCGAAGGTGCCCGTCAATATTATTGCAGCAACTGACGATGAAGTTGTACCGCTTGCTTTGCTACAAGCTATGGCAGATAACATCGCCTCCGCGAACATATACAAGATTGAAAATGCAGGCCATATGATGCTTCTGGAACAACCCGAAAAGCTTGCTACACTGCTTAGCAATTGTATAGATGTTTAAAAAAACCGCATTTTATTGCGCTTTTATTAATTATAGCGTTGCATAACATGCCGCTAACTGGATAATGCGCCACCAGTAAATTGGGGCAAGAAAGGTATTGCAAATGAGGCAATTCAAAAGCCAGGCCGAGGCTGAAGCCGCTGGTGTTCACGTAAGTAAAGTTAAAAGCTTTGTAAAGCGCGAAGGCCGCTTAACAAAAGCGCAAACCCGTGCCATTGAAGAATTTTGGCCAACCATGGGTATCGACTACCAAAATGCCGAACTGGACTTATCAGTTCTATTTGGCAGAACCGCGCCTGTTGTGGTTGAAATTGGCTTTGGTATGGGTAAATCATTAGTTGAAATGGCCGCGGCTGCCCCTGAGAAAAATTTTATTGGCATTGAAGTGCATCGCCCAGGCGTTGGCGCTTGTTTAGCTGAAGCTGGCGAACAGGGCTTAACCAATTTGCGCGTGATGGATCACGATGCGGTTGAAGTGCTTAAGAATATGATCCCAGAGGGTGGATTATCTCGACTTCAATTGTTTTTCCCCGATCCTTGGCATAAAAAGCGCCATCATAAGCGACGTATTGTTCAGCCTGAGTTTGCTGCCCTTGTGCTAACCAAATTAGAAAAAGGTGGCTGTTTCCATATGGCTACCGACTGGGAACCTTACGCAGAACACATGGCCGAAGTAATGGATGCAACTTCAGGTTATGCAAATACTGCACAAGAAGGTACCTATGTGCCTCGCCCTGAATATCGACCTATCACTAAATTTGAAACCCGTGGTCAAAAGCTAGGCCACGGTGTTTGGGATCTTATTTACGAGCGAGCGCAGTAATGATTTTAACGCCTCAAAGCCAACTTTTAGAACGCAACATCAACATTTTTGAGCAAGGCGAATGGTTGTTTATCAATCCTTCTGATGCCTACTTCCTCGATGCACTTAAGCATAAAAATGTAACGGTAATGCACCAGTACTTCGACATATTTTCTGAATGTGTTCGAGTGATATCTTCATCCAGTTTTGATAGCCGAGATATCACGAAAGAGGGTTTTGAGGTGGTGCAAAAAGTGGGGCCGCACACCCATTACTTTACGCCTTTTATGCGCAATGAACACACCCATACTGACGTGCTAATTTTTCTGCCTAAATCAAAGTCGCATTTTCAAATGTTACTGCGCATGGCAGCAGGCATGGTGGGTCAAAATGGCCGCATACACGTTGTGGGCGAAAACAAAGGCGGTATAAAAAGCGCGGCTAAACTCATGCAACCTTACGGGGTTACGCATAAAGTGGACTCTGCCCGTCACTGCAGTTTAATTACCACCATTGTTGAACAGCCTCACTTAGCATTTGAACCAGAAGCTTGGCTTGAAACCGACACGTATGAAATTGGCAATACAAGCTGGCCTGTGTGCTCTTTACCTGGCGTATTTAGCCATGGCGAACTCGACAAGGGCACTAAACTACTACTAGAAAAACATACCTCGGGTATGAGCGGCAACGTATTAGACTTTGCTTGTGGTGCTGGGGTAATTGCTAGTTACTTAATGCTGACCTACCCTCACCTAAAAATGCAGCTGTCTGATATTAGCGCCCTTGCAATTTATGCCAGCGCGATGACATTAGCGGCCAATGGTCAATCAGCCACCTTGCATGCTGCGAATGGTTTGTATGGCATCGAGGGTAAAGTACAGCATATTGTCACCAACCCGCCGTTTCATACCGGACTTAAAACCGACTACACCATTACTAAGCGATTTATTGAAGATGCCCGTAAAATGCTAAGTCAAAATGGCACTTTGCAAATGGTTGCTAACCGTTTCCTGCCCTACCCGGGGCTATTATCTGAACACTTCCCACGCGTGTTAACCACTGCACAAACCACACAATTTTCGTTATATCAGGCTGCATAGTAATAGCACTTTTGCTAAAGCCTGTGCTAACGTAAATAAATTCCCCCTATATTCGATATATGGGGCTGAATATATGTCAGCCCTAATTCGCGCAACAGCTATAGAGCCCATTCAGAGGCCATAGGCGCGTTCATATAATACGAGGCGTTCGTGTGAAAATTGTATTCGCTATCTCTGAAGTAGAAGAACTGGTAAAGACAGGTGGCTTAGCAGATGTAGGCAAAGCACTTCCACTTGCATTGAAAGAAGCTGGAGAAGACGTAGCTATTGTTATGCCTTACTACAAGGTATTGGCAGACTCGTTAGACTTGCCCACGGCATGTGAAACACAAACGTTGTTCACCGAATACAAAATATATAATTTCGAAGTGCGAGTTATGGATTGGCACGGACTACCCGTATACTTTGTAGATTACCCGGAATACTTTATGCGTGAAGGCTTGTATTCCAACGCGTACGAAGCCTATGAAGATAATGGCGAGCGCTTTTGTTTCTTTAGCGGCGCAGTATTAGCTGCCCTTCAAGCTATCAATTATTCGCCAGATGTTATCCATTGCCACGATTGGCATACGGCCATGCTGCCCTACTTGACGGCTTTCGACAACACAGGCTTTTTCGATAAAACCCGTACCGTGTTCACTATTCACAATGCCGCGTTCCAAGGGGTAAACCTACTTGAAAAAGTGCCATTTCTTCGCCATCACCCCGGCATACTGGCACAGGTTCACGGCGGTTATATCAATATGCTGCAATCGGGTATCGAGTTTGCTACTAAGGTAACCACCGTTAGCCCCCATTATGCACAAGAGCTGTTAACCGACCTAGGCAGCCACGGCTTGCATGAGCGTTTGGTTAGACGCAAAACCGACCTTTCCGGCATATTAAACGGGTGTGACTATACACAATGGAACCCCGCTACAGATACGTTTTTGCCAGAACATTATGACGCAGACAACTTACTGCCTAAGCAAACGTGCAAGCACGCACTGCAAGAAAAGTCTGGCTTGCCGACGAATGTGAGCATTCCGCTTATTGGTATGGTGTGCCGCCTCACCGAGCAGAAAGGTTTTGGCTATATTCTGCCTATCCTTGATGAACTGGTTCAGCATAATGTGCAAATCGTTATCGTAGGCACCGGCGATCCTAAAATGTGTATGGATTTGGGTGAATTTGCGCAAAATAACCCTTCTCAGTTCGCCTTTATTAATGGGTTTAGCTCCGAGCACGCTCACCTTGTTGAAGCGGGCGCCGACTTTTTCTTAATGCCATCGCAGTTTGAGCCTTGTGGGCTAAATCAAATGTACAGTTTGGCCTACGGCACCATTCCTATTGTGCGAGCGGTAGGTGGTTTGAAAGACACTGTGGTGGACAACCGCCATAGCGAAGACGCTACCGGCTTTGTTTTTGAACAGCCACGCCCTGAAGCCTTGCTTGCTTGTATTCGTCGCGCTTTGCTGTTTTATTATGAACACCCAGTAAAGTTCAGAGAAATGCAGCAAAGGGGCATGAATACCCGCTTTACATGGGAACGAGCTGCAGATGAATACATTAAACTTTACGAATCTATGTTCGTTTAAGTAAGCGACCTCTATAGTCTTGTACGGCGTTTCTTTCTTTTTGTTAAAGAATGCGCCACTATTATTGAGCGTTCATTTAATTAGAAATTCTGATATTTAGCATGACAGATCGGGCTATAAAACTTTCTATACGAAGTTTATTTTTGTGGGTGGTCATGACCATCGCCGCAATTTCGCTGGTTAGCACCTCCGGTTTGTCTATCTACACCCAAATAAATGCCTATCGACACGAATTGGATAACCGCGCAAACCTGCTATCTAAGATGACTGCTAACGTGGTTGCCAACCCGCTTAAAAATTCTAGCCAGGCATTGGTGGAAGAATCTTTGCAATTCTTAGATTCTGCTGACAAAGTGTTAAACGTACATATTTATAAAAGCTTACCAGATGAGCCTAACACCTCAAGTGCCGTTGAACGTTTTGCCTCTTACAACAAAGGCGGACAACTACTTATTCCTGGAAAGCAAAAACAGCTAACCAACTTAGATCAAACCCCCTTGCTTACAGACGAAAATGATTACTTAGAAAGTAGTCGTAAAATTTTTGACCAAGAGACCAACGAAGTCTTGGGGTGGGTTTACCTTCGTATGTCTGCAGACGGGTTTGGCCAGCACATTATCAAAACGGTTCTGGTTAACCTTGGGGTTATGTTTTTCTTACTGATATTCAGCTTTTTGTTAGCACTGCGTTTTCAACGCCGTGCCACTGTTCCTATTGAAAAACTCTCTTTTTTCCTACAGCGCACCTCTAGACAGCGAGACTATTCGGCACGAGCAGAACCATCCAATATTAAAGAAATAAACGTGCTGTCTGATGATGTGAATATTATGCTATCTCGCATACAAGAATACATGCACAAACAGCGTCAAGCCGAAGAGCAGCACAGAAAGCTGAATGCCAGCTTAGAAGAAATGGTAAGCCAACGCACTAATGCGTTGAAAGACGCTAACCAAGAATTAATTCAAACGCTTGAAAAGCTGCATGAGTTTCAACGCCAAATTGTACAAAATGAAAAAATGGCATCGTTGGGCGACATGGTTGCGGGGGTTGCCCACGAAGTTAATACCCCCATTGGCTTAGGCGTTACAGCTTCTACTATGATGCTCGACCGACTCGCGGTTATTGAAAGGGATTTTGAGAATAAAACGCTAAAGGCCAGTGCCATGAAACGCTTCATGGATGAAAGTCATGAAAATTTAAACATCATTTATCGCAATTTGAACCGCGCTGCTGAGCTAATTTCCAGTTTTAAACAGGTTGCAGTAGATCAATCGAGCGAAAGTAGCCGAACTTTTTGCTTTGCACAGCTAGTTAATGAGATACTACTGTCGTTACAGCCTCGCTTAAAAAAATTACAACACAACATCAACGTAGATTGCGACCCTACCTTATGCGTTGAAACGAAGGCTGGTCCTATTAATCAAATCATTATTAACCTTATTATGAATTCGGTTATCCATGGCTTTGAGAACATAGAAAAAGGCCAGATTGACATCTGTGCTGAATTAATTACAACAAACAAGCTAAAGTTAGTGTATCGGGATAACGGCATCGGGATCCCAACAGATATTCGTAAACGTATTTTCGACCCTTTCGTAACCACAAAACGTGGACAAGGGGGGTCTGGATTAGGCATGCACTTAGTGTACAATTTAGTCACTCAAGCGCTCAATGGCTCTATCTCAATTACCAGCGAAGTAGGTAGTGGTGTAGAATTTGTTATTGTTTTTCCTGTTTCCAGTGCGAAAACGTCATAATACCTGTATAACTATTGAACTTTGCTTGAAATTTGTTGGCTAACCCCAATACCTTGAATTTAGTAATATTCGATAGTAACTTGCATATAAGTAAACGAATATTAAAATTTAATCAGTAATTGCTTAAACCGATTTTATAAAGAGTGTAAAACACCATGCAGACGCCAAATGTGTTAATTGTTGAAGATGAAGTGGTCACACGTACCACGCTAAAGAGTTTATTCGAAGCAGAAGGGTACAATGTATTTGAAGCTGAAAATGGTGATCAAATGCATGACTTCTTTGAAAATCACGCAATTAATTTGGTTATTATGGATATTAACCTGCCAGGTAAAAATGGCCTAATTTTGGCACGTGAAGTACGTGACCGTAAAAATGTAGGTCTTATTTTCCTTACTGGCCGTGATAACGACGTTGATCGTATCTTAGGTCTGGAAATTGGCGCAGATGACTATCTAACCAAGCCTTTCAATCCTCGTGAACTAACTATTCGTGCGCGTAACTTATTATCTCGCACCACAAACTCTGCAGAAGACGATGATTTACCAAGCCGTGTAAACTTCAATGGCTGGATTTTGGATGGCGACAGCCGTTCTCTTATTTCACCAACAGGTAAAGAGTTCCGGTTACCACGCAGTGAATTCCGTGCACTACACTTATTCCTTAGCAACCCAGGTAAAATTCTTACCCGTGAACAGCTAATTATGGAAATGACAGGCCGTGAACTTCGCCCTAACGACCGCACAGTAGACGTAACTATTCGCCGTATTCGTAAGCATTTCGAATCAGATCCTTCTGACGAAGAATTGATTGTGACCATTCACGGTGAAGGTTACCGCTTCTGTGGCTCTGTCGACGGCTAATTAGCCCAAACAGAGATACCAATGGTAGTTACCGTTGTAAGTAATAGCCTGATTAAATACAAAAAAAGCCGCTCAATAGAGCGGCTTTTTTTTTACGTTCTAAATTTATAATGTAAGTTTTGAACGCACTTAAGCTTAGCTAGTTTGCGATGCTCTTATGAGCATGCAGTAAAAGATAAAAAATAACGATAGGCTTTTTTCTCTAACAAAAAGGCTTTGTGCGTACTTGGGCTCCACGAGTCATCGCCGCCTACCCCCATGTGAGCATGGTCGATGTACACGTAAGTACTGTCGGCAGTAGTTAAGTCGCAGGTGTGCTTAGCTGCATCAAGCTGCTTTTGCCCGTACGGGCTTACAGCAAAGTGAAAATCACCCGCTACTTTTATAGCGTTAAGGCTAAGCTCTCGACAGTCACTACGAAGCCCATTGTCGGTAGGAAATATATAAGGCGTATGCATACTCGCGATGCTTTCACTGTAACTACCAAACCTTGCTGCAGCTAATCGGTCGGGGTAGTTCTCAAATGGTCCTAATCCCTTCCACTGAATGTTGGCTTCAGCCTGACTTGAATAAGGCACTGCCCACTGCAAACCGATACGCGGCATAGGGGGCAATGCATCGGCTAATTTCACCTGAACATCTAATGCTAATGTGCCAGCTAAATTCACGCGGTAGCACCAACGAGTAGAGGCGACTAAAGCATTGTTGTGATGGTAGTTAAACAGTGCCGTCACACGCACATCGTGTGCACATTCAACAATATCGACACCAACACAGCTGCGCTGCCATTGCCCTATTCCAGCGCGGCGCCAGCGCGACTCCCATGCATTTGGATCGGGGTTATCCACTTCACTTACGCCAATGTCATTGTCTAATGGTGCCCTGAAAAAATTATCTTCTAGTGGCGCACTGAGCTGCTCTTCGCCATTGGCTAACCAGGAAGTAAGTAACCCAGTGTTAGCATCAAGCACGAAGTTATTACTTGCCGCGTGGGTCTTCACCTTAGTTTCGCTACGCTCTACCGTTACTGTTTCTTTCGCTTTATTCTCGCCATTACTAGCACCACCAGTATTAGTACTGGCCGATGTTAAAGGAGATAAACCTGCGGTGTTAGCAATCTCGAACTGCTCTGTATCTAACACATGCCCAGCATTCGCCCAGTCACAGTCGTTTGCTAGCGCTACATCAATATTAAGGTGATATTGCGCATCGGGTACAAACTCAATATTTGGGGTTATCACAAGTGTTTGTGACGACTGGGGGCCAATACTTAATGTTTCAGTGCCGTTGGCAACGCATTCGCCGTTTTTAAGCAATTGCCACTGCAGAATTTCGTTATCGGTTGAACGAAATACATAGTCGCTGGTGATGGTTAACTGATAGCTGCTAGCTTGTTCGTTCTCTAGTGCTTTAAGCGTGAATGTCAAATGCTGTTGGCAGTACTTCGCTTCAAATAAAGCAGGGTGCGGTGTGCGATCAGGAAACAGCAAACCATTAATACAGAACTGACGGTCGTTGTCAGTATCACCAAAGTCACCACCGTAAGCCCAATAGGCCTCACCGCTGTCTGTATGCTTCACTAAGCCTTGATCGACCCAATCCCAAATGAAGCCCCCTTGCAAACGTGGATAGTCTTTAAATGCCTGCCAGTAGTCCGCAAAGCTTCCTAAACTGTTCCCCATGGCATGGGCGTACTCACACAAAATAACAGGGCGAGTTTCACCAGGTAGCGATAACCACTTTTTAATGGCCCATTTCGGCACGGCATCATCAAGTACATCGGTATCTACCCGGGCATACATGGGGGCGATAATATCGGTAGCGGTAGTATTCGCACCACCGCCTTCGTATTGCACAGGTCGTGATGGGTCAAACGCTTTAGACCAACCGTACATGGCATCTTGATTTGGCCCATGACCACATTCATTACCTAATGACCAAATAATAATAGATGCGTGGTTTTTATCTCGCTCTACCATTTGCGTATAACGAGCTAAATAAGCGCCGGCCCACAATGCATCTCTAGACAGTCGCCCCATGGGAAACATGCCGTGGGTTTCAATGTTCGCTTCATCTACCAAGTACAAACCATACTCATCACACAGTTCATACCAACGCGGATGATTAGGGTAATGGGCAGTGCGTACCGCATTGAAGTTGTTTTGCTTTAATAGCTTTATATCTTCAATCATGTCAGCTTCATTCACCGCATGACCTTTACTTTCATGATGCTCGTGTCTGTTTACGCCACGAATAAGAATAGGTTTACCGTTAACGCATAACTGGCCATCAAGCATATCGACCTGACGAAAACCTATGTTGTAGCCTTCGGCAACGACCACATCACCTGCGTCGTTAAACAAAGTGACGACTAGGCGATATAGATAGGGACTCTCTGCCGTCCATTTCTTAGGCTCAGTGACTGTTAACGATTGAAAAATCACATCATCCCAGCCGCCTTTCTCGTCTATGCGGCGGTTATTGGTGCTCGACACAGTTTGTGCGGTAACGGCGGTTTCACCATCAAATAACTGAATGCCCACCGTATAGCTTGCTGGGGCGTTAATCGCAGTGCGAACATCTAGGCGGCCATCCCGATAGCAAGCATCTAATTTTGGTGTGGCAAATACATCTTGAATATGATGCTGTGGTTTCGTTACCAGTACCACATCGCGGAAGATACCGCTTAACCACCACATGTCCTGATCTTCTAAATAGCTCCCGTCAGACCAGCGAATTACCATTACCGCTAAGCGATTTTCACCAACCTTTAAAAAAGGCGTTAAATTGAATTCGGCCGGTAAACGGCTATCTTGCGAATACCCCACATATTCACCATTACACCAAAGATGAAAGGCACTATTAACCCCTTCAAACACAATATGATTACGCAGTTGCACGGCCTCTTCATTTACCGTAAACGTGGTGCGGTAGCAGCCTGTGGGGTTATCGCTAGGCACGTCTGGCGGGGTTACCGGAAAAGGATATTTAACATTGCAGTAAATAGGCTTATCAAACCCCTGCAGTTGCCAGTTTGAAGGCACGATAATAGGCTGCCAGTTTGCAGCTTCAGACAATACCTCGCTCAGTAAGTCTTCTGTAACGGCCTCAGGTTGGGGATATAACCTAAAATCCCACTCGCCATTTAAACTTTGTTTTTGCGCATTAACGTTATGTTTAGCATCTTCTTGGGTTAAAAAACCGTTTAATGGACTATGTCCATTTACGCGATTTCTTTGAAATACGACAGGGTTCTGCCAATCATTTTGCGCAACAACTTGAGCAACATTTGCCATTACTGGCTCCTTTTACGGTAGGTTTTTTTAATAACAGGTGAAATATAGCGGAAACACGCGCAATCCTTTATGCTTGTTTCTCTCTTTAATTTATCCAAAACTCTCATTTTACAATTATGCAACCTACTAGCTTAGCTTCTTCTGGTTCCCAAAATATGCACGCGCAGAGAACCTTTCGCGATATTGTGAATATTGGGCCACACTGCCTTGAACGCTTTATAGATAGTACAAATGCGCCAGAAATTAAAGCGCTAGACATTGAGTTGGCGGGCTGCTCGAATTTATCAGGCACTTATCAAGTTGGCCGAGTTACCCCTCCTAACCACACTCTTTTTTATTCATTAAACGGCAGCGGTAAAATACTCACCCCGTCTGGCGAGTACGCACTACCAGCTTCAAGTGTGATTATTTTGCCAGCGCACCAAAGTTTTGAAGTACAAATTGATCAATTTGATGAAACCAGCGCAACGCCGGATGCAACTGAAGTAACGAAAAGCGAAGCCAGTGAAGTACAAGATAAAATTAACGCTGGGAAAGCGCCGCGAGCCGATCAAGCGCCGCGAGCGGATCAAGAGCAGTGGGACATTATTTGGCTGAATTTATCCGATTGCCCTCGATGGCAGCATTTTTTTGATGTAGCACACCCCGTTCAGCACGACATTGAGTTGGCAGGGTTGCACCATGCGATGGAATTACTGTATTTAGAAACCAATAGCCAACATCGGCAAGCGGTTATTCCAATTATTCAGCAATATTTGCAGCATATTGCCACCCCGGTGAAAAGCACGCACCAAGTACGATTGTCGGCCCTGTTTGCTGCGGTAGAAAAACAATTGCAGTTCAATTGGGATATAGACGCCTTGGTAGACAAAGTGCACTACTCGGCCCCTCACCTACACAGGCTATGCCTTGCGCAGTTTGGTCGAAGCCCCATGCAGCATGTTATTTATCTGCGCATGGTAAGGGCTAAAAATTTACTGATAAGCACGCAATGGCCCATTGCTTATATTGCCAACTACGTGGGCTACAGCAATGTGTTTACGTTTTCGAAGCGGTTTAAAAAGTCACAAGGGATGCCGCCTAGCGAATTTCGCCAGCGGCAGTCTTTAAATTAAGTAAGTTCATTCAAGCTCGCTACATAAAACTATGTGAGATTGAACGACTTAAATCCAAACAGAGAAACTAGCTTCCTGCTATTTTCATCTGATTAATAAGGATAGAACCGGTATGCACACTACCGCGTAAATCTTTATCTTTACCAATTGCCACAATGCCAGCAAACATATCTTGTAAACAGCCTGCAATAGTCACTTCGTGAACAGGGTATTGAATAACACCATTTTCTACCCAGAACCCAGCTGCGCCGCGAGAATAATCGCCGGTAACCGTGTTCACGCCCTGCCCCATAAGCTCGGTAACGTATAAGCCAGTGCCCATTTCTTTTAGCAAGTCGCTGTCGCTATGACCTGTGTCGCCCACTAACCAGTTGTGAATGCCACCTGCGTGACCATTGGTTTGGGTGTTTAGCTTGCGAGCCGAATACGTGGTGTAAAGGTAGGTAGAAAGCTTTCCGCCATCAACTATTGTCATGTCTTTACAAGCAACGCCTTCGTTGTCGAAGCTAGAACTCGCTAAGCCCGACTTTATAAATGGGCGTTCTTCAATGTTTAACCATTCTGGAAAAATTTGTTTTCCTAAGCTATCTAACAAAAACGATGAACGACGATACAAACTACCCCCGCTGATAGCACCCACATAATGCCCAAATAAACTAGACGCTATGTCTTTGTGTAACAGAATAGGCACCTGAGCCGTATTAATCTTGCGGGCTCCTAAACGCTCTACAGTGGCTTTTGCCGCTTCTTGCCCAATAGATACTGCCGATTGCAACAAAGGCGCCTGTCGGTCGACTGTGTACGCATAATCACGCTGCATGTCGCCATCTTGCGATCCGATCACCATGCAGCTTAAGCTGTAACGGCTACTTGGATACCCTGCATTTATACCGTGGGTATTGCCGTAAACACGCATACCAAGGTTAGCGTTATACGATGCACCGTCTGAATTTGTAATGCGCGGGTCGTAACCTAATGCAGCAGATTCCGCTTCAATTGTGGTGGCAATGGCTTTTTCTGTATCAAGCTCTTGCGGGTGATATAAATCCAAATCGGGGAATTCTGTGGCCATAAGTTCAGCATCGGCAAGACCAGTACAAGGATCTTCACTGGTGTACTTAGCAATATCGACGGCTTTTTCCACGGCACGGGTAAGTGCTTCTTTGCTTAAGTCAGCCGTAGAGGCGCTGCCTTTTCGCTTACCTACGTAAACACTAATTCCCAAGCCGCCATCGTTGGTAAACTCTACGTTTTCAACTTCTTGCATACGTGAAGATACCGCAATACCTTCCACTTTTGACATGCTTGCTTCTGCTTGGGTTGCCCCATTTTTTAGGGCTAATTTCAGTACATCATCAACGACATTCTGAATTTCTGATAACTGTTGCTCAATTTGCATAGTAAGTTTCGCTGTCTAAATCCGACTGTGATAGTTACAATTTAGCTAAAGTGTAACACTTATGAGTTTGAAATGAGCGATCAGAAATCTAAATCACGACAACAATCTAAGTTAGAAAGCGCCGAGCCAGAAGAAGAGCTCATTAGTAAAAGCGAACTAAAGCGCCAATCTAAAGACTTACAAAAGCTGGGGCAAACCGTAGTAAACCTTACCCCTGCCCACTACGCCACCATTCCGCTTGATGAAGAATTGAAAGATGCGTTAGATATTGCCCGTGTCATCAATAAGAAAAAAGACGGTTACAGAAGGCAACTTCAGTTCATTGGTAAGCTACTTAGACAAAGGGATAATTCCCCTATTGAAGTCGCCTTGGCTAAAATAACCCATCAACATCAAGCAAATAACGCTGCGTTTCATGAATTAGAACGTGCTCGTGAAGATGTAATCACCCGTGGTGACGACGCTATTCAAGGGCTTATTGAAGAATACCCTGAGCTAGATAGACAAAAATTAAGACAGTTCCACCGCCAAGTGAAAAAAGAACAAGAAAAGAATGCTCCCCCTAAAGCTTACAGGGAGTTATTCCAATATTTAAAAGACGTTACTCAAAAAGAGTAGCAACATAAGGAGAGGTATATGGGGCGGCTCTTAGCGGCATTTGCTTTCGTTTGGGTATTATCAGGATGTAATGGTACCTCGGGGGCAAACGGCGACGACCCCTTTGGCAGTTCGGATAGCGACGATAGCACCACCTCTCCAGTCGTAGCACTTTCTCTTGAGATTAGCGATGCTAACTGTAATACGGTTAATCAGGCTAGTTTCGAGATTGGTGATACTGCCTGCATCACTGCTACCATTACCGAAGATGGTGCGGTATTAACCGGAGAAATAATCAGTTTTACAAGCGGTATAGGCACACTCTCTGTTAGCGACAAGCTCACTGACAGTAACGGTGAAGCCATTGTGTATTTAGACTCAGATAGCGCTATTGCTGGTGCCAGCACGATTACCGCTACTTACGACAGCACATCGTCAGAAGCAAACATTGAGTTTTTGATTGCCGACACCGATACCGTGTTTTTACCCACCCTTTCACTAACCTTAAGTGACAGTGCAGGCGATCAAGTTAGTAGGATTACCGCTGATGAAACCGGCACCCTTAGTGCGTCGCTGATAAATATCGATGACACCCCAATTGCAGATGCCATTGTGAGCTTCCAAGTGTCTCGCGGTTCGGTAAGCATAGATGACGCGCTAACCACTAATGACGGCCTTGCCAATAGTCAATTAATACCTACCGACGATAACCTAGGTGCTGGCACGGCCACTGTGTCATATGTTTATAATGAACAAACCCTAACCGCTACACTCAATTATGAAATTCAGTCTTCTGCGGTAACCGATGAAGTTATTCGAATTGGTACGTTTGATAACGGCGAATTTGTAGCCGGTTTATTAGGGGTAGACGGTTACACCACGGACGAAGACGTTGTCATCGCCGCTGGCGCAACCCTTGGTGTTAACGTAGCACTGGTTAATTCTGAAGGCGAAACCTATGCCACCAGTATTCCCGTAACCTTTAGCTCTGTTTGTGTGGCGAACGATAGTGCCGATATTGATGAAACCGTATTTACCGCAAGCGGACAAGCCCGCTCTACATTTCAAGACAATAGTTGCGCTGGAAATACCGGCTTCGACGACGAGATAAGTGCAACGGTTACTATCAATAGCAGTACGTTAAGTGTGTCCCGTTCTATAGAAATTCTGCCTGAAACCGCAGGTAGCATCGCCTTTATCGATGCGTCTCCGTCATCAATTGTAATCAGTGGTACGGGCGGCCAAGATGCAAGCTCAGTATCAAGAGTAACCTTTCAAGTTAACAGTGCGTTGGGTAATCCGCTTGCTCAACAAGAAGTAGCGTTTAGCTTAAACAGTAATATTGGTGGCCTGGCGCTTTCTCCTGCTAGTGCACTGACTAACTCTGAAGGCCAAGTCAGCACTTTTGTGACAGCAGGTAGCGTGCCTACTGCCGTTCGCGTTACCGCCGTTACCGACATTGATGATACTAGCATTCAGTCTCAGTCTGACTTGCTTAGCGTGAACACTGGGTTGCCCGATCAAAACAGTATTAGTTTGTCGCCATCGAGTTTGAACCCTGAAGCACACAACATTAACGGCAACGAATTAACCATTACCGCTAGCGCGGCTGATGCTTTTAACAATCCAGTGCCAGATGGCACCACGCTGAACTTCACCACCGAAGGCGGGTTAATTGAGCCAAGCTGCACCACCCAAAGCGGCAGGTGCAGTGTGACTTGGACGAGTGCTGAGCCAAGAGTAGCCGATCACCGAATTACGGTAATGGTAACAGCGGTAGGCCATGAAACCTTAATAGACGCTAATGGCAATAACCTATACGACGATGCTGATGGCGGCGCAATTACCGGCAGTACGGGCAATGGACTATCCATATTACTGCCTGATACCACGGGCTTTATCGATTATCCCGAGGCATGGCGTGACGATAACGAAGACGGTAGCTATGACGCCACAGAGCCCTTTTTCGATTACGACAGTTCAGGTGACTTTACCCTGGCCAATGGATTATTTGATGGCCCGCAATGCGATGCCACAACCTGCGGGAATAGCGCGCTGCATGTGAGGCGCGCCATGGTGGTTATTATGTCATCGTCATCTGCGTTGCTAACGTTTAACAGCAGTACCGATGAGCTAGCGAACAACACTAATCCGCCTGGGTTAACGCCTGTGTTGAGTATCCCAAGAGGAAGCAATGCGTTGCTATCGTTAGCCTATTCAGATACCGCTAATCAGCCATTAGCAGAAGGTACAGAAATTAGCATTACAAGCTCTGAAGGGGGGATTTCAGGTTCACTTGAAGCCACCGTGCCTTCTACCAACGCGGCAGGTAACAGACAACTATCCTTCGTACTGACTAATCTATTAGATGAGTCGGAAGCCAGCACCAGTGCGATTGTAAGTGCGCTAGTTACCTCTCCCAGTGGTGTTACTACCAGTCTTGATATGGTAGTCACTTTGGAATAGAAGGCTCTTTCGCAGCAACATGCTGCACTGACCGTATATAAACAGTCAAAAATATTGCATTAAAAAAGGCGCCAACCGGCGCCTTTTTCGAATTCTCACACTAGCGTAACGCGTAATTTACGCCGTTCCGCCCACAGTAAGCTCGTCTATTTTCAATGTAGGTTGGCCTACGCCAACAGGCACGCTTTGGCCGTCTTTACCACACACGCCAACGCCGTTGTCTAATGCCACATCGTTGCCAATCATGGAAATCTTCTGCATAACTTCAGGGCCATTTCCAATCAAAGTAGCGCCTTTAACTGGTGCGGTAATTTTACCATTTTCAATGAGGTATGCTTCTGCACTAGAAAATACGAATTTGCCTGATGTGATATCAACTTGCCCACCAGCAAAGTTAGGCGCGTAAATACCTTTATCGATAGAGGCAATAATCTCTTTAGGATCGTACTGCCCTTCTAACATGTAGGTATTGGTCATGCGCGGCATAGGTAAATGCGCATAAGACTCGCGACGACCGTTTCCAGTTGGCGCAACACCCATTAGCTTGGCGTTATGCTTATCTTGCATGTAGCCTTTTAGAATACCGTCTTCAATAAGGACATTGTGCTGCGTGGGAGTGCCTTCATCATCTACTGACAACGAACCACGACGATCAGCCAATGTGCCATCGTCTACTACTGTTACACCCTTTGCAGCTACTCGCTGACCAATCTTCCCACTAAAGGTTGACGCACCTTTACGGTTAAAGTCGCCTTCAAGACCATGACCCACCGCTTCGTGTAACAATACACCAGGCCAGCCATTACCCAATACTACCGGCATAGCACCCGCTGGTGAGGCTACCGCTTGCATGTTAACCCGGGCCATATGCAGGGCATCGTCGGCTAACTGCTCATAGTAGGGGCGACCGTCTTTATCTGACTCAAAAAAAGAATACGCGTATCTGCCGCCAGCACCCGCGCTGCCGCGCTCACGACGATCACCGTCTTCAAGCAACACAGAACAATTAAGGCGAACCAAGGGGCGGATATCGGTGGCGAATGTACCATCACTGGCAGCCACTAAAATTTCTTCGTACACACCACTAATGCTAACCACAACCTGATTGGCTGATGGCTCTTGCTGCCTAACATACGCGTCCACGGCTTTTAGCAGAGAAATTTTCTCGGCATCTTGCATGGCTAAAATAGGGTTTTTCTCACCATAGCGCGCTTGATAATCGCTACGTCCTAGGGATGATACTTTCTGAGACCCACCATCAGGGGCAATACTGCGCGCAGCGTTGCACGCCTTTACTAAGGCATCTTCGCTGATTTCATCTGAATAGGCGAAACCGGTTTTTTCACCGCTGATAGCACGAACGCCAACACCACGTTCAATGTTGTAGCTACCTTCTTTAATAATGCCATCTTCGAGCACCCAACTTTCGTGTTGGCTCGACTGAAAATAAAGATCAGCATAATCGGTATCGTGACGATGGATACCCGAAAGGGCTCTTTCTAGCGACGCTACATCTAGTCCAGAGTCAGACAGTAAATGGCGTTCAACAGATTTAGACAAAGTGACTCCTGAATCGGTTATGTTCGGCAACCGGCATATTTTGTTTAATGGCTTGTCGCGCTTCAATATTAACACTGGTTTGAATGACACCAATGTCTTGAGGTAGCTCGCTTAAGGTTTCACCCCACGGCGAAACCACTAGGCTATGACCATAGGTTTCACGGCCATTTTGGTGCTCACCGGTTTGGTTGGCAGCTACCACATAGCATTGTTTTTCAATGGCTCGCGCTTTCACTAACGTGTGCCAGTGCGCTTCACCTGTTCGTTGCGTAAAGGCAGCGGGCAACACTAAAATATCGATATCGCCCATGGCGGTAAACAAGCCTGGAAAGCGCACATCATAACATACCGCTAGCCCAATGTTGCCAATTGGGGTTTTTACCGTAACAACTTCACTGCCTGGGTTTGTAAACGTAGATTCTTTGTAGCTGCCCGTATTGTCATCCACCGACACATCAAAAAGGTGAATTTTACGATAGTCGGCCAATACCGTGCCGTCTGGGCCAAACAATAAACACGCCGCTGAAAACTTTGACGCATCAATGGTAACCATAGGAAACGTGCCCGAAACAATGTAGCACTCATGGGCTTTGGCGAGCGCCGATAAACGTTGCTGTATCAGCCCTTCATCTTTGACTTCGGCGGCATTGAGTAGCTCGCCATCTTTAGTACCAAAACAGGCAAAGCATTCTGGCAATACTACTAAGCTGTCTTTTGGAACTTGTTCACGGGAAATAGCCTGTTCTACATGATTCAAATTGTCTTCTACACTGGGCGTAGATGTCATTTGAACTGCAACTAGATTAACCATCGATAACCTCCATTTTTACTCTGCGTAAATCATCTTCGGTAAGCGGCCGATCTAATGGCGAAGTGCTTTCTGGCGACACATTCGCCGGTAAGCTTATATCTTTACTATGTCGTTCTACTTCATCGAACTGCGGATTAGTAATGGTGCCAGAAACCTTATAGTTAACGTTCGAGATAACTTTAGCTGATGTTAACACTTGATCTAACGCCAGCGCAGCCAATGCCGTTGGGGGCGTAGCTAAAAAATACACTAGAAAGGGTAAGTTCCCCGTTACATTAGGGGCAAACGTAATATTGTAATTAAGGCCACCTGTATTTAAGTTGGTATAGCCTTTAATTTCAATTTCACCTGCACCGCCGTCTATTTCGGTATCGTCGGTAAAGGCGGTACCGTCAGCAATTTGTAAGCTTCCACCCATTTTGTCGTAGAAGAATCCTGTGGCAAATACATCTCTAAAATCTAAGCTTAGCTTGCGTACTAATGAGTTTAGGCTGAATAATGTGAATATGCGCGAGCCTTTATCACTAACCTCAGTGAGATAACCGTCAGTGAGGGCCCAATCTACGTCACCACTTACTTTGTCTAACGAAAAATCAAACGGGGAAGAAGGCCAACCTAAATCAAATTTAACATCGGCTTCGGAGTCTTTAATACCCGAAGTGATCCCTCGCTGTTTGAGCATTTGTCCCACATCAGGAGAGGAAAGCGTACCGTTTAACCGGGTGGTTATATCGCCGCCTTCATGCTGCCAGTATCCGGTTGCAGTGACATCCGCACTGGAAGAACGCGTGAGAAATTGTCTTATTTGTAAGCCTTGATCAGTTTTTGCTACATCAAGCGTGATTTCGCCTAAATCAAGGCCATGGACACTACAAACACTGCAATAGAAGTAGATGGGAGGCAAATCTAGCGGGTCAACTTCCACTACGTCCGCGCGCTGCTTAGCCATCTCGATTTCTTCTTCTGGCGCCTCTGTTGAATCAGCAGCCTCAGTAGTGGGTTTATCCAGTACTAAGTAATCGGCGTTAATATCGATACCTTGGTTATTAATATCGTTATTAACCCTGATAGTCGCTCGCACTTTCGCCGCATCAACTTGTAACAGCCAATCTTTGTCTTGTTCCCGAGCGGTTAAAGACACGTTATTTAGTGAATGCCCCCATCCGGTTAGGGTATCTGCGGTCACAAATATGCGTGATGGCACCCCGAAGATATTTTGCTTTTGGGCACGGTTTTCCGTCGATAACGTATCACTATTAGTGTTGGTACTTGTGCGTGTGTTGGCGGTTAAGCTCGCACTAGTCTCGTTCGTTTTGCTTGGCACAATGAGCGTTTGCAGGGTAGTAAACCATTCAACAATATCGGCCTGCTCTAGATTCGCGGCAATACTGAACCCGGTACCTCTATCACCCACATCTGCGTCGCCTAAGGAAAGGTGCGCTCGAGAGAACTGCATTTCTTTATGGGGCAATACGCCGTCGAAGTGAATATTGTCACCTAATCTTGCCTCTACATTAGAGGCTTGTAGGTTACCTTCACTGTTAATTTGAAGTGGCAGACTGGTACCTTGAACTGTCGCAAACGGCGCTGGCAGCAAGCTTTGGGTTGCCGTTAAATCAGCGTTAACCTGGGCATTGTAAGAAAAGTCGCTATTCGATAGGCTTAAATTCACATCGGCCTGCCAATGGGTTTCACCGTCTAAGTAATCAATGAGATCGGTTTTTACATACTTCACTAACGGATGTACATGCCACCGCCCTTTAAGGTTCACATTAACGTCGTAGCTGTCGTTCTGACGCCCCTGAATTGACATTTCCACAGGCTGGCCTAATAAGCTCGCAGTTAACCCATTAGCGTCAATTTTTGCATTGTCGAAGCTCAGCGTACCACTGGCGTCATCGAACTGCATACGCGTGCTGGTAATATACACATCGTTATTGTTTAACTGGGCTTCACCTTGAACCCGTACATCTTTGCCTTTAAAGGGTATATCTAATGTTAAGCTTGCCGATAATGGCCCCGAGACCTGCACGTCTTTATCTAACACTTTCCCTAGCGAGCTGGCAATTGAAGACTGCTTCATCAACGACGTTACCTTTTCGCCTGTACCAGAACCTTCTGCATAAATCGTCAACAATGAAGATGGGTGTAATCGTGGGATAGCAGCAGACATGCTCGCGACTTCAACACCTGCCAAAGTCGCCTTATCGCTTTCCATCACCAAGGCATCATTATGGAAATATACAGATAAGTCCAAATCGTTTAGGGCTGGCCATTTTGAGGAAAATACAAAGTCACTATCTTCAATGTCGACATAAGCTTGGAAAATGCCGCTGTTGTCGTGAAACGGATAGTTTTTGGGGCTACCGTGCCACAATATTTGCGCC
The DNA here is from genome assembly GCF_019249255.1 of Alteromonas lipotrueae. Taxonomy (NCBI): domain Bacteria; kingdom Pseudomonadati; phylum Pseudomonadota; class Gammaproteobacteria; order Alteromonadales; family Alteromonadaceae; genus Alteromonas; species Alteromonas lipotrueae. The sequence goes on along the minus strand of NZ_JAESDJ010000002.1, from coordinate 168,698 downwards.
TTGCTTACGTTACCTTTGCCACCAAAGGCGCGGGTAAGAAATTTATCGGTATTCACGCCCATTAACGAGGCAGGAAAGAAATCACTGACTGCGTTTAACGCTAAGGGTTTAAGATTGGCAAATATGTCTAGGTTGCCCGTGGTTAGATTGGCCCGAAATACTGGCTCTAACACTAACTGTTTGCTGTCGAACAAGAGATCTTTGCCCGTCACCACCCATTGCTTTTCATCACCTACCGCCTGAGTGTGAAAATACAGGTTAGCGTTGAAGGTATTGATATCGAGATTTTGTTTAATAATATTGTCGGCAGATAAGGTACTGTTTTCACTTTTTAAGTAAACCGCTCCAGAATCTTTATACCAGTATACGTCGGCATCTAGCGAGGTAAGGCCTGGGGCTTTTCCGGCTTGCTCCCACGACAAATCAAGGATTTTAGCGGTTAACTCTGGGCGACGATTTCTAAATTGAAGCTCCAAGGTAGCAAGTTGCCCATTGGGATTTAGCGCGCGAATTTCCTCTTCGCTGGTGTCGTCCATAAATAGCGGCAAAAGCATCAGGAATGGGTTTATCTGAACCGGTTTTACAATGCTGACTACTGCGTCACCTGAATTACTCACTTTACCTACGAAATCAGCTTCTATGGTTTCGTGGCCAGAGTCTACCACCAATTGATCTACCCTAACGCTCCATCCATCTTGTGTAGGTACAGCTTCAATACTGCCACCACGAATACCTGTCACTAGGGACGAGTATTCTTCCCCGCCCCATTCTAATAAGCTTTCTTCAAACTGAGCTTGAACGCCGGTGATACCATTACTTTGCACGTCGGCCCAAATTTCGAAATTTGCGCGGCTTTCAGTCAGCGGACGTTTGGTTTTAATTAAGTCGCTCACCCAGGGTGAAATATCTAAATCTTCAGCGCGGGCATAAAAAACCCCTTCAAAGGCATCTTTATTGCCAGTCACATCAATAATGAAAGAAGCAGAATTCGACGATACATCGGCCACCTTCATTTGCCCTAAGCCTTGGTGACGTTTACCGCTGTTATTCCACGTTAACTGGTCGATAATAAAAGACTGAGTCTCGCTATTTTTAGAGAGGAGCACTTCCCCTTCTTCTAGAGAGAAACTTTGGAGTTGTTCTAGAAATAAGCTTTTTAATGCATTAACAACAGGAAAGTTGTTATCGCCTGCACGCTCGAACCTATCGGCATCAACATCAAGCTTAAGGCCGCGAAGTTCAAAACGTGTAGATGAGATCATTTGTCGTCTCAAAGACTGCCAAAAGTCCAATTCAACGTAGACTTGACGAATATTGAGCCCAACGGGAGACGCATCGTTTTGCGCCATGGAGACCGAATTTAAGACAATACTCGGCCCAGAGCGTTGCCATACTGCATGCACGCTGTTAATAGTCAGATTTACGCCATAGCGCTGGCTGATATAGTCTTCCAGCAGATGCTTGTTGTGTTCAATATGCGGCAGCGCATAGCGAGCGGCGCTGATTAACAGCGCGAATAGAACAAGCAGGATGGCAAGCAGCAACCATATTTTTTTAACTAAATAGGCTGCTACCGACGTTAAATTTGTCACACTTCGCCTTCGTATAGTTAATGCATTACATCATGACGACGTCGTACTTATCCTGGTTGTACAAGGTTTCGGTTTGTACTTTAATTTGCTTCGATACAAACACTTCCAGCTCTGCAAGCATATGCGATTCTTCACCCATTAACGCTTCAACCACTTTCGGAGAAGCATAAACGACAAATTTATCAGCATCGTATGCACGGTTTACACGTACAATTTCACGCATAATTTCAAAGCAGATAGTTTCAACGGTTTTCACCGTACCTCGGCCCTTACATACGGGGCATTCGCCACACAGTATGTGCTCAATACTTTCACGGGTGCGCTTGCGGGTCATTTCTATGAGCCCTAGCGAAGTAAACCCGTGAATATTAATCTTGGCCCTGTCCTTACTTGTCGCCACTTCTAGACTATGTAAGACACGTCTTTTGTGGTCTGGTTCAATCATATCGATAAAGTCGATTAAGATCATACCGCCTAAATTACGTAACCGAAGCTGCCTAGCAATGGCTTGTGTTGCCTCGGTGTTAGTATTAAAGATAGTTTCTTCTAGGTTACGGTGCCCAACAAATGCGCCGGTATTTATATCAATGGTGGTCATGGCTTCGGTTTGATCGATAATCAAATAGCCGCCTGATTTCAAATCGACCCTACGTTCAAGCGCTCGCTGGGTTTCATTTTCAACATCGTGCAAGTCGAATATGGGCCTGTCGCCCGTGTAATATTCCAACTTGCCGTTCATTTCGGGCACGTATTCTTTAGTGAACTGGAACAGCTCCTGAAAAGACAACTTAGAGTCTATTCGAATTCTGTCTAACTCGGTGCCGACAAAATCGCGAAGCACACGGCGCGCCAGCGGTAAATCTTCATACAACACATTGGACTTACGCTTTTTCATCCGCGATTGAATTTTGTCCCACAGTCGGCGTAAAAAGGCGGCATCTTGCTGTAATTCAGCTTTGCCTACCCCTTCAGCTGCGGTTCGTAAAATAAAACCACCGTTTTCATCGCAGAATTCTTGCACAAGTGTTTTCAAACGCTCCCGCTCAGCTTCTTCTTCAATACGCTGAGATACGCCAACATGAGTAACACTTGGCATAAACACTAAATAGCGACTTGGAATAGTAATATCGGTAGTAAGACGAGCGCCTTTGGTACCGATAGGGTCTTTCACCACTTGCACAACAATATCTTGGCCATCTCGAACAAGCTCACGAATGTCTTGTTTTTGAATATGACTGGCTGATACTTCCTCTGCTATTTCGTTGTGAATAACAATATCCGAGGCATGCAGGAAAGCCGCTTTTTCAAGGCCAATATCCACAAATGCGGCTTGCATTCCGGGTAGTACCCGACTAACTTTGCCACGATAGATATTGCCCACTAAGCCACGCTTGGTATGACGCTCTACGTGAATTTCCTGCAATATCCCATTTTCAATGAGAACAACACGAGACTCTGACGGTGTAACATTGATTAGTAGCTCTGCACTCACTACACGACTCCAAATTCTCTAAGTAGCTGCCTTGTTTCATACAAAGGCAATCCAACCACTGCACTAGCACTGCCGTATATTGCTTTTACAAATTGACCGCCAATACCTTGAATGGCGTAACTGCCTGCTTTATCTGCAGGTTCACCTGTGTCCCAGTATGCGTCAATTTCATCGTTCGTCAATGCGGCAAAAGCTACCTTGGTGGTAATAGTTTGTGTCACTTGCTTGGTAGTAGACGCCACACTAATGGCCGTCAGTACTTCATGCTCGTTGTTCGATAGCATTGAAAGAATACGTCTAGCGTCTTCTTTATTTTCTGGCTTACCCAAACTAACCCCGTTAAAGGCAATAAGCGTATCAGAAGCTAGGACCCGTGTACTTTCACTCAGTGCATCTTCACTTTTTAGCCGCGCCAAGGCTGTCTTAGCTTTTTGCTCAGCGAGTCGAGAAACTTGGGCTTCAGGCGTTTCATTAGCAAGGGCTGATTCATCAATATCCACTGGCTTTACTGAATGGGCAATGCCCATCTGATCTAACAGCATGGTACGACGAGGGGAAGCAGAGGCTAAAACCACTGAATAATTCACGATAAGGATCTCATACTTTAACTAATGGAGAACTGACGACGGGTTTTACGAAGTAGCCAAAATACCCACGGCCATAACAACATAGAAGTAAGCACAGGCCACAAGTAATCCAGTTGGAAATAGATGTCTGTGAGTAGGTGCTGCACCCAGAATGTTAGCAAGTGGTACAGCGAAGAAAGCAACCCTATAACAATAGCTTGTTGCCAAACAGAGTAGTTTCGTAGCCGTTGGTAGTTCGCGGCTAAAATATAGATTGAAATACTTAAGCTTAAACTGTGAATACCTAAGGTAGTACCCACCAATATATCTACCGCGACGCCTGTTAAGAAGGCCACGCCCACATTCACTCTGTGGGGAAGCGCCATGCTCCAGTACGCAAGCACAATCAGAACCCAATCAGGGCGGTATAAATCAACCTGAATAGGCAACGGCACGATTTGAAGGACAAGCGCAATCAAAAGCGTGGTGACGATAACCGAATGACGCTTACGAATCATCTTCAGCCTCCTCTTTACTTACCATGTTGCTCTCACTTTCCACATCGCTGTCGATAGGTTTGCCTTCATCAGACCACAAGAGTAACAAGTACTTTAGACGGTCTAATTTGGCCATAGGCATTACGGTCACAATAGAAAATGGGCGACTTTCATCCCGTCGTACTTCTTTAACCGTACCCACGGGGTACCCTTCTGGAAAAATTTTGCCTAAGCCGGAGGAAATCAAAACATCTCCCGCTTTAATATCAACACTATGAGGTACATGCTCTAAATACAGCTCGTTTAGCGCGCCACTGCCAGTGGCAATAAAGCGAATATCATTACGCTGAGAGCGAACAGGAATGGCGTGAGTCACATCGGCAAGTAGTAGCACACGGCTGTTGGTGCTGCCCACTTCCATAACCTGCCCCACTATGCCTTTTTCATCAATGATGGGTTGAGATAAATAAACCCCATCAATGGCCCCCTTGTTGATAACCACCTGCTGGCTATAGGGGTTTTTATCAACCGCCATGAGCTCGGCAACCATTTTACGTAAGTCGTTACGAACAGGCGCATCCAGCAAATGTCTTAGTTGTTTATTTTCTTGAGACAAGGCATCAAACCGCTGGAGCTTCTCGCTCATGAGTAGCAGTTGATTAGTCAGTTTGTCGTTTTCTTCGAGAAGATCTTCGTGGGAGGTCAAGCGCTGGGCGCTTTCGCTTAGCATCAACCGAGGTAAGTTAGCTAAATATTGAAGGGGGCTCATGAATGAATTCAAATAGACCCGAGTCGATTTAAACCCTTCCACTTTGTGATCCACAAAAATAAGTAACGCTGACAAAACAATTGCCAGCGCTAATCTATTATTCAGTGAGGGACCGCGAGTAAAAATAGTATCCATAATACAAAGAAGGCAACCTTAAGGTTGCCTTTCCCGTTTACTCATAGCTAAACAGGTCGCCACCGTGTAGGTCAATCATATCGAATGCCTTACCACCGCCACGCGCTACACAAGTTAGCGGATCATCAGCAATAACTACTGGAATGCCCGTTTCTTCCATCAACAACCGATCTAAATCTTTCAGTAATGCGCCACCGCCGGTTAATACCATGCCGCGCTCTGAAATATCAGAAGCGAGTTCTGGTGGAGATTGCTCAAGCGCAACCATAACAGCAGAAACAATACCCGTAAGCGGCTCTTGCAAGGCTTCTAAGATTTCATTGGAGTTCAATGTGAAGCCACGCGGTACACCTTCAGCAAGGTTACGACCACGCACTTCAATTTCACGAACTTCTTCACCCGGGTAAGCTGCACCAATTTCATGCTTAATACGCTCAGCCGTTGCTTCACCAATGAGTGAACCAAAGTTACGACGTACATAGTTAATGATAGCTTCGTCGAACTTATCACCACCGATACGTACCGATGAAGAGTACACAACACCATTAAGTGAAATGATAGCCACTTCAGTTGTACCACCACCAATATCGACCACCATTGAGCCAGTTGCTTCTGATACAGGTAAACCTGCACCAATAGCGGCGGCCATAGGTTCATCAATCAAATACACTTCACGTGCACCTGCACCTAGCGCAGACTCTTTAATGGCTCGGCGCTCTACTTGGGTAGAGCCACATGGAACGCAAACTAAAACACGAGGGCTAGGGCGAAGGAAATTGTTGTCATGCACTTGTTTAATAAAGTGCTGAAGCATTTTCTCTGTTACATAAAAGTCGGCAATAACACCGTCTTTCATAGGGCGAATAGCGCGAATGTTACCAGGTGTTCTACCTAGCATTCGTTTGGCTTCTGCACCTACAGCGGCAACGCTTTTAGGTCCAGCAGCACGCTCTTGGCGAATAGCCACTACAGAGGGTTCGTTGAGTACAATACCTTGGTCTTTAACGTAAATCAGCGTGTTAGCTGTTCCGAGGTCGATGGACAGATCGTTAGAGAACATGCCTCGAAGCTTTTTAAACATGAAAAGTGTATTCCTGTTTCTGTGTTATCGCGTGTTAGCAAGGGTGAGATGACAGCGCTTTAACGTGAAGTCGATGTTTATCCGCACACTTTAACAATGGGGGCATATTTGGGCAAGCAGAGAACCATTTTTTAAACAATTAGGTGGCGATTAAGTGGAAACCCACTGCGCCTTCTACTCACTTATTACCAACGTCTTGTTAAGTGGCTACTTTTAAACCAATATGAATAGACCATCATTTGAACCACAAGTTTCATTCTTGGGCCTATATTTATTGTTCAATCATCATTGAGTCAGTGAACGTGTGCGTTGAGATCAACTCACTAGCTGTACACTGAGCGGTGGAGGAAAAACGATAAAAGTAATAGCCTGCGCCTGCAATCGTCGTATTGGTTGTTTGACAACTGGCTTGATAGGTACACCCTTCGAGGCCGCTTACTTCAGCAAACGAAACGGGACTATTTATGGTGCTGTTACAAGATAGTGGGGTTGCACCTGCTGGGTTTGCCGTGGCCTTTATATGCTCTAAGCCCGCTTTCGTTGCTAGCTGGGCGCGAAAACCTATGTTATCCGCAACTACTTTGTTACCAGTAGAAGAAAGTGACGAGGCCAGCGTTAAACCTAACAGCGCCAGCACTATCATAATAAACAATGCCATGACTAACATACTCCCTTGCTGATGCTTTAGTGAGACAGCTGAGTGTGAAGCGTCTGACAGTGTCACTCTAAGACGTGGTTTCCCTGCTTTGTTGCTATCAAACTTCAAAATCGCTTTTTGCTCTGAAAGGCTTGAATGTTCCAAGAAGACCAATTTACGGCGCATTTTCAATTGCCACCTCTGTCGTCAGACTTAATACTTCATCGCCTTTTTGGGTTCGTAGCCTCAACATCACCATATTATTAACCCCACCGTTCACACTGCGAACCTGAAAAGGATCATCGTTTGAGGTGCCGCTAGCAGGCGAGGCAGATAATACATTAATAAAGTCCACCCCAAGCCTTGGGCTACTTGCTAAAGCCAAGGGCTGCGATGTGGTAAACCCAGACTCAATCCGGTGAAGTACCGAACTTCTTAAGCAGAAGCTCACTGCCTTTGAGGCGACATAAGCACGGTTAACTAATGATGCTTCAGCAAAGGCATCGTTTACCGTCACCTCAAGGATATCGTCTGTGCTGTCTCTTGTAGCACAATCGCCATCACCGTCATCAGTACAACTTACAATAGGTTGGCGGTAATCATTAGCGGCGTTATAAACATCTAATACGCTTCTAGGTGCGACAATCACAGATGCACTGGTGGTAAAGGGCTGAATATTATCGAGTGCATCTGCAGGAAATAATATATCGATAGTATTTTCAGTGGCTGGCTGAACGGAAATATCACTGTAACCTGTTATCACATCTGCAGGAACGAATTGTAGGCAGTGTTGAGATGATGAGCCCGTTACTCTCACACTGGCAGGCACAGCGTTTTGTAGTTCACGAGCCATACGATTTATGGCAAAAGACGTTTGGGCAACAAGTTGCTCTCTTTCACTTACACCAACAAATACAGACATGCTGCTGGTAATCACTTTTGCAATGCCGGTGGCTATCACACCCATAACCACTAGCACGATAACAAGCTCTACTAACGTAACGCCTCGAACCTTGTTCATTGGTGTGCTATTTGCCATCAGTAATTCCAACGATAACCGCTAAAGACAATGGTTTCATCGTTAGGGGTAAGTACAGACACGCGAATCAATTTGGCATTGCCTGTATAGCTACCCACGCCCGCAGCATCATCAATACCATCAAGGTTATCATCATAGAACACCACTACGTTGAGCTGGTAACCTTGATATAAACTTTGCCCGCTTTGCGTAATGGCTTGCCCTGCACTGTTTCTAATAACGCTGTAGCCGTGGTAATCATCTACATCATCAAAGGTACTGCGAGTTTCACCATTGTCAGGCCCCAAGTTTGCGCTCGTCGTACAGCTAATAGTGTCGCTACATCGCTCTCCGTCGTTATGGCCACTGCTATTTTCATCAAATGCCTTACTGAGTATTTCTCGTTGCAAACCTTGCGCTAAAACAGTAGCCCGGGCTTGAGTAACAGGCGCCACGCTTTGTTGCGCCTGCGCGCCAAGTAAATCAGTAACAATCAGCATGACGATACTGGTCACCACTAAGCCAATCACTATTTCAAGTAGCGTAAAGCCTCGCTCAGCACGCATAAATAAGCCCCTGAGCTTCAACACAAACACCTACCGTTGCTGTTCCCGTAAAACTCACTCTGCAAATATTTGACGCGCAACTTCCGGTGGCGGTTATTGGCCGACCAAGGTAATCAAAATCAATATAAGAAGGCGAGTCCCCTCCTTCTGAAAAGGTAATAGATACTCCTTTTCCGCCAATTTCGTCACCCCGCGCCGTTAAAAATGTTGGCGCATTAGCGGCAATAGTTGCGCCACAGCTGGTTGATTGATTTGCGTTCACATAGTTAACAACGGTTGGGCCGTAAGCACCGTCACCAGACGAGCTCACAATAGTGCGATAACAATAGCCTGCGCGGTTATCTTGCATGGCCTTACCTTGAATATTTCGCAAGGTAGAGAGAAAACGTGATTGGAGGGAGTATTCTGTGTAGCCAGTATCGTCTTGTATTCGCGCAGAAGCGGATACACCTATAATGCCAATAACGACGATGACAATTATGAGCTCAAGGAGCGTAAAGCCAGCGCCTCGGGCTTGACGCTGGCCAGGAACGAGATGCCTGGCCATATGCTAGGTAATATTTAGCAAGCAGTCGAGGTCAATGTGATAGTAGGTGAACCACCCGCTGCCGCATTTCTATATTCAACATAACAATTAACGTTTTCAAAACCGTCAGGGTAAATGCGAGCCCAAGTACCATTTGCACTCACATACCAATCTGTAGTGCCTTGGTCTGCAGTCGTGTTCACCGCACGAATATCCAGGTTCATGTACGAATCTAACTGCACAGTCGTTGTGTTGTTGTTGTCATCAAAATACGTGCTGTACGGGTAGCCATAACGAATGTTGATGTCAGTGCCGTTCACATTGATAGTCGTGTTGGACGATGCAGTCGCGCCAGCAATAATCGCTTTTGCATGAATAGCTTCCGAAGCACTAACCAGAGCACCTTCCACACCTTCGAGCGTGGCAATACGAGCGTCAGTTTGGAAACCTACAAACCGAGGCGCAGCAGTCACCGCTAAAATACCAAGGATAACAATAACTATGACTAGCTCAATAAGGGTAAAACCACGTTGCTGCATAAAATGTCCTTTTATTTCAATTACGTCTATTATTGCAAAAATGACGTTATTAAATATAAAACTTTAGTTTAAAAATCACTAGTTTACGTATAAAACTCAATACTTAGTTATGAGTTTGAATCGTTACTAAAAACGATAACTTGCCCTATCCGTGGGTCGTACAGAAACCCATCGCCTTGCGTATCATTGGTGGGGGTACTGTTCAGGTTTTTTATAGACTGGCTTAGGTAATAATAGCAAAGGTCATTACCACTTGCGCCGCTGCCACTACTATTTGTCGCAAAGTATCGGTAGCCGTCAAATGGTGACTCTGAAAAACTCGACGTTATGGAAGGCGCACTTTGCATTATTAGGCTAAAAATACTTTCGCAATCTAATGCGGTAATCGCCGTGTCTTGGCTGTTGCCATCACCGTTGAGCAAACCTGTTGGATAACCAGTATCCTGATCAACCGCGACATTAATGCCATCAAGTGTCACAAACGTTTGATTGGTAGACCCATTCTCTTCTGGCCGACCTTCTATTTCCCATTGGGCACGCACAAGCCCTACGCCAGTGGCGAAACCACCTGCAACCCCCTCAACAGTGGCATCTTCGGCTTGCTCAGTAATATCAAGAAAGCGGGGAATGGCCACGGCCGCAAGTAGTCCAAGTAATACGACTACAATCACCAGCTCTATTAGCGTAAAACCCGATTGTTTTCCTGCTATTTGATGCCGTTGTTTTTTCATTTGGACCACCCCAGTTTTTCTCATTATTAAAATTCGGTTTGTTTATTATTGTTCGCCTTCTGGAACCACATCACCACGAAATACAAAGTAATCAAAGTAATCCCCCGCGCTTAAGGAAAATCGGCAACGTGCATTCACGGCTTTATCGTTGACTAGCTCACCACGATAATATTCACCGCGAACATTAAAACCGTTAACTATCATAGGCACAGTTAGCAAAGCGCTCCAAAGGGACTTGCACCCCTGCGTAGACGGTGACACGGCTGGCCATCCCTCATGTCCCATTAAGACAGGCGTGCGTCCAACTTCATTACCTTGCTTATCATAGTGTGTAAGCAGGATGCGGACCGGCCGCCCTTCAGACTGCCACTTCCAATGAGCGGTTACTGCAGACTCTTCCAGCGTCAGCGCTAGCTGCCTGAGCATCTGTGCTTCAAAATTAGCTTCGCTGGTATTTAGTCGCACAATAAAAACGGCCATTAATGAAGCAAACAACGTGATCACTATGATGTTGATAAATATGGATCTGTTATTATTTTTTGCGTCTTCGCTTTTCGTCACCATGTTGCTACCCTTGCTGCTATTACTTTTTAGCAGTCATTAATTGTTCTTAACATACTGTTATAGCACATCTTTAAAATAGGCAGTTATATGCCTTTTATTGCGTTCATCATGTCCCACATGGGAGTAAAAATACCCAGCGCGAGCACCAGTACCATGGCCGCCACAACCACAATTAAAAAGGGCTCAATCTTTGCCGTCAGATTTTTAAGATCGTAGTCAACTTCGCGTTCATAGAACTCCGACGCCTCAACCAATAATTCATCTACGCGGCCTGTTTCTTCACCTACGCGAATCATCTGCATCACCAAAGGTGTAAATAATTCGCTTGCTGCACTGACTCGTGCTAGCCCCTCGCCTTTCTCAATCCGCTCGCGCATCGCAATAATTTTCTGCCCCATATACACATTTCCCACCGCGTCTGAGGTTAAGTTTAGTGCACTGGTCAAGGGGACACCCGCGCGCAACATCATTGAAAAGCTTCGACAATAGCGGCTTAGTAAAGAACGATTAAAAATACTGCCCACGATAGGTAACGACAGCTTGCGTCTATCCCAATTCAAACGTCCGACTTTCGTATTTAATGACCGTCTAACCATGTAGACAATGAATACCCCGGCGGCAATTAACACGTACCAATAGTTCATCAAGAAATCTGATGTGCCAATGAGTGCTCGGGTCATTAAAGGCAACTCGGCATTAAACTTAGAAAACATATCGGCGAATTTTGGGATAACAAAGATATTGAGCACTACAAACGCGCCAGCCAAAGCGATAAGCACAAAGATGGGATAGCGCGTGGCGGCTTTAATTTGTTTACGCGTTTCTTGTTCGCGCTCTAAATAAACCGCCAGTTGAGCAAAGGATTCTTCTAACTGACCTGTGTTTTCGCCCACATGAATAATGCTCACAAACAATTGATTAAAAATTTTAGGGTGCTGGTTTAATCCGGAAGACAAGGTGCGACCTCGCTCTAAACTCACGATAGCATCTTCAAGGGCAAGTTTGAGGCGAATAGAATTACAGGATTCAGCTAAACCAGAAACCGCTTTTAGTAACGGGATACCCGCTTTGGTTAACGAGAACATTTGTCGACAAAAAATAACTAAATCGTCCAAGGTAACTTCGGGAACAAACCAACCTTGCCAGCCAGAAACTACACTTTCTTTTTTATCGCTCATAGGGGCGATGGAAATTGGCGTTACACTACGAGCACGCAACATTGCCGCTGCACTTCCTGCATCGTTGGCGTCTAACTCTCCTTCGGTAAGGGCGCCGTTTCTTTCGCGCCCTTTGTAGCTAAACCGTGCCATCTATCATTGCCTTATTGCGCTGTTGTGTCGTCAGTGGTTTTAGAAGAGGGAGCATCTTGGGCTACCATCTCAACCAATTTTAAGACCTCTTCTACACTGGTCACGCCCATTTTTGCGTAAGTCAAGGCTGATTGGGGCAAAGAGCGATAGCCCGCGCTTTTAGACGCTGCATCACTAAACCCTTGGATATCACTGGATTTTAAATAACTCATCATGTTTTCAGTCATTTCGAGTAATTCAAAAACCCCAATTCGCCCTCTGTATCCCGTTTGGTTGCATTTCTGACAGCCACGCCCTTGTTTAAAGGCAACGTCTGCAGCATTTTCATCAATACCGTTCAACCACACCCTTTCATCATCCGTTGGCGTATAAGAGGTAGTACAATTATCACAAATTCGACGTACCAAACGTTGAGCAATAATGCCTCGAAGGGAACTTGCTACCAAGTAACCGGGCGCTCCCATATCGAGTAAGCGCACTACACTGGATATAGCATCGTTGGTATGCAGGGTGGAGAGTACTAAGTGACCGGTCAATGCGCCACGAAGCCCAATTTCTACTGTTTCTTGATCTCGCATTTCCCCCACCATAATAATATCGGGGTCTTGTCGAAGTGTGGTTCTAAGTATATTCGAAAAAGTCAGGTTTATTTTAGGGTTCACTTGCACCTGATTAATGCGGGGTAAGCGATACTCCACCGGATCTTCTACAGTAATAATTTTCGACTTCGCCGTATTTAATTCGCTCAACGCACCATACAAGGTAGTCGTTTTGCCTGAACCGGTAGGCCCGGTAACCAAAATCATCCCATGAGGACGTCGTAATAAATTTCGTAAGCGGGTTAACTGCGATGAAGGCATGCCGGTTTGTTCAAGGGTCAGTATCCCTGCAGACTGATCAAGCAAACGCATGACCACAGACTCACCACCTTGTACAGGCATGGTGGACAAGCGCACGTCTATTTTGTGCCCTTTAACTTTAATTTGAGTGCGGCCATCTTGCGGTAGACGCTTTTCGGAAATATCTAGCCCCGCCATCAGTTTTAAGCGCAGTACTAACGCCGCCGCTATGCTTTTCTCGGGAATCACTGTTTCTTGTAAAACCCCATCTACCCGCTGTCGTATTCTCAACTGACTTTCATCAGGTTCTATGTGAATATCTGACGCTTTTGCTATCACAGCATCTTCAAAGATAGATTGCAGTAAGCGAGCCACTGTTGTGTCTTGATCGCCCGCACCACCGAGATCTATATTAAAGTTATCTTCGGTATCGTATTCTTCTGCCAGTTCTTGGGCAAAACTCGCAATTTCTTGGGTTTTTCGATAGAACGTATCGTAGGCAGTAAATAGCTGTTGTTCGCTTACTACGGCAAGTTCAATTTGCCTGTTAAGCGTTTCTGAAAGGTGATCGACCGCGGTTAAATCGGCCGGATCTGACATGGCAACAAGCAGGGAATCACCCTTATCATCAATAACCAGTGCGCGATATCGTCTCGCTTGAATTTCAGGTAAAAGCAGTACGGCTTGTTGATTTACGCGGTACTGATCGATATCGATAAGCGGAACATTTAAATGCCGCGATAACAACTCAAGCATTTGGTGTTCCGTCACCAACCCCATTGAAATCAACGTGGCGCCTAACTTTCGGCCCGTACTTTTTTGCTCAGACAATGCCGTCATTAGCTCATCAGCACTGATCAAGTTGTGCTGAACAAGAAGGTCGCCAAGGCGAATTCTGGGTTTATTCATTTTACTACATCCCGAAGCCGAGCTATGCGCTCTTGCACATAGTGGTGTACATCTGGTGATAGTGCCTGCTGCGTATCAATCTGAACCACTTGAGAGTAAGCACTTAACGCCAGTGCAGATTGATGCAGACTGTCAGCACTTATACCAGCACCTAGCCACCACTTGGGCTCTAAAGGTCGCCGCTTAGTTAACGCTAAATAATCATTAAGTGACTTATCGAACGCGCCATGTTGCTGCTGTAAATTCGCTCTAAAACTAAGTAGCTCAATAGACAATGGGTTGCTGGGTGAAGCAACAGCGTCACTTGCGTTTTGTATCGCTATCTTGGTTAGGCCTTGTTTTACATACAAACGCGACAACATAAGGCGAACACTGTGATCGTCCGGTGAGCTCACAAGCATCCGTTGTAATAAGGTTTGCGCTTGTTCTACTTGGCCGCTGGCAAAGAGTAACGACGCTAGCTTCTTCTTAGCCCCAGTATCGCTTGGGTCGCTTTGTACTTTCTGCTGCATCAACCCGATGGCTTCGTTGTAGTCATTATTGGCAAGGGCCAAGCGCACCTGCTCTTCTATCGCAGGCGCGTTGTTTTTGTTATCAACCTGCTTTGAAAAACGCGACTCTGTCGCCCCCTCGACTGTTTTAGAGTTATTTTCTTGCTTCGTTGTAGGCTTCACTGCAGAGGTCGTAGTAGGGGTAGTATCAGGCTTGGTATCTGGGTTAGTTGCAACAAACGATCCTGTGCTTTTTTGAGGAAAGCTAGCGCTTTGATGTTCACGCAGGGTGACTTTGGCAATTTGTGCAGACGACTGTTGCGCTATTTGTGGTGAAGTCTGCAGAGAATTATTCGTGTCGTCCTTTTGCGCCCCCCTAGCCTTACCACTTATTGGTACCGTAGTTTCAGTGCTTGATTGACTACTTTCTATCGGCAAGTTTGCCGAGCGTTGTTGTGTTGATGGAGCCTTGTCTGTATATGTAGTCGGCATTGATACCGCAGATGAAACCGATGACACGGGCTTAAGCAGCACCCACGCGACTAACGCAACGGTCACGCTAACCAACACCACCACAACAATAGTCAGCGAACTTACTGACTTTTTCTGTGGCGCCTCATATCGGGCTTGTGATTGTTCAACGCCCTCGCGAGCCTCTAAATCTTTCAGCATTTTATTCACAACACTCACGCCATGCTCCCAAACTCGAGCATACTGGCAAAGGTAACAGAAACCACCACACCGGCCGCTACCAGAGAAGGCCACAGGGCAAGAGAAGCGTACCAAGGCAGTGTAGTGGCTTCGGTGTCGGCAATAGCCAGCTTGATATGCGATACATCCACTTTGTACTTGCCTTCGCCGTACGCCAGCATCATGGCCTTATGACACAATACGTTGACCAGTCTTGGCGTCCCCTTCGTAGCCATAAACATTAGCCGGCAACATGCTAAATCGAACACCTCTTCTCCTGTGTGCCCTGCTACGACTAAGCGATGTTTTACATAATGGTATATTTGGTCGGTATCCATGTGCGACAGCGAATAACTGAATGTAATACGCTGCTTTAGCTGTCGCAGTTCCGGCATCGAAAGCTTTTGATTGAGCTCTGGCTGCCCAAATAGCACCACCTGCAATAATTTGCGGCTTTCTGTCTCCAAATTCGTCATTAAACGCAGCGCTTCAATACTTTCTACTGGTAACGCTTGCGCTTCATCAATCACCAAAACAGCGCTTCGCTGCTGGGCATTAATATCGATAAGTCGCTCTTGAATACAGTGAGTGAAACGCTGCTGATCGCAGGTTTGCCCAATATCCACTCCAAGCTCGCTTGCCACTGCACGGCGCAGTTCATCTGGGCTTAGAAGAGGGTTAGGAATATAGGCTGATTGAAAATGCGCGGGTAATTCATTAAGAAATTTCCGACAAATAAGGGTTTTACCTGTACCGACTTCGCCAGTCACTTTAATAAAACCTTCACCAGATTTAAGCGCAGTGAGTAACACCTCGCTGGCTTCAATATGGCTGGGTAGGCCGTAAAAAAAGCTGGTATTTGGCGTTAAAGTAAACGGTAGCTCTCTCATGCCAAAATGATACAAATACATACTTAATCCACATACAACCAATCCACCATGTTTTGGCGACTGGTTTCAAGTTGCTGTTCGAACGTGTCGTGTCCTACAACAGTGGGTTTGAGTAAAATAATGAGTTCTTTTTTTGTTTCGCTAACTTGGCGATTCTTGAACAATTCGCCAAACAACGGAATGTCACCCACTATTGGCGTTTTTGATACCACATCAGTTTGACTGGTTTGCATCAAGCCGCCTATCACCACTATTTCGCCAGAGCCCGCACGTATTATAGTATCTGACTCTCGAATGGTGCTTTGTGCCAATGGTAATACAATTTGCTCATCATCCATGGTCACGACTTTTTGCTGCTCAGCAGTTTCAATCACCGATGGGTGAACATGCAATAGTACCGTGCCTTTGTCATCGATTTGTGGAGTCACATCTAGCGCAATGCCCGAGAAAAAGGGCGTAAGTTCAATATCCGGTGATATAGACGTAGTAGTGCTAGTTACCGTGCTATCGCTTGACACATCAGTGACAAAATATTCATCGTCTCCCACTTTTATAACCGCTTTTTGGTTATTAATAGCGGTCACCCGTGGGCTAGAAAGTACTTGTACATTGCCTTGAGTAGACAGTAATGACAGCACTCCAGAGAAGTCTTTGTTCAAAAATGCGAGGCTTGTCACCCCCCCCAAGGTAGCGCTGATATCATTGCCTAAAGTACCTGCAGTGGTTGAAAGTGAAAAGTCTGTATTGCCTGTGTTGGCCAATATTTCATTCCAATTAATACCTTGCTGGTAACCGTCATTCAGTTCCACTTCTAAAATACGGGCTTCCAAAATAACTTGCTTGGTTAAGTTAGCCTCTGAGATTTTCAAAAAGCGGCGTATATCAGACAATTCGTCAGGCATAGCCCGCACAGTAACTAAGCTGGCTTGCGGAGTAACAAATACAGCGCGACCGCTTTCTTTGCCTACCATAGCTTCAAGACTAACCTTCAAGTCGGCCCAGAAGTCTGTTTCGGTGCGAGTGTTTATGGTTGTGCCATTCGGGTTAGTGTTGTTTTGGCTTCCGTAACTATCGGAACTACTGAAGTTGCCGCTGTACGAGCCCGAAGAACCATTGTTGTTATTTTGATTGTTGTTTTGCGTTACACCGCCGGAGGTAATACTGGTTTGGGTTGCGCCATTTCGCTGCATGTAAAGGTAATTTACGGCAAAGGTTTCAGTACGCATACCTGCAGCCCGCACTTTGAAAACCGTTCCTGAGCGAGCAATGTCGTAGCCATATAGGTCACTTAGTAATGACATAACTTCATCTATTGTGACTTGCTTAAGTTGCAGCGATACCGCCCCAGATACTTGTGGATGAATAGCAACACTGTAAGGCGTACCTTCGACCAAACCAGCGAAAAATGCGCTTATAGGCACGTTTTGCGCGTTTACGTCAAAACGTTGTGGGCCAAACAAACTGTTAGTTGAAGACACACTTTCGGGTTCTGCCAATGCCGCAGATACTGCAGAGGGAATGGGAGCCGGAGTATTTAACTGTGAAGATTTACGCGCTTTTTCTGCATCAATTTGTTCTTGTAAGTCTTGTTCAACCTCTGACACAAGCTGCTTTTGAGGCTCAGACGTACTCTGACAACCGGCCATCACTAACGCTATGCTTAGTAAACCAAACAGACGGGGTAACTTGCCCATTTTACAGATCCTCTGATACATTTTTTTTAATTATTGTTATTGGCGCTAAAGACAATACAGTTCGTACGGGCTTGGCATGATGCGTTTTCAAAATTACAACGGTATTCTTGGTTATGCTTTCTACTTTTCCCTCGGCGATATTATCCCCTTCTCTGACCACTTTATTGTTAATTATGGCGTGTTTACTTTGTGCAGAATACATAATTGCACTTAAAGAAAATTCCCCTTGCTGAATAGCACCAATGCCCTTCATTTTGGTATTGCCAGGGCGAGTTGGGTCTTGCTGTGCAAACAACACAAATGAGCTAAGGGTTAGTACTAACGTTAGTATTAGTTTAAACACGGATAAATGTCCTTTGCGTGCTCACGGTATAAAACTCTATCGTCACTTTTCCGTTTGGGTAATCGCTGACTTGGTAATCCATCGCTTCCCAATAAAGCTTTATATTTTCTTTTTGCGCACGTTGAAGAAAATCTCTGATATCAAAATAACTACCGCTGAAAGTAAGGGTTAGGCCATGTCGGTAAAGCGTAAGCGCCGATAAGTCTTCACGTCCAGCAAAGATATTAACAGGGGCAATAGTTGTCATAGATTCCAAGCGCACTTGTTGTGCATCTTCAAACATTCTACTAACCAAAGCCGGCATTTCATCAGGGGTGACTAAGGTTTTAAGTTCATCTCTAAATCGCTGTTCCAATACCGCATCATTTTCTTTTATTTCCGCAATGCTTGATACCAAGGCCTTATCGGGATCCTCATTTAGTGCCTCGAGGTAAATTTCCAACTGTAGGCCTAACGAAAAGGTCTGCGTTGCTTCAGACGCGAGCCTTCTTTCCAGCGATTGCGACTTTTTCCAAAGTGGCTCGATGAAAAATGTGAAACCAATGAGTACTATCACCACTAAGCCAGCGACGAAGAGCATGATGAGTTCACGGGAGCTCATGGCGGCTAATTTATTGTTCAAGCTATCTCTACTCATTCTGGTAACACCTCAGCCTCTTCTTTGGCTGGCTCACTGAGTAACTCAAAAGACAACACGCCATTTGTATTGCCATCTTCGTTGATATCTCTGCTTAATTTTATGACTTCAAATTCTTTTTCTTCAAAGTAAGTACGGTTTCCTAGTCGTTTTAACCAAGCAGGAAGTGCGCTTGGGTCATTTACCTTCCCGTATACTGACAATCCCTCACTGTGTACCACAAATCGCGTTAGCCAAAGAGAGCCATCAGCGACATCGGCAAAGCCATTCATAGCTTGGTAAAATGGCGATTGCTCTCGTGTTTCTTGCCCGCTCAATTCTTCAATAAGTAATGTTTTTTGGATTACCGAAAGGTTTAACGTCTCAAGCTGCTTAGATAAAGCATCTGATGGTTTTCTTTCGGCTAATTGAGATTTCGCCGTGGCTAAGTCTTCATCAACTTGGATAGTTCGCTCCTGGGCTTGACTCAGCGCTTCACTTTGCTTTTGAACCGTTGCGCTCAACTTCATCGTAACCAACACCACTATTAGCAATGTGAGCAACCACACTACGAGCATTGTGCCTACGTTCAACCAGCGAAACTCCGGTTTAAACTCTGGCCAATAGAGGTTAATCCGATGTCTCATTTTAGCCCTCCTGCACTACTCAGTGTAGGAGGCGCAATAGGTTGTGGTGCCAAAGCACAAAACGCAGCACTTAAGCTCACTAAGTTCAGCCGATAAATATCAATCTCTTCGCTTGCTTGAATAGGAGAAATTAACTGATCGATTTCTGCCGGAATTAACTGGCTAAGCTGCATCTTAAGCGTAGTAGAATGCGGGGAGTCTAACCGAAATAAAACCGACCGGATGGGCGGTTGGCGCAACTGACTTTCAAAGTGGTCCATTGAGCGCTGAATTTGCACACCCAAATTATCGAGCAACCCCATTTCCAACTCTTCTTTAGAGAACGAGCCTATATTTTCAAACCCTTTTAGCCGCCGAGAAGAGTAAAGGTTACCGTCCTTAACGACATTCAAAACCACTTCTTCGCCTGCTTCTTGTGTTAGCAATACGGTGGCGCCTTCCATCGATGGTACGAGCTCGCACAGTGCTAATTCAGCAGTCGTGATTTCTTTTAGGGTGACGTCAGCAGATTGAATATGGCTGACAACGTCAGCGATAACAGCGCGAGGAAGTGCGAATACGTTTACCTTATTGGTTCCTGCAAGTGGTACCGGTAAATCTACATAATCAAATACATATGATTTGTCGCTACCTAATATTTCAGCAACAGACCACTGCAGTGCACCGTGAACTTCGCCTTCCTCTACATGAGGGCGGTCTAGCTGCAACGCGTTGTACCAACTGTGTGACAAACACACGCAGGTTGAGATACCAAGGAGCTTTTTTTCCTTTAGCCAACCATGAAGCTTTTCACCCCACTTTTCTGGAGTTACCGTTTCTTCGGCCACTAAAACTATTGAATTTTGCTCACGCTTTACGATACAGAAGGATACCGACTCAGCATCAACAGAAACGCCGAGTACATGGTGCTTGGGAACACGTCTAAATTTCTGCGTTAGGTATTGGCGCCATCCAATGTGCATTGTAAAATCTTTGACCAAAAATAATAGTGTTATTACAACAAAGTAATAACAATAGCACCAGTAGACGAAAGTTGTTTATTTTTAAGAATATTTCAATTTTTTATTAGGCGAGTTACGCCCCAATATCCGTTATTTTTTTCCGTTATTTCCCAGCCTTTTTTAGCGAGAAAAACGCGAATATAACGATTACTCATACCATGTCCAAACACAACGATATGAGAATGTTTTTCTGCTTTCTTTTCGAGCTCATTTGCAGCTTTACACACCCGTTTTTTAGCTTCAACAAAAGACTCAAACCGCCCTGCTTTACCACAAAACCACATTAACCTGTTCAGTAAAACCCAATGCCACGCCTTTAATCTTAGCGGTAACCTGTAATAAGGAATATCCATTTCTTTTAACTCTGGAATCACATCCACTGCGGGCTTGCCCATATAATAGTTCGCTGAAAGCTGCGCTCTTTTAAGCGGGCTAGCAATGACGTGATGCGTAGAAAAATGGCGCTTTTCATCTGGATAATAGGCATTGTCTAAAGGTGACTGATTGTATTGGCGTACCCAATTGGTAAATTCACCCGCACTTAATTTATTATTGTGAGCAGACAACGGCTTTCCGTGCCGAATTAGAATTATTTCCTTCATTCTATCTTCCTCTTTCTTAATAACTTTAAAAACCAGTTGGCCAAATATATCGCCGTTTTTAAGCATCTTGAACATAAAAAAGCCCGCATTTTATCAACACAAAATGCGGGCTTTTAAGATTGTATAGTGAATATCTACGCAGATTGCTGCATTTCGACACTATTAGAAATACGGCTCGCAATGTAGCTTTGTAAGCTAACTTGCTCACTTTGACTCAACCGCAAACCATGTTTAGTACGGCGCCAAATGACGTCTTCAAGGGACATTGCCCACTCGTGGTTAATAAGGTAGTCAACTTCAGCTTGGTACATGTCGGCGCCAAAGTTCTCCCCCATGTTATCAAGACCGTTTTTGCCTTCAAGGAACTTAGTACACAGCATGCCGTATTGACGCGCATAGCGAACACCTACCGATTCAGGTAACCATGGGTAATCTTTTTGTAGCTGTTTAACCAAATCTGTTTTATTAGTAAAAGCGCCACCTGGAAGTGGTACATCTTTGGTCCAGGCTTTGCCTGCCTTTGGAAACAAACTAGTTAGCTTATCTACCGCATGCTCGGCCAGTTTCCTATAGGTAGTAATTTTTCCACCGAAAATATTAAGCAATATTGGCGAAGACTCAGAGCCGCTTAGCTCTACTTTGTAATCGCGAGTTAGCTCTTGCGCAGACGCATTTTTTTCTTCAAGCAACGGGCGAACGCCACTGTAACTATGAACAATATCGCTTTCGTCGACTTTCGTTTTGAAGTATGTATTAACAACATCAATAAGATATTCAGTTTCAGCTTCAGAAATAGCGACTTGCGATGGCTCACCAACATAATTCTCATCGGTAGTGCCAACGAGGGAAAAGTCGTCTTCATAAGGAATAACGAAAACAATACGGCCATCTTTATTTTGAAGAATATAAGCCTCATCGGTGCCGTAAAGTTTAGGCACAATAAAGTGACTGCCCTTCACCATACGCATTGCATTCGGATTTTTGGTGTCGGCAAGTCTATCAAGAAAAGAAACAGCCCATGGGCCGGCAGCATTAACCACAGCCTTCGCATTAATTGTAAACGTTTTCCCTAATGAGTCTTTTAAAGTGGCTTTCCATAACTTATCTTGTTTTTCTGCACTAACACATTCAGTTCGGGTATAAATGCTAGCGCCTTGATCTTGCGCCGCTAATGCATTCAATACCACTAAACGAGCATCGTCTACCCAACCATCCGAATATTCAAAACACGTTGTAATATCATTAACCAAGGGGCTTGTAGGCGACGTAGATATTTTCTTCGAGCGTGGTAATACATTACGCTTAGCTAACGAATCGTATAAGAACAAGCCGATACGAATCATCCATGCCGGACGAAGATGTTTTTGATGGGGTAAACGAAAACGCAAAGGCCACATAATATGTGGGGCTTTTTCTAATAGCACTTCACGCTCTGCGAGTGCTTCTTTTACAAGACGGAACTCATAGTGCTCTAAATAGCGTAAACCACCGTGAATTAATTTACTGCTAGATGAAGACGTTGCACCTGCAAGATCGCCTTTTTCACATAATGCTACCGAAAGTCCGCGACCGGCCGCATCTAATGCAACTCCGGCACCATTTACACCGCCGCCAACCACTAATACGTCAACGGTTTGTGTACTATTTGTATTCTGTGTCATGTTCTTGCCCCTTTCGGCATCACTAGCATGCTGGCTATTTGACAACCAAAAAGAAAACATGTCAACACAAAACGAACATTAACGAACATTGATGTGCAATTTTAACTTACGTTATTGAAGTGCTTTCATACAAAAACATCTCTTTATGGAATTATCTTTTCGCAGATGATCGGTTGTAATCATATAGACATAAGCTTACTTATCCGAAGCAGTGAATACGTAACTAACAAGGAAGTTAGCCTTTGTTACAGTGCCAAGTTTAGTGCCGAGATGTGCAGGTAGGTGTTAGACCGTCAGTTAGTACAATGGAGCAAGTTGTGCGCTTACGCCTTAATGAAACTAATGTTGTTTTCGTCAATAATTTTTTGAATAGCGGGAGGGGGAGTTTGCTCGCATACCAGGCAATCTACCTGAGAGATATGCCCTTGTTCGACCATGGCTCTGCGCTCAAACTTACTATAGTCTGCCGCAAGAATGACGTGTTGGGTATGTTCCAATATCGCTTGCGATACCTTTACTTCTCTAAAGTCAAAATCGAGCAATGCACCATCGGCGCTAATACCACTTATCCCTATAATGCCGTAATCCATTCGAAATTGACTGATGAAGTCGCAGGTTGCTTCCCCAATGATACCGCCATCTCGGTAACGCACTTCGCCTGCGGCGATAATAACCGAGAAGTCTTCTTTGGCAGAAAGAATAGTCGCGACATGAATGTTATTCGTTACCACGTGCAAGTTTTTATGATTAAGCAACTTGCTTGCGATCATCTCGGTGGTAGTGCCAATATTTATAAATAAAGAAGCCCCGTCGGGGATCATGCTAGCCACTGCCTCAGCGATTCTTTCTTTTACTTCGCTGTTTTGTGTTTTGCGTTCTTGATAAGGGGTATTTTCCCAACTTCGATTGAGCCCAGCACCACCATGGTATCGACTAACAATACCGGCCTCGGCGAGCTGGTTAAGATCGCGGCGAATAGTTTGGGGGGTAACGTCACAGCGAGTGACCAAGTCGTCAATAGACATGAAGCCATTTTGTTTGATAAAGCTAACAATTTTTTCGTGTCTTTGCGTTTGGTTCATTGGGTGATTCCTTGTGGCGATTTAGCCATTATACGTGGTTCACCTTTGCCTGCCTATGGCAATTCGAACACCCAAATGTTCGTTTTCGAAAATATAGCATTGTTAAACAGGTGTAAATGGTGCAAACTCTTAGCAAATTATGTTCAGGAGACGTGTCATGGGCCAATACATTCTTGCCATAGACCAAGGAACCACGAGTTCACGTAGCATTATCTTTGCGCCAGACGGCGCCATTGTAGCCGTTGCGCAACAAGAGTTTTCTCAGAAATACCCTCAAGATGGATGGGTTGAGCATGATCCTGAAGAAATTTGGGAAAGCGTAACCACCACCATGAAGCAGGTGTTTGATAGGTGCTCGTTATCACCTGAAGATATCGCTACGGTTGGCATCACTAACCAACGCGAAACCACATTGGTTTGGAACAAAGACACAGGAAAGCCCGTGTACCCAGCCATTGTATGGCAAGACAGACGTACCGCTCAGCAATGTCGAGAGCTCGATGACGATGAAAGTTTGGTGGCGCATATCACAGAATCCACAGGTTTGTTGCTAGACCCTTATTTTTCAGCCTCTAAATTGGCGTGGATCTTAGATAATGTAGAGGGTGCTAGAGAACAAGCCGAAGCAGGCGAGCTTCTTTTTGGTACGGTGGACACCTTCTTAATTTGGCGTTTAACCAATGGCGAATCACATAAAACCGATGCCACGAATGCTTCACGCACCATGCTGTTCGATATTAATGAACAATGCTGGAACGAGCGATTACTCAGCACTTTTAATATACCCAAAACAATGCTTCCTGAAGTCATGGATTGCGCTGATGAATTCGGGACTATTAGTCAAGATATTATTGGTCAAGCTATTCCAATTCAAGGCGTTGCGGGCGATCAACAAGCTGCATTAGTAGGCCAAGCTTGCTTCGAAAAAGGCATGGCAAAGAGTACTTATGGTACGGGTTGCTTCATGATTTTGAATACAGGCGACAAGCCTCTTCAATCTAAGAACCGCCTACTAACTACGGTAGGCTATCGTTTAAGCGGGAAAACCACATACGCCTTAGAAGGCAGCATCTTCATGGCAGGCGCTACCGTACAATGGTTACGAGATGGCTTGAAGCTGATTGACGATGCTTCCGAAACCGAAGCCTTGGCGCAAAGAGCACGACAAGATAATGGTGTTTTCCTTGTTCCAGCATTTACCGGATTAGGTGCACCTTATTGGGATCCCGATGCACGAGGCGCAATTTTAGGCCTAACTCGAGACACCGGTATTAGCGAAATTGTTGCCGCGGGTTTGCAATCGGTATGCTATCAAACCAAAGACTTACAAAAGGCCATGGAAAGTGATGGTGCACGGCCAACAACTATCCGCGTAGACGGCGGGATGTCTCGAAACGATTGGGTAATGGGCTTCTTGTCTGATGTATTAGGCGCCGAAGTTGAACGCCCTGAAATTACCGAAACCACCGCGCTTGGCGCCGCATTCCTTGCTGGCCTTCAAGCTGGCATATTTTCGTCGGTAGATTCCCTTACCGAGTGCTGGAAAAGTGACAGTATTTTCACTCCTCGGCTTTCAAAAGAAGAGCGTGACAAGGCCTATGACGGTTGGAAAAACGCCGTTGCTCGCATTCGCTGCAGTTAATTTACTCCTCCCTTATATGGCGCGGTAATAAACCGCGCTTTTAATATAAAAAAATATTTTTATAACATTGTCATTACAATGTAAATTTGTGTTACTATCAAAAATTAAGGAAAACGTTTACCTTTTTCCTTAATTTTTAAAAGCCTTTAATTTCAATATCTTAATAAAAACAATTAGAAATTTAGGTTACGCAATGTGTAAAAAGAATGTTAATAATCTTGATCCGAACATACTTATTACGCTATTTGTACGCTAACTAAGTAGAAAATAGCCTACTCACGGAGAAAACACAGTGACACATAAAATTAACACATCATTATTAGGCCCAATGGCGAAACGCTCACTACTAGGTGTAGCTATTGCTTCTGCCTTACACGCCCCGTTGGTATTCGCTCAAGAAGAAGCGACACCTTCTGAAGAACAAGTTGAAGTTATTGAAGTTAAAGGTTTTACCAGCTCTCTAAAAGCATCAATGTTAGATAAGAAAGCATCTGATGTTGTTTACGACGGTATTACAGCTGAAGATATTGGTAAATTTCCAGATCAAAACGTTGCAGAGTCGCTACAGCGCATTACTGGTGTTGCTATCGATAGGAGTGGCGGTGAAGGACAATTCATTACAGTACGTGGTTTCGGCCCAGAATTTAACACCGTATTGGTAAATGGTCGTCAAATAGCTACTGAGAACCAAGGTCGAGCGTTCAGCTTCGACACGCTTCCTGCAGAATTAATTAGTGGTGCAAAGGTATACAAGAGCCCGCTAGCATCAATGCAAGAAGGTGGTATTGGTTCGACTGTTGAAGTTACCACTGCACGTCCTTTCGCATTTGATGGCTTTAAAGCCGTAGCAAGCGTTAAAGGCATGTATGAAGACATTTCAGAGGAAACAACACCACAATTATCTGGCCTTGTTACCAATACCTTTATGGATGGCAAGCTTGGCGTTTTAGCTGCTGCTTCCTTCCAGCAACGTAAGCTTCAAACAAACATGTTGGAAACACGCTACTGGCGTCCAGGTGTTAGCATCACAGATCGTTCAGAACTGGATAACCCAGACTATGCCGATAGTTCACAATACAATGGCGTTTACGTTCCACAGAACTTTGACCAAATTGTTGACTTGGTAGATCGTGAAAGAACATCTGGAAACTTAGTGGTTCAATATGCTCCGAATGATGACATGACTCTTACGTTAGATGGTCTTTATTCTAAATTCGAGGTTGATTCAGATGCTCACAGTGTGGGTCACTGGTTTACTGATAGCAACTTAGACAACATGACCTTCAACGAAAACGGCTCACTAACTAGCTTAGATAGCACATTAGTTGAAGGCGTGGGTGGTGCAACTGACTTTATCCGTCGTCGCTATGGTCGTGACGTTGAAATTCAGGCATTTGGCGCAAATTTTGAATGGTTAGTAAATGATAACCTAACTGCTGTTTTTGACCTTTCAACATCAACGGCAGAAGACAACAGTGGTGGTGATAACTTCTTCACCGTTGTGGGTTACAACAATGCTTACAGTGTTGACTACTCTGGCACCACACCGACACTATCGGTAGATGGCGGCGCCGATGCACTTCAAACTCCGTCTTTAGGCCGCATGCACTACAATGAGCGTAACGGTTTTGATACTGAAGATACTATTTCAGAGTACCGCGCCGACTTTACGTGGGTACCTGATTCAGATAATGCCTTCTATAAGATGGACTTCGGTGTTTACTACCAAGATCGTGAAAAAGATAACACTCGTCGTTTCGCATCAGCCTGTAACGTTTATTGTGGTTACAACTTCGATCTCCCAGATGAATTGCTAACTGTTTTCACTGCAGAGAACTACTTCGCTGGCGTACCTAACCAATGGTTAACGTACGATCCTGAAGCTTTCTTTGATTATGCAAACTCCGACGCGGCTGCACAGCAAATTGCTGATGCAACAGGTTTATCGTTTGATGATGTTCGCGCGACACTAGATGCGACCAACATTGGCGACCCACAACCAAGCGCAGACTCGTACGTAGTAGGTGAAGAGCTTCTTAGTGTTTACACACAGTTCTACTTCCAAACAGAAATTTCTGATTTACCTTTAGATATCAACTTTGGTTTCCGTTATACAGAAACTGATACTTCGGTAGATGGAACCATACAAGAAGTACAAGATCTTCAGCCTATTCCGAACGATCCGTCAGATTACAATATTGTTTACGCTACCGATGTTGGTACGCCAATTAACGAAAAGAATAGCTACTCTTCGTTGTTGCCTAATGTAAACGTTAAACTACAATTAACCGACGACTTATACCTACGTTACGCGTACTCAGAAACACTAACCCGCCCAATGATGGACGATTTAGTACCTGTATTTAACGTAACAGTATCTCGTCCTGGTAACCTTCAAGCGCAAGCCGGTAATACTGAACTTCAGCCTTACCAAGCTACCAGCTGGGACGTGTCGTTAGAATGGTATTACGATGACACTAGCTACTTCTCAGCAGCCGCTTTCAATAAAGAAGTGGAAGACTTTATATCTTCATCTACTGAAGAAGAATCTTTATTCTTAGACAGCGGAGAGTATGTATTTAGCGTACTTCGTCCACGCAACGGCGAAACGCTAAATGTAGAAGGTCTAGAGCTAGCATGGTTACATACGCTAGAAAATGGTTTCGGTATTCAAGCTAATGCCACCATCGTAAACTCAGACGCTGAATTCAGCTTACCGGGTTTAGGTAACTCTCAAAACATTACGCTTTTCTATGAAAAAGACGCGTTTCAAGCACGTGTTGCTTTGAACAACCGTGAAACTTTCATGCAAGAAGCAGTAAGTTCACTGGGTGGAACAGAGCCTCTTTTCACAGAGACTTATACCCAGGTAGATATGAGTGTTAGCTACGATGTTAACGAAACCGTTACGGTATTCTTCGAAGGTATCAATATCACAGAAGAAGAGTTAACCCGTCGTGGTCGCCTTTCTGAGCAGTTCGTTCAACAAGTGAATGATGGTGCTCGCTATGCGGTTGGTGTACGTGCTAACTTCTAATTAAACCTAGAATGAAAGGGGGCTAACCGGCCCCCTTTTTGTTGTTTCTACTGCTGAGGAGTTTTTTGTGTCAGGCAGCTTAATCCAAATCATCGTTTTCTTCGTTATTACTGCGCTTATAGGCTTACTTACCTATATTAAGTGCCGCGGACATGGACACAGTACGGCAAGTGAAACTAAAGAATATTTTCTAGCTGGCGGCGGTCTTACATGGATCTTTGTCGCGGGCTCTATTACGTTAACTAATTTAAGTACCGACCAATTGGTGGGTATGAACGGTAACCAAATGGCGTTACTGGCGTGGTGGGAATTTGCCGCTGTTGTTGGTCTTATTATTCTTGCACGTGTATTTCTTCCCGTTTATTACCATTACCAGTGTACAACTACGACCGAATTACTAGAAAAGCGATATAACAATAAGCATATTCGTGCGCTTATCGGCTTACTTTTCTTCTTAGGCAGTAGCCTTATTTTCATGCCTGCGGTTATTTATTCTGGCTCGTTATTCATGATAAATATGTTTAACTTAGATGTGCCTCTAATGTACGTGGCAACAGCCTTTGCCATTATTGGTGCCTTGTATGCCATATTCGGTGGTTTACGCGCAGTGGCAGTATCAGATACCTACTCGGGGGTGTTGTTGCTGGTTATGGCTATTGTGGTAGTGATATTAGCCATGGTGGCTATCGACTTTGATTTCTCGGGCATTCCCGCTGAGCGCCTAACGTTAATTGGCGATGCAGACTCACCGTTACCGTGGCAAACACTATTAACCGGTATGATCTTTATTCAAACGTTTTACTGGAGTACTAACCAAACCATTACACAACGTGCTATGGCTGCACCCAATATTAAGGAAGCGCAAAAAGGGGTGTACGCAGCAGCTATCATTCGCTTTATTATTGTTCCTAGCATCATTGTTGTACCTGGCATTATCTCATTCAAACTTTATGGCGACATAAACGATGCAGCCTACGGAACATTAGTAGGTGACGTACTTCCTGATTGGTTGTCGGGCGTATTCGCAGCTGCATTAGCGGCGGCGGTACTCACAACATATAACAGCAATCTAAACTCAGCCACGGCATTATACGTGTGCGATATACACGAAGCTTATGTGAACAAAAAGCCTGAAGTGGCCAAGTTAGGTGGAATTGTTACCGCAATTCTTACTGTAGTTTCACTGGTAATGGTGCCTATCTACGCGCAAGCCGAAAGTATCATTAACTTGTTACAACAACTCTATGGTTTGCTTAGCATGCCTATACTTTCTATTTTTATAGTCGGCTTGTTGTTTAATAACGTTAACCCATATGCAGGCATTACTGCTGTTATCTTTGGCGTGTTACTATATTCATTCTTTAGCTTCGTGCACGCCCCCTTTGGTTTGCATTATATTCACCTTATGTTGGTTACCTTAATTTGCTGTATTGGTGTAGCCTTGGGTGTAAATAAACTCGTATTTAGACAATCGGCGCAATGGCGCGGCAGATTGGTAGATGCAGACTAGGTAGCGCAGCGTATGACGCCGGTAAATAGTGTTGTTATTGTGGGCGGAGGCACAGCGGGTTGGCTTACTGCTGGTCTGCTGGCTGCTACCCACTCTAAACAAGGCTCCACCGGCGCACGTTTGTCTGTAAAGGTTATTGAATCTGATTCGATTCATCCTATTGGTGTGGGTGAAGGCACTTGGCCTACTATGCGCAGCACCCTAGCTAAAATAGGAATTGAAGAAGCTGCACTCGTCCAACAGGCGAGTGCGACCTTTAAACAGGCGAGTAAGTTTGTTCACTGGCACACTGAAGGGGAACGCACTGGATACTACCACCCCTTTAGCGCGCCCCAAGGCTCGGCTACTGTAGATATAACCCCTTACTGGTTGTGTAACACTGCATTACACGAATATGCCTCAGATGTGTGTTTTCAACCTAGCCTGTGTGAACATGGCCTAGCACCCAAATTAACGGCCCATTCAAAACAAAATTTCAGTGCTAATTATGGCTATCATCTTGATGCCGGTAAATTCATTAGCGTATTGCGTGAACATTGTAAGAAAGAGTTGGGCGTCGAACATATTATTGATGATGTCACCGATGTTGCTACTGATGACGCTGGCATAAAGCACGTCGTCACAAAAAATAATGACCATATTCGCGGTGATATTTTTGTTGATTGCACGGGTTTTAGTGCACATCTTATCGAAAAAGCACTAGATGTTCCCATGGAAGATGCATCCTCTGTATTGTTTTCAGATTCAGCTTTAGTGCATCAAATTGCATATTCTGATGAACATCAGCCTATTGCTTGTCACACCCTTTCTACCGCGCAAAAAGCAGGT
The DNA here is from genome assembly GCF_019249255.1 of Alteromonas lipotrueae. Classification (NCBI taxonomy): domain Bacteria; kingdom Pseudomonadati; phylum Pseudomonadota; class Gammaproteobacteria; order Alteromonadales; family Alteromonadaceae; genus Alteromonas; species Alteromonas lipotrueae. The sequence goes on along the minus strand of NZ_JAESDJ010000002.1, from coordinate 138,193 downwards.
TGGATATGGGACATTGGTTTGCAAAATCGTCGGGGCACCGGTTACGTTTATTCGTCAAAATTTCAATCAGACGACGAGGCAACTCAAACGTTTACGGCTTATCTAAAATCGATAAATCCCGACGAAGAGTTACCTTCTACTTTTAGAAAAATTAATTATAAAACTGGCTATAGAAAACGTTTCTGGGAAAAAAATTGCGTAGCTATAGGTTTATCTAGTGGCTTCTTAGAACCCCTTGAGGCCTCATCACTGATGTTAATTGAGCAAAGCGCAATTCAACTTGCAGAGCAATTACCCCCCTATACACAGGTGATGCCCCACGTGGCGAACCGCTTTAATGAAGCGCTAGCTTATAAGTGGCAAAGCACTATAGCGTTTTTAAAACTGCACTATGTACTTAGTAATCGTAACGAGGATTTTTGGTTAGCAAACAGAGCACCACAGAGCATTCCACAACGGCTAGCATCTTTGCTTGAAGAGTGGCAATACCGCCCTATTCTCGATAGCGACTTTACTGATAGAGATGAAGTATTTAGCGCACAAAGCTATCGCTATATACTTTATGGAATGTCACATAAAACCGACTTGAGCCAATATGTGCGTTCAATGAGCCAATACGACGGTGCCGATAAACATTTGCAACTGAATAAAGCCCTAATCGCTCAATTGATAGCGCGCCTTCCTTCTCATCGTGGATTAATTGATACAATGCTTAATAAGTATTAAGCCTAATACACCTTAATTTAACCATCAGGTATTGTTATGTCGTCATATACGCCGTTAGATAACCAAGCACATCGCAACCTTTGTATAAAGGCAGATAAAAGGTTTAGCCACAGCGCCGAGTTTAATTTAGTGTCCTTAGGCTTCAATGAGATTGCCAGTATTAGCGGCTGTATGCCTATAGTGGTTACTGCAAATGACGCAAACCATTCTCATACGTTAGCGGCTGTGGTTGGCTGGCCCGAGTTTGGTAACGTATATTGTAGCGACACTGAATGGATGGGTCATGCCGTGCCGCTGAGCATCCAAAGCTACCCATTCAATTACGCTGTTGAACAAGACAAACTCACCGTATTGTTTGATGAAGACAGCCCTTTGATTTCTAACAATAGTAGCGAAGGTGCCAGTGCTTTATTTGCATCAGATGGCTCCCCATCTGCAAGTCTTAAACAGTATCAAAGTATGCTATCTAACTTAGCGAGCGGCTCTAAACAAGCAAGTGCTTTTATTCAGGCTTTAACCGACCTTGAGTTGCTATCTAATCTATCAATCACCTTACATTTTGAAAATGGCGAACCCCGTGAAAGCACAGGGCTTATGACTATTAATGAAGATAAGCTAGTGCAGCTAAACGCAGATATTATTCACCAATTGCATACCCAAGGGTTACTGGTAGCAATAAATGCCATGATGCTTTCACTTAGGCAATACAACCGCTTGGTACAACTCACTAAAAATGCGAACAACCCTGTGGTTAAAATCGGGCTAAAAACTACCAACTAATTATTGGTGGAGAAGTAAAGAGCATGGTATTTTACACGCAATGTAAACGTTTTACCCAATTTAGATAAACGTCTTATTCCGCATCTTTTCTATGTTATACATGCGATATAAATGGGTGTGCGGTATTCAATCATATTTAAAACCTGAGAGGTTAACATGTCATCACTCACGGCTTTTGTCCGCTTAGACAACGCAAAAACGACTTTAATTTTCGACTGCCAAGGGCGCATGCCTACTCTGATTTACTATGGCCAGCAGTTGAACAATGCAACAACGACAGACATGTTAGCGCTGCTTAACACTCGCCAAGAAGCGAAATGTGCGCCGGTTATCGAGCCACCTATCTCATTAGTTCCCACCCATGGTGAAGGTGTTACCGGTTCACCTGGTTTAGAAATTTCAGGGGATGCAGATCAATGGTCGGCAGGATTTACCTTGTCTGACATTGAGCAAACCGATACCAGCTTAACGTTTACTGCGGTTGATGCCGACAGGCAAATGCAGTTAGTTACACGGGTTGTATTAGATGCTGAAACAACCGTGGCCACATTTACCTCAAGTATCCAAAACCAAGGTGAAAGCACATTACAGTTAAACTACTTAAATGCTGCCAGCCTTGCCTTACCAACGACCATGAGCAAGATTAAAAGCTTTGAAGGAAGATGGTCTAATGAATTCCAAACTGCCGACCATGACTTGTTCTTCGGTAGTTATGTACGTGAAAACCGCCGCGGCAAAACTTCTCATGATACTTTCCCAGGCTTAATCGCATTTGCTAATGGAACCGGTGAGCTAGTTGGTGAGTGTTTCGGCTTCCATTTAGGTGCTTCAGCTAACCATAAATTCCGTGCGGAAATGATGGCTGATGGCAGAAGCTACGTTCAATTTGGCGAGCTATTATTTCCTGGTGAAGTAACGCTTGATGCAGGTGAAAGTTATACGTCACCCGTGCTTTATGCCGGGTTTGGCGACGCTGGTTTTTCATCCCTTTCCCAGCAGTTTCATAATTTTATTCGAAGCAATGTGTTAACCCACAGCGCTGATATCACCAGTGCACAGCACAAGCCCCGCCCAGTGCACTACAACACATGGGAAGGCATTTATTTCGACCATGATGAAGTAACACTTAAAGCCCTTGCTGACAAAGTAGCACCGCTTGGTATTGAACGCTTTGTGTTAGATGATGGCTGGTTTAAGGGCCGAAGAAATGACAAAGCTGGCTTAGGCGACTGGACAGTAGATGAAGCTATCTACCCAGAAGGGCTAGATGGGCTTATCGACCACGTTACCGATAAAGGCATGGAATTCGGCATATGGTTTGAACCTGAAATGGTTAACCCAGATAGCGATTTGTACCGCGCACATCCTGAATGGGCGTTGCACACCAAGAATAACCCCCATGTACCCTTTCGCAATCAGTACGTACTTGATTTAACCAACCCTGAAGTGGTTGAGTACCTGTACAAGGTGATTACCGACGTACTGAGCACTTACCCTAAAATTAGTTACATTAAGTGGGACATGAACCGCGATGTAAATCATCCTGGCAACCTACAAGGCAAACCAGCTATGCATGGCCAAATGGCGGCTTTGTATACGTTAATCGATCGCGTTAAAGCGGCACATCCGGGTATTGAAATTGAAAGCTGTTGTTCAGGCGGGGGCCGTGTGGACTTAGGTATATTACCTCACACCGACCGTTTTTGGACGTCAGACTCTAACGACGCGTTAGACCGCTTGTACATACAGCGCGGCTTCTCTTACTTCTTCCCTTCTGAAGTGATGGGCGCACACGTAGGCCCTCGCGATTGCCATATTACTGGCCGTAATTTACCGATTGAGATCCGCTCTGCGGTATCGATGTTTGGCCACATGGGTATTGAGATGGACCCCCGTGAGCTTACTGAGCACGAGCAAGACACCCTGAAATCCGCCATTTCACTGTATAAAAAATACCGCCACATTACCCACGGTGGCGATTTATACCGCATGGATGATGATGGCCTTAACGTGAAGTTTGGTTATGTATCAAAAGACAAAGCCGAGGGAATTTTTGCCTACAATAGCGTGAAAGAAACCGGGCGTACTACACCATCTCGTTTCTATTTTGCCGGGCTTGATGCCGATAAGTCCTATACCCTTGAGCGGGTTTGGCCGGGTACATTGAAAGAATACTCACCGTCTATTTTGCAAAAAACAGACGGGCAAGTATTTAGCGGTGAAGCGTTAATGAAATACGGTATGCAAATGCCGGTTTTATTCCCGCAAACTTCGCTTATCTATACCGTTAAAGCAGTGTAGTGTAATAAAAAACACGCTACATAAAGCTTAAAAAAAGCGAACCACTAGGTTCGCTTTTTTATTTGTTTTTTGAGGCTTTTCATTATTTTTGCCAAACGTTTATCACCGTCTTTTGTCACTTTCTCAAGGGTGCTAGATGCCATTGAAACATCATCAGCATTTAGGAACAGCTCGGCTAAACGTAAGTTAGCCCAATTCTTACTTGGCAACTGATGAGTATCAATATCTGTCGCCTCTAATTCAGCCAAGTAGTAGTTAAGCGCATCAATTCCCGACTTTGTATATTGGCTGGTTTCTACTGCCACCCAACCTATACGATAAGTGCCATATAGTTGGGTAAACTTACTTTCAGAATACGTGTTCCATGCTTGTTCATCTGCTTTGTGAGCTTTAACTACGTTAGTGTTTAATAGAGGGGTTAGCGCTGCTATCGCGTCATCGTATTGTTCACCATCTATATGCAATCGACCAAGCTCAAAACGTGCCCGAACTTCGAATTCAGGCTTTTCGCTAAGCTCAATTAACATTGCTTTTGCTTCAGCAGCTTTATCGTCTGCGGCATAAATTGTTGCTGTCGCAAATTTGCCTTCTAGTGCATCCATTTGCGTAATTTTATCAGCAAGCTTTTTAGCTTCATCTATATCGCCACCAGCGATAGACGGCGCTATTATGTAAAATTGCATTAACGCCTGATAAACCTCAATTTCATCTGGCGCCACTTCTATCGCTTTTTGTAGGCTCGCTTTGGCTTTTTTGGCATAACCTAGGGCGGAAAAAACACTATCCATTGCTTGTGCCCCCATCACGTTAGCCTGCATATGGTAAGCGCGGTAATTGTCTTTATGGTCGTCAACAAATTGAGCCGCCATATCCTCAGCATCATCTAAATCTGTATTCATTAACGCCGAAATTAACACGTTATATTGCTTCGGGGTCTTTGATGGTATGGGCTCAAGTGCGTTCACTATACTTTCATAATCCTGCGCTTGAAACATAGCGTCTAATACGTCGTCAGAAGGTAATGCGCTAGCGTTCGCAAATGACACAAAGAATGATAAACACAGCAAAGCGGCTATATTTGTACCCTTAAACGCAGTAATAGCAGGCAGACACAAACAATGGAGAACAGTTAATTTGTTTTGATTTCGCTGGAGGAACATTCCTTTGCCTTAAATGAATAAGCGTGAAGTAGTAAATTAGCATGCTTAATACGACTTCTCGAACTGAATAAGTAACAAAGCATGTCTTGCCAGAATGAACCGTTTGCCTATGGGTATGACACAACGCGAAACAAAAAAAGGCCTAACACGGTTAGGCCTTTACGGTATTTTTTCATCATTGGAGATAGTAAAGGTGACGCCTATTTCTTAGGTTTACTTTCCATTATTAAACCTAACGCATAACGATTGTCGAAGCCCTTCCAGACTTCTGGCACTTTTCCTTCTACAGCAACTTGCCCACTATCGCCCTCAACATTTAAATAGGCACAAAAATCAGCTTTTCCTTTCACATGGCATTCCATCATAGCCAATGCAAAGTGTTCGTTTATGTCATTCATGGTTTCTGAACGCCACGCTGGCTCTAAATAATGACCAATATCGAATTCGTTTCCAAATGCTTCTTTAGGGGCCGGATGGGGAGCAATATTGTGTCTGGCATTTTGGAACGTCAGTAGTTTACTGTTTTCGTTTCCTGTATTTTCAAATAGCCACTTAATACCTTGGTAACCAGAAATATCATCATGATCGCCAGAAACGTATAGCATGGGAACACGAACATTGTTTAGTGCGTCTTCTGAAAACACTTTATGTTGACCGCCCCAAGGCGCTAACGCCATCGCCGCTTTCCAACGCCTATCTACGCTTTCAGCGTCAGCATTGCCACCGGCACAAGTATTAAGTACATTTTGTAGCGCACTGATCACCGCCGGATCTGCTACCCCAGTAAAGCTAGCAGTAGCTTCTGCTCCAAAGTTATAACAGCCGCCAACAGTATTAACCGCCCCAAACCCCCCCATAGAATAGCCAATGAGCCCAGCGTTTTGGGTGTCGGCTACACCGCTAAATAGCGCATGTTCACTCACCGCATTCAACGTTAACACTTGATCTCTCGAACGGTTCAATAAGGTACTAGGGAAGCCAGCATAAGGGGCATTGGCGAAATCTACATCTTCGTTGGTAGAGTCGGTATGATCTATCCCTGCCACAATATATCCATGAGACGCTAGGTGCTCACCAAGGTAATACATTATTGTGCGATAACCCGTATAGCCGTGCGACAACACAACAACAGGGTAACTGCCTTGCGTTTCTGCCACACTGGCATCGCGAATAGCATCAGCTTGAATGCTAAACTCGTTACCACTACGGGTTTGATTTTCATACGTTGTGGCCGCGCCGCTATCAGTGGTGGGGTACCAAACTTCTAGTTTCAACGCTCGGTCAACAACCTGCCCTTGTAGAGTAACGACGGGCTTAGGATAGTTAACGGTTAAGGTTTTAACGCCCACGTTATAGGTACCTTTTTCACTTAGTTCAGGCGTAATATCACTAGGATAGTCTTGATAAAGCGTCTGCGCTGAATATACCGGTGTCGCGGTCAGTACTACTGTGGCACAAATTAGGGATAACGTTTTCATGAATTACTAATTTTTTGTTAATTATTATGCATACCGTATATTACCTCCGTGCTCCCAACATACAAGGAGTGGCTCATTTATTAAATGAATTGTAATAAATAAGACTAGTTAATTTAATTTGCTATTTTGATAACGATAAAGGTAAACGTATAACCTAAAGGCTATTTTTGCACGCTGAATATAGCAAAACACATGATAAGAATGAGTGCGAGGGTTGCGCAAGATGTTACCAGCGGGACTGTTACCCCATGTACCAGTAAGGTTCCAGCGACTAGGGCGCCTATTGCACCTGCGCCTACCTTAGCAGCGGCAACCCACATATACGTCTGCGCCGCGCTATGTACAGGGGCAAACTCCGTTCGTGCCGCTAGGCTGGAAGTAAAGAATATGGCATTGGCTACACCACATAACCAGTAGCCCGCTGCCCCAAGAACAAAAGAAGGGCTTAGGGTTGTCGCCAGTAACGCCAACATCAAAAAGCTTCCTGCTCGTTTTAACAACGTAAGTGGCTCTTTCGATAGTGGCCTAACAATGAGAATTAGCGCACCACTTAAATTTCCTACCCCGTATGCCGTGACCAGATAAGCGCCATGATGCTCTGCGTGGTGCCAATATTCGCTAAGATAAACGGCTAACACGGGTAAGGCTGCAATACTAAATGCTGCTCCCGATGTCATCACCATCGTACGTAACAGTGCGCTCGAGTTTTTAAACGCATAAAACACGCTTTTAAACCCTATGTCTAGTGAGGCGCCAGCTTTTGGCAGTACATGCTTTTTAGGGAAAGTTAAAATGAGTATGCCAGCTAACAGAGGCGTGAACACCAGCACACTAACAGCAACCTTTGTTGAGAACAGCGCCGATAAAGAAGCAACAATAAATGGGCCCAATGTGTGCCCTACCCCATAGGTAATGGTGTCCCAGCTTTGCGCTTTTCTAAGAGACGTATTGCTTGCGCTAACTAAACTCGGCAATTGAGTACCCAAGCCCCCCATAATAAACGAACTGCAAACACCACTTATCAGCAACGAAAACGCCAACAGCCAAGCAAAATGCATTTCAAAACTGAATATAGCCAATAGAAAAAAGCAGGTATAACTCAACGCCGCTGCACTAATGAGATATTTAGGCTGCGAAACCCCATCTAACCAACGCCCGTATACTGGCCCTAACAAATGAGGCAGCGTTAAGCATGCCGCTAAAATTCCCGCTGCCGTTCCATCAAGTTCAAGGTTTCTAGCAAGCAATACGATGGCCACAATAGCGCCACCAGTTGCCGTGCGCGCGATAATGGCGGCAACAACATATTTGAGTAATGGTGAAAAACGTTCTTTATTCAACGGTGGGCTACTCTTTGGCGCTGGCCTTTGTGTTAGCGTTGGCAACAGATTAGCACTGAGTCAAGTGCAACTTAATCCAGTGATAATTGCGTTAAAATCGCTTCGAGTTTTTGTTTATCTTCGGCCTGAAGGGGCTGTAATGGATGAGGTAAACAATTTGCTTCTGTGTAACCCAGTATTGCCGCAGCGGTGGCCATCACGCGCATACCGCCTTTATTGCGAGCGAACAAATCCCATAACGGCGTTAAGCGTTCAGATTGTGCTATCACTGCTTGCAACGATGATGATTGAGTTGATGCAATCATGGTTTTCACCGTATTAGGAAATAGCCCTCCCAGCACAGATAACCATAAATCGCATCCCGCTTGCATACCCAACGCGCCAAATTTATCACCACTCACACCAATGGCTACATGCTCTGGCACTAAATTTCGCAAGCTAGAAAGTCGTGCTTCCCCAGTCGCATTGCCATCAGCATCAGCAAAAGGCATTCCGGGAATTTTAATCGCGCCTACGTTTGGTAGCTGGGTAACTTGGCTATATAGCGTGTCGCTGAAACTAAACTGGGTCACTCCTGGGTTTTCGTAAATGCACAGGGGAACTGAGATTTCACAGGTGACCCTTTGGTACAGAGCAAGTACTTCAGCTTCATGCAACGGATGATACGAAACAGGGGCCAGTAACAACGCTTTCGCCCCCGCTTTTTGTGCCACCTCCGCATTTTTAAGCACATCATAAGTACGCAGTGAACCAATGCCTACCATCACAGGTGTACCGTTTGCGGTAGCAACTGAAGATTCCGTCACCTGTGCTAGCTCATCCCTCTTTAAATAGGGATAAAGGCCGGTAGATCCCATGGCGCATATTGAATCGACATTTGCTTGCTTTAGGTTGCTAATGAGCTTTTCAAACGCGTGAAAGTCTATTTTTTCGTGGCGAAATGGCGTGAGGGGAAAGGCACACAATCCGGTGAACATAAAAGCTCCTGATGCTAAAAGGTAAGCCATTATAGGTACTATACACGCTTCAGTCGCTTACTTACACGCCGTTTCTTTGCTATCAGCAGGGGCTCTCAAGTCTACTCATAAGTTGTTCATGACATTGTCTGCCCATAGCGCTGCATCTTGATGACAACGGCCATAAAGGCAGATCTCCTCATTCGATAAGCCCTCGAAAGTTTGGCTATCGAAGCGCTCTATGCCCATCACATTAGTGAGCAGTAAACCAAGAGCATTATCACGGGTTAATAAAGCTTGTTTTAAACGCGCTTCCAGCTTCAGGTTACTAACAAGTGTTTCTATTCCAACTTCAAAAATTGCATCTGCGCCTGAAAGTAAGCCCACTAAAAAGCATTCTGATGGGTTAATCGCATCTTGCTCATTCTGTTTATGCAGCGCAATACGTTCAAGGGTTTTCGCTCTTGTTAATAATGTTCGAAATAATTCGGTAGGGCTCGTTGAGACAGACATCAAAGACATGATGATTGCCCATTGCTTGACGACATTCAGCCCCAATATCACCACAGCTTCTCTAACGCTGTTAACATCACGAACAAGTTGATAAAGAGGACAGTTTATTAAAAGTAAAATCTTCGTTGTCAGGACAGGATCAAGAGAAATCATATCTGCGACGCTATCAACTTCAATATCACTTCTGCTGAGTTCAGAGACTAGGTTTAAAGCACTATGTTGCTTTGCGCTTATTTTCTTACCATCAATAATAAACGGGTTTTCAAGGAAATCTCCCTGAAAAAGATCGAACCCTAATGCTTTACAATTTTCATATACCGCTTGGTTGTCCACATGTTCTGCCAATATTAAACACTTTGATTTTTTTAATATTGGGATGCTTTTTCTAAGCTGTGCTTGAGTCACATTTAACACATCAACTTTAATCACTTTGATGTATTTAAAGAACATCGATTTAGAAGGGTCGAATGCGTATTCACTCAGCGCAAAGTTGAAACCTCTACGCCTCAATTGTCGAATTCGTTTGAGATTATAATCTGTGGGTTCTACTGTGGCGAGCATCTCGAGAATAATGTTTGGTTTTACCGGTAAAAGGCTGTCGGTTTCACTTAGAAAATCCTGATCGATATTGATGAATATAGGCACATTTAGGTGCCTATCGCTTTTCGCAATACTCTCGCATACACTTGCTAATAACTCGCTGGTCATTCCCTCTTGTAGTAGCCCCACCTGCGGGTGAGAGAGTATGTCGGAATCTGCTTCGCCCAAGCACAAAAATTCGCAAGCAAATACTTCGTGGTCTTCATTGAACACAAGCTGCCTTGCAGTTAACACATCCTTCACTGTTAGCTACTCCATAAGTCTTATAGGCTACCGCTGAAACGCCAGCCCTTAGAAATACGCTCTAATCAGGTCGCGTCAAAAACGCATTAACCACTGACGATAGCTATGTATTAGTAAGTTCACTTTCCATTCTTCATAACGTTTTCTAACCACTAATTTCGCAATTATCGCTATTGTCATCTACAGTAAAATTGTTATGAGCCAAACTGAATTCGCTAAAAATTGAGCTCAGAATTAGTTGGTGATTTCTTATTTAACAATTTTTTAATCATGGCTTTTATCACGCCTGATTGGCGTTATTTTAATAATAGACCACCTTTTCATGACTATTAAAGATATTGAAATTAATAAAGACCTTAAAAAGACTCAGAGCCTGATTAATCTGTTTTACCATCCCGTGCTTGTGGTAAATAACGACTTTGACATTCTTGCTTCAAATAATAAATTAAAGGACAGCAAGGTTCTGTCTTCTAACTTGCCGATTATTATGGACGCAATAATGCCTTTATTAAACCGCGAGCAAGAACTCGCTTTTTGTGTCATTGAAGGGGAAGAAAAACTGTGTACTGCCATGCCAATGGAGCATGGAAGAACACTGGTTAAAATTGCTCGGTCGAAGCCTTCGGCGCTAGCTAAGAGATACTATAACCTTGTAACGGCCATCGATCAGATCCCCGATGCGGCTATAATTTTTAGCGAAGGAAAAATCGACCTTGTTAATGAACAATTCCAAAAGATATTTCCTTTTAGTACGAATAAAAGTTTAAACGGTGTGCCACTAGATACCATTCTTAAAGATTTCAGCGTCTACTTCGCGCAACGGGACAAACGTCTTCAGGCATTAACCTATCGATTTTTGAGGCGCAAATTTAGCAGTAAACAGGAGCTATCTTTATCGTTCACCTCTCCTGACGGGCAATTTTATGAATATCGCGACAATTTAACCTTCACAGACGGGCGGGTAGGTCTCATCATTAATGAATCTCAGATTAAAGGCCTTAATGAGCAGCTTGAAAGCGCATTTAACGAAGCGCATGTTCTTAGCAATGCAAAAAGTAATTTTATGGCGGCAATGAGTCACGAGGTTCGCACACCATTAAACGGTATTATTGGTTTGCTAGATTTATGTGAGCATCAAAAAGATCTTAAAGGGAATGAGCTTTTAGGAAGATTATCGAAAAGTGCAAACTCTCTCCTGAACCTCATCAATGATGTATTAGACTTCACCAAGTTTGATGCCAACATGGTTCAACTTTCGCCATCAGAAATTAACTTGAGGACACTATGTGAGGAATTGATCGGTCACTTATATGGGCAAGCGAAACAACAAAATGTTGAACTTACGTTATTTATCGACCCGATTATTCCGAGCCTGATTAAAGTCGACGAATTGCGCCTCATGCAAGTTCTCACAAACTTGTTAAGCAATGGGCTTAAATTTAATCGAACGTTGAATGCCACACTACGTTTGGAAGTGTTGAAAGATGAATTAACGAATTACATTCATTTCCACGTTATCGATAATGGTATTGGTATTGAGGCCGCTAAAATACACACTATTTTTGACCGTTTCACCCAAGCGAATGAAGAAATTCATAAAACCTTCGGTGGCACAGGATTGGGGTTGAGTATTTGTCAAAAAGTTGTTCAGTTGATGGGCGGCCATATCTACGTTGAGAGTGAGTTAGGGAAAGGCTCAACGTTTGTAGTGCAATTACCGTTAGAAGCCTGTTCAGCGCCGGAAATAGAATCGGTACCAGCACATTTAGATAATTATACGTTTGTAACCAACAACGCCACTTTTTTTTATGACCTTAAACGATACGAACAACGACTACTTTTTAAAACCCAATTAATAAACACCTTGCCAGAGCAAGCACAATCAAACCATATCTATTTGCTTGATGCTACCAAGGTACACGAGTTTGCTTTGCTCGACTCTGAATTGTCTTTACAAGACAACATCTCCAATCTGCCATTGGGCCAAACTGCGCTTCTGGTAGACAATATAAACCAATATGACCCTGTTAACATTAACCAAATCCATCTAGTGCCACTTAAATTGGGTGAACTAATCAACCTAATTTCATCTACTTCGCCGCCTGCATCATCTAGCGTTAGGCACTTACAGCCTGACAATATTTCCGACCGTCTGCGTATCTTAGTGGTGGAAGATAATATCGATAATATCTATGTACTTAAAAAGCAATTTGACACTCTGAATATTAAGGCTTTCTTTGCGATGTCAGCAGAAGAGGCCATTATTTTCTTTGAGCAGCAGACATTTAACGTAGTAATTAGTGATTATCAAATGCCTGTTATTACAGGTGGGGAGCTTATCGGGATTTTGCGAGATATAGAGGAAAGTGAGCAAAGACCACCCGCGATTATGTTAATTCTGACTGCCGATAACTCAAAACAATGCCAAACGCTTTGTAATGACGTTGGGGTAGATCGCATTTTAATGAAGCCACTCACATTACAAACATTAGCAGACTTAACACGTCGCCTAGACAGTGAATTAGAACAAAAGGGACAGTTGGCAACATCTACAGCTATTACAGACGAAGCTGGTTTACATGAATGTATATTTGATGATGACTTTTTCTATGACAGTAGTGAAGTGAGTAGCAGTATTGATCCCACAAGCGTTTTCGATATTTCAGCCCTCATCGAAATGACAGGGGATATAAGCGCCGTTGAGGAGTATGACTATTTAGACTCGTATCAAAGTAATCTAACACGCGATTTCCCCAAAATGTGCCGTTTAGCCAAAGCGAAGGATTGGAAAGGCTTGGCAAAATTTGCCCATAAATTGAAAAGTAGTACGAGGACAGTTGGTGCCTATCGTTTAAGCCAGAAATGCGAAATTGTTGAAAATGCAGCTAACAGCGATTCAATAGACGCGCCCAGAGTGGCAGATTGGGAAGCAATGAAAGAGGGTATTGAAGAGCTTCTAGCCCATTTAAGGAAATATTTGGAAAATCATGACTCACTCAAGTGAAGCTCAAATAGTTCTCTATATTACAGATCCTCAAAGTGATGAAATCATTATCGAGATGGTAAAAGCGCACTTTGACGATTACGCAACTTGCCATTCGCTGAAAGATTTATGCAAGCTTCTTACTGATGCTAAACCCAAAGTCATTCTGCTTACAGGCGACTCATTGGAGAAAAGCCTTTTTACCTATTACCGAACCCTTGAGGCGTTGAAGACATATCGCTTATGTAACCATAAAATTGTTAGTTTAATTCCTCGTCAGTATGAGAAAGAAGCCTATGAAGCGCATGCGGCAGGAATTATAGACGACTACATGGTCGCCAGACCTGTGTATGAATTACATCGCATTATATTAATTTGCGAACATTTATTTAGCGAACTAGGAGTGCATGTTCAAGACAGAGAAATGCTTGCTCAACAAACCTATTTCAGCAAAATCGACCATTTTGATGACAAAATAAAACATGCGTTAAAACAAGGTCTAGACTACAAAAACCAATTACAGTCGGAGTTCGAAAGCTCTATTGTAGAAATTGAAAACGCATTAGAACGAGCAGTAACACGGGTAGAAATGGAGCAATCCGTAGATCTTGATATTGCCAAGTTACAAGAAACCTTATCTAAAATGAAGGCAGACCAAATTCGCCCAGAGTTAATAAAACTTCAAGCGAGGGCGATTAGCTTATTAGAAAAAACCCTCGATTTAAAAACGGCAGAATTAACGTCAAATACTGGTGCTGAAGAAGCAACAACAGATGCGAGTACTGAAGCAAGCACAAGCACCGCAGAAAAAGACAAAGGCTACGCCTTTAACAGACTATATAACCAAGATATCGACCCCGAAAAAATACTGGAAAAAAAGAACGATGTGCCATCTATCCTCGTGGTTGAGGATGACATTATTAGCCTTCAGCTAACCAAGCGGTTGATTGATAAATATAAGATGCATTGCGATGCCGTTTCTACAGGCAGGCAAGCCTTCGCTTCTTTATCCACCAAAAAGTACGACCTTGTGCTGATGGATGTGAATTTACCAGACACTAACGGCATCTACATTGTAGGCCAAGCGGGCTCTCAGCAAAGCCTAAACGCCGATACTCCTATTATCATGCTATCAGGGGATAAGCATAAAGCTACAGTGACTAAAGCGATGCAAAAAGGGGCAAAGGGTTACATTATTAAGCCCCTGCAAAAAAGCTCGTTTGATAGATTAATTGAAAAATATATCTCTACGGTTTAAACAATCACCTAAATGGTTCTTAACCGTTTCTTTAATGATATTGGGGATACCTTGCGGGTGCCCCCTTACTTTGGTTCAAGTCGAGTACTATTATTTACTTGCTGCTTTGATTTTATTTTTTGCTACTGCAAATTCAAAAAACGTTCGTATATCAAGGTCGTAAATACGCTGCCAGTAGGTGTCTGCAAGTTCAGCGTTGTCGTTTTCTATGTGATTTAAGGCTGCAATGAATAAAGCTTCAGACTGTTCGCAGCGATCACTCGCCAGTGCCATCAATTGCGTTTCATCAATACTGCCTTTGGCAAAGTTAAGCATCCCTTTTTGCCAATCGTCCAATTCAAGTTGCTCAGAGGCAAAGTTTAATAACTCACGACTTTCTTGGCTATTACCCTGCATTCTATAGCCATACGCACCATAAAGTACCCCATAGATTCGAGCCTCATCAGCTTGACTATAACGACTAGCAAGATTACCTACTTTATCCCAATTCCCCGCCGCAATATTTGCGTAAATTTGGGTAAGTAAAATCTCTGCTTTGCTATCAACATCAGTTATCTCATAGTCGATGACTTTATCGATTTTGGTATCCCATAAATACATTTCATTTAAATAACTCTGATAGCTAGGATCTAATTTAGCCGCTTTTTGTGCGGTATAGACGGCCAACGTGGTTTTATTGCTGATACGGAATAATTCCGCGAGTAAATTAAAATGAAATGGATCATTAGGAAAAGACTGCGTCAAAAGACGGCTTTCGGTAATGATATCGTCTAATGGTTTATAAGTGCCCGTATCACACATATTATTAAGTGCGTATTCCGTTTGATAAAGCACCCAGTCCGACTTTGCATCAGGATTACTATCATCTCGCTTTCGCGCCGCCTCAACAATGTAAATGGCTAATTCGAGCTGTTCCTGATCATAATAATAATAAGCTAACTCTAAAGCCCCATTCATAAAAAATGGATTGTCACGAACCGTTTGCTTTAACGCCGCTAACATTTTTTCATCTTGGGGTTGCTCGAGTAAGTATGAAACATACACCGGCGGCGCAATGTCTAATGTACTTAAAAACGGGTGCTGTGTATAAAACGCTTGCCACTTTTGTTCGTCGTACTCTTGCTCTACAAATGCCAATTGCAAATTCAATCGATAATAGTGAAAAGCAAAATAGCGATCGTTAGGCGCTTGTTTTATGCCTTGTTGCAAATTACTTTGCAGCTTATTCAATAAGTCATAATCTGGCTCTCGGTCAAACGCTTTTAACTGGTACTCAATCAAATTACGCAATGCCTGAGAATCATTTGGGTAACGCTCAACCTGCTGCTCTAAACCGACGAGTTCAGGCGAGGCATCTGCATTCTGGGTTGAAGTAGATTCGCAGCCGCTCAGTAATATCACGCTAGCAAGTAGTACAATTCGGTAAAACATCATCTAATAATCCTTTATGTACTAATACTGGTAGCCAAGAGACTCAGCACGCTCAAACGCCGCTTCAGACAGAGCGTCTTTACCATTGAAACCATGCACAATACCCAATAAATACTGCACTTCTCCATTGTCTTTATTGCTATTAGCAAGTTCGCTTACGTATTCTAACGCCTCGTCAAAGTGTCCACTATCAAGCAGGGCGCGCGAGTGCGCTATTTGCTCTTCTATAGATAACGTTGCGTGGCTTTGCGGTGATGTTGCCATGACCTTGTCGTATACGAACATACTCTCGCTGCCTTTTTGAAAGGCATCAATAGCATTAAAAAAGGCTGCGTATTCTTCAACCGGTATGGTTTGCGCATACAGTACGAATTTTGAGGTACTTATTACTTCGTTATCACTAGGCTGCGCAGTATGTGTTATTTCAAAAAATTGGTTTTGATAATTGCTGGCAGGGCCATTTTGCACTAGCTCAGCATCCGGCCATGGAGCTGGATAGGTAATAGAAAGTTCTACCGTAATGGGTATTTGTATATAAAGGTCTTGGTCGCGCTCAGATACAGGTTCCATAATGGAAAAACCGGTAAAGACTTTCAAAATTTGCGCATAGTTCATGCTGTAATGAAAACGAGAAATATCTTCAGTAATAGAGAGTAAATCTACAAACTTTCCCTCTATTTCAAAAGGTGTAGCCGAGTCTGCGGGATCCGTTGCGGTAAACGACGTTACTCGATTATCGTGAACAAATGGCGACAGAAGTTGCTCTACTACAGCGCGCTTTTCTGGCGAAAATTGATAATAATTACGAAGGTTCGTTTCTACCTGACCGTCAAAACTCATCTTTACTGATGCGCCTAATGCAGAATCATTCAGCGAATAATCAACCCCCACTTTTGCCACATTCTCTTCAGGTTGAACATGGGGAACTTCTACTAGCTCACCCGCGCTGCCCGTTACCACAAATGTACGTTTGCCCCCAAGCATGGCACTTAACCCTGGGAAAGTGCCCGTTTGGCCACTGGTATCTAGCCAATAACTACCTTCATCCGTGGTAACGTAAGTGATCATATGGTTAAAGTTAAGTGCTGGTAAATCGTCAAATACAACACTTCCATTGTAGGTATTTACTAGTGCTGGTGACGCTTTTATACCGGCTTCGTTGAGTAGCGCCACAATAAGAGTTGTTTGGTCTTTACAGTCACCATAGGCGTTCTGCAGCACTTCTTGCGCAGTATGAGGCTGATAGCCCCCACGGTTAACATGCGCACCTATATAACGAACATTTTTTTGCATGTAATCAAACACCGCTTTTACTTTATCGGTCTGGGTGTCCTGATCACTAAACAGTTCATTCGCTAACGCGGTAACATTATCTGCTGGCATCAAGCTTGGCTTGAATAAGTCCCAGTACCAATCATCTACTGTTTTCCAATTGTTCATCGTAGAGACGTAAACGAGAGGTAAGGTTTCATCGATAGGCGGCATGCCAGACTCAATTTCTATGCCTTCTAGCTTATCCATTTTCCACTCGTACTGCGTTGTGCTTCCACTTTTTGTCACAAGCGGAGACAAATCTGTGTTTCGATTTTCGATATATAAATCAACGGTGTTTGGAATAGTGAGTGTGGTTAACGAGGACAGAATAGGATCGATTCTCACCCAGTTTTTTTGCGGTAAAAATTTTACGTGATTAAAGCGAATGCCGGTGAACCATTCACCATCTATAATCGCTTTCGTCTGCTTCTCGTCAATTTGGTACTCGATAATATTACCGACTTTTAACTGAGGTACAGCGAACTCAATACGCTTCATATCATCAAGGTAATCGTCATTATTAGCTGACACTTCAGAGATAGCATCATCTTGCATATTGAAAATTTGACCGTCGGCAGCAATTACCCGAGCAAAATCGATACTGCTAGTGTGATAATAAGCATTGAACGAGTTAACTAATTTTGAATAGTCGGATACCGCCTCTTCGCTTGCAATATAGATAGCACGGTAATATTTGGTGGACTCTAAACGTTGCTCGTCGACCGTAATTTCGGTTCTGCGACTGAGTATTACCGCCCCGCTGTCTGCATATTCTGTAGCCTCTGTTTTGAGTGCTAATAAGGTCTCGGCATCGGGACCTATACTCGTCGTTTCTGCACTTGCGTTAGTTATCGATAAGAAACTCAAAAAGATAACGAACACTCGGATATATACTGCCATCCCTTTCTTCCTTGTTGATACAAATTCCAACCAAACGCGTGCGTTCAACTGTTTATTTTTTAAGTTATGCTGCCGTATCTTGCGTTAATTGTCGATAAGAGATTTCTTATATCAGTGCCCCTTTAAATTTGTCTGATAAATATCGCGCTTCAAAACGAGCTAATTAGCTACTAATCGATTAATTTAGAACAAAAAAAAGCCCTTAAAATAAGGGCTTAGTATCTATTTTTGATTTACAAAAAAGCTTTATCAGAATTTAAAACGGAATATCATCATCAAAATCAAAGTCTGGCTCTGCCATTGGAGGCTGCTTAGGCTGTGACTGACCACCGCCTTGATTAGGCGCTTGTTGTTGGTAACCGCCTTGGTTTTGACCACCTTGATTTTGGCCGCCTTGCTGCTGATAACCACCTTGGCTTTGACCACCTTGTTGCTGGTATCCACCTTGCTGGTTATTCTGAGGGCGTTGATAACCGCCACCCGCATTACCACCGCCACCTTCACCACCGCGACCACCAAGCATTTGCATTTGGTCTACAATGATTTCTGTAGTGTAACGGTCTTGGCCTGACTGATCTTGCCACTTACGCGTTTGCAATTTACCTTCAACGTAAATTTGAGAACCCTTTTTCAGATATTCTCCGGCAATTTCTGCTAAGCGACGGTACATAGTAAGGCGGTGCCACTCAGTGCGTTCCTGCATTTGGCCTTGCGGATCTTTCCAGCTTTCGCTGGTAGCCAAGCTTAGGTTCGCAACGGCGTTACCGTTAGGCATGTATCGTACTTCAGGATCATTACCTAGATTTCCCACAAGTATGACCTTGTTAACGCCTTTCGTTGCCATTGGTGTCTCCTGTAACGTATTTAGTGCCTTGCTGCTCTATCACTTTGTGACAACAACAAGTGCGAAAGTTTCATCGATATTAGCCGGTTAGTATATCTTATTTTGAACGGGAGAAATTAAGTTTTTTCTCTCCCGCGCGCTTTCAAATTTGAACGCTATCAAAATTTTCATCGCTTGTCGGCTGAACTTTCGCATGGTTTTCTTAGGCGCTTACTAGAATAAGCGCCTATACCATTACTCTTTTCCACCAATTATTTTTACCACCAAGCCCCATAGAAGGCGATAAGCAAACACACCACGGCGAAAGCGGCAATATTGAACCCTTTCGTTGTAGCGAATTCGACCTCGTCTAAATCTACCGCATTTTCATGTACACCTTTTTTCTCTGCAAGCGACACGATAATAGCCACAGAAACACAAAGTAAGAACACAATTCCAACACGGTCAATAAATGGCAGTTCAGGCCAGAATTGACGGAATACAATACTAAGTACAAACGAACCTAGTGCCGCACACAGTCCACCGGTTGCAGTGGTCTTCTTCCAGAACATGCCCAATACAAACAAGGCGCAAATACCTGGCGTAAAGAAGCCAGTAAACTCTT
Source organism: Alteromonas lipotrueae (assembly GCF_019249255.1). Classification (NCBI taxonomy): domain Bacteria; kingdom Pseudomonadati; phylum Pseudomonadota; class Gammaproteobacteria; order Alteromonadales; family Alteromonadaceae; genus Alteromonas; species Alteromonas lipotrueae. Next base: position 118,762 of record NZ_JAESDJ010000002.1, on the reverse strand, counting down.
GGATATATTGAAAGGCTTGGTCGAAATTCCCCAGTAGCGGTTTTGCCGTAACCATGGCAATAATAAGTGATACAAAGCTCACTATACGCCCTACTTTCACATAGTGATGTTGGCTTTCATTAGGACGTTTATCTTTATATAAATCCATAGTGAAAATGGTCGATACACTGTTGGTCATCGAGGCTAACGACGACACAATAGCTGCTACTAACGCGGCAAAAATAACCCCTTTCAACCCTACTGGCATCATGCTCATTAGTGATGGGTAGGCTTGGTCAGGCTTTGAAAGTTCTGGCACTAATAGCACTGCCGCAATGCCTGGTAACACCACAATCAATGGCATTAACAGTTTAAGGAATGCAGCAAACGCAATCCCTTTTTGGGCTTCTTGTAGGCTTTTCGCCGCCAATGTGCGCTGAATAATGTATTGGTTAAAGCCCCAATATGAGAGGTTCATTATCCACATACCACCAATGAGTACGGAAATGCCCGGCAAGTCCATATAATGCGGATTATCTTTCGATAAAATCATATCGAATTTTTCAGGTAGCTGGTTGCTAAGGTCGATAAAACCTTGAATGGGGCCATTACCGCCACTGATTAAATTAAGCGCGGTGTAAGACAAAAACAGGCCGCCGAATATTAACAATACCACTTGAATAATGTCGGTAAGTGCCACAGCTTTTAGCCCGCCGTATAATGAATAAGCCAGCGAGAAAGCACCTAGGAATATCATGCCATAAACCATGTCCACACCAGCAATGGTGTTAATGGCTAAAGCGCCTAACCACAAGACTGCGGTTAAGTTTACAAATACGTAAACCCCTAACCAAAATACTGCCATGACTTTACGCACTCGATGGTCGTAACGCTGCTCTAAGAACTGCGGCATGGTATATATTTTGTGCTTTAAGAAAATAGGTAAAAAGTATTTTCCTACAATAATAAGTGTGATGGCTGCCATCCACTCATAAGAGGCAATAGCTAAACCTAGCTGATAGCCAGAGCCTGACATACCAATGATCTGCTCTGCCGATATATTTGCTGCAATTAGCGAGGCCCCTATTGCCCACCACGGCAAGCTAGAGCCTGCTAAGAAGTAGTCGTTCGTATCTTTTTCGTGCCCCTGCTTTTCCCTTGATACCCACCATGCGATGCCGATAAGCGCCACCACATAGATCACAAACACTGTGATATCTAACGATGCTAATTTCATAGTTTTTCCCAACGATTATTTTAGTTTTGCGGTGCGAATTTTCTCGATGCAGGGTCGATGAAGGCTATTGGTTTTATTATTTTTGTAAAAGTTAAAGTCCACACCATGACTTTCTTTATGACTTTGCCAAAAAGCGCATCATTAATATCACATTTCATTAACTTAGATGAACAAGAATTGTAAATTTAAGGCAAAAAAAAGCGTTGTTTTGAAATTCAAAACAACGCAAGGGGCACAATCAATTATTAACGGGAATCTTGTGTATTACATATAATGTTTAAGCAAATGCACCTTGAGTGGCAGTGCATACATATATATCGGCTGTGTAGCCAGTCTCATAAAAGTACTTATCAGCAACCACTTGCTTAACCGCATCGACAGAATCGGTTTGAACTAACGCCACAACGCAGCCGCCAAAACCACCGCCAGTCATGCGAACGCCACCGGTTTCACCTAATACTTCACCAATAATTTCAACAAGGTAGTCAATGGGCGGTACAGTAATTTCAAAGTCGTCGCGCATAGAAACATGCGACTCTGCCATCGCCTCACTCACCGTAGTGATATCACCTACCTTCAACGCTTCACTTGCACTTAATGTACGAGCATTTTCGGTAATAATATGACGAGCTCGGCGATAAACCACTTCAGGCATATGAGGCTTAGCGGTTTCCAGCATTTCAATAGTCGCTTCACGTAACGAAGGAACGCTTAATAACGACGCGCCTTGCTCACACTGTTCACGACGCAAATTGTATTCGCTGTCTACCAAACCGCGTTTTACATTTGAGTTAATAATGACGATTTGATGTGACGACGGAAGCGGAGAATGTTCAATCGCCAGTGATTGGCAATCAAGCAACATTGCACTTCCTTCGTGCCCCATTGCCGATACCAATTGATCCATAATGCCGCACGAACAGCCCACAAAGGTGTTTTCAGCTTTCTGACCAAGTAAGGCCGCTTGAACACCGTCTAGCGGTAATTCATATAGTGCGCTAAGCGCTTTCAAAATGGCAATTTCAAAAGACGCAGATGAACTTAAGCCTGCGCCTTGTGGCACGTTGCCAGTAACGACAAGATTGGCACCAGCGAAATCAGGTAAGGCATCTTTAAGGACTTTAATCACGCCACGTACATAGTTCGCCCAGCCTTGATTATCGTCATACTGAATGTCAGCAAGTGAAAACTGGTTTTGCTGATTTTCATAATCAAGCGCTGTCACAACGATATCGTTGTCATCACGTTTGGACGCAGCTACCCAAGTACCAAAGTTAATGGCAGCTGGAAACACAAATCCTTCGTTGTAGTCGGTATGCTCACCGATTAGGTTCACTCGCCCCGGGGCGTGGGCGATGAGCGTAGGCTCAGTACCGAAACAACGTATAAATTCTGATGACAGTAACTGGTTATCCATGGGTATTCTCGCGTTTCTTATAATGCACTACAGGCAGTGCTTTTAATCGGTCTGCAGCTTGCTCTGGCGTAAGATCACGCTGAGCTTCAGCCATCATTTCGTAGCCAACCATAAATTTACGTACACTTGCTGAGCGTAAAAGTGGCGGGAAGAAATGGGCGTGTACAGTCCATTCTGGGTGCGTTTGGTTATCGAATGGCGCACTATGCCAGCCCATTGAATAAGGAAATGACGTTTCAAATAAGTTGTCGTAGCGGCTGGTGATATCACCAATAATTTGCGCCAACGAGTAAGATTGCGCATCGGTTATGTTGTGTAGAGATTGCACATTGAAACGGGGAAGCAATAGGGTTTCAAAAGGCCAAGCAGCCCAGTACGGTACAACGACAACCCAGTCATCGTTTTGACAAACCACCCGCTCTTGCTTTTCCACTTCTTGTTCGGCGTAATCGAGCAACATAGGGCGTTGGTTTTCTGCATAGTATTGACCTAGTTGAATCAGCTTTTTAGCCGGGTCTGAAGGTAAATGCTGCTGCGCCCATACTTGACCGTGAGGATGCGGGTTTGAACATCCCATTGCAGAGCCCTTATTTTCAAACACTTGAACCCAGGTAAATGCTTTGCCCAGTTCTTCGGTTTGTGCTTTCCAACAATTCACCACATCGGCACGTTCATCGTCGGTAAGTTCTGGCAACGTTTTGCTGTGATCGGGAGAGAAGCAGATAACACGGCTGCAACCTTGCTCGGTTTCAAATTGGAACAACCCACTTTTTTCACTGGCTTGTTCTGTGTCTTTTTTCAATGCGGCAAAATCATTTTCAAAAACAAATGTGCCCGTGTAGTTTGGGTTCACTTCACCGTTTACCCGCGTATTTCCTGGGCATAAATAGCAAGTGGGATCGTATGAGGGCTTTTGCTCGTTTGAAGGCTCTTCAGATTGTCCCTGCCAAGGGCGCTTAGCGCGATGTGGCGACACTAGAACCCATTCGCCTAGTAATGGGTTGTAACGGCGATGTGGATCGTCAGTTGGGTCGAAGGGCTTGCCCATAATTTCTCTCACTATTTACTTGGCTTTTGTTGCAATTTCGCCACACCTTCACTAAAAATACCTTGCGTGGAGGGGGTGTAATTAAACCAATAGGTTAAACGTTTACCCTCAATGATATAGTAAGGGCAACCGATTATCAATTATCGAATAAAGATAATGTATTGTTAAATAAATTAACAATTCACATGTACTATTTTTCGTTTAATTCAGTTTAAATTGATACCGAATTTCAGCGTTAAAGGGTTTTTCCGGATAAATGATGCAATCAGGAAACTGTGGCTTATTTGGTGCGTCAGGGAAGTGCTGAGGCTCTAAGCATAATGCGCCAAGCTGACTATCAGTTTCTAAACTTCCAGTGTAAAACTGAATACCCGGCAAGTCGGTGTATAAATCCATTTGCAGGTGTGTATCTTCAGCAAAAACTTGAGCCTGAGGTTTTCCAGCAACCGCTTCATTTAGTACGAAGTTATGATCGTATCCACCCACTAAATTATACAAATCATGTGATTTCGCGCTGTTTTCGTTCACCCGCGTTAGTGCACTAAAGTCGAACGGCGTATCTGCTACTTCTACAAGTTTGCCTGTTGGCAACAGGGTATTGTCTGCATCGGTAACCTTCTTTGCGTCTATTTGCACAAAGGTGCTTCCCACTGTTTTATCTTTACTTAGCGTAAAATAAGCATGCTGGGTGAGGCTGAAAGGGGTCGCTTTGTCGGTGGTAGCGTTTAATGAAAGCGATAACGTATTAGAATCATTTAGGGTATAAACAGCCTCAACGTTTACGTTGCCAGGAAAACCTCCCTCGCCATCGGGGCTACGCAAGCTTAAAGATAACGAAACACTGTCTGCATGCGTTTCTGCCTTAGCTTCCCACATTTTTTTGTGGAATCCTGGAATACCGCCGTGCAAGTTGTGTTCACCTCCATTTTTATCGAGATGATACTCAGTGCCTTCCAACGTGAACTTTCCATGCCCAATGCGGTTAGCAAAACGCCCTACAATTGCATTTCTATAACTGGGATCGTCTACATAGCCATCTATGGTTGAATATGACTGCACGCAAGCATGAAGCTTACCTTGGTCATCTGGCACATTTAATTCGTGAATTATGCCGCCATAATTCAAAATTTTTGCCTGCATACCTTGTGAATTACTTAACATATAAAGGGTGACTTTCTCACCATCAACGACACCAAAATCAGACGCTTCAACTTTCATAACAATGCATTAACCTTTTTTGCAAGAAATGAAGATTACCATTTTTTAATTTACAGGCTGGCACGACCTCAACAGCAAGGAGGGTATACGTTTTCTTACTCCGTTTATAGTGCTATTTCGCACAACATTTTTATGTTTTTTTGTAAATATACTGTACGCTGTACGCCATAACAGAGGATAGTTGCAGCCAATTTGGCGAAATTGAGTAGCAAAAGTGCTTACCGGCCAATCTAAACTGCGTGTCTTCACTTCTATAACCTAATAATAATTGCTAATTTTTCTGTATGGCTACGATTAAAGACATTGCTCAGGCTGCAGGTGTATCGCTTGCTACCGTTTCTCGCGTTATAAATAACGGCCCTAAAGTTGGCAAAGATACTCGTCAACGGGTAAAACTCATCATGGAAGAAATGGGTTATAGACCCAATGCGAATGCCAGAGCTTTGGTGACTAAGCGCAGTGCGTCGTTAGGCGTAGTGTTGGCTGAACTTCACGACCCTTTTTTCGCTATGCTTGCCCATGGTGTAGAAACCGTTACTCGTAAGAATAACGTTCAAATTCTATTAAGTGCGGGCTCTATAGAAAAAGAAACCGAACTTCGGGCTATCGAAATTTTGCTGGAACACCGCGTTGAAGCCATGGTGGTTCACAGCAAAGCATTGGATGATAAAAGCCTTATCGACTTTGCTAAGCAAGTACCGGGCTTTGTACTAATCAACCGCTATATCCCTGAAATTGCTAATCGTTGCGTTTGGTTAGATAACGTAACTGGTGGACGCCTGATGGCTGAACACGCGATCAACCAAGGACATAAAAGTTTGGCGGTAATAAGTAGTCAATACCGCATTGATGACCCTAATCACAGGTTAGAAGGCATCGTAACCGCTGTCGAAGCAGCCAAGCTTACCTTACCTGAAAGCATGATTGAGTATGCGACCCCAGATCAAGAAGGTGGTGAATTAGCCATGCAGAACTTACTCGCTACTGGCGCTGAATTTACTGCGGTGCTTGCCTATAATGATGCGATGGCGTCTGGTGCAATGACCATGTTACAAGACCATGGCATTGCAGTCCCCGAGCAAGTGTCGGTGATGGGCTATGATGATGTGCTATTAGCTAAATATTGCCGACCTAAATTGACAACCTTGCGTTATCCAATAGAAATGATGGCTGCTAAAGCCGCAGAGCTAGCGCTGAAATATGCTGCAGGGGCAAAACCCGAAGAAGGTCTTACCTTTAAATACACCCCTACAGTCGTTAAGCGTGATTCGGTGGTACGGGTCTAGCGTACTATTTTCTTACTCTAATACATGGCGTTGAACTTACCTTCATCAATAGATGAAAATTATGAGGGTAAGTTGTTATGTGTTAGAAAATTTCATGAATGATAGATCTTGACAACTTACCGAGCTTGATCAGTTAACGAAAACTTTTATCCCCAATGCACCGCCACTAGCGATCCTTATACCGTTAAAGATCTACTTATCAGCCGATCTAAAATAAACTTGCTACAGCCCTTGATTTAATTGAGCTAACGTGATCTGACCAGTTAGTCTAGTCAGATCATGATCTTATTTTAAATTTATAAGCTTAGGGAGTTACCAACAACTTGATCCACACTTTATCCACAGGCTTGAAAGTGCGATAAACCTTGATTCTACGGGCTTATATGGCTGATGAACCTTTGGTATTCTTCTATTGCAAAGTCGTGTTTTAGCGTAGCGTTATGCGTAGCACCTGGTACAACACTAATGTACTTTGCATCACTAGCGGCAGTAGCTAACAATTGCTTGCTGATTTCAAATGGGGTGATAACGTCTTTCTCACCCACTAATAGCCACAATGGGCCTTCGTAGTGTCTCAAAATAGGCGCTATTTGCATTAAGTGCACTTCAGGGTGAAGTTTCATGCTGGTCAAAGAGTTAGAAAACCCAGGTACCATGTTCGCGATAAGATCGGATATATCGTTAAACGCCCCATCGAGCACTAGCCCACCGATAGGTTTGTTCGCTGCCACGTAACTCGCAAAATAACTGCCTACGCCTCGACCATGCACAATAGTGGGCAGCGACTTATCGAAAATACCTTCAGCGTAATCGAATACGGTCAATGCGTCGGCTTTAATAGCGTTAATGCTAAGCTTTTCAGATTTCTCACTGGCACCCACACCTTGATAATCCATCCAAAGAATATTCGCTGGAATCTTGCCTAAGCGATGCAGCACACTGTTGTTTTCACTCACCGGCATACGGTTATCGGCGTAAAAAACAATATTAACAACGGGATCGGCGTAAGACACCGCAACGCCTCTTAACGTGAGGCCTTGCCCATTATCAATCTCTACGCGAGTAATACCGGCCGAAGTTTGGTCTTGCTCAATGGCAGCATGTAGCTTTGTGGTAGTCAGTGGTTTTATTTGGTTGTCTTGATGAAAAAAAGCGCTTGGGGTTACATTAATCGCGCAGGCGGCCAAGCCTAATGACATAACAGCCACAGTGAATATTTTCGAAAATGTCATATCACAATCCTTGTAGACTAGGTATTCGCTTAAACCAATGAATTTACTATCTTACCGTCTTTTACCATAACACATACCATTCCTGCATCTAATGCTGCCCGCTGACCCATTTCAGTATCCTCAAATACAACACAATCTTCAGGCGCAACATTCATAACCTCGGCTGCCATTAGAAAGGTTTCTGGGTGTGGCTTACCATTAGTAACGTCATCTGCAGTTACCAATGCTTTCAATTGATCGATAATATTATGATGACTTAATAACCACTCAGCATGTTGTCTGTCAGAGCCGGTGCCCACAGAAATTGGATGACTTTTAATGTAATGGTTAAATACGGCGAGGGTATCTGGAATTAATTTAGGAATATCGGGCAACTTTTCTGAAGCGCGCTTTTTAAAGCCTGCCACTTCTGCTGTATCATTTTGTTTATTGTATCGTGCGTTCAACATTTCGACGGTTTCGAGCGTGGGTACGCCACCTAAACTGTGAATGTAATCAGCATCAAATGGGTAGCCAAACACTTCACAAGTCACTTGCCACGCATTGATATGTCTGCCCATTGAATCGACTAGGGTGCCATCCATATCAAAAATGATGCCTTTAAAAGACGATAAATCTATCACGGTCGCACTCCTTACGTTCGTTTTTTCAGCCAATTAAAGCCCAATATGTTTACTACTAAGCGCTATCAATTACCGCTCTAGCTTGGGTAGCGTCGAAGTCTCGATTCACTTTTAAATATACCGTGCCATTTTGACTGTTTAAAGTCACCTCTAAAACGCCTGGAACCAAAGAAATATTTTTCTCTAACGCGTCTTGCTGATAAGCGTCGAAGCTACCATTCATCATGACACGCTTAACGCGACTCACTTCCTTTAGCCCCCAAATTACATAGAGCCAAAGTACCGTGCTTATTGCGCCAACCAGATACGCCACTTCAGGCGACCAGAAATTGGTCACAACGCCAGATAACATGCCGCCTAAAAAGGCACCAAAGAATTGGAAGCTTGCATAAATACCCATGGCCGTACCTTTTTGCCCCGCTGGCGCAATACTCGATACCAGGGCGGGAAAGTTAGCTTCTAGGTAATTAAATCCGGTAAAAAAGAGCACGATAGCAGCTGTGGTTACCCACCAGCTGTGGTCTTTCATGCTAAGCGCTGCAAAAGCAGCCCCCATAAGTACAGCGGCAAAGAGCAAATAAGACTTAGGCGTTCGGCCTCGGGCCATCCCCATCATAATCACCAAACCCACCACCGAAATACCTAATACCGGTAAGTACACCGTCCAGTGACTATCAAGAGCCATATCAAAATGAAGTAACGTTAAGGGCAGTTGTACGAAAAGCAAAGTGATAAGCATGTGCAAAATAAGCACGCTAACGTTTAAGCGCCAAAGCTGTGAAGAGAACACCAAGCGTTTTAGTTGACCCTTTTGCGGTAGCGTATCGCCGCTACTGAGTATTTCGCCATTAGGCACAATCCATTGAACCAAAGGCATACAAACAATGGCTAACACACCGGTGATAGCAAAAATACCAGCCAACCCCCAATTGTTCGCAATTAATGGCCCTAACAGCACAGCCAAATAAAAGGAAAAACCAATAGCAATGCCGATGACAGCCAGTACTTTTGCTCTTTGGCTTTCACGGCTAACGTCGGTGGCTAATGCCATAATGGCACCGGCGATAGCACCTGCTCCTTGTAATATGCGACCAACGATAAGCCAGGCCATGGTATCAGCGTTGGCCGCCACGAAACTACCGAACGCAAATACAGCCAATCCGGCTAAAATTACTGGCTTGCGACCCCATTTGTCAGACATCATACCCATTGGAATTTGCAAAGCAGCTTGCGTTAAACCGTATCCACCCACCGCTAACCCCACCATGAAAGGCGAGTAGTCTGAATAATCCATAGCAGCGACGGCTAACACCGGCATCACCATAAATAAGCCCAGCATGCGAAGTACATAAACAGATGCAAGCGCTAGCGAGGCGCGCAATTCCAAAGCGTTCAAAGCTGTACCGTTCCTCTAAATCAGTCTGACAGATAGTGTGGGCGCGAAGTGTAGCATATATTGATAAGCTGCCCACGTTCGCAATAATCGATTAATGTAATCTTAAGGTGATCTCATTGATAGCCAATCAGTATAACTTGATCATGCAATGCAATATCAATTTGCTTGACGACTATGGCATACTGATTCTTTTTTTCGCACTTAGGCTTCAATGGATAAAATCGAGATACGCGGTGCTCGCACCCACAATTTGAAAAATATCGATTTAACACTGCCCCGAGACAAGCTGGTAGTGATAACTGGGCTTTCAGGCTCAGGTAAATCGTCTTTAGCATTCGATACCCTATACGCAGAAGGTCAACGTCGTTACGTTGAGTCGTTGTCAGCGTATGCCCGTCAGTTTTTATCTATGATGGAAAAACCTGATGTTGATCATATAGAGGGTTTGTCACCGGCTATATCCATTGAGCAAAAGTCAACGTCGCATAACCCGCGTTCAACCGTGGGTACTATTACCGAGATTTACGATTACCTTCGTTTGATGTTTGCCCGTGTTGGCACACCACGATGCCCTGACCACGATGTGCCGCTTGATGCGCAAACCGTGAGCCAGATGGTAGATAAGGTGCTGGCAATGCCAGAAGGTAGCAAGTTAATGCTACTTGCCCCTATCGTGAAAGAACGCAAAGGTGAACATTTAAAAACCCTGCAAAACTTGTCTGCCCAAGGGTTTATTCGCGCGCGCATCGACGGCGACGTATGTGATTTATCCGATCCGCCCCCTCTAGATCTACACAAAAAGCACACGATCGAAGTGGTGGTAGACCGCTTTAAAGTGCGTGACGATCTAGCATTGCGCTTATCAGAATCGTTTGAAACAGCGTTGGCTCTGGCTGGCGGCAATGCGGTTGTGGCTGACATGGATGATAGCAGTGCTGAAGAAGTGATATTTTCGGCTAATTTCGCCTGCCCACATTGTGGTTACAGTATTAGCGAATTAGAACCAAGATTGTTCTCGTTCAATAACCCCGCAGGTGCATGTCCGACGTGCGATGGTTTAGGCACCAGACAGTTTTTCGACCCAACGCGTGTGGTGGGTAACGACGAGTTAAGCCTTGCTGGCGGCGCGGTTCGTGGTTGGGACAAACGCAGTTATTACTACTTTCAGATGCTGCAATCGGTTGCCGATCATTACGAATTCGATCTTACTGGCCCTTTCGGCGAGTTAGACGATAAGCACAAAGACATTGTGTTGTATGGCTCTAAAGGTAAATCACTCGCATTTAAATACATAAACGAACGCGGCGACGTGATGGAGCGTAAGCATCCGTTCGAAGGCATTATTCCGAACATGGAGCGCCGCTACAGGGAAACCGAGTCTAATGCTGTGCGTGAAGAGCTTGCTAAATACTTAAGCCAACAGCACTGTAGCAGCTGTAATGGCACACGCCTGCGCGTAGAAGCGCGCAATGTGTTTATAGAAGGCACAACTCTGCCCACCATTGCTGATAAATCTATTGCCGATGCGTACGACTTTTTCGAAAATTTATCGCTAACAGGCCAAAAAGCCCAGATTGCAGAGAAAATTCTAAAAGAAATTCTCGACCGTTTACGCTTTTTGGTTAACGTTGGCTTGAACTATTTATCCCTTTCACGCAGCGCCGATACTTTGTCAGGCGGTGAAGCACAGCGTATTCGCCTTGCTAGCCAAATTGGTGCTGGCCTAGTTGGCGTAATGTATGTTCTTGATGAACCCTCTATTGGGCTTCACCAAAGAGACAACGAACGCTTATTGAAAACCCTACGACACTTGCGTGATTTAGGTAACACGGTATTGGTGGTTGAGCATGATGAAGACGCCATTCGTGAAGCCGATTATATCGTGGATATTGGCCCTGGAGCCGGTGTACATGGCGGAGAGATTATTGCCGAAGGTCAGCTTGAAGACATTCTAGCAAGTGAAGACTCACTTACTGGAAAGTACTTATCTGGCCGTGAAAAAATAGTTATACCTGAAGTTCGCACACCCATTAAAGATGATAAATGGTTGGAATTAAAAGGCGCCACAGGTAACAACTTGAAGTCGGTAGACTTGCGAGTACCTATGGGCGTGATGACCTGCGTAACCGGGGTTTCTGGTTCTGGTAAATCGACCCTTATTAACGATACTTTCTATAAAATCGCCCACTGCGAATTAAACAAAGCCACCACTTCTGAGCCTGCCCCTTATACCTCAATGACAGGGTTAGATCAGCTCGATAAAGTGGTCGATATTGACCAAAGCCCTATTGGCAGAACACCGCGTTCAAACCCTGCAACTTACGCTGGAATTTTCACGCCTATTCGTGAAATATTCGCCGGAACGCAGGAAGCACGCTCTCGCGGTTACAAGCCAGGTCGCTTTAGCTTTAACGTGAAGGGCGGTCGCTGTGAAGCGTGTCAGGGCGACGGTGTTATCAAAGTAGAAATGCACTTCTTACCCGATGTATACGTGCCTTGTGATGTATGCCAAGGCAAGCGCTACAACCGTGAAACCCTAGAAGTGAAATACAAAGACAAAAGTATCCACGAAGTGTTAGAAATGACGGTAGAAGATGCTCGAGAGTTCTTCGACCCTATCCCCGCGATAGCGCGTAAGCTGCAAACGTTAAAAGATGTAGGCTTGGCTTACATTCGTTTAGGACAAGCAGCCACAACGCTATCAGGCGGTGAAGCACAACGGGTTAAGTTAGCTAAAGAACTGTCGAAACGTGATACTGGCCAAACGCTGTATATTTTAGATGAACCCACTACCGGGCTTCATTTCCATGATATTAAACAGTTGCTCGCCGTACTGCACCGACTCCGTGACCATGGCAATACAGTGGTAGTCATTGAGCACAACCTTGATGTGGTCAAAACTGCCGACTGGATCATCGACTTAGGCCCAGAAGGTGGCTCAGGTGGTGGACAAATTATTGCTGAAGGTACGCCAGAAGTGGTGGCTGAATCTACAGTGTCTCATACCGGCCGCTTCTTAAAGCCAATGCTTGAAGCACAAGCCTAAGCTTACGAGCATAAAGGCTTAGTCTCAAAACAAAAAAACGCGCCATGTCGGCGCGTTTTTTTATGTAGTTCCTTATGTAGTTTCTTATGTAGTTCGGTTAAATACTTAGGTTCTTAACTGACCACGCTTTAAAACTTAAATGCCTGAATAGCCAAGCCTTCGCACACCGAGTTAAACGCATCATTCTCTAGTCGAGGTAGCCCGGTAAGTAGCTCTTCATACAGTGCGTCGATAATAATCGGTGATAAGCTCATACCGCCGGTAACCATCACTACCTCGGGTGCCGCGCTGCTTTTTTCTAAACATTCCACCACTAACGCTTTTACCTTACTTAACCACGGCTTTAATGCGCTTTTTAAGTCTTCGGTACTAATGTTTACATCAAAATCATCTTCAATGTAATGTAGCGGTAAGGTGATCTTGTCTTTGCTAGAAAGCAGTTCTTTTGCCATTCTCACCGAGTTAACCACCCGCGCCGACAATTTGTTTTCTTGCACTAGCAGTAAACGCTCTAATTGTTCTGGGTGCTTAGTGACTGACATGGTTTGAGAAATCTCTAGGCCGTAATCATCAGAGAAGAACCGAGTAAGTGCGGGGATATTATCAACCGCACACATATCTGAATAATAAGTAGGGGGAATAGGCAGGCCATTAATCATTTTAAGCCCCATTCCCATTTCAGGCGCAACCACTTTCAGCAACAAACTCTTATCACAATCCATACCACCTAACCGTCTTCCGGTTACCGATAACACGTCCTGCTTTCTATCTAATTGGTTATTACGTTCTGGTGAAAGATTAATACAACAGATATCTGTAGTACCACCGCCAATATCAACAATAAGTGCGGTAGTGTCGCGGGGTAATGTCTGCTCAATTTTATACGCTGCCGCAATTGGCTCATCCAAAAAGTTAATTTTACTAAAACCAGCATTCGATGCTGCCTCAGTCATAATTTGAATGGCTTGGGTATTTCCCACTTCACCTCGAGTACCGTGAAACTTAACCGGGCGACCTATAACTACCGATGAAACAGGCTTTTCTAATTGGGTTTCGGCACACTGTTTAAAGTAGGCTAGCTGTTTGGCGATAATGCCAATAAACGCCTTTTTTTGGTCGCCATCAAGGGATGCGCCTAGAAAGTTTTTAGGTGAGTAAATAAGCCGGCCTTTATCAGGCATTTTTAAAAAGCGCTTAAATCCCTCTTCACCGAAGGCAAACTTGCCATGCTCTACTAAGCGTAATAATGGAATTTCTTCCAGCGACATTGCGTGCATAAGCTGCTGAATAGCCTTACGTTGCAACGCAGGTCGGTTATGGTATTCACCACGAAGCGATTCAATGCGGTTGCTATAGCGCGACTGCTCTTTGGGATCTTTAGCGTCGTAATAGCCCTGCTTGGCTTTGTCTATTTGCTCGTTAATTAAACGCTGCAACTGCGACACTTTAGCTTCCACCATGGCATCAGGCGGAGGCGGCAGTTCATCCTCAAAGTATATAAATACAGACGAGCGAATTTTATTGCCTTGCTCAAGTGACGGGTCGAGTTTTATATGTCTATGGGTAGCGCCATCAAAGTACACCACCTCAGAATTTGAGGTACCGTAATCAATCCCAATTGCAGTCATAATTATTGTTTAATCAGAAATTTGGCGCAGATTGTAATTTAAAATTAAGCTGGGATCACTTTTCATCTTAATTTGGTTTTCTAATGTATACCCAGATTGCGCCAGATTACTGAAAAACCCGATTTAGCGTGATAAAGTGAGGAAACATCACGATTAAAATAAGAGGCGATATGTCAGCTGTAACTCCATCTGAAACCTTCCCTATGGAAATGTCATTCGAAGTACGGTTTTGTGAGACCGATGCCCTGCAACACGTAAGTAATACCGCGTTAGTCAGCTGGTTTGAAGCGGCGCGGGATCCTATCTTCAGAATGTTCACACCTACTATGGATTTACAGAACTGGCCGCTTATTTTAGCAAGCTACAAAGTCGATTTTCTTGCGCAAATTTTTTACGGGAAAACGGTTACCGTAAAAACGTATATTAGCCGTTTAGGTAACAGTGCATTTGATGTGTACCAAGAACTTTGGCAAGACGGTAACCTGTGCTCAACGGGAGTAACGACTATGGTACATTTCGATTATCAGCAGCAGCGTTCAGCCCCGATTCCTGACAATATAAAAGCGACGTTACAAGCACACTTTAAGGCGCTACCTAATGACTGATTTAATTGACGTTGTTGATGATGTTTTATCACCGGAATTGTGTACCCAACTTATTGAGCGCTTTGAAAAAAGCCCAAACCTTACCCAAGGGAAAACGGGCGGTGGTGTCGATTTAGATAAGAAGCGTAGTGTTGATGTGTCTATATCTCAACAGCCTGAGTTTGCTGACTTATTTAAGCAGGTCATGCAGTTAACAGGCGAGCAGTTGGTTAAGTACATTGAGAAATACTATTACGCCTTGGTTGGCCCAATAGGGTTGACAGTTCGCCATCCAAAAACCGGCGAGCCCGTTAAACTAACGGGTGATAACTTTGAAGAAGTGGGCAAACCTAACCTTCATAATTTGGTTAATTACCTCTTTCGAATTGGCGATATTAATGCCCAGCGCTATACTGCGGGTAACGGCGGTTACCCTTATTGGCACTCTGAAGTTTACCCACAAGCGCCTCATAATGAAGCTTTGCATCGCGTTCTGCTGTTTATGTTTTACTTAAATGATGTGGAAGATGGCGGGGAAACTGAGTTCTATTATCAAGATAGAGCAGTAAAGCCTGAAGCAGGCAGAATGGTGATTGCTCCTGCTTATTTTACCCATACTCACCGTGGGCAAATACCTAAAAGCAACGACAAGTACATTCTAACCTCGTGGCTGCTGTTCAATCGCGCAGAACAAATTTATACACCACAAGGCTAGGCTATATTTATGCCTATAAGGGGACTCTTAGCCCATGAGGAGCTTTGGCCTGCCTAAAAGGAGCTTACGCTGGCCTAAAAGGCGCTTATCGCAACCCCTTTAAGCCGATAGCCTACTGACGCAATATCACCTTTCCACCCTTCAGTGGTAAGTTCGCCAGTTACCCATATTGCGTCGTAAATATTATCAAGAGGAATACCCTCTTCAAAAGTTACGTACACTATTTGGTTAGACGCAGGCGGCGGCACGTGAATACAAGCGCCAAAATAAGGCACTAGTAAAAATTCGGTCGTGAGTTCAGGTGTGCCTTCAAGGGGCACCACAAAGCCAGGAATTTTCACCCGCTTACCATCAAATTTATCAACTACTGGCGCATCAGGCTGCAACTGCGACATTTCACCGTTGTGCTGAACGGCGGGAGGCGCTAGTTCATTAAACCCTTCAGGTACCAAATCTTCCCAATATACTTCAATAGGTTCTGGGGCGCTAAACGCAGAGAACGACGGAAGCAATACGACTAAGGCTAAGACCAATGCCTTTCCCATGACTTTCAACATAACACTCACTTAAATAAAAAAGGGTAGCTCTTTAAATAAAAAGGGCCGGTACTTACCAGCACCGACCCCTTTTTAGCATGTCTTCTAAGCAGCGTGAATTATTCTGCTTCGAAACGCTTAACGCTTGCGACAATTTCTTCTTTCGCGGCAGCTGAACCAGCCCAGCCGTCAATCTTAACCCACTTACCAGGTTCAAGATCTTTGTAATGAGAGAAGAAGTGCTCGATTTGCTGTAGCAGCAACTCAGGTGCGTCTTCAGTTTCTTGCACTTTACGGTAAATAGTAGAAAGCTTGTCGATTGGCACTGCCAATACTTTAGCGTCTTTACCTGACTCATCAGTCATGTTCAAAACACCAATTGGGCGACAACGAATTACCGAACCCGCAAGCAATGGAAAAGGCGTCATTACCAATACGTCAACTGGGTCACCGTCTTCAGACAAGGTGTTAGGCACGTAACCGTAGTTAGTTGGATAGTGCATGCAAGTTGCCATGAAACGGTCAACAAACATAGCGCCCGAGTCTTTGTCTACTTCGTACTTTACCGGGTCAGCGTGTGCTGGAATTTCGATAACTACATTCACTTCTTCAGGCAAATTCTTGCCCGCAGGAATATCATTCAAGCTCATTCTAAGGTCCTTTCAATGATGTTTTAAAAAATTTGGCGCTAAGTATACGGTGACGGCGGCAAAATAAAAACGGTTTAGCGCTAATCACCACCAAAACCGTCCTTATTTAGCGATTTCTCTATTCACTTTTACCGTAATAGCTTAAACAGGTTTCTACTTCTTCTTTAGAACCAATAATACATGGCACGCGTTGATGTATTTCTTCAGGCATTACTTCAAGAATACGACCGGCGCCTGTTTCTGCCTTGCCGCCGGCTTGCTCCATCAAAAATGCCATAGGGTTTGCTTCATAAAGTAAACGCAATTTACCCGGTTTAGATGGGTCACGCTTGTCGTATGGGTACATGAAAATACCACCGCGGCATAACAAGCGATGAATATCGCCCACCATGGCTGCTACCCAGCGCATGTTGAAATTTTTCTCACGAGGACCGTCTTTACCCGCTATTAAGTCGGCGATATATTCCTGCATCGCAGGTTCCCAATGACGTTGATTCGATGCATTAATAGAGTACTCAGAGGTTTGCTCTGGCACTTGGATATTGGGGTGAGTAAGTAGGAAGCCACCGTGGGTTTTATCTAAGGTATAAATATGTGTGCCACGCCCAGTAGTAAGGGCAAGCATAGTAGAAGGCCCGTAAAGCACGTAACCTGCTGCAACCATTTGTGTACCCGGCTGAAGAAACGCTGATGGATCATCGGGTTCCATCCACTGAGGTGCGTGGGTAATTGAGAAGATAGTACCAATTAAGCTGTTAATTTCTGTGTTCGAAGAGCCGTCTAGTGGGTCGAAGCTAACAAGGTATTTCCCATCTGGATGGCACGGTACCACATCGTCTTCTTCTTCCGATGAAATAGCTTTTACATAGCCCGACTCGCGAAGCGTATCTTTAATAATGTGATTAGAGATAACATCTAACTTCTTTTGTGTTTCACCTTGTACGTTTTCTGACAACGTAGAACCCAATACGCCAGCAAGCGCACCTTGACTCACCCGGAATGAAATTTCTTTGCAGCTCGCCAACAAGGTTCTTATAAGCAATATGAGCTCTAGCGGGGCACCATCTTCTTGCAACTGGGAATTTAAACGTTTCATCTTAGTTAAGCCTTTTTTTAGTGTGTAGGGTATGACAATACAAGGCGCGCAGCTTTCCTTACCGGCTTTCTCTTGTATTACCAACAAGCACTGCTTTATATGCTTGTTAAATTGATTGTAACCGTGAATGCATCGAAGTGGAATAAGGCAGGTGCTGCCAATCTACACAACATACCAGTGAAAGCGGGCATTATGAGTGAAAATGCATTATTTAACCTGCAACGGTTCTGATAAAGTAGCCAGTATTCAATGCAGTAAAAAATGAGAATTCGCTATGCATGTACATATTTTAGGTATTTGCGGTAGCTTTATGGGTGGCATCGCAGCCATTGCGAAAGCCTTGGGCCATAAGGTCACTGGCTCTGATACCAACGTGTATCCACCCATGAGTACCCAACTTGAAGCTCTGGGCATCGAGCTTACCGAAGGCTTCGATACCGACCAATTCGAGCCAATTCCTGACATCGTTATTATTGGTAACGCCATGTCTCGCGGTAATTCAGCGGTTGAGTACGTACTCAACAGAAACTTACCTTATACCAGTGGCCCGCAATGGTTGCTTGATAACTTGTTAAAAGATAGATGGGTAATTGGCGTTTCGGGTACCCACGGCAAAACCACCACCAGCAGTATGGTGGCGTGGATTTTAGAGTACAGCGAATTAAACCCCGGATACCTTATTGGTGGTGTGCCTGAAAACTTTGGCGTGTCGGCCCGTATTGGAGAAAGCCCGTTTTTTGTCATTGAAGCAGACGAATACGACAGCGCCTTTTTCGACAAGCGCTCGAAGTTTGTCCATTACCGTCCTAAAACGCTGGTGATTAATAACTTAGAGTTTGATCATGCCGATATCTTTGCTGACTTAGCCGCCATTCAAACTCAGTTTCATCACCTTGTGCGCATGGTACCTGAAAATGGCCTTATTCTTACACCCAACCACACGCCCGCTATTGAGGAAACCCTTAAAAAAGGTTGTTGGACACAACGCCAATCTCTAGGCAAAGAATGGTCTGCAGCGCTTATCAATAAAGATGGTAGCCAATTCAATGTACTGTTCGACAATCAAGTTGTCGGTACAGTACATTGGGAGCTACTAGGCCAGCACAATGTAGATAATGCACTCATGGCAATTGCCGCGGCTCATCATGCAGGCGTTCCCCTTAACGACGCTGTCGCAGCACTATCAAGCTTTAAGAACGTTAAACGGCGTATGGAAGTAAAGGGCTCGGTGACACTCGCGGCTGAAGGTAAACCGGTAACCGTCTATGATGATTTCGCTCATCACCCCACCGCCATTGCCACCACTATTGACGGCCTTCGCAAGAAAGTAGGGAATGCCCGTATTCTTGCCGTACTTGAGCCTCGCTCTAACACTATGAAAATGGGGGTGCATAAAAATACACTCGCACATTCTTGGCAAGCCGCTGATGCGGTTTATGTATATGAACCTCAAGGGCTAGACTGGTCGTTGAAGGAAGCTGCGGAGAATAGCCCAGCGCCCACCACCGTATTCAATGATGTTGAAAGCATTGTAAAAGTATTGCAAAGCGAAGTGCGCCCTGGCGATCATGTACTTATCATGAGCAATGGTGGGTTTGAAGGCATCCACAGCCGTGTTTTAAGCGTACTTACCCCGTCAATCGAGGTAGAAAAATGAAACATGATAAGCAAATTACCCTAGCTATTACGGGTGCTTCCGGCACCCCATACGCACTCTCGCTATTAACGTCGTTAGTAAAAGCTGACTACCAAGTGTATGTGCTTATTTCTTCTGCCGCCAAAGTGGTGATGGCTACAGAAGAAAATATAAAAGTTCCCGCTAGACCTGAAGACGCCAGTGCTTTTTTCATGGAGCATTGCGGCGGTAAGCCTGGTCAAGTGCAAGTATTTGGGAAAGAAGAATGGTTTTCTCCTGTTGCGTCAGGCTCAGCCGCACCAGCTAAAATGGTAGTATGCCCCTGCTCTACGGGCACCCTTTCATCTATTGCCATTGGCGCCAGTGATAACTTAATTGAGCGCGCCGCTGATGTTGTGCTAAAAGAAAGAGGCCAATTGATATTAGTACCTCGAGAAATGCCACTTTCTTCTATCCATTTGGAAAATATGCTTAAACTGTCACAAATGGGTGCGACAATAATGCCAGCGGCGCCTGGTTTTTATCATAACCCCAAGACCATTGAAGATTTGGTCGACTTTGTTGTAGCCCGTATTCTAGATCACCTCGGCGTTGAACAATCGCTAGTGGCACGATGGGGCTATGAAACCGCTAAACATACCCCTAAAACCTAACTACACACTTAAAAAATAGAACAAAGGAAAATTAATGACAGCGTTGAGAAATAGGACTTTCGCCGTTGCGCTAAGCTCACTTATTACGTTATTTGTTTCGTCGCCAGCTTTTGGGTGGGGCCAAACTGGCCATCGGGTTACTGGCGCCATTGCGCAGCAGTATTTAAGCCCTCTATCTCAAGCTGCTTTATCAGAGCTTCTGCCAAACAGTTCACTAGCAGAAGCTTCAACCTATGCAGATGAAATGCGCTCAAACCCAAGCGAGTTTTGGCAAAAGATATCTACCCATTGGCACTATGTAACAGTCCCTCAAGGGAAAGGTTATGCTGACGTTGGCGCACCTCGCCAAGGCGACGCAGTTACTGCACTTGAAGCCTATACAAAAACGTTAAAAAGCGACTCAGTCACTATTGAAGAAAAACGCTTAGCGCTACGTTTTGTTGTGCACATCATTGGTGATTTACACCAACCCCTGCATGCGGGTGATGGCAGCGATCGCGGCGGCAATGATGTAAAAGTAAATTTCTTTTGGCAGAACTCTAATTTACATCGGGTGTGGGACTCTCAAATGCTAGAGCAACGCAAACTGTCTTACACAGAATGGACGAAATGGCTCACAGAACACATCACACCTAGTGACATTCGTAGCTGGGCAACCACAGATCCTTTGGTATGGATTGAAGAAAGCACTAAAATTCGTGATGAAGTTTACCCTGAAGATGCCAACAATATGAGTTACGATTACTTATATCGGCATCTTCCTACGGCTAAGCAGCGTTTACAAATGGCAGGTATTCGACTTGCCATGTACTTGAACGAAACGTTTGATAAGTAAGCGCTAATTGTAAATTTTAGGCACAAAAAAAGCGGAGACACTTCATTCAGCTGTCTGCGCTTTTTGTTACCTGAATCACATGAATTCGCTATAGGTTTTAGCCAACTGAGCTACTATAAAACCTTTAGTCTATATCAAGGGGTTCTGGTGAGAGAATTACACCTGTGCTATCAGCATAAAGGTGATCTTCTGGTAGGAAAGTTACGCCACCAAAATTTACCGGTACATCAACGTCGCCAATGCTTTCGCTTTCTGCATTAACGGGAATAGCCGCTACCGCTAGCACACCAATATCCAATTCGGCTAAGTTATCCACTTCACGTACACTGCCGTAACACACGATGCCTTCCCAGTCGTTGTCTATTGCCACTTGAGCAAGGGCTGCATCGAATAAGGCACGACGTGTTGAACCACCACCATCAATCAGCAGTACTTTGCCTGCACCAGGTTGAGCCAATACACGGTCAATAAGACCACGGTCTTCGAAACACTTAATCGTGGTGATTTCGCCACCAAAAGAATAACGGCCGCCAAAGCTTGCGAAGATAGGGTCAACTACGTCGACGCTGTCTGCAAATAAATCGCACAATTCAGAAGTGTTGTAATCCATTGCTCTACCTTACTTTAATTGAGAGTAGTAGGTTATTTACCTTGTTCTAGCATAGCATTAATTCGTTAGTTGAAAACGCCTGATTTATGAAGTTTCAGGGAAACAGCAACAACCTTTCCACTAAATAGACTACCACTTTCATTAGTGAAGACATTTTCACCGACTTAGCACGTAACTTGCTTAGCTTTTTATAAAAACTGACTCGCTACCTCACTGCACT
The DNA here is from genome assembly GCF_019249255.1 of Alteromonas lipotrueae. Lineage (NCBI taxonomy): Bacteria > Pseudomonadati > Pseudomonadota > Gammaproteobacteria > Alteromonadales > Alteromonadaceae > Alteromonas > Alteromonas lipotrueae. Next base: position 97,117 of record NZ_JAESDJ010000002.1, on the reverse strand, counting down.
AAATAGAAGTTAATAGGTGCGGTACAGCGTGACCAACACAGCATGTCATCTGTCATAAAGGTTTCTTTTTTCTGTCACTGGTTGGTCACAGAATGCTTTTAAATTGTTCAATAATCAATCGAAAGGGGGCAAGGCTAATGCTTCTTAAATCCTTGACCAAATACGATACAAATTTGTTCTACCGCTTATACAGTCTTACCGTAAAACGAGATTGTCGCAGTATCATCTGGTTATCAAAAACCGGAGATGGATACCTTTACTTGGTTATTGGCGCCTTACTGTGGGCTTTTGAACCCGAGCATGGTGAACTTTTCCTCTATACAGCGCTGATGGCATATGCGCTGGAGTTACCTATCTATGTGCTGCTTAAGAAAATGTTCAAGCGCCCGCGCCCTTGCGATTTTCTATTGGATTTAACAGCACACGTTACGCCATCCGATAAATTCTCTCTGCCTTCTGGGCACACTGCTGCCGCTTGCTTAATGGCAAGTATTGTAGCGCATTACTATCCACCATTCGCGGTACTGGCATACAGTTGGGCAGCCCTAATCGGCCTGTCTCGCGTCTTGCTAGGCGTGCACTACCCATCAGATGTAGTTGCAGGTATGTTACTTGGTATCACTATCGCATCGTTGAGTATTTCCATCCTGGGGTAACATGAAATTATTGTATGGCGTGCAAGGCACCGGAAACGGGCACATTGCTCGTGCACGAATTATGGCGACAGCGCTAGCTAAGCGTTCAGATGTTGAAGTAGATTTTGTTTTCACAGGCCGTGAACCCGATAAATATTTCGATATGGATGTATTTGGCGACTATCGCACCTACACGGGCTTAAGCTTTGTTACTAAAAGTGGCCGCGTAGACCGGTGGCAAACCATTAAAGAAGCCAATATCAGTCAATTTCTAAAAGACGTGAAACGTTTTGATGCGAGCGGGTACGACCTTCTCGTCAACGACTTCGAACCTGTCACCGCGTGGGCAGCGAAGCGACAGCAGATACCGTCAATTTCAATTAGTCACCAAGCAGCATTTTCTTACGATGTGCCAAAATCTGGCGACACCATTATTGATCGACTGCTAATGAAAAAGTTCGCCCCTACCGACCTTCAATTAGGGGTACATTGGTTTCACTTTAATCAACCGATCATTCCTCCTTTTGTGGCAGACAAACCGTTATCAGTGCCAGGTAAAGGTCATGTGTTAGTTTACTTACCATTTGAAGATGTCAGCGACGTTCAACAAATGCTGGAGCCTTTAAGCGATCAACAATTTCAATGCTTCCACCCCGATATTAGCGAAATTAAAGACGCAGGACACATTCAGTGGAATCCTACGTCAAAAGAGCATTTCCAACGTGCACTTCAGCATTGTAACGGCGTGATTGCGAATGGAGGTTTTGAACTTTCTAGCGAAGCCTTGCAACTCGGCAAGAAGCTACTTATCAAACCTCTTCATGGCCAATTTGAACAGCTGTCGAATGTACTAACGCTCAATAAGCTCGACCTTTGCCACACCCTATTTCAATTGGATACGGATATTGTTGAAGAGTGGCTAGAAGCATTAGACATAGAAGCTATTCAGTTCCCCGACGACCCAAATATACTAATTGATTGGCTCAAAAAAGGTGACTTGCAAGATACACAAAGCCTATGTGATTCATTGTGGAAAGAGGTTCACTACGGTGATAAAACACAAGAACGCTTATTGTCTCTTGCATTTTAATCACGCAATGCGATGATAACGGCATTTATTGTCGTATTCGCGGGATTTTTCGTGCTTAAGAAGTGGGTTTTAGTTACATTCGCAGCCATTCTACTCAGTGGTTGTGGCTATAAAGGGGCGCTGTATATTCCACAAGCGCCAGAGCAAACGACGCCTACTGAAAAGCCAAACGAAACAGCGTCTTCACCAAACACGCAAAGCCAACCCGCCTCCACACCAGGAGAATCTCACTAGTGGATTTTTTCGCTTATAAAAACGGCCAGCTTTTCGCTGAAGATGTTGCCGTTGCAGATATTGCTGCACAGTACCAAACCCCTGTATATGTGTATTCACGGGCAACTTTAGAGCGCCATTGGCATGCCTTTAATGATGCTATTGGTGAGCACCCTCACCTTATCTGTTATGCAGTAAAGGCCAATTCAAACTTAGGTGTACTAAGTACATTAGCCAAAATTGGCTCTGGTTTTGACATTGTTTCTGGTGGTGAACTAGCACGTGTTATTGAAGCCGGTGGCGATGCCAGTAAAGTGGTATTTTCGGGTGTAGGTAAAAAAGCAGACGAAATACGCTATGCGTTAGAACAAGGCATTATGTGCTTCAACGTAGAGTCTGAGCCTGAATTGCATCGTATTAACGCGGTAGCAGAATCGCTTGGCAAAAAGGCGCCAATTTCGCTTCGCATCAACCCAGATGTAGATGCCAAAACCCATCCGTACATTTCAACAGGATTAAAAGCAAACAAGTTTGGTATTGCCCGCGAACGCGCGCTGCAAACCTACGAACTTGCCGCATCACTTCCTCACTTGAATGTAGTAGGTATGGATTGCCACATCGGTTCACAATTAACTGAAATTGGCCCATTTGTTGATGCACTAGAGCGTTTATTGCTGCTTATCGATGAATTAGCCGAGCGCGGCATAACCATTGATCACTTAGATGTTGGTGGTGGTTTAGGCGTGACTTATAACGATGAAGAACCACCGCACCCGAAAGCTTACGCTGCGGCGATGGCGGAAAAAATGGTGGGTCGTGAGAACCTTAAGCTCATTTTAGAGCCTGGCCGCGCTATTGCCGCAAACGCGGGTATTTTAGTCACTGAGGTTGAGTTTATTAAAGAAGGTGAAGAGAAAAGCTTCGCTATTGTTGATGCAGCTATGAATGACCTGCTTCGACCTGCACTTTACTCTGCATGGCAAAATATCATCCCAGTAAAACAAGAAAGCACTGCCATAGCACGCAATTACGATGTGGTAGGCCCGGTATGTGAAACCGGTGACTTCATCGGTAAAGACCGAGAACTTGCTATCGAACCAACTGACCTACTAGCAGTACGAAGCGCCGGTGCGTATGGCTTTGCAATGGCATCAAACTACAATAGCCGCTGCCGTCCAGCAGAGATTATGGTAGATGGTGATGCAACGATTGTGGTACGTGAAAGAGAAATTCTAAAAGATCTCTGGAAAGGTGAGCACAAACTTACGTAAACTAGGGTTAAACTCATAATAAAGATGCGCGGTTAATGCAGGTTCAGTTTTCAAAAATGCACGGTCTGGGAAATGACTTCATGGTGATTGATAATGTCACCCAGAACGTCTTTTTTTCGAAGGACAAAATACAGCAGCTAGCAAATCGAAACTTCGGCATAGGTTTCGATCAATTGCTTATGGTTGAACCGCCTTACGATCCTGAACAAGATTTTCACTATCGCATTTTTAACGCTGATGGCTCTGAAGTAGAACAATGTGGTAACGGTGCTCGTTGCTTTGCACGTTTCGTAAAGCAAAAGGGCTTAATTAACCGCAATAAAATTGTGGTGAGTACCAAAGCCGGAAAAATGGTGTTGTACTTAGAGAAAGACGGCCAAGTTACCGTGAATATGGGCAAGCCCGAATTCGAGCCGGCTAAAATTCCACTGAAAGCGAACAAGCAAGAAAATACCTATATATTACGCGTAAACGATAAAACCCTGTTTTACGGTGCCGTATCTATGGGTAACCCGCATTGCGTAATGGAAGTGGAAGATGTAGATACCGCTCCCGTTAAAGAAATAGGCCCCCTCGTTGAACGCAACGAACGGTTTCCAGAGGGCGTGAATGTGGGCTTTATGCAAATTATTAATGAATCACACATTCGATTGCGCGTATTCGAACGTGGCTCGGGTGAAACCTTGGCATGTGGCAGTGGTGCATGCGCAGCAGTTGCAATCGGTCAGATTCAAGGTAAATTAAGCAAAGATGTTCGGGTAGATTTGCCCGGAGGCAGTTTACGGATCCGTTGGCCAGGCCCAGATAATGTATTGAAAATGACAGGGCCCGCCGACCATGTGTACGACGGACATATAAATTTATGAGTGAATTATCAGGACAAGCTAGCGCATCGTCGGTAGTAGAAGTGTTTTCTGGCGACAGCGATGTTTCCTCAGAACAGGTTCGCGCTTTTTTGTTAGAAAACCCTGATTTTTTTGCTCAACACCCCGAACTACTCGAAAAGCTCAAAATTCCTCATTCGCATAAAGGCAGCGTCTCGCTGGTTGAGATTCAAAGTGAGCAATTGCGCAAAAAAGTTCGCCAATTGAATTATAAACTTACGCAACTGGTGAGTATTGCCAAGCAAAACGAAAAAATTTACCGCGTGTACACCGACTTAAACGTGCAGTTGCTGCGTTGCGAAAGTGTGGCAGAAGTACAGTTCACCCTTGAAGATGTGTTGCAAGAACGTTTGCAGCTATCTTCTGCGGTGATAAAAAGCTTCAAAGGCCCTCACGCTATTCCTGAGTTACAACGCAGGCTATTTACCGAAAAACGCTTTAAAACGTCGAACTTCTTTTTCGGACGATTATCGCAGCACGAACGCCAGTTATTGTTCGGAGATAGCAGCGCAGAATCTGTTGCCCTAATGCTATTAGGCGACAACCAAGATATTGGTATTTTGGGTATTAGCAGCAGTGACGCAAGCCATTTTACCCCTGATATGGACACCTTGTTGCTACAACAGCTACAGCAAGTGCTTAATATTATTTTGCCTGAGATGATGGGGTACTAGTTTTCGTGACAACGGAAACCGTACTTAGCGAACCTTGCCACCTTTGGCTTGAAAAGTTTTTACTCCACCTACAAGTTGAACGCGGTTTATCGCCGCTTACCATCAGTAACTATCGCAGACAACTTACCAGCATTGCCATTACTTTAGGGCTTTACGAGTGGTCGGGTATGACACCCTCTGATGTGAAACGCGTAATGGCAGCAGCAAAAATGGACGGGCATAAACCCCGTAGCATAGCATTGCGGTTATCTGCTCTTCGTACCTTCTGCCAATACCTTATTGATAACGAACAGCTTTTCAGTAACCCCGTGGAAGGTATTCAAGCCCCAAAACAAGGTAAGCCATTACCTAAACAGCTTAGCGTTGATGAAATGCAGCAGTTGTTGGCGAATGAACAAGCCGCCAGCGGCGATACCGATGAAGGCATTATTTGTCGCGACGTCGCCATGTTTGAATTGCTCTACGGCTGCGGACTTCGACTAAGTGAACTAACCGGCCTAAATTTAAGCGACTACCCAAAAGACGGCACCATTAAAGTGACCGGTAAGGGCAGTAAACAACGTATTTTGCCCCTTGGCCGACAAGCGCAAAAGGCGCTGAATGCTTGGCTTAACGTGCGCCCCGCATACGCTTCCCCCTATGAACCCGCTATTTTTGTAAGCAAGCGCAAAACGCGCATTTCAAATCGCCAAGTCGCAAATCGGCTTAACCAAATGGCAGAATTACAAAGCCTTAGTCAGAAAGTAAGCCCGCATAAACTGCGCCATTCTTTTGCTACGCACGTATTAGAGTCGAGCGGCGATTTACGTGCGGTGCAAGAATTATTAGGCCATGCCAATCTATCTACCACGCAAGTGTATACCCATTTAGATTTTCAGCATTTAGCCAAGGTTTACGATGCCGCGCACCCTAGAGCACACAAAAAATAATCCTCTTTTGAATATAGGCCTTTAACTATTATGCAGTTCTTCAGAGCCATTAATTCCGTGAAGGCAATGACCTTCGATCTTGATGATACCTTATACAATAACGAACCTATTATTCGCCAAGCAGAAGCGGCATTGAATACGCATTTAAAGCAATATCACCCTAAAGCGGCTGCCTTGCCGTCCGCTCACTGGCAACAACTAAAGCGCGACGCAATTACAGCGAATCCTACCTATTCATCTGATATGGGAAAGCTTCGCTTAGCGGTGTTAAATGCAGCATTGATACATGATATTCCATCCCAAGATACCCACACGTTAGATGCCGCCGTGCAAGCCTGTTTCGACTGTTTTTACCGTGCGAGAAGCGAGTTTGATTTGACTGATGATGTGCATAAAACTTTATCGATTTTAAGTGAGAATATAACACTGGTAGGTATTACTAACGGCAATGTAAACGCTGACCAAATAGGTATTACGCCCTATTTCGATACCATTTTACATGCCAGCACTAGCCGACCTATGAAACCTTCACGGGCTATGTTTGATGAAGCAGCAAGCGTTATAGGAGAAGCGCCCAGACATATACTGCACGTGGGCGATAACATTATTAAAGATGTGTATGGGGCGATAAATGCGGGGTTTCAGTCTGCTTGGTTTGCTTGCAACAGAGAAATGCATTTACCCCGTGAGAGAGCATCTGTACTCCCTCACGTAGCATTAGATACGTTGGACGAACTAGCTTACTTTCTGTAAGTAAAGCAGATAAGTAGCGCTTTGGCGCTTAAGGCTTTTGCGAGTAAGGTGCGTTGTCTTCTAGCACGTTTTGGCGCATAGAATCGCAAGGACGCTGGCATACCGGGCGGCCCACCACTTTAGCCGGCACACCGACTACCGTAACGTGCGGCGGAACATTGTTTAACACAACACTACCCGCCCCCACTTTAGACCCTTCGCCAATTTCGATATTGCCAAGAATTTTAGCTCCCGCACCAACCAACACGCCTTGGCGAATTTTAGGGTGACGGTCACCCGACTCGTTACCGGTTCCGCCAAGCGTGACGCTTTGTAAAATAGAGACATTGTCTTCAATAACCGCTGTTTCACCTACGACAATACCGGTGGCGTGATCGAACATCACCCCTTTACCTATTTTCGCTGCAGGGTGAATATCTACGCCAAAGGTAGCCGAGTTTCGGCTTTGTAAGAACAAAGCAAGTTGATGTCTACCATGCAACCACAAGTAATGCGCCATACGATGAACTTGCACTGCATGGAACCCTTTGAAATGCAAAAGTGGCACTAAGAAGTCATCTACTGCGGCGTCTCGCGCACGAATTGCATTAATATCTGCCATAGCCGACTCACTAATCGACGGCTCTAACAAGTAGGCCTCATCGAACACTTCACGAATGGCAATAGCAGGCATCACTTCATCAGCCATTTTGCTTGATAGAATAAAACTTAACGACGACTCAAAATTATGATGAGCTGAAATACAGGCATGAACATAGCTAGCTAATAGCGGCTCACTTTTTGCCACAGTTTGCGCTTCTTTTTTTAACGATAACCAAAAGTCAGTCGATGGAGAGAGTGCGTGCATGAGGCAGTTCCTGTAAAAGTAAAGTTCAAACCCCGCTTAACTGCGGGTAAATGGCACAAAACGCTAAAGGCCTAGATTGCAATAGGCAACATAATGGCTCGAAGTGTACATGAGCCATCATAAAAACAACACCTACAGACTACGCTTCAAGCGTGAAAATTGTTCAACTTATCGATAACCCGCTCGTGAATACGGCAGGTATCACCTTCACAGGGCTAAATTCATCGTAAAAGTTACCCACTAGCCGCTCAGCTTCATCAAACAAGCCTGTATAAATTCACAGTCAGCTGGCATAATGTTGCAGCATTGAAACTAGACAAATTAGGTTGACCATATTATGGATGTATCCCGACTGCTTGACGAGCTTAACGACAAACAACGTGAAGCGGTAGCAGCCCCTCTTTCTAACGCCCTCATATTAGCTGGCGCGGGAAGTGGTAAAACACGGGTATTAGTACATCGTATAGCATGGCTGATGGAAGTGGAAAACATTGCCCCTTTTTCCATACTAGCCGTAACCTTTACTAACAAAGCCGCGAAAGAAATGCGTGGGCGAATAGAATCGTTAATGGGCCGCGGTCTGAATAATATGTGGATTGGTACTTTCCACGGATTAGCCCACAGGTTGCTTCGTGCCCACCATGCAGAAGCTAATTTGCCTGAAAATTTCCAAATTCTTGATTCAGACGACCAATACCGTTTGATCAAACGTATCTTAAAAGCCATGAATTTAGACGAAAAGCACTGGGTGCCCCGTCAAATTCAGTGGTATATCAACGGCAATAAAGACGAAGGCCTACGCCCTCAACATATTGAAACCCACAACGACCAAACCCAGCAAAAAATGCGTGAAATTTACGCCGCGTATCAAGACGCGTGCGACCGCTCAGGGCTTGTGGATTTTGCCGAGCTGTTATTACGTGCTCACGAACTTTGGGCTAAAAACCCAGAAGTACTCGCCAATTACCAACGACGCTTCCGCGCTGTCTTAGTTGACGAATTCCAAGATACCAACAACATCCAATACGCGTGGCTACGCATGCTGTGTAGCGGCAATCAAAACAATATTATGATTGTGGGCGATGACGACCAATCTATTTACGGCTGGCGTGGTGCGAACGTTGATAATATTCAGCATTTCTTAAAAGACTTCAATAACCCCACAACCATTCGATTAGAACAAAACTACCGTTCTACCGGCACCATTTTGAAAGCCGCCAACACGGTTATTGATAATAATACGGGCCGATTAGGCAAAGAGCTTTGGACAGACGGCAACGATGGCGAGCCCATCTCTGTTTATGCGGGGTTTAATGAGTTAGATGAAGCCCGCTTTATTGTGTCGAAAATTAAAGACTGGCTGAACCAAGGCAATGCGTTAAAAGACACCGCCATTTTATATCGCAATAACGCTCAGTCACGGGTATTAGAAGAAGCCTTACTTCACCAAGGGACACCGTACCGCATTTATGGTGGTCTTCGATTCTTCGAACGCCAAGAAATTAAAGATGCACTTGGCTACCTTCGCATGATGAATCATCCTCATGACGATGCCGCCTTTGAACGTGTGGTGAACACGCCAACTCGCGGTATGGGTGAGAAGACCCTCTCACAAGTACGAGAAGCTGCCAGAGCACATAACTGCTCAATGTGGCAGGCTAGCCAACTACTCATTAATGAAAATGCGCTAAAAGGCCGTGCTCTTAACGCCCTTCAAAGTTTTGTGCTGTTAGTTACCGAGCTTGAACAAGCTACCGTAGACGAGCCATTAGAAAAACACGCCGATGTGGCAATTAGGCAGTCAGGCTTGTACGCCATGTATCAGGCCGAACGTGGCGAGAAAGCCCAAGCGCGCCTAGAAAACTTAGAAGAATTAGTTACGGCTTGTAAGCAATTTACCGTACCCGACGAAGCAGAAGAAATGACGCCGCTGTCAGCCTTCCTTGCTCACGCCTCGTTAGAAGCGGGCGAAACCCAAGCGGGTACCGATCAAGATGCGGTTCAGATGATGACTATTCACACCGCAAAGGGGCTCGAATTCCCTATGGTATTTATGGCCGGTGTTGAAGAAGGCATGTTTCCAAGCCAGATGACCAATGATGAACCAGGCAGAATGGAAGAAGAACGCCGCCTGTGTTACGTGGGCATGACCCGCGCGATGGAGAAACTGTATATTACCTACGCGGAAAGCCGCCGTTTATATGGGCAAGACAAATATCACACGGCATCTCGCTTTATTCGTGAAATTCCTGCTGATTGTGTTGAAGAAGTAAGGCTCAAGTCTACGATTTCTCGACCGATACATAATCGATTCAGCCAAGCGACCTCACATGCCTCTTTTGAAGAAACTGGCTTTCAGTTGGGCCAAAAAGTGGCTCATCGCAAGTTCGGTGAAGGAATAGTATTAAACTACGAGGGCAGTGGTGAACACGCTAGGGTACAAGTTAATTTTGACGAATTTGGTACAAAATGGCTCGTTCTCGCCTATGCTAAATTGGAAAAAGCATAGTCATCTGGCAAGAAGCCTGAACCCAAGTAGAAAAATATGCCGCAAAATGTGCTGGTGATAGAAAACAGCGATAAAAATTTAGACGTTGTATCAAAACTTGTCAGAAAAGCAGGGCTAACCCCTGTGGGTGCTCACTCATTAACGGAAGCGAGCGCACGTTTTGCGCTTATGATGCCAGAAAGTTTCTTGTGCGCCATTGTTGCTCATAACTTACCTGATGCGTCGAATGGCGAAGCCATCGACTTCGCCATTGACGCCTTCATTCCAACCATAGTCACGACCGATACGTTAGAAGCGAAAACCCGAGACAAGGTCTTAGAAAAAGACGTCGTTGATTACATTCCCAAAGAAAACGCGCAAAATTACGATTACTTAAGCCGTTTACTGTTTCGATTAGAGAAGAACAAATCTACAGGTGTTGTGGTAGTAAGTACTCACCGCTCATCTAGACGAAAAATGCTATCACTGCTTTATCGGCACAATTTTGTGGTTTACGACTGCCCTACTGCCAACGATGCCATGAGCATACTGGCTGAGCATGCGCATATCAGGTTGGTTATCACCGATAACGCGCTTCCCGATATGACAGGCACGCAATTTATTTCAGGCCTTCGAAAAGCATTTTCAAAAGAGCAGTTAGCCATTATAGGCCTAGCAAGCGACCAACGTCCGCTCATGTCTGCGCACTTCATAAAAAGCGGGGCGAACGATTTTTTGCATTTACCTTACTGTCATGAAGAGTTTTTATGCCGCGTAATGCAGAATATTGAATATATTGAAAGCGTAGAAGCCTTTCGACGCGCTGCCAATACCGACTATTTAACTGGGTTGCCTAACCGCCGCCATTTCTTTTATACCGTTACCGTGCAGTATAAAAAGCTACCTGAGCAGCATGCTTTAGCACTTATCGACCTTGATCATTTTAAGCGCATTAACGATACCTACGGGCATGATGCCGGCGACCTTGTGCTCAAAGCGGTAGCTAACCTGTTACAAGTTCATTTTAACGATACCTTGGTTGCACGTTTTGGTGGGGAAGAATTTTGCGTGTACTTGCCTAAAATTGACATTCATAACGCACAAGAGCGGTTGAATAGATTCAGAAACGCGTTAGAGAAAACCGCTGTTCAGTTAGGCGAAGAAAGCGTAAATGTAACCTGTAGCATTGGCCTTTGTAATACCCCTACGCAAAATATTGAAACCTTGCTAAGTAGTGCCGATAAGCTTTTGTACAAAGCAAAAAATGCAGGTCGTAATCAAGTTCATGTAACCGGAGAAACTCAAGAGGTTTGAGTTTCACTGGTTTCGTTAGTCGCCTTTAACGATGCCCTTAGGGCTTTTCGCTGCTTTTTGTAGGCGATAAGGGAATCGACACTAAATACTGCAAGTGCTAACCACACAAAACCAAAGGTGATTAGCCTAGCCTCATCTAACGGTTCATCGTACAAATGGACCGCCAACACGAACATGAGTGTTGGCCCTATGTATTGTAAAAAGCCTAACGTTGAATACATGATACGCCGTGCCGCTGCGGTAAAGCATAACAAGGGCGCGGTGGTCACAATACCGGCCGCTAAAATAAGCATGTTTAAGTTAGCATCGTTATTAAAAAGGTTGCTGTATTCCGATCCAAATAGCAGCCAATACCCTATTGCCAAAGGTGATAGCATTAAGGTTTCTATAAAAAGACCCGGTAAAGAATCTACGGCTACCTGCTTGCGTAAAATGCCATAAATACTAAAACTGCCCGCCAATATAAGTGCAATCCAAGGCACGTGACCGTAAGAGAAAATCAAAATAGCTACACCAACAATAGCGAGTACTACCGCCACTCGCTGAAACGTTCTTAGTCTTTCTCCTAGAAAAAGCCGCCCAAGAAACACATTAATGAGGGGATTGATGTAATAACCTAAGCTAGCATCAAGAATATGGTCGTTATTTACCGCCCAAATAAACAGTAGCCAGTTTGCCCCCAGCAAAATGCCGGCAATAAACAACACCTGCATCACCTTTTTATTTCGCAAAGCTGCGGCAACCTTGGGCCACTGCTTTAACCCAGCAATCAAGCCTACCAGCACCAACACCGACCAAATTACCCTGTGCATTAGAATTTCTGCCGCGGGCAATATAGTAAGCTGTTTAAAGTAGATTGGCGCTATGCCCCACATGGTGTAGGCCGCGATGGCACAAATTATTCCGACTTGGGCAGCACTGGCTTGCTGAGCACGCATAGTTTACTATCACTTTTTAAGGCTGAAAAAAGGCGCGTAGTGTTCATTACCTTGCTCTAGATAACAAGCCTATCACGCCCAGAATGGGCGTATTTTTCGATAAAGTTTGTCTAGGGCGTGTTGACCTGCAACCATTCGCCTTACCTAAACAGCACACATACTGCGGTCAAAATGCACAGAAAAGGTCAACAGGCCCTACCTATTTTTCCAGCTATAACAGAAATAGCGTGCCTAAACCTAAGAAGGCAACAAAGCCTACAATGTCAGTTACCGTGGTAAGAATAACCGAGCCAGATAGCGCTGGATCTATCTTTAGTCTGTCTAAGATAAAGGGCACGAACACACCAGCAAGAGCTGCTGCCACAATATTAAAAAGAATGGCAAGACAAATCACCATGCCAAGTAGCGCATCGGCAAACCAGAAATAGGCCACAATACCTATCACCAACGCCCATATCACGCCATTTAGCCCCCCGACTTTGAGCTCTTTCATCATAAGCGCACGTAAGTTGGCTGGGGTTACTTGCCCAAGCGCCAGCCCGCGCACAATAAGCGTTAAGGTTTGACTACCAGCAATCCCCCCCATACTGGCGACCACTGGCATCAATACCGCAAGGGCAACGACTTGCTGTAATGTAGCTTCAAACAACCCGATAAACCAGGACGCCAAAAACGCAGTAAGCAAGTTTATACCAAGCCATAATGCTCGGTTTCGCGCACTTTTTGCCACAGGGGAGAATAAATCTTCGTCTTCATCCATACCTGCCGAGGCCATCACTTGGCGCTCATAAAACTCATTCATCAGCTCACTGGCCGAGGCAATATCTAAACGACCAATGAGTTTGTTAGATTCATCCACCACAGGTAGCGATGATAGCCCCGAGCGCTGCACCTGCAATGACGCGGAGGTTGATTCATCGGTGCCCACCAACATAGTGACATTTTCTTCGGCCATGCTAATCAGTGAACTGTGTTCTTGCGCCGCAAAAAGACGATGAATTTTCACCAGTGCAGTGAATTGGCCAGAACGGTTCACCAAGTAAATACTATCGCAGTGCTGAGGAATATCTCGTCGCAAGAGGCGTAAGCCTTCTTTCACTTTTGCATTGGCGGGTAGTACTAGCAATTCATGACTAACCCAGTGACCCACTTGTTCGTCAGGGAATTGAGTCGCTTCGCGGAAATACTTACGCTCTTGGCTATCAAGTGCTTCGTACGCGACATCAACTAACCGTGTAGGTAATGAATCGAGAAGTTCAAGTAAGTCTTCTGCGTCAATATCGGCAAAAATAGAAGCCCACTCGTTATGTGGCGTGGCGTCGATGAGAATTTCACGAGGGTCGCTTCGCATTTCCACCAGCACGCTAAGCTTGCGGTCACGTGGAATGCCTTCCCAAACGACCAGACGTCGCTCTAGGGGTAACGATTCTAATAAGGAGGCAATGTAGACAGTATCCTGCCCACTTAATGCGGTAAGAATAGACGCTGGGTCATCACCCACACCATCTGTTACAAACTCTTCGATAAGATCGGGTAATGGCTCCGCCATTCGACACCTCCAAAATGCATTGTATACCGGCTACCCCAACATATAGGTACCCGTACCAAAGGCAATATGATCGCCTTTTTCGTTATGAAGTTCCATCCTACAAACCGCCAACTTAGCGCCGCCGCGAATAACGTTTGCCGTAGCAATAAACTGCTCTCCACGACCCGGTCGTAAATAGTCAACGCGCATATCTACGGTGCCCATTTTCGGTAGACGGGTTTGCAAGCTTGCTAAGTCAGCATCGTTAGTTCGTTTAATCGCTTCGATAATAGCGACCAAACCGCCTATGGTATCTAGCATAGTGGCTGTCACGCCGCCATGAAGAATTTTTTTCAGTGGATTTCCGGTTAAGGCTTCACGCCAAGAAACGTGAAGTTCTATGCAGTCACTTTCTAACCCTTCATTCGGGCGAACAAACTCTAGCCCCAATAGCTGGTTAAACGGCATAGTATCACGAAATAAGCTAATTACATGTGCAATCATATCCTTGCGGCTAGGCATATTTTTATTGTCTGAAGAGCGCATTTTGATCCCATTTTTATGAGTAACAGGCATTCGACGTTAGCTCACTTTTACTCACCGCACTGTTTTAATTTGTTATACCTTTTCATATGACTTCTGAATTTTAGTCCAGTTTTTGCGTTTGTTTCGTGAAGAACGTTTCAAAAACGCGTAAAATCCCCCGTCATGACTTCTGTAATTGCCGACACCACTATCACTTCTCCCGTTTCCGATGCGCTTACCCCCGAAAGCATCTTAAAAAATGTATTCGGGTATGATGATTTTCGCGACGGACAAGGAGATGTCATCCACCACGTATGCAAAGGTGGAGATGCACTTGTACTGCTACCTACTGGTGGCGGTAAGTCTATGTGTTACCAAATTCCGTCACTCATTCGCGCGGGTACCGGCATTGTTGTGTCGCCGCTTATCTCGCTAATGCAAGATCAAGTGGAACAGTTAAAAGCCTTAGGGGTAAAAGCCGCTTATCTAAATTCAACACTTAGTCATGAAGAGCAAGCCAGAATTTCAGAGCAACTGGTATCTAACCAGTTAGACTTATTGTATGTATCTCCTGAGCGCTTGCTTCAATTCGGCTTTCAGCAAACGCTTCGTACTACAGACGTAGCCTTGTTTGCTATCGATGAAGCCCACTGCGTATCGCATTGGGGGCACGACTTCAGGCACGACTACCGTGCGCTTGGCCAGATTAAAGCCCGCTTTCCTGATATTCCTGTTATTGGGTTAACGGCCACAGCAGACATCGCTACCCAGAGCGATATTCTCACCCAACTGCAACTTAATGACCCGCTAGTTTATAAAGGCAGTTTCGATAGACCGAATATTCGTTATCGGGTGATGTCGAAGTACAAAGCCTTCGAACAGGTTGTTACCTACGTTAAGCAACAAGAAGGCAGCGGGATTATTTACTGTAATAGCCGCGCCAAAGTAGACGACTTACATGCCAAGCTATTCAAGCAAGGTTTTCGCTGCGCGGCGTATCATGCGGGTATGGATGCCGATGAACGAGAATTAGTACAGCGCCAATTTTTGAACGACAAAATTGATATCGTGGTGGCCACTGTCGCCTTCGGTATGGGTATTAATAAATCGAACGTACGTTACGTGGTGCATCACGATGTACCTCGAAGTGTTGAAAGTTACTACCAAGAAACAGGGCGCGCAGGACGAGATGGCCTTGAATCAGAAGCTATGTTGTTATTTGATGAAAAGGATGCAGCTCGGGTACGCCAGTGGATTGAGCAAGGTGAGCAGGCCGATAGAAATGCTATTGAACTGCAAAAATTTGCGGCCATGGAGGCATTTTCTGAAGCGCAAACCTGCCGCCGACAAGTACTACTTAACTACTTCTCGCAATTTAGTGATAGCGCTTGTGGGAACTGTGATATTTGCCTAGATCCACCCACCATGATTGACGGCTTAGTCATTAGCCAAAAAGTGCTGTCTTGTATTCTTAGGCTTTCTCAGCAAGCCTCTACCCAATACCTTATTGATGTACTGCGCGGCAAACAACTAAAGCGCTTGCAAGAAGCGGGGCACCACCAGCTTTCAACCTATGGTATTGGCAAAGACAAATCTGATAGCTACTGGCACAATATGATTAACCAACTTATTCATAAGGGGTTAATTCGGGTTGATATTACCGCCAACGCCGCGCTTCGATTAACCGAAGCTGCCCGCCCCGTATTAAAAGGTGAAGTAGCCGTACAGCTAGCGGTACCTAGATTAGAATTCAAGCCAGATAAAAAAGAGAAACAAGCTCCGGCTAACTACGACCGTACGTTATTTATGCGCTTAAAGCACTTACGTAAAGTGCTGGCAGAGGAAAATGAAGTGCCGCCGTATGTGGTATTCAGTGATGCTACACTGGTAGACATGGCCGCTAAGCTACCGACCACCCGCGACACTATGTTAGATGTGAGCGGCGTAGGCCAAACCAAGCTATCGCGCTATGGCGACGCCTTTATGCAGCTGATAAACGATTACATTCATCGTGAGCAATAGCGGCAGTATTTAGTTAGCATATGGGTTTAGCTAAAGCCTATTCCTCGCCAGAGCCTATACCCACAAAGGCCTGCATCTAAACAGGCCTATATTTAAATAGACCTACATCTAAACAAAGAAGGGCTCAACATTGGGCATTAGGCGTACGCGTACTCGCCACCTTTTTCTAGCGCTTGCTTATACGCTGGCCTTGCATGTACCCGTTTCACGTATTCCCGAATGGCAGGAAAGTCTTTGGCATTACCACTTGCCACCAATGATTCCAGCGGGAATATCATTTGTACATCAGCTCCGGTGGGTTGTTCACCGGCAAACCACGTGTGATGGGCCAGGTAAGACTCTACATAGCGCAAGCTTTGGGATAAATTTGGCCCATAATAGGCATTCAAAATTCCATCAATTAACTTATTCGTGATGGGTTTGATAAAGAAAGGTTTAGACCCTTTTTGACGGGCCTTTTCAAGCACCAACCTAGCTACCAAGGGTGGCATTAGCGAGCCTTCGGCAAAGTGTAACCAAAATAAATACTGCTGCAGATTTTCACCGCTCTCAGGAGAGGTAAAACGTGTTTGTCCATGCTGGCGAACTAAGTACTCGACAATGGCGCCTGACTCAGCAATTGCCCCCTCAGGGGTAGTCAGTACAGGCGAGCGACCTAGTGGATGTACTGCACGTAACGATTCCGGCGCAAGATTAGTGGTGCTATCTCGCTGATAGTGTTCAATATTGTAATCAACGCCTAGCTCTTCCAATAGCCATAAAATACGTTGAGACCGAGAATTATTTAAGTGATGTAACGTGAGCATAATGCTTCCTTGAGGCCCAAATAAGGCCGTTTTTTTATTATTGCTAGCTTACGTCTTTTATACACGTTTTATAGAGGGGAAGTTTAATTTTAATCTGTGATAAGTTGCACTGTGTCTCATTGATGTAAATGACGCTTTTATTAGCCTTCACATTTTGCTACTTTCCGCCCTATAGATTGTGTCACGCCATCGGGAAACGAGTAACTAATGGGTTTATTAAATCGCTATGCAGAAACCCTATCGGAACTGGGTAGCTTTGTACTTCCAGAACCGCTTAAAAACATGCGAGTAGGCTTGTTTAACACCACACTAGCCAACGAGCTTGCACTTCCCGAACCCTTACTGCAGCCTCAAAACATGCTTGATTGGCTACACTCCCCTGTTACGCCCCTTACACAACAGGCATTTGCACAAAAATACGGTGGCCATCAGTTTGGTCAATGGAACCCTGAATTAGGTGATGGGCGTGGGCTGCTTTTAGCAGAAGTTATCGACGCAAACGCGCAGCCCCACGATCTCCATTTAAAAGGCGCTGGCCCTACCCCCTATTCAAGACACGCTGACGGACGTGCCGTACTGCGATCCACATTAAGAGAATATATTGGCGCTGAGGCACTGCATTATTTAGGTATTCCCTCTAGCCGTTCACTGTGCCTTTTCACCAGTTCAGATACCGTGTACCGAGAACGCCCTGAAACCGGTGCCATGATGATAAGAACAGCCCCTAGTCATATACGCTTTGGTCACTTTGAATATTATTTTTATGCCAGTCAAAAAGATAAATTACAACGGTTACTCGACTTCACCATTGAGCATCATTTTGCCGAATGCAAAGCGGCTACAAACCCTTATGCTGCGTTACTAGGCGCGGTAGTAACCCGTACTGCTAGATTGGTCGCGTTGTGGCAAACGCACGGGTTTGTACATGGCGTGATGAATACAGACAATATGTCTATTCATGGCATTACCTTTGATTATGGGCCGTTTGCCTTTTTAGATAATTACGAGCCTGGCGCGGTCTTTAATCACTCTGACCATCAAGGCCGTTATGCCTTTAATCAACAGCCGTGTATTGCCCTTTGGAACTTAAATGCCCTTGCCCATGCCTTTTCAGGCCATTGCTCGGTGGATGAAATAAAAGCCGCTTTATCTACCTTCGAGCAAACGTTCATTACGCAATATCAACACTTGATGCTTTTACGGATGGGCATTGAGACTAATGAGAAAGAGCAAAGCCTTGCTGTTATGCAGTCTTGGCTACAAATACTTGAGACCAAGAATCTAGATTACACGTATTGCTTCCGTCAGTTGGCGTTGGCAGATATAAACAAGACTCAGTGTCCTTTTCACGATATCTTCGTTAGTCAGGAAAACAGGTTCAAACAAGTAACACTTGTTGATCAAGAAAAAGCAGATGCATGGTGGGAAAGCTACCGCCAGCTGCGTTTAGCAAGAGAAGAAGATACGGAGCTATTGTTGCGAAACCCCGCGGTTATTCCTCGTACTCATTTACTTCAACAGGCGGTTGAATTGGCCGAAAAGGGTGATTTTTCACTCTCTGAAGCTTTGTTAGAAGCTGCAAGTACGCCATTTGAAAGGAAATGGGATACGCACCCCTTTTCAGAGCCACCCTCATCATCAGCACACACGAGCTTGTCATGCAGCAGTTAACGATTCAAAATCTTAAAGCCTTGTCGAAAATAAACGGCCAGGCTTTGTTTATCGACTCCCCACTTCCTAGTACGCCTTTAAAAACTCAACAATGGGAGCAAACCTTCTGTGCGCTTTTTAATTTAACGGCGACAAATCAAGAATGGGGGGCAGATCGCTATCAAGTCACCTTAAGCAACGGAGGCTTCAGCTGTATGCTATTTATCGAGTGGCTTTGCGAAGCTATTTGGCTTGAGCCAATAGGAAGTAATGAAAATGCTCAGGACCTGTACGACTATCTATTTGATGAAAAGTGAATGACTTTTCATCATTCTTTTCATTATTTCTTTCCCCAAAATCAGAATCTTCCGTTACTATTAGTTTACTGATCTTTGAGAATTTACGTTAATAAGGTAGCTATGCCATTCACAAGAAAAGGAATGTTGGCATTCTTCGTTGCTTGTATCACCTTATCTACTTGGGCGTTAAGCGACGCCATCCAAAATTCGGCTGTTGCGTCAGAGCTTACCATTGACCAGTCTTTTCATGTTGCCACCATTAACGAAAGCAGTTCGTTTTTTGTCGCGCACAAATCAATGACGTATTTAGATGTACTCCACCCTTCTAGCCCCTTAACCAGCAGCATTCCGCTTGATAGGAATAATAGTCGCCTCTGGATTTCTAATGAATTGAGGAACGACGGATTTAGCACTATTCCCCTAGTGCTAAATATAGACAGGCTTAATATTAACGACCTTCAAATTTACTTGCTTGATGGTAATGCTCGAATCATTAAGTCTTACCGCTACCAAGCAGGTAAAGGGGATTTTTCATTAAAGAAACCTTTCTCTGCCATCCGCTTAAGCTTTTCACTGACGCCACAAGAAAATGTCCGGCTTGTTATTGGTGTGTATGACGATGGTCTTCGCTATTTCCCAATCTCACTATGGGAAAAACAAGCAATTCAACAATACGATGAAACCTTGCTTATTCTACTTGGCATCGTGCTGGGTATGCTTACGGTATTAACTGGCTACTTCCTGCTGTCTTACCTATATCAGCGCACCCCGGCTCGTTTCTGGTTGGCGGTAACCAATTTTGTTTTATTTGCGCTGTTATTTATGGCGCAAGGCGGGCTTGCGACGTGGCCTTCTTTAACTAACGCGAGTGAGATAACCTTTGCCGTACTCATTAGCCTTGGCTTTGTGACGCTCGCTAAAGTGACCCATAGTTTATTTTCACCCATTCCATTGGTGCTAAGGCTACTGACCTTTGCACTCCCTATTGGCATGGCTATCGCAGCAGTGGCAACGAGCGCATACGACGCGACCCGCATTCTTTTTGCCGCCAGCCCGTTTATCGCTGCTTATCATATTGCCTTAGCCTTCATTTTTAAGGATAAACAAAACATAGCATCAAGCAGGCTGTTCGCCTTCGCCTGGGTGTTCGTATTCATGCTTTATGCTGTGTTCGTTAAAATCGCCTTCGACGATGTCTTTTATACCGCGCCCATTGTCATGATTATTCTAACCCTACTGACCTTGTCTCTTCTTTGCATCGGGTTTGCCGTTGAATTAAAAGAGCAGAACGCAAGCAGGCTGCAATTGTCTGAAAGTGAAGCCACTATTAGTAGCCTTCATCACTTTTATGATTTATTTCGAAATTCTAGTGAAGGCCTATACACCTCTACGCTAGACGGAGAGTTAAAAACAGTTAACCCTGCCATGTGTGCCCTTTTTGGCTATACCGATGAAGCAAAAATGTTAGCACAAGTGAAAAACACCAAGCAGTTTTACGCTAATGCGGAAGACCGTGACGTACTGGTAGGAGAGCTACTTCATAGCGGCCAGGTTGCGGCACGCGAAATTAAGGGAATGCGCGCCAACGGCAGTGCTTTCTGGTTTTCTATATCTTGTCAGGTACGAGAAAATGACAGTGGTAGCTTTTTATATGGCTCTATTATCGACGTTACCGAGAAAAAGCAGTCAGACTCTAGCCTACAATTTATGGCAACCCACGACTCGCTAACTGGGGTTTATAATAGACGTCAGTTTGAAACTACTCTGACCGCTAGGCTAAGCGAAAATTCCCCCATTCCGCCGTGCGTGCTTTATCTCGATTTAGATCGCTTTAAAATTGTCAATGACACCTCTGGCCACAAAGCCGGCGATGCGCTTATTAAAGATATTGCTCACTTGCTAGAAAAATCACTTCCTAATGAGGCAATGCTGGCACGGATCACCGGCGATGAATTTGGCGTTATTTTTGAAAATCAGCCGGAAGAACAAGCTTACTTGCAGGCAACCACATTGTTAAATGCCGTTCAGGCTTACCGCTTTTCATGGGAAAACCGCATATTTAGCCTAGGGGTTAGCATTGGCATGGTAGTGTGTACCGACCCCGACGCCAGTGCAGAGCAATACATCTGCATGGCCGATGCCGCCTGTTATTACGCAAAAGATCAGGGCCGTAATCAAATTCACAAGTACAGCAAAGACGATGAAAGCATGCTGCGCTACCAAAATGAGCTTGATTGGGTAAACAGCATTCAGTCGGCGTTATCGGAAGACAGATTCCTACTTTACTACCAGCCCCTTAGACCATTAAGCCGACCCAATGACGGTCACTATTATGAAGTGCTTTTGCGTATGAAAGAGACCGATGGACGCATTGTAGAGCCCGCCGCATTTCTACCTACCGCTGAACGCTTCGAGATGAACGTTAAAATAGATAAGTGGGTTATTGTTAATACCTTTAGCTGGCTAAATGAGCACCCTGAGCATTTGGCTGAACTCAAGCGCTGTAGTATTAATTTAAACTGCCACTCCTTAGCCGACAGAGACTTCAAACTTTTCGTGTTAAACGCGTTTGAACGTTACAACATTCCTTACGATAAAATTTGCTTCGAGATGATTGAGTCTGTCGCCATTATCAAGATGGAATACACCATCGACTTCATGCGTACCTTCAATCGTTTAGGCTGTTCATTTGCGTTAGACGATTTTGGCAGAGGGTTTGCGTCTTATGGCTATCTGAAACACCTTCCTGTGGATATTGTCAAAATTGACGGTACCTTCATTAAAGACATGCGAGCAGATCCTGTTGATGTCGCTATGGTGTCTTCCATTAAAGATGTTGCGAAAGCCCTAGGAATGCAGACCGTAGGTGAGTTTGTAGAGTCTGATGCCACTATGACGCAGCTAGGTAATATGGGCATTGATTTCGCCCAAGGGTATGGTGTAGCCGAGCCTGCGCTGCTTGACGACTTTAAACCGTTATAACCTAAAACCGATTAGGCTATGGTATTACTACACTTTAAAAGGGGTATATTGTAACATTCGCGGATTAATGAATGGGGAGCCGTACCT
Organism: Alteromonas lipotrueae; assembly: GCF_019249255.1. Taxonomy (NCBI): domain Bacteria; kingdom Pseudomonadati; phylum Pseudomonadota; class Gammaproteobacteria; order Alteromonadales; family Alteromonadaceae; genus Alteromonas; species Alteromonas lipotrueae. Next base: position 75,182 of record NZ_JAESDJ010000002.1, on the reverse strand, counting down.
GTCTCAAGCCCTTGTAAAAGGCAAGAACATCCCCACATAACGCTTATGATCCAGGTGTAGAAGTAACATGAGCAGCAAACAACCTAAATACGAATACGTCAGTTCCGCCAAATTACCCACTCGTCATGGTAATTTTAAAATCCATGGTTTCGTTGAAACCAGTGGACAGGAGCACGTGGCGCTTTCCTATGGTGAATGGAAAGAAAACGATGTAGTCCCTATCCGCATTCATTCTGAGTGTCTAACGGGAGATGCCCTTTTCAGCACCCGTTGCGACTGTGGCTTTCAATTAGAAAAAGCCATGCAGAACATAGCCGAAAATGGTTTCGGTGTATTACTTTATCTTCGTCAGGAAGGTCGTGGTATTGGGTTACTGAACAAAATTCGCGCTTATAATTTACAAGATAGCGGCATGGATACGGTTGAAGCCAATGAGCATTTAGGTTTTGATGCCGACTTACGTAGCTATGATATTTGTAAGCTAATGCTTGATACCTTGGGCGTACATCGCGTTGAGTTGATGACCAATAATCCCAAGAAGCTAGCGGCCTTAAAATCGTTAGGCATTGACGTGGTGGCACGTAAGCCTATCGACCATGGTATTACAGAAGACAATAAAAACTACATTAAAACCAAGACCGAAAAGCTTGGTCACGCATTCGACCCCCACTCTTTCAAGTAAGTCGCCTCGCCATTCAATCTATTCCAACCTGAATGACAATAATTCAGGTTGGTTCAGGTTACGTTAATACCAGAAGCGGTATAACACATACAGACTTTGTGACATTGCCTGTAAAAGTGCTTAGTTTAAGCGCTCCCGTGCAGAGTAATGTAAGGAGAACGTATGAAAAAACTGACTTTAGCTTTACTCGTTGCCATGGGAACCCTGTCTACCCCATTCCCCATGCTAGCGTCGGCATCGGTTGAACCAGAAACTAGGGTAGATAACTATCAGTACTCAGATGCTGAGCTAGATAGCTTACTTGCGCCCATTGCACTCTACCCCGACACCTTGCTTACTCATATTATGATTGCAGCCACTTACCCTCTTGATGTAGTCGCGGCCGACAGGTGGCGCCAAAGCAATTTACATCTTACTCCCTTACAAGTAGAGCAAGCGCTAGAACCTGTTACGTGGGATCCGAGTGTAAAAGCCTTGGCTGCATTTACCGATATTCTGCACAGCATGGCCGAAGATCTAAACTGGTTACAGCAACTTGGTGATAATGTACTAATTAGTGAAGCCCGTGTACTTGATAGAGTACAGTTGCTTCGCCAACACGCCCTCAACACCGGTAACTTACAATCGAATGATTACCTTGAAGTTGAACGTGAGCTAGAAAGAGAAGCTGGTATAGATCGAAGCGTGATTGTTATTGCCCCTCGCCATAGAGATGTGGTTTACGTGCCTTACTACGACCCGCTTGTTGTATTCGGACTTTGGTCTCATGCCATTGCGCCTGTGCACTGGCATCATAGGGTTAGTTACCGTCACCACGGAAATTTCTTTTGGGCACCGCAAGTTAGGCTTTCAACCTTCTTCTATTTTGGCGGTATTCGATGGAGCAACCGCCATGTAGTGATCCACAGAGAGCCTGTACGTCACTATTACAGAGGCACACCTAAAAAACGTGTATACAGTAAAGGTTATCAGCGCTGGCAACATAGTGCTGACCATCGCAGAGCTCGCTACTCTAACCGCGTTGTGCACAGTGCACCTAGACGATATAGCGCCACTCGTTCAGTGAAAGTAAGAAGCAATGAGCGAGCCGTTACTAAGGTGAGTCACAATAAGGTGATTCATACCAAAACAGTGAATAGAAATATTGTGCGCCAGCAAACACCGCTGCATGCCCAATCACCTAGCAATAAGTCGTCGAATAAGTTGCGCGAAAGCCAGCTTAAGGATCGCCAGGTTAAAAAGAACCACGTTAAAGAACACACTGCACGGAACGTAAACGGCAATAACAGGCAGGTTACTGCGCCTCGCAGCGTTAAAAACGCACGTCAGCATGTGGAGCCTAAAAGTCGCACAACAACGCGCACGGTAACCACAACTAAAACCGTAAAAAGAGACAGTAATCGGGTATCAGGGCAGAAGTATCAGCAGCGTGCTTCTACACATGTGAAACGCGCAAAAACAGATGTTAGAAGTAATCGTTCATCGTCCAACCGTTCGGCTATGTCGCAACATCGGTCAACGCCGAAAGTGAAACGAACCCAATACCGTGAAAGATAAAATAGTAAACGCGCTTAGTTTCATCTAAGCGCTTTTTTTTAGATGGCAAGCGGCTTTATCTCTGCGTAGTATGAGGTAACTTTTTTGATGGTAATGGGTAATATGCACGCAGCCTCACCGCCTCAAGCCTTATTATGGGCTTATTTACTATCTTCCAATGGTGAAGTTAAAGCCATTGACGCGAAAGCCATTCCCGACGCATTAGCACAATGTTCGTCTAGTGATGATTACCTTTGGTTACATGTACAGTCAGATGCTGAAGACGCTGGCACCTTGTTACAATTTAGTGGCTTACACCACACGGTTATAGACAGCTTACTTGCTTTAGAAACAAGGCCTAGAGCCATGAGCCTGCATCAGGGTACCTTGATGTATTTGCGAGGCATTAATAAAAATCCCGATGCCGACCCAGAAGATATGGTGTCGCTACGTACATGGTATAACAAAGATATTATTATTAGTGCTCGTCGTAAAAACAGGCGATTAGCCTCCATTCAGAACCTGCGGGATGAAATTGCATCTGAACAGGTGCCAATGAGCCCATCGGCCCTCTTGTTGAACATGATCACGAAAGTCGCTGATACCATTTTGGACACCGTTGATGAGATGGACGAGAGCTTAGTAGGGTTTGAGACCCGTGAACAACTTCGAAAGGAAGATAGGCAAAATTTATCTATCGTAAGACGCCAAGCCGCATCTATTAGGCGCTACCTTGCGCCACAACGTGATGCCTTAGATGCCCTACTTCGTTTGCCCGATGCGTTGTCCCAAAATCAGAGTTTTGAACTGCGAGAGCAAACCGATCGCATGAGCCGGTATGTGGAAGATATGGACTTATTACGTGAAAGAGCAATTGTACTTCAAGACGAGTTGCGAAACCGCATAGCGGAGCAACAAGGGGTGCGCATGTACGTCTTGTCTATGGTAACTGCTATTTTCTTGCCTCTGTCTTTTTTAACGGGTGTGTTCGGCATGAACGTTGGCGGATTACCGGGCACTGACTCTGCGAATGCCTTTGTTTACTTAATGCTTGGGATGGGGGTGCTGAGCATCTGCATGTTGGTGGCTATGTTGTGGAAAAGGTGGCTTTAATAAGGGCATAATGAACCTTTAATATTTATTAAAAATAATTAATATTCAATGTATTAGTACAAAGACTAATAGATTTAAATTTTTTAATTCGTATGATTTGTCAAAATAGCACTCTTAGCATTTCTTGCCTACACTTAGGCAAACCGCTTCAGTGGAGAAAACCATGCAGTACCCGTGGATACTAGAAGGACACAAGATCTTTCGAGTAGTAATACTGATTCAATTAGTGATTTCTTTCATCATTGGCTTCGTAACTGGCGATATTATCACTGCCGCGGTACTAGGCATTCCTATTGCCATTTTGCCCTTATATTTCAGCCTGCAACAGCCACAAGCGGTAGTAAGTAGGCATGCTGTTGCTATAGGTATACAATTACTCACAGCGTTGCATATTCATCAAACCTTCGGGCTTATTGAAATGCATTTTGAAATATTCGTCACACTGGCGTTTCTTTCCTACTTTAGAGACTGGAAGGTGATTGCAACAGCGACTGCCGTGGTTGCTGTACATCATATCAGTTTTTATATTCTGGCAACCCAAGGTGTTCCTGTATTCATCTTCCAAGAAGGTGATTTAACGTTCCCTATATTGTTGATGCATGCCGCTTTTGCGTTAGCTGAAGGTGGCGTTTTGATGTACATGGCCAAACAAGCTCATCAAGAAGGTGCCGGAGCAGCCCAGCTGCGTATTGCGATTGAAAATATGCAAAAATCTGAAGGGCAAATAGATTTATCTGTATCCTTTGAGCGAGAAAACGAAATACTTCGTCCATTTGGTGAACTTATTGATCAAGTTAAAGATTTGGTTGCTTTAGCGTCTTCACTTATGAATGAAGTGGTTAAAGGCTGTGAAAAAATGGAAACAGCAGCTAGCAGTATGTTTGAAATTAGTCGTAATACCGACCAAGAAATTGCCATGGTGTCTGCTTCATCTGAAGAAATTGCGCAAACCATGCAAATGTCTGCTGAACAAACAACCCGCGCTAGCGACAAAGCGTCTGCGGCAGAGGCCTCTTCAGGTTCAACTCGTGACTCTATAGTATCTACCAGCCGGACCATAGATTCGCTGCGTAATACGTTAAATAATGCTGCAAAAACTAACACTGCACTAAACGAACAATGTTCACACATTTCAGAAGCTATGCGCGCCATTACCTCAGTGGCAGAGCAAACTAACTTACTGGCGCTTAACGCGGCCATCGAGTCGGCACGTGCTGGTGAGCACGGCAGAGGGTTTGCTGTGGTTGCTGATGAAGTGCGTACCTTGGCCATTCGTTCAAAAGAAAGTGCCGACCAAATTACCTCTGTAACCGAACAATTAGTGAGTCAAACAGCAAGTTCGGTAGACCAGATGCAAACCTGCATTCAACTCGTTGATGAAGCGGTACTATCGGCTGATACTGCCACGCAAGCTATGTCTGATATCATGTCGCAAATTCAGTTTGCCAGTGAGAGCATGACTGAAATTGCCACCTCTGCCGTTGAGCAGGAAACCGCTTCAGCTTCTATAGCAGAAAGCACGGCACGATTAAGTGAACTGACTTCTGAGGAACTTGCCACAGCGGAATCGCTGTCAGCAGAAGTGGAAATTTTGTCTCAAATTTCACAAAAAATGCGCGGTGCCATAGGTCGCTTTAAGCTGTAATGTCGAAAAAGGGAAGTTGGACGCTGCTGCTTGTATGGGCAATCAGCTTACTAAGTGCTGTTTTGTTTTATAGCCAGCGTCAGATTTCTGAGTTCGACCCTAACGGCACCTTGCTGCATCAATCAACAAGCACCACCTTTGATGCTTCTTTAATTTCACTGCTTAAAGACTATAATGTACCTGCTGGCAGTATTGTTCATGTGGGTACACAGGAAAATTGTTACTGCGACACCCTTACCGATTCTCATCAAACCCAGCTGCTCAATAAGCTAGGTAAAATAGGCTACAGCGGCTTGACGCTAGACATTGAAAATGTGCCAGAACTCGCCACTGTATTGCCTTCGGTACCTGCACTTATTGTTGTAGACACCCTATATAACCTTCGCTATTTAGGGCCTTACGCAACGGGGTACGGTTGTTTCACCGGTAAAGATTTAGTGGATGAAATTAGCGGGTATGCATCAAGTTCGTCTCACATAAATGCCGTGGTAAAAACCGAAGCCGATGGGTGTTTTTGCAGCTCGCAGCGTTAGGGATGGGATAACCCTTTCAAATGTGCCACGACGCTGCGCCCAAGCGCACTTAAATCGTACCCACCCTCAAGCGTACTCACCACACGACCGTTACAGCAACTATCAGCAACACGCCTGATCCGCTGACTCACCCAAAAATAATCATCTTCAGTAAGGCGAAGGTGCGCCATAGGATCTTCAGCATGACCATCAAATCCTGCCGATATAAATATAAGCTCGGGCTGAAAGTTCTCTAGTGCATTAAACCAATGGGATACTTTTTCTCGAAACACCTCGCCGGTAGAGCCCGCTTCAATAGGTACAGATAAAATATTACTTGCTGACACAGGCGCACCGCTATGAGGGTAAAACGGATGCTGAAAACTAGAGCACATCATGATGCGCTGATCTCCTGCGATAATATTTTCAGTCCCATTGCCGTGATGCACATCGAAATCGATAATAGCCACACGGGAGAGTTGATAGTTTTGTAGTGCATAGCGTGCAGCAATGGCCACATTATTAAATAGGCAAAAACCCATTGAGCCATCGTAGGTAGCATGATGCCCAGGCGGGCGAGCCAAACAAAAAGCCTGCCTATCGTCGCCCTGCATGGCCCAGTCAACGGCATTACAACCTGCTCCTGCCGATTCCAATGCGGCGGGCAACGTGTATTCCATCATGCCGGTATCATCATCTAACCAAGTAACTGGGTTGCTGTCCTTATGATTTGCATCGGGATGAGCTTTTGCAGCTGCAGACAGGTGCTGCGCACGGGAAAGTACACTTTTCACGTACTCTGGGCTATGTGCCAAGGTAAGGTAAGCCTCAGCGATAGGCTTTGCGTCGGCGTGCTCACACACCATTTCTAAACCTGACGCTAATAGCTGATCGTCTATTGCGTATAGCCTGTCTGGCGACTCAGGGTGTTCTGGGCCTAAGTCATGTTTAACGCCATGTTTTGTGCGATAAATTCGAATGGTCATGGTAACTCACTCACGTTTAATACCAATTCAACGTCACTGGGATCACCGGTAAAAAGCCGCTTAAACTGCATTTGTTCAAAGATTGTGATCATGGGGGTATTTTCTCCCCTGACATAGGCCACCATTTGGTTTATTTCACGGGCTTTCGCTATACGAATAAGCTCGTTCAACAAGCGGCTTGCCATACCTTTACCCTGCTGCGTTTCTCGGGTAACAAACGCCACTTCACAGGAGTTATTGCTGGCGTTGTAATAAAATCGGCCTACTGCATGAATGGTAATTCGAGACCCTTCTTGGCGCACTATACATAACGCCACGTCAGAGGTTTGATCCACACTCACCAAGTTACACGACTTCTCTCTGGACATTTGTTTTGGGTCGTAATTGTAGCGAAGACGCAGGGTTTCTTTGGTATGTGAATAAAAGAACTCCTGTAACCGGCGCTCATCAGCGGGATTCAGCGGGCGCATATAAAACTTTTCGCCTTGTATATTCAGCCGCTTAAGCTGAATAGCGCCTAGTTCTGGGATATCTGTCGGGTACTTTTCTTGGTAATGTGGCACCCAATAATGCTGCCTGACTTCTTCTAATAGCTGAGATCTGAATTTTGGGTGCGCTACTCGAATAAGCTCTAGCGCTCGCTCACGAATACTTTTACCTTTAAGAGAGGCAATGCCGTATTCGGTAACAACATATTGCACATTCCCCCGCGAGGTTACTACCCCAGCCCCTTCAGCAAGACGTGGCGTAATGCGAGATATGGTTTCATTTTTAGCCGTTGATGGCAGCGCAATAATGGCTTTACCACCTTTGCTAATAGATGCGCCTGTTACAAAATCGACCTGCCCCCCAATACCACTATAAAAATCGTATCCCAGCGAATCGGCAACCACCTGCCCCGTTAAATCCACTTCCAACGCACTATTAATAGCCACCATATTGTCGTTTTTGGCAACATTGGTAGGCTTGTTCACATAACTGCTAGGGTAAAATTCAATATGCGGGTTGTTATCGATTAAATCGTAGAGCTTACGGGTACCAATAGCGAAACTGGTTACCACCTTGCCTGGGTGGAAGGTTTTTTTCTTATTGGTAACCGCACCTGATGCTAACAGCTCAATAATACTGTCGGTAAGCATTTCGCTGTGAATACCTAAATCTTTGTGATGGCACAGGTATTTAAGGGTGGCACTTGGAATTTTACCAATACCGAATTGCAAGGTAGCGCCATCATCAACCAACATGGAAACGTACTGCCCGATACGTTCGGCCACGCTATCAATAGGTGGCGGCATAACTTCAACTAAAGGTTCGTTTGCTTCAATACATGCGGTAATTTCACTTAAGTGAATATAGGAATGACCTGCAGTACGGGGAACTTGCGGGTTGATTTGTGCAATTACGTATTTACTTTGACGCGCTGCCGACATGGCAATATCAACCGCCGCTCCTAAGGAGCAATAGCCAAATTCATCAGGGGGGCTTACATTTACCAACGCGGCATCTAAAGACAGCGTGCCATCACTAAACAAACTTGAAATTTCAGAGAGGAAAACAGGAGTGTAGTCGGCTCGGCCTTCATCAACAGCTTGCCGCATCGCTTGGCCACCAATAAAAAAGGTATTGGCTTTAAATAGATTTTTATACTCTTCTTTTACCCAGCGCGTATCGCCAAGTGCAAGCATGTGTACTAACTCAATATCGCTAAAGCCATCGCTATTATCAATTAAGTGCTGAATCAGTGCATAAGGTACTGATGCATTGCCCCCAACAAATAATCGACAGCCCGATTTTATCAGCGCTTTCCAATCTGGTTCAGACGGTAAATCTATTGCCATCCCCTCGGCCTTATTCCCGCTAATCTGTACCGCTATAATGACACATTTTTCCTGTTGTGCGTTACCAAGCTGGTAAGACAACAGGAAAAACGTTACAGCAGCAAAGCTTCCGTTAGTTCAGTGTAAACGGATGCAACCAATTGCGAAAGAAAGGCGATATCGCAAACATGCTGTTCGACAATCTGTGGCCGTCCTCTAGTAGTAACAACTGAGAATTACGCAGCTTCGCATAATCAATACTATGGCTAACTGGAATGACATCATCATTCCAGCCGTGGATTACACTCGTTTTTCCGGTGTAGTTATATTCTTGCACTTCGTAGCTTGGCATATACAGCGCCGGCGCTAGTAAGAACAAACCCCGTGCAGACACACGCTCAGCAGCCACTAAAGACACGTAACCGCCCATACTAGATCCTACCAGGATAACTTCATCGCCTTGCTCTTCTACCGTATCAACCAATCGGGTAATGCGATCTTCTGGCGAAGCTAAATCTTGGTAATCCACACTAATAACATTAAAGCCAACATCGCTAGCCACGTTAGACAATGTAGTGATCTTACTGCCCCAAGGGCCACTTTCTTTTCCATGAGAAAAAATGACAGTTGTCATCGTAAAACCTCAACGTCTAAATTATTTATCTTGTTTATGAAACAGCTTTTCAACCATCACGTAGAACATAGGTACAAAGAAAATGGCTAAGAAGGTGGCAGCAAACATGCCCCCCATCACCGCAATACCTATTGCGTTTTGGCTTGCTGAACCTGCACCGCTAGCCATTGCCAGCGGTGTTACTCCGAGTATAAACGCCATAGATGTCATTAATATGGGGCGAAAACGCTGAGAAGCCGCATTTGATACCGCCGTCATTAAATCAATGCCTTCTTCATATTGGTCTTTTGCGAACTCTACAATGAGAATGGCATTTTTCGCCGCCAGACCCACTGTGGTCAAAAACGCAACTTGTAGGTAAACATCGTTTGGTAAATTGAATAAAAACGCTGCCGTTACCGAACCTAATATACCCAAAGGTACCACCAGCATGACTGCAAATGGTACAGACCAACTCTCATATAATGCTGCTAGGCATAAAAATACGATGAGTATAGAAATAGCATACAACATAGGCGCTTGCGAGCCAGCTTGTTGTTCTTCAAAAGATAAACCAGCCCACTCAATAGCATAACCAGCAGGCAATTGAGCAACTAGCTTCTCCATTTCTTCCATGGCTTCACCGGATGAAACACCTTCAGCGGGGCTACCTTGAATGTTAACCGATGAGATACCGTTAAAACGCTCAAGTTTGGGCGAACCATACACCCACTGAGTAGATGCAAAGGTGCTGAAGGCCACCATGTCACCGTCGGCGTTACGCACAAACCACTTGTCTAAATCGTCTGGCGACATGCGATATTTTGCATCCGCTTGCATATAAACCCGTTTTATCCGGCCTTTATCAATAAAGTCGTTAACGTAACTTGAGCCCCACGCAATTTGCAGTGCACTGTTTATTTCACTTAGGTTTAACCCCAGCGCAGATGCTTTTTCACTGTCTATATTCACCTTAAACTGAGGCACGTCGCTTAATCCGTTAGGGCGAACACCGGCAAGTTTAGGGTTTTGCGCGGCCATGCCTAACAATTGATTGCGGGCATTCATCAATGCCACGTGACCATTACTTCCGCGATCCACAAGCTGCATATCAAAGCCTGTCGCGTTACCTAATTCCATAATAGGCGGAGGCACAATAGGAAATGCAGAAGCATCTTCAATTTGACTAAATGCGCCAAAGGCGCGGCCTACCAGTGCAAATGCTGAGTCGCTTTCGTCTCGCACGCTCCAGTCATTCAAGTTTACAAAACCCATACCGGCATTTTGAGCTTGGCCAGCAAAACTAAAACCTACTACCGTAAACAAGCCGTTAACCGCACCTTGCTCTTGGTCTAAGAAAAAGTCTTCTGCCTTTTTGACCGACTCTAAGGTACGCCCAGCAGTTGCACCAGGAGGCGTACTAATTAGCACCATTAGGCGGCCTTGGTCTTCATCGGGTAAGAATGCACCAGGTAATTGGGCGAAAATATACGCCATTCCTGCCACTAGAATACCGTATACCGCAAAGTAACGCTTAGCACGTTTCGCCATGTGGGTGGTGGTACGCTGATAGCGATCGCGGCCTTTGTTGAATGTGCGGTTAAACCAACCAAAGAAGCCTTTGTCTTTGTTATGTTCAGGATCGTGTTGTTTTAGCAGCGTGGCACACAATGAAGGTGACAATATAATTGCCACCAATACCGAGAAGCCCATGGCAGACACGATAGTAATTGAGAACTGGCGATAAATAGCCCCAGCAGATCCACTGAAAAAGGCCATAGGAATAAATACCGTCGATAATACCGCGGCAATACCTACTAGCGCACCAGTAATTTGTGTCATGGATTTTTTAGTGGCTTCAGCGGGCGGTAAGCCCTCTTCTTCCATAATACGTTCAACGTTTTCAACCACGACAATAGCGTCGTCCACAAGCAAACCAATGGCTAGCACCATGGCAAACATAGTTAATACGTTAATGCTGTAACCAAATGCCAGTAGCACCGCAAAGGTACCTAGTAACACCACCGGAACCGCGATAGTAGGAATAAGGGTAGCACGCCAATTCTGCAAAAATAGCAGCATGACGAAGAAAACCAGTACCACGGCTTCAATCAGCGTGTGCACCACTGACTCAATCGACAATTCGATAAAGGGTGAAGCATCAACCGGATAAACCACTTTTACGCTGTCTGGTAGGTTGACTCGTAGCTCTTCAACACGCTGCTTTACCGCATTGATAGTATCAAGCGCGTTCGCACCTGACGCTAAGCTAATAGCCATACCCGAGGCAGGATGACGGTCGTAACGAACGATTACATCGTAGCTTTCAGCACCTAGCTCAACCCGCGCGACATCGCGTACTCGAACTTGAGAACCATCAGTATTTACCCGCAGCACAATGCTTTCGAAATCATCTACGGTTTGTAAACGTGATTGAGCTTGAATAGTGGCGTTAATTTGCTGGCCTTGAATGGCAGGTAAGCCCCCGAGTTGCCCAGCAGATACATCGGTATTTTGCACCTCAACCGCGGCTTGGACATCTACCGGTGTTAGGTTGTAGCTGTATAGTTTGTCTGGATCTAACCAAATTCGCATTGAGCGCTGGGCACCAAATACCCGCACGCTCCCTACGCCATTAACACGGGAGACTGAATCGCGAAATTGAGAAACCAACAAATCGCTTAAGTCGTACTGGCTCATTTGCCCCGTTTCGTCATAAAAACCAATGGCTAACGAAAATGCTGAGTTTGATTTTGCGACAGTAACACCTTGTTGCTGCACCTGTGCCGGCAGCAATGGGAGTGCCGATTGCACTTTATTTTGGGTTTGAACTTGCGCAATATCTGGGTCGGTACCCGGCTCAAATGTGAGGCTGATAGACATACTGCTGTTTGAGCTACTGGCAGAGAAATAACGTAAGTTATCTATGCCTGATAAGTTTTGCTCAACCACCTGCGTGACTGAGTTTTCAACGGTTTCCGCTGAAGCCCCAGGGTAAGTCGCAGAAATCGTCACCGTGGGTGGCGCAACTTTAGGGTATTGCTCAATAGGCAGGGTATAAATGGCAAGTACCCCTGCCATCATCGTAATAATTGCAAGTACCCACGCGAAGACGGGTCTGTCGATAAAAAAGCGAGCCATAGTAAACTAATCCTATCTTAACGTGAGCCGCGTGACGTTGTCTGCCACTCGCTGGTGTTTACTTTACTGCCAGGTTTCACTTTTTGGTAACCAGAAACAATAAGTCTATCGCCTTCTTTAATACCCGAAGTGGCAATATATTGGTCTTTGTAGATGTCGCTAGTTTTTAGTGCTCGAGCCTCTACTTCGTCATTACTGTTCACCACATATACTGACAATGAACCGTCTTGTTGACGCATAGTGGCGCGCTGAGGCACCAATAACGCTTGTTCGGTACCAGTAATAACATGGCCTTTCACGAATAAACCGGGTAACAACAACCCATCTGGGTTTGGCATTTCGGCGCGAAGCGCTACTGAACCGGTACTTTCATCTACGGTAACTTCTGAAAACTTCACGCTACCTGTGTGTTCGTATTTTTTACCTGTGGCTTCATCCAGTGTTAGCTCAACAGGCATAGAGCCTTGTTCTTGCATGGCTTGACGAAGGGTAAGTATGGCCCGACCCGACTCCTGCATATCAATAAAGATAGGGTTTAACTGCGTAATAGTGGCAAATTGCTGCGTTTGGTTTGTGGTCGCTAGCGTACCTTCCGTCACAAACGAGCGACTGATACGGCCGCTAATTGGCGCATACACCTTGGTATAGCCTAAGTTCACTCGTGCTAAATCTACCGCCGCTTCAGCAACGCTAATCGCTGCTTGTGCTTGTTCCTTTTGCGCGATGACATCGTCGTATTCTTGGCGACTGATGGCATTCTGTTTAATTAGATCATCATAGCGGCGGGCTTTGGCTTCTAAGGTTTTTAAATTCGCTTCGGCACTTTTAACATCAGCAATGGTGCTGTTTAATTGAGCACGATAACGCGCATCATCGATTTGATAAAGTTGCTGGCCTTTTTCAACCTGTGCACCTTCTTCAAACAAACGCTCTGTAATCACCCCATCAACCTGAGGACGTACTTGCGATTGGCGAGACGGCGTAACCCTTCCAGGAAGGATCATTTCATGGGTTACCGCTTGGCGTGCAATAGTAAGCACTGACACGGACTGTGGCGGCATGGCTTGCTGCCCTGCACCCGCCTGTTCAGACTCAGACGAACACCCAATCGCACCTACCAACAAAGCTAGGGTAGTGATGACATAAAAAACGCGTTTCATAATAATTTCTCGAAATTAAAAACTAACGATTACCGGCAAACGAGAGCGTTTAACCGGTAAACTTAAATTTTGGGCCTGTATTAACTTTGGTAACTTCCATGCGCCGAGTTATAAATACCTTGCCATTACTCAGCCCGATCACATCAACTGGACGAATGAGATCGTATGCTTCAAATGCAGCGTGAACTTGCAGTAAAGCAACAATTTACTGTGACGAAAGGGTTACTCATCGGCCAGTATGAATAATGGGTCACCATATTCATGACATATCTGACACAAGTTTTATATTGTGTGCGCTTATACTAAAGATTAAAAGTAAAGGGAGTTGAAGGCGCTGATCTTATCGGTCAGTTGCAGTATTTTTATACTACAGTGCTGACCTAAGGGTGTAAAACACGCTTTTCATTCAACTTTTGGCATTAGAGCCCGTAATACCGCAATAAAGCTTGGTACGCCGAAATAACATTTTGCGCTGCTTCGTGGCTGCCCCCTTTGTCTGGGTGCACTGTTGCTAACTGCTTTCTGTAGTGTCTCTTAAGTGTTATTAACGTGATGGGTATGGCCTCATCTAAATTGAGTAACGTGTGACATTGCGCAATACGCTCTTTGGAATCAAAGATGGACTCAGCCCCCAGCATTCGCTGCCAAAAGCCATTCAATAAGGCGTCTACATCGGCTTCGCCAGTACTGGCCAAGTTTTGCCAGTTAAGGTAGTACTCTGCTAGCGGATCGTTTTTATCTAATGGAGTAGTGTTACTCACAAAGTCGTCTTGTCTGCTAGCTTTCAAGGGCAGTAGAACTATGCGTGTAGTATGAATATCTAGCTCGCCCACCAGAGCATCACGCCAGAGGTTTCTAAGTAAATATAGGGCATGAAACAAGATGAAGTGGGTATTAAACAAAGCGAGGGAATCGCGCAGCGCGTTGTCATTAAACAACTGATAGGGTGGCGACTTAAGTTGCGAAATTAGCGCATACTCTGTCATCCCTTCTTCAAACTCTGCTTTTTTTGTGGAAAGTATGTCTAACAACACTTCCACTTTCTGCGCATTCGTCGCGTTAAAAGAAGGTATTTCTTGGGCATTCCCCATGGTAAACCTCATGTTCGTATCAGCTTATAGCATAGCAGAGGTTGCTTAATTCCCCTTACCTAAAAGCGCGCCAGGGCTTCTTACACCTTCGTCATTTCACTGCTGGATATGATTTTTGTAACGCATCGAAAACCTTGCCCACAAATTTAGTGGAAAATTTGAACCAAAAGGGCCAAATGACTGTTAAAGTTATGTTATACAAAGCAACAATAATAACTAGGAGCTCCCTTGAAAGCACTCATTGCACTGACCAGCATTATTGGATTTTTAATGGTGGTATTACCGGGCCCGCTATATCAATACGCAGGCGTTGATTTAGGCACCGCATTTACCTCTCTGCGCTACGGCGTATACGTGGGTGGCGCAGCCATTATACTTATCATTCTACAAGTACTAATAAAACGTAAAAGCGTCAGCTGGGGCAGTACGTTTGTTTTCGCTATATTAGCGTTAATTGCCGTCGCCATGCCTGTTAGCATGATGGGCAAAGCCAGTACCGTACCGCCTATTCACGATATTACTACCGATGTGACCAACCCTCCGGCGTTTGTGGCTATTGCGCCGCTACGTGAAAATGCGCCCAACCCTATTACTTACGAGGGTGGTGAGGTAACACGCCAGCAAATAGATGCTTACCCTGAAATTAGAACCCAATTATTGGCGCAGAGTATTGATGAAGTCTTTGCAGCTAGTGAACAAACTATTGACGCACTAGGCTGGGAGCGTGTGTCTGATGGCGCATTGCCCTATACATTAGAAGCGACTGACATCACCCAATGGTTTGGATTTAAGGATGATGTGGTTATTCGCCTAAAAGCCAAAGACGATAACACCCTTGTAGATATCCGCAGTAAATCTCGGGTCGGAAAAAGCGATTTAGGTAAAAACGCCGAACGCATTGATATCTTTTTAACTGAACTTCGCGCTCAGTTAAACGCTAACTAATACCCACAAGACAATAAACAAAAAGCTCAGGAAATACCTGAGCTTTTTTATACGCCACATTTTTTAGTGGGCTAATTTCAATACCACAACGCCTGCCACGATTAAGGCTGCGCCAAAGTAGCGTGCGATAGAAGTAGGATCGCCATAAAAAACAACCCCAACTAAAAACGTACCCGCCGCACCTATGCCAGTCCACACGGCGTATGCGGTACCTATAGGAATATTTTTTTGCGCCATCCACAAACAAAAACCACTGGCCGCCATAAACCCTATCGCTAACAGTATACCCATCACGCGGGTTTCAGCTTCTTGGGACAGCTTTAACCCCACCGGCCATCCTATTTCTAATAAGCCAGCCACAATCAAATAAACCCAGCTCATTTACCTCTCCTTGTTGCCATTGGCTGTTCATCGAACAACGTTCACTATTGACCTTTTACTACAAGCTAGCCAATTGAATGCTTACCGCCCCTAGTACGGCTGCGTTCAAGCGGTTGAACCAACGCCAAAACGACGGGCGCTGCATATAGTGCGCGAATTTAGCGGTGAGGGTACTTAGCCCAACAAACCATATGATAGATGCCCAAATTGCACCGAAGACAAACCACCATTTATCCAGTTGCCACTGGCTGGCTAAATTCCCCATCAATAACAGCGTATCTAAGTAAAAATGAGGATTCAACCACGTTACCGCCATAGCAATCAGGAACGCACGCTTAAACGACGTTTGCTTCTTTGACATTTCAAGCACTAGCGCATCTTCAGCCATAGAAGCCTTAAGCTTGTTAAATGCAAACCATAAAAGAAAGGCAACGCCGGCCCACTTAGTGACTGATACCAACAATGGATATTGTTGTAGCAGTAACCCGAACCCCATTGCGCCTAAACTTATAGAAATGGCATCGCTCACTATAAACAGCAGTACGAACAACCCTGTCCATTGACGTTTCAAAGACTGTTCGATTAAAAAACTATTTTGTGCACCAACGGCAATTATTAGGGTGCCGCCCATCACAAAACCACTCAACGCTGCCGCAAACATGAACTAAACCCCAAAAATTGAAATGAATGAATAAGAGGCGTTGATTTTAGCTACCCTTTTGAACTAAATTAAATTAATAATTTTTCTTTGATATTAATTTAATTAATAGTCTTAAAGATATCTATTTTAAAAGAGTACCCGCTTTCATCATGCTTGATTATGCTGCCCTACACAGTTTTCGCGAAGTGCTTCGTTACGGCAGTTTTGAGCGCGGCGCACAAGCGCTCAACCTAACTCAGTCGGCAGTATCACAAAAGATAAAGCGACTAGAACAACAAGTGGGCGGGCCGGTTTTAGTGCGTATGAAACCGTTAAAAGCCACGCCACTTGGTGAACAACTCTTGTCTCACGTGCAAAAAGTAAGTGTGTTAGAAGAGCAGTTAACCACACGTAGCGGGGCGGCGGATCAGGTTTCGCCACTAAGTGTGGCCGTAAACAACGATGTGTTGGCTACCTGGTTTACTGAGGTGATGGCAAGATTTAGCGAAATGCGCGCTAACCCCGTACATATTTATAATGCCGATCAAACCCAAACCCGCACTCTGTTGCAGCAGGGTAAAGTCATGGCCTGCATTAGCCAAACAGGCACTCCTATTACCGGAGGACAATCAGTAAGGCTGGGTACCATGAATTATCAACTCTACGCATCACCTAGCTTTATTCAACGTTATCTTCAAAATGACGTAAGCCCCGAGCGGGTAATGGGCACACCGGGCTTACTTTATGACGAATTTGATGCCACCCTACTCACCGATTACCAGCGTGAATGTTTAGACTTTGCGCCATCGCTAACCACATGCCATTGGTATCCGTCGTCTCATGGGTTTGCAAAAATGGCCATAGAAGGCGTAGCGTGGGCGTTATTGCCAACATTACAAGTTAAGCAAGAAGTCGCATCGAGCCAGCTCATCTCGCTATTTCCTAGCAAACAATTAGGCGTGCCCTTGTTTTGGCATTGGACAGAGCAGGCGTCAAATGCCCTTGGCGATTTTAGCCAAGTGGTTAAACTCATTTCAAAAGAACAGCTAAAACCATGAAGTACAATAAACACATCGCGTTTTACCATCAGCATGCTTCAAAACTTGCTTCACAATACACTAGCGTGACATTTGAGAGTGTACATGGCGATTGGTTGTCACATATACCGTCGCTAACCCATACCAATATATTAGACATAGGTGCGGGGGCAGGCAGAGACGCAAAAGCGTTGGCCGATATGGGAAATCACGTTACCGCTATTGAGCCTGCAAGCGCGTTAATGCAGTCGGGCATTGCCTTCACGGGAGAGTCCGTGACGTGGATTAAAGATACCCTGCCCTTGCTGACATCTCAGAAGAAACAACACTATGGGTTAATTTTAATTAGTGCTGTTTGGATGCACTTGACCCACGTTCAGCAACAACAAAGCTTACAACGATGCAGCCAATTGCTTGTTGCCGAAGGGCACTTAGTGATTACCTTACGACACGGTGAATTTGATGACGAGCGTGTGGCAAATCCGCTGAACGAAAGTGATACCATCGAGTTCGCAAAATCCTGTGGCTTAACCTTAATCCATAACTTCGCCTCAAGCGACAAACTGCACCGCCAAGAGGTAAGTTGGCAAACCTTAGTCTTTACAAAATAAGCAGAAATGTCGCTTCACTCGGAGCACTTTTCATACTAACCTAGTGCTTGTTTGCAGGTTAATTTAGCGCAGTTAATTGAGCAAGGTTGTAGCCATTCGGAGGGCTTTTTGTGGCTGTAGTACATAGACGTACCTGTTTATTGATACTTTTCGCCGCTTTGGGGTTGCTGGTTAGCCTTTCTATTCCTGTGTCCGCCACTACTTCTGCGTCCGTTTCTGACACTACACTAGGCACAATTAGTGAGAATGCATTGCCTCATTTTGAAGAGGCTATTTTTCTACACCCTCAACAAACCTATCGCAAATTAGCCACGTTAGCACAATCAAATAACTTCAGCGATGAAGGCAAAGTTTGGCTTTTGTTGCGAAAAGCGCAGTCCGAAAGCGTATTAGCCCTTTACAAAGAAATGGACGCCACCCTTGTTGCTGTCGCACCGTTTGCCGATGTAATGACGAACGAGCAAAATGCGCTGTGGTATTATTTAAGGGGAAGCAGATTGCACCTTAAGGGCAATATTTCAGGCGCTATCGACGCACTGAAATATGCTGTTGAAGTCGCCAAAGAGGATACGAACAGTACGGTTTACGTGCTCGCCATTAGAGAATTAGGTTACGTATTTGCACTTTCTGGCGACTACTACCGCGCCACCCTTATACTGCAAGATGCTTATAAAAATCTCGTTATTTTAAACAACCAATTTTTTAATGGGTTGTTAGAAGAGAGTTTAGGCGACACCTACAACTACTTAGGCAATTACACAAAAGCCATTGAATATTACGAAGGCGCCCTTGTCTTCTTCGAGTCAATTGGCTACCAACCCCTTGTGGCCAGTACCTTGTTGGGGTTAGCCATTGTTAACCGGAAACTAGAGAATTGGAATGATGCACTTTCCTACTTCGACCGTTACGAAATAGCGCTGGATTTTTCTAGTGAGCACGGTGAAAAGTTCTACCTGCATTATGGCCGCGCCATGACATTGGCAGAAAAAGGAGAGTGCAACGTTGCTATTAGTGCCATAGATAATGCGCTGAGCTTATCGGGGCCCATCGATTACTACGCAGAACTTTATAAAAAAAGGGCCTTATGCAATCTAGCTCTTGATAACTTAGCCGCGGCAAAACAAGATTTATCGAAAGCGCGCACTATCTTTAACGGTTTAAAAGCGTTGCACAATACCCAGTGGCACTTAGAGCTTGATTACATTGCTGGTTTAGTCGCATTTAAAGACCATCGCTTTGAACAGGCATTTGAACTTATTCATAGGTATTACAAAGACTTTCTTGAATTGCAGCGTTTAAACAATTCAGAGTATGTCACCCAAGTACAAGCCACAATGGAAGCCGAGCGTAAAGACAAAGAAATTGCACTGTTAAGGCAACAAACACAACTTCAAGCGGCAACAGCAAGGGAGCAATCGCTTAAAGTACGGCAGAAAAATATGATGCTAGTAGGCGTAGTAGTAATCTTTGCTTTGTTACTTATTTTTGTGGTTTTCCAATACAAAAACTCAAGAAAGCTACTAGCCCTTTCTATTCGAGACGATCTTACTGGCTTACACAATCGGCGTTACTTCTTTGATTATTTTGAGCATAATCTAGTTAATTTAAGCCCTAATCACGTGGGGTTGGCGCTCATTTCTTTCGACATTGATAACTTCAAACACATTAACGACAACCTTGGTCATCACGTAGGCGATGAAGTCATTAAAACCGTGGCACAAACTGCGGCAAACACGCTACGTACGAATGACGTTATTGCACGTATTGGGGGAGACGAGTTTATTATCGCCCTTCCCCGCACCACACTTTTGCAAGCCAAAGAAATAGCCAAGCGAATCCTTGAAAATATCAGAAGTCACCGGTTTACCACTAAAGAAGGCGCAGATTTTAGTGTAACGGCGAGTTTGGGCGTGGCATATCATCATCAAAATAAGCTTATTGCCTTAGATGTGAAATCATTAATGGAGTCTGCCGACACAGCGCTATACCAATCTAAGCGTGCTGGCAAAAATCGCTTTACGGTGGCAGCTTAGGAAAATCGCGGGTAAGGCTTTATTTCTGGCAAAACTTACCTATTATTTGGGTAAGCTTCAAGAAAGGGAATTTATGATCAAAGCGAAGTTATTTTTTCTAAGCTTCTGTTTATTTTCATTTTTCAGCGGTGCAAACACGGGCTCTCGCCTAACTGCAACGGGCGGCATTACTGGGTTTGAAGGTACCGCTGGTGGTGGTATCACGCCTTGGGCCTTTATTAGCGGCTATGGCAGTAAAGAAGAAATTAACGGTACCGCGAATGTTCAATACCTTCATTTAAACGACTACACCTTAACCACCTTTGGTGCCAGCCTTGGCATTTACGATCGCGTTGAATTAAGCGTACAACGCCAAAGCCTAGATATTTCATCCGGCATTACCAGCAATGTTTTCAGCTTACTCACCGATGGGGCAATTAGCGCCGCACAATCTACCCGTATCGACATGGATATTGTGTCTGCAAAAGTGAAAATATTGGGTGATGGCGTTTTTAATCAACGCACTTGGGTACCCCAGGTGGCTGTTGGCGCACAATATAAAAAACACCGAGATTTTGATACCACGCTTCTATTGCCCGATGGCACCGGCCCACTTCCTAATCAAGGTGTTGCACGCATACTTGGGGCGAAAGATGATAGCGGTACTGACTTTTTTGTTTCTGCAACCAAGCTTTATTTAGGCCATATTAGCGGTTTTAATTTATTGACCAATCTGACCGCCCGCTATACCAAAGCAAATACCTTTGGCTTACTTGGTTTTGCTAGTGAAAATGACGATAGTTATAAACTGGAGTGGGAAGGCTCTTTGGCGCTGCTAACCAGCACGTCAACCGTAGTCGGTGTTGAGCTTAGAACGCAAACCAATCGCCTAGGCGGGTTAGCACAAGAAGATACGGTAACCGACGCCTTCATTGCTTATTTTCCCAATAAGTCATTTTCTCTCACCGCAGCTTATGTAGATTTAGGCAACTTGCCTATGCAGTCTAGCTCGACAGGCTTCTACCTAACTGCCACTGCTAATTTTTAAGTTGGTGATGATGAGTACCTATTTACATAAAACAAGAATAACGACAGCCGTAATTGCGCTACTTTTTACTCTGTTAGGCGGCATCAGTGGGTGTTCCAGCACGCAAACTGCCAAGCAAAATTCTACCAGACTGTACGATGAAATCGGTGGCAGTAAAACCCTTAATACTGTGTTTGGTGTTGCCATTAATCGCATCTATAAAGACCCTGTTATAGGGCATTACTTTAATGGTGTTCCAAAAAGTCATTTACGCAAACAACTGGTATTACAAACGTGCGAGCTTATTGGCGGCCCTTGTGTTTACGAAGGCAAGGCCATGCTAGAGACCCACAAAGACTTAAATATTAAAGAGCGAGAATTTTACATTTTGGTGGAGTATGTTCAGGGCGCTATGCGAGATGTAGGGCTAACTTATCAGCAAGAAAATCAAATTCTGCAAAAACTAGCACCAATCAAATACGAAACTATTTACCTGTAGTTTGTGGGGGCATCTAGTGGTATATCCACAGTATGTTTAGCACAGCTAGGCATATGCGCTGAAACTATCTCGCCTTTCGTGTAAAAACCTGCCAAGTTCAAGGACAGCTGTATTAGACATTCGTATTTTTAAAGGTAAAAGTGCTAAGGTTAGTCTGTGAGTTATCAATAGGATACATGGATGAGCCTACAGCTATATATAGATAAACTTTCCAACCTTCGCGCTGCCCGTGCTAACGGCCGGGCTAGGCCTCACAAAATATGTATGATGTTGGCTGTGGCAGATTTAATCGAGAATGGTCACATATCCACCAATAAGATTAACTACGATAACGAACTTAAATCTCGATTTACCTTTTATTTTGACCAGCTAAAACAGGGCAATGATGCTAACAGCCCATTTTTACCTTTTCATCATTTGGAAAGTGAGAAGTATTGGCACCTCGCATTTCGCTCTGATAGAGACGAAAAGAACTACAGATTAAAAAGCGCATCAGCCGCTAGGGTTGAAAAGTACGTCTATCATGCTTACCTCGATGTCCAGTTGTTTGAATATCTACGATCACAAAACTCCGCGATACACTTACGAGCAGCACTTAGCACTAATATTGATCAACTAGAAGAACAATTTGGCCGCTGGATGAAGCTTCAAGGCAAATCAGATAAAACGATAAAAAATTACATCGGTGCAATGAAATCCTCCCTATCAAATTGGGCAAACGATGCACACATCACTAATAAAAGTCTAATTAGCGTTGCCTCTTATTTCGAATACAAAACTATAACCACCAAGCTTCGGGAGCTGAACGAATTTAAAGCGAACGACAAACGTGGAAAGGGAATGTACTCGGCTGCACTAAACGCATACAGTGCTTTTTTAGAAGATGTTACCCAAGTAGAAACCCAATTCGATATTGAAGAAATTCTGGCACAACCAAATATTTCAAATACAACTAAGGCAACATTGGTAAATACACGGTTAGGTCAAGGTGGATTTAGGCAGGAGCTCATTTGTCTGTGGGGAGGCTGTTCAATTACTAATTACCAAAATACTGATTTTTTAATCGCTTCACACATTAAACCCTGGAAAGAGGCAAGCAACAGTGAACGCCTTGATAAATATAACGGCTTACTTCTTTTAGCAAACTTAGATAAAGCATTCGATAGAGGTTACATAAGCTTTCTAGATACGGGCAAAATTGTCATATCAGAAAAGTTAGCGGAACCAGAAGTGTTAGGTATCAATTCTAAAATGCGAGTTTCGCTTCAACGCTTCCACCAAGAGTACCTTGCGTTTCATAGAGAACAAGTTTTTCGCTATTCAGCATAAGTGAAAACATCTTCTTTTTACCTGAATATTGATTAACTTAGCGTTCATTTTTCGTTCATCTCCCATCCCCTATTCTTCTTATTAGTTCCCCAACCTAATAAGGATATTCAATGTATAAACTTCTTATCGCTCCAACCTGTTTTTTAGCAGCAAGTGCTGTATTTGCGGCTGACAAACCCATTATTAATGCTCCTTCATACGACTTTGCACAGGTTTCATTGGTGCAAACGGAATTCGCCGATTTAGATATGTTTACTCCGAAAGGCTTTGAGTTTAAGGCAAGTAAAGTACTTGGAATGAACGTTTTTGGTGAAGCCACATACTTTATGGCTGATGACAAAACCCAAGGGGTAAACATGGATGTCGACCGCTGGAAAGTGGCAGTTGGCTATATTCACCATTTTTCAAATCGCACAGTACTGGACGGTAAAGTCGGCTATGGTGAAATTGATATTAAAATAAACGACAGTGACAATGCCGTTTCAGCCGGAACCGAGTACTTTACCGGTGAAGCCAATATTCGACATATGATAACAAGCAATGTGGAAGTCTATGGCGGATTAGAATGGCAAAAATGGGATGAAGGTTCTGATCAAAAAGCCTATAAGTTAGGCACACAATACCGTTGGGATTCGATAGCAGTTGGCGGTGAATATACTAAATTCTCCGATTCCGAGGTGTTTGCTGCCTTTGTTCGCTACACCTTTTAAAAACGTTTAATTATCTGATTAATCAAAATAAAGTAGTGAAATCCTTGTGTATTTCGCTGCTTTATTTTCACAGCTTCATACTATTGATGAATACCTTTAATGTGGTTTATGGCCTATAACATAGCGGCTTGAAGCACCCTTACGAATCATTAAAGAATAATCAATCGTTATGAGGAATTTGAACATGGAAGAATTTATTGCATCACTTGATGTTGATCAGTATCTCCCTGGCGCACTAGCGTGGGCCACCAATATACTACTTGCGTTACTTATATTAATTATAGGCATGTGGGTAGCAGGTAAAGCATACAAAGGCATGGTTGCACTAGCCGGTCGATACCCCCAATTAGACGACACCCTATTTAAGTTTTTTGGTAGCGTAATACGCTACACCATCTTAGCTTTCGTGGGCATAGCAGTACTTAACCGTTTTGGTGTACAAACCGCATCTATCATTGCATTGCTGGGTGCCGCAGGGCTTGCCGTAGGCTTAGCACTGCAAGGCACACTGTCTAACTTAGCCGCTGGCGTTATGCTACTTATCTTCCGCCCTTACAAAGTAGATGACTTTGTAGAAGCAGCAGGTAAGTTTGGTAAAGTGACCGAAATAGATATGTTCACTACCATTTTGCAAACCTTCGATAACCAACACATTATCATTCCAAATAGCCAAATTTGGGGCGAGCAAATTACCAACCATTCACACCATGAAATTCGCGGTGTAGATATGACCTTTGGTGTTGCTTATGGTGAAAGTATTGATGCCGCACGTGCCGTTATCGACAAAGTACTTGCTGAACACCCACATGTACTTAAAGAACCTGCGCCGTTTGTTGAAGTAGAAACCTTAAACAACAGCTCGGTAGACTTCATTGTACGTCCGTTCTGTGAAGGTCAGCACTACTTCGATATTCGTTACTCAGTGCCTGAGCAAATTAAGAAAGGGCTTGATGAAGCGAACATTGAAATTCCATTCCCACATCGTAAAGTTATTTTGGTTAATGAGACCAATCAATAACAAGTCTTGATGTGAAATAGGTAAGTAGATACGCAGATAAGTAGAAAATAACTAAAAGCGACTGTTCAATGTTATTGAACAGTCGCTTTTTTGTATGCGGTTTTGACTTTATTTGCGCCTAAACCACCTGCCCGGCTGCCCAGCCGCTGCTCCACGCCCACTGAAAATTAAAGCCTCCTAGCCAACCGGTTACGTCTACCACTTCGCCTATAAAATAAAGGCCTTCTACGTTTTTAGCCATCATGGTTTTAGACGATAGCTCATCGGTGTTTACACCACCAATAGTAACTTCGGCGGTTCTGTAACCCTCGGTGCCGTTAGGTTTTATTTGCCAGTTTTCTAGCGTATTAGCAATAGCCTCGCATTCGCTGTGGCTCAATTGTTTTACCGGTACGTTGCGCCATTGATGATATTCAATAAAGCTTTGTACCATGCGTTTAGGAAACACTTTGTTTAAACAGGTTGCCAGTAAGGCATCTGGCGTGTCGGTGCGCGCCGTATTAATAAGCGCCTGCGCATCTTCGGTAGGTAGCGTATTAATGCTTAACGCCTCGCCTGCTTCCCAAAAGCTTGAGATTTGTAGCATGGCTGGGCCGCTTAGGCCGCGATGCGTAAACAGCATAGCTTCACGGAATGAGGTGTCGTTGCATTGTGCATTTACGTCTATGGCAATGCCGCTTAGCTCGGCTAATACGTCTTTGTCTTTATCTTGCAGGGTGAAAGGTACTAGTGCTGCGCGAGTGGGTAGCACGTTTAAGCCAAACTGCTCTGCCACTTTGTAGCCAAACGGTGTTGCGCCTAGCTTCGGCATGCTTAAGCCGCCGGTGGCGATAACTAGCGACTCACATTGGTATTCACCCAAAGAAGTGTTTAGCGTGTAACCTGATTCGGTTTTCTCAACGCTTATAATGTCGCAGCGTGTGGTAATAGTTACCCCCGCTTTATCACACTCTTTTAGCAGAAGTTCTACAATATCTTTGGCGCTGTCGTCGCAAAATAGCTGGCCTAGGGTTTTCTCATGGTATGCAATGCCGTGCTCGGCTACCAATCCAATAAAATCCCATTGGGTGTAGCGGCTTAATGCCGACTTACAAAAGTGTGGGTTTTGCGATAGAAAGTTTTCCGGGCCAGCGTACATATTGGTGAAGTTACAGCGTCCGCCTCCAGACATAAGAATTTTACGACCTACTTTTTTGGCGTGATCGAGCACTTCTACACTGCGCCCACGGGCACCGGCTTGCGCTGCACAAAACAGCCCTGCTGCACCAGCACCAATCACAATTACATCACGCTGTTTCACACTACTCACCTTTAACTGCTGTACCTGACTTGGAATATCGTACTAATTGCCCTAACTGTCTAATAATAAGGCATGGGGCAAAACGAGCTGAATTATACGTAAATGCTGGGGGGCTACAATGTATGCCAGCAGTTTAATTTTAAACCACTGCTGTAGCGTATTGGTAGATAGGGGTTTTTAGTCTTCGAGTGCAAAAGTTTATGTTCGCGCAAACACCGCTAAAGGGTGCGTAGTGATTAGCGCCATGTGTGCTCGCGCACCCGGTTTCATGGCATTTTCATGGCTTACACGTACCTTTAATTGGCTGCCGCTGTCTAGGGTTACGGCATAAAGGCGGCTTTCACCCTCGTAACGTACCCAATCTACAGTGCCATTGGGGCATTCATGGTCTGCCCGTAAACTTAAATCGTCAGGGCGCACTAACAAGTCTACCTTGCCGTTAGCACCATCTACTGATGTGCCAGGCACAGTGCCAATGTCAGTGGTAACGATGCCGTTATCGAAGGTGCCTGGAATAAAGCTAGCTTCACCCATAAATCGAGCTACAAAACGGCTGGCGGGCTCTGAGTAACATGCTTCTGGGGTAGCAAGTTGCTCTAGTACGCCTTTATTTAATATCCCTACTCTGTCACCTACGCTTAAGGCTTCTTCCTGGTCGTGAGTTACCCAAATAGCAGGCACGCCTGCAGCTTTAAGGGCATCGCGTATTTCCCAACGAAGGCTGTCTTTTAAGGCAGCGTCTAGATTTGAAAGGGGTTCATCTAATAAAACAAATGCCGGCTCGTGTGCCAAGGTGCGGGCTAGTGCAACACGTTGCTTTTGACCACCCGATAAACGAGCAGGCTTAGCATCGCGAAAATCTTCAAGGCCAAGAAGCTTTAACCAATGATCGGCAAGCTTAGTATCTTTTAAACGGAAGCAAACATTTTGCTGAACGGTCAAATGAGGGAACAGGGCGAAATCTTGAAACACCATGCCTACATTGCGTTTTTCAGGAGGCACCGTTTTCTTCGGCGTGGCGGTCCAGTTGCCAAGGGTCATTTGCCCTTCTGAAATAGGAATAAGGCCAGCTAATGCCTGTAAGATAGTGGTTTTACCGCAGCCTGTTGGGCCCACCAGCATGAGAATTTCGTCTGAACCTAATTCTAGGTTGAGCTTATTCACTACACGGGTAGCACCATAATTAACTGACAACTCACTCACTTTAAGCATTAACTACGATCATCCTCGGAAACGGTAAACTGGGCCCGGCGTTCGCCAGAAAGCATTAATATTAATCCAAAGCCCGATAACAATACCAGCAATAACCCCGGTACAGCAGCGCGACCAAAGTAACCGGCTTCGTACACACGCCACATGTAGGTGGCTAAGGTTTCAAACCCCGTTGGCCCCAACATTAGGGTGGCAGGTAATTCTCGCATGGCTTCTAAAAACACCAAGGCGGCACCGGCTATCATGCCTCTTAGGGTAAGTGGCAACGTAATGCGCATAAATGCTTCGCGAGGGCTAGCCCCTAACACTCGTGCTGCTTTCACTAATCCGGTATCTAAATTCTCTGCGGTACTACGCACACTACCCACGGCAAGGGGTATAAAGCGCAGAACATACGCCATCACTAACAAACCCAAGGTTTGATACAAATAAGGCAATTGAAGGCCAACGTAAACCAATGCAGTACCCATCACGATACCAGGTACGCCAAAACCAAAATAAGTAATGCGTTCCATTAAACGCCCAGCTTTGCCCGCAATAGCCGCGTGGGCAACGGGTATGGCCAAAATAACGGCCACAATAGCGGCTAGGAAAGACGCATAGGCTGAATTCCACGCATAACTAAACTCGAATCCACCTGTGCCTTCCCGTATTAGCCACAGAGTGAATACCGCAAGAGGCAATACTATAGCCAGCAACAATATAGGCATTGCTGCTAGTAACATAAGGTTACGCTGCCAACGGGCAGGCCATAAACTTAAATGTCTACCTGGGCGTTCTTTGGCGCCGCCAATACGACTTTCAATGAATAAGATTAATCCTACAATCACCATTAACTGCAAGCTCAGCATGGCAGCTTGGCTTAAGCCAAAGGCATTGTATTCAACAAAGATAACGCGGGTGAAAGTGTCTAATCCCATGATGGCTGGCGTACCAAAATCAGACAGCGCATAAAGTGCAGCTAATAAGGCGCCGGCAGCAATACTGGTGGCTACACGAGGTAATACCACGCGCCACAAACTAGTATACAAAGATACGCCAAGGGTGCGGGCTGCATTGATTAAGCTGGCATCAAGGCTTAGTAACGATGCCCGTGTGGTCATCATCACAAAAGGATAGGTGTACAATGACATAACTAGCGCTGAGCCCCACAAACCATCAATACTGGGTGTGGTAATCCCTAATACGTTTTCTATTTCGCCACCACGGCCAAATGAAAAGTACATGGCGAACGCACCGATATAACTGGGTAAGGCTAAGGGCGCAGCTAAAAGAATTAGCCAAAATCGTTTGAACGGCATTTGCACGTAAGCAGTAAAGAGCGCTAGGGGCACACCTATAAGCACCGAGCCAATAATAGTCAGCACCATGAGTGATACAGTGTTGCCGAGTACGCGCAAGTTGTGGGTGTCGAATATTTCTGCGCTATCTGATGCTAACGAAAATAAAACGCCTACTGGCAACAATGCCATTAACGCGATAATTAGAGCCAGCGGGTACGACTTTGGCCAGTTGCTCACAGCACCCCGACTTTTCGCATAAGGTTAAGCGTGGGGCGTAAATCTGCTAGTTTTCTAAGATCCATATCGGGTGGCGATATTTCAGATAATGCAGGTAAGCCTTGCGGCGGTGTAACACCTTGTACCAACGGAATTTCATACGCTTCGCTTGCCAAATACCCTTGTACTTCGCGGCTCAGTAAATAGCGGATAAAGTTAACAGGTAAATCACCTTCGCTTAATGCCACAATACCCGAAGCATTGACTAAACAGCCTGCATCGTTTTGCGTATAGGCAAGGGCAACATTAGCGTTTGGCTTACCGGCTTTTAAGCGCAGCGTGTAGTAATGGTTTGCAAAGCCCATATCCACTTCGCCCCGTTCAACGCCCATCACTACGCCAAGTTCGCCTGCGTATTTTTTCGCTTTGCTATTAACGCCTTTAAGCCAATCGGCCGTGGCCTTTTCGCCTTCTAAAATGCGCATAGCGGTAACGAATGACTGGAATGATGCATAGGCCGGAGCCCAACCCAATGCCAAATCACTATCGGCTAAGGCCATTACGCTATCTGGGATTTGATCGGGCGTTACCCGCTCTGTGTTATACGGCAATGTACGAATACGGCCAGTAACGGGTGTCCAGCTAGGATACTGGAAGCCGTCTTTCAATTGAGTGGTTAAGTCGGTAGGTAACGGCTTAGCTAAACCTGAATCGGTTACCATGCCAATACTACCGGTATCTACCGCCCAAAATAAATCAGCGCGTTTCACCCCTGCTTTTGCTTCTGCAGCAAGGGTATTGGCTAACGCGGCTGAAGCGCCGCGTCTAATTTTTAAGTTAAGCTTTGGATTACGTTTTTTAATGGCATCGAGTACATTTTCATACAAACCACCTTCACCACGCCCTAAATAAAGGGTGAGATCACCTTCCAACTGAGGAAGGGATTCTACCGACACACTTGCAATAGTGTTGGCAAAGCTCAAACTGCTGATAGGTAAACTACCTAACGCACCTGCGGCGGCTAAACCTTGTAAAAATGTTCTACGTTGCATTTGAAAAAACTATTCCTTAGAAAACGTCTTTACGACTTTTTTCTGCTTCTACTAACAAGGAACGAGCGCGGTCTAATTTAGTTTGCATAGTTTCCACTACGCCACGCACCGCCTCTACACCTTTACCGCCCGTAATTGCTTGTGGAAGGGTTACGTTAAAGTCTTTTTCTAAGTCTTCAACTAGGTCAGCGTCTAATTCAATTAACGCCCCTTCTACCCCTTCAAAACGCTGTAAGTATGTATCGTGAACCAAGGTGGTGGCAACTTCCGTCAGTTGCTCTGCCGATTTAGCGACTACGCGATCTAAACGCTTTTTAATATCGTCGATAACTTCAGGCGCGGTGGTTGGTTCAACTTCAGTGGTTTGTACTTTGGCAACCAAACCCTGCTTTTGATATTGTGACGCAAGTTTAACTGCGCCTAACGCTTGCCACAAGGCTTGATTAAGTTTGGTTTGCTCTGCGCGAACGTCTTCTACAGATTTGCCGTTTTCGATACCCATTTTAATGCCATAGATACCCTGCCAAATAGACGCATAAACAGGTACGTACTGAGTTTCTATCGCAGAATGAAAATCGACTTCTTCCCAATATTCAATTAGGGCGTCTGTGTCTACGTTCTTGCTGTCTTTTTCGTACGCATCAACAACACTGCCGAATTTTTCTTCTAACCAGTGTACTTCTTCTGTGTACTCACCAATATGAGCCTGAAGGTTGTTTACATGTTCGCTGATTACACCATTTGCAAAGGCGCTGCTTGTGCCCAATGAAAAGGTCACTGCTAATACTAATACCGAGGCACTTAGCTTCTTAAGTGTTGTTGTCATCATTTTTCCTAGTACGCTTCTAATTATGCAAATGATACTTATTATCATTAATTAAGTAAAGGTAACTCGACGTATGATTATGTCATACTTTCGTATTTCCAAATGGGCTTTAACGTCAGTAACTACGCTGATTTCAGTGAATATTGCGTTTAGCAATTCATCGTATAACCGCTATTCATTGGCTGTCTGCGGCATAGTTATATTACATTTTAACGACACTATGCGATCAACTTTAGTGAGGTCAAGCTAGTGCAAAAGGCTATCAATATTTTTATGACGTCCACTTACTTAGGCTCTCAAGAAGGGCTAGGTTAGTACATTTCGCGATCAAAAAAGGCCTGAGCATCACTTCATATTATGCTCAAGCCTTTCAATGGGTTTAGTGCTTAGTGCTAAACTTGCTGTTACAAGCTTTTTAGCATGCTCTCGGCATCACTGACTTCAAAGCGACCCGGATCTTCTACACTGATTTTTTTCACTACGCAGTCTTCAACTAACATGGCGTAACGCATAGAGCGCAAGCCACCAAAGTCGCTGGTATTCATGTCTAAACCAATTTGCTTTGTGAAATGACCGTTGCCGTCTGCCAGCATCATAATCTCTTCAGCGTTATTCACCTTACCCCATGCATCCATTACGAATGCATCGTTTACCGATAAGCAAATAACAGTGTCTACGCCTTTCGCTTTAATTTTATCTGCCAATGCTACATAGCCCGGTAGATGTGCTTGAGAACAGGTTGGCGTAAACGCGCCTGGCACTGCAAACATTACTACTCGCTTGTCGTTAAAAAGCTCGGCAGTGCCGGGGTTTGTCATCTCACCATTTACTAAAAGGCTGAAATCCACCTCGGGCAAGGTGCTACCAACTTCTATCATGCTGCTCTCCTAGGATTTTTGACGTAAATACACATCGAATCTATGTTTTTTACTTTCTATTGCCATTGATGGATTATTTCCTGCTAGCACTTCTGCACTATTAGGGCGTTTTACCACAACTCTAGCCGATGCTAGTGCTAACGCTGGCGCGAGTAACGCGTCGGCGTCGGCGTCGTGTCCAAGCAATTGTTGAAACAATCGCATTTCCTTCTTCACCAAGGCTGATTTCTTTTTGTGCGGAAACATAGGGTCTAAGTAAATCGCATCTACGTTTTCACCATTCCAGTATTGCATTACATCGGCACTATTTCCATGTTGTAGTGCTAATCGTTCTGCAAGTTCTGGGAAGCGCACTTGTAAACGTCGAATACCATCTTCAAGCAACGCGGCTACTATGGGCGAACGCTCTATCATAGTAACCTTGCAGCCTACACTAACCAACACAAATGCATCTCTGCCTAAACCCGGCGTAGCATCTACTACGTGCCATGGTTTTGCACCTTTAATTACATCACCTTTTAACCCCACCGCTTTTACAATAGGCTCTTTTCTGCCGCCACCATGGGCTTTGCGATATAGGCTAGCAGGGGAAGCAAAATCAACGTCAACCGGCAGTGTTTTCTTTTCGCTCGCATCAGCAAGGCCAAGTACATCGTGACTGACTTGAAGGTAAAAGCCTTCAACGGGCTTTTCTTCAATTGAAAAACCCCAGTTTTTACTGATCGTTAGCGCGAGCGCTTTGTCGCTTTCAAAGCGGGTATCGCCTTCGGTGCTAGCAATCACAAGAGGCAAAGTATTAAGCATGGCCATATTGCTCCTTGTGCCCTATCCAGCGGTTGATAATGGCTTGAGCGTGGGAAGGATATTGCTCCCATAAGGTATAGGCAATTTCTTGTACTTTGGGAATCAGCGCGGCATCGCGAACTAAGTCGGCAATTTTAAGTTCGGCCATACCGGTTTGACGAGTCCCCATAAATTCTCCTGGCCCACGAATTTCTAAGTCTCGCTGGGCAATGTAAAACCCATCGTTAGATTCACGCAAAACAGTTAATCGCTGAGTAGCCGTTTTAGACAAGGGGCTTTGGTACATAAGTACGCATTGGCTTTCTACCGCCCCACGCCCGACTCGCCCGCGAAGTTGGTGTAGCTGAGCTAACCCCAATCGTTCGGGGTTTTCAATAATCATAATACTGGCATTGGGTACATCTACCCCTACCTCAATGACGGTTGTGGCCACCAGTAAATCGAGCTCACCCGCTTTAAAGTCGGCCATTACTTGTAGTTTTTCAGCAGGCTTTAAGCGCCCATGCACTAAACCTACGTTAAGTTCCGGCAACGCTGTGCGAAGGATAACCGCTGCATCTTCGGCGGCTTGGCATTCCAACACTTCTGATTCATCAATTAGAGTACAAACCCAGTAGGCTTGCCTACCGTTTTCTTTACAGGCTGTGCGAACGCGCTCAATAACTTCCGCTCGCCTGCTATCCGGCAATACCACTGTGGTCACTGGTGTACGTCCCGGAGGTAATTCATCAATGACAGACGTATCTAGGTCGGCATAGGCAGTCATGGCCAGCGTTCGAGGTATAGGGGTTGCCGTCATAATTAACTGGTGTGGGTATCGCCCCTGTTGCTCGCCTTTATCGCGAAGCGCAAGGCGTTGATGTACACCAAATCTGTGCTGTTCATCCACAATCACCAAGGCGAGTTGTTGGTAGTTTACGCTTTCTTGAAAAATCGCGTGGGTGCCCACCAACATTTGTACATCGCCACTTTCAAGCCGCGCTAGCACTTCGGTGCGGGCTTTACCTTTAAGCTTACCGGCCAACCACCCAATTTCTATGCCCAGCGGCGCAAACCATTCTCTAAAATTATTAGCATGCTGTTCAGCAAGCAGCTCCGTTGGCGCCATTAACGCCACCTGATGCCCCGCGCCAATAGCAGATAGCGCAGCAAGGGCGGCCACTAAGGTTTTTCCTGAGCCTACGTCGCCTTGTACTAAGCGCATCATGGGTCTGGGGTGTTGCATATCTTGCTGAATATCGGCCACTACTCGCTGCTGTGCGCCTGTAGGCGAGAATGGCAACTGCGCTAACATCTTTTCAATAAGGGGCTTATCTACTTTTACGCTAATGCCGGGTTGTGCATCTGAAAGCTTACGTACTTTTAATACACTTAAATGGTGGGACAAAAGCTCTTCTAAAATTAATCGATACTGAGCAGGATGAAGCCCTTCTTCCATTTCATGCACATCGGTATCGGGGGTTGGCCGATGCACTGCATGTAATGCTTCGTTTAGGCTTATCTGGTCGCTGTACATACCGTCAGGCAGTAAGTCAGCCAGTGCGCCTTTATCTAACATTTTAAGGGCTTGGTCAGTTAAGTTGCGCAAGGTAAGTTGCTTTACTCCCTCGGTGGTGGGGTAAACAGGCGTTAACGATTCTGCTTCTAGCGGTGCGTCTTCATCGATGAGTTTGAACTCAGGGTGCATCATTTCAATGCCCCACTTGCCAGTGCGAACCTCACCAAAGCATCGTATTACATTGCCCGGCGTCATCATCGTGCGTTGAACTGCGCCAAAGTGAAAAAAACGCAAAGTAATGGTGCCTGTACCATCACTTAACTTCACCACCAACATGCGTTTTTTACCGTATTGGATATCGGCACTTTTTACTTCGCCCTGCACGCTAACATGGGTAAACGGGCGGCACTCGGCCACGCTGTAAACCCGTGTTCTGTCTTCATAACGGAGCGGCAGGTGAAACAGCACGTCTTGTAAGGTAAATAAGCCAATTTTAGCCAGCTTTTCGGCCACTTTAGCGCCTACCCCTTTTAGGGCGGTGATGGGCGTGGTGGCAAGAGTTTGCATTTGACCGACATTCCTTAGATCAAGCGTATGATTTCATTAGGGTAATGAAAGCAATCATTTATTAGAAACGAAGTGTAATAGATTGCGAGAAGCTTGGCGAGTACGGTTTAAGGCCAGTATGACAGGTGCTACGAGTTTGACAGGCTAGGCGCCTGTAGGCACTGTCTGTTCATCGTCAGATAAGGCGTGTAATGCTTCTGGCGTTAACTGCATTTGTTTCCACCAACTTGCTGGTGCATCAATGCGGCCTATGTCATCAATAGCCGGGTATGGAACCCCTTTCGTTTTACTTAAGGCGCACAGTCTGGGGTAACCTCTTTCGAACAACAGTTTTTGGCATTCTTCTTCAGGTAAATGTTCAACATCGTACATACCTGCCAGTTCACGCTGGCGCTGCGCTTCATATAGCACAAGTGCTGCCGCCACAGACACATTCAACGATTGCACCATACCCGCCATAGGAATGATGATATCTTGATCGGCCATCGCAATCGCTTCATCGGTAGCGCCGTAGCGTTCTTGACCAAAAATAATCGCGGTAGGTTTGGTGTAATCGACTTCACGAAAGCCCACTGCAGTATCAGACAAATGGGTCACTAACACCTGCATACCCTGCTGCTTAAGTGCGCCAATGGCGTTTCCTAAACTATCATGGTTGGTTTGGCGAACCCATTGCTGGCTGCCCATAGCGGTGTCGCCACGAAACTGATATTTCTCTTCCCACACGGTATGTACGCGGTGAATGCCAATGGCATCACAAGTGCGAACAACAGCCGATACATTGTGGGGTTTGTGTACGTTTTCGAGGCAAACCGTAAGGTCGGTTTGCCTTTTTGCCAACGCACTTCGAATGCGAAGGTAACGCTCTGGCGACATGACTTACTCCGGCAATTCCATCACGCCGTCGATTTCAATTTGTGCGCCTTTAGGCAATGCAGACACTTGCACTGCAGCACGCGCCGGGTATGGCTTGTTGAAGTAACGGCTCATAATTTCATTTACCGTCGCAAAGTGATCTAAATCGATAAGAAAGATGTTCACTTTTACCAAGTCGTTCGTGGTGCCGCCAGCGGCATCGCACACGGCTTTTAAGTTTTCAAAAACCTGTACCGCTTGTTCAGCGAAGTCTTCTGAAACCATTTCCATGGTCTCTGCAACCAAAGGAATTTGGCCAGAAAGATACACTGTTGTGCCAGCCTTAACTGCTTGACTGTAAGTACCAATAGCGGCAGGTGCCTTATCGGTCTGAATAATAGACTTAGACATAATGGATCCTAAAAATTTTTTAAAAGTTAGTGTCTGGACTGACTATGACGTGACACTTTCTGAACCTCTGGCATGGTGCGGATTTTTTTCATCACTCGTGCCAAATGTACGCGATTTTGCGTGGTAATTTCGATGTCGATAAAGTAGATATTACTCTCTTTTTCTTCTGTTTGCAGTCCAATAATATTGGAATCGCAACCAGAAATCGTATTCGTAAGGGTAGCAAGGGTACCCTGATGATTAAACAACTCAATTCGAAGCGATGCTTTAAATTCACCTTGGGGTTCTTCATCCCAACGCATAGGTAATACACGCTGAGGCTCTTCTCTTGAAAGCTTGCGAATGTTGTTACAACCAATTTGGTGAATCGTCATACCCCGACCTGGGCTTAATACCGCCACAATTTCATCGTCAGGAATAGGGTGACAACAACGGGCATAATGCACCAATAAGCCTTCCGTACCGCGAATAGCCACGTTACCTTTTTTCTCTGGTAAATCTGTGTTTTCACCTAACAGTCTGCGCGCAACAATAGCGCTTAGCTCGTTACCTAAACCGATATCGATAAGCAACGAATCAAAATCATCGTGCTTAGTTTCAGCCACCACACGTTCAATATCGGCCTCCAGAATATCGTCCAGCTTCACTTCACCTAATGCATGGCGCAGTAAGCGGTTACCCATGTTCACGGCTTCTTGCGAATGCTGCTTGCGCAAATATTGACGAATACGGGTGCGTGCGCGAGCACTTACTACGAAGTTCAGCCAGTTAGCATTGGGCTTAGCTTTAGGTGAGGTAATAATTTCTACGGTTTGGCCATTTTGTAGCGGCTTACTTAAGCTGTAGTTTCTACGCTCTACTCGAACACCTACACAGGTGTTACCAATATCTGAATGCACCGCATAGGCAAAGTCTACGGCCGTAGCGCCCATGGGCAGCTCAATAATGCGGCCATCTGGGGTGAATACGTATATTTCTTCTGGGAATAAATCCGTTTTAACCGATTCAATAAATTCGAACGATGAACTGGCTGATTGTTGAAGCTCAAGTAACGACTGCATCCACTTACGCGCTCTTAGTTGCGCAGTAGTGCCGTTGTCGCCAGGTTCTTTATAAAGCCAATGCGCGGCAACCCCTTTATCTGCCATTTGATCCATTTCTTGGGTACGAATTTGTATTTCTACCGGAATACCATGGGGGCCAATAAGCGAGGTGTGCAATGACTGATAGCCATTGGTACGGGGAATAGCAATGTAATCTTTAAAACGGTTTTCAATAGGCTTATACAAACTGTGCATAGCGCCTAACGAACGGTAACAATTATCGACTGAATCGACCACAATACGAAACGCGTAAATGTCCATCACTTCGTTGAACATGAGTTCTTTATTACGCATTTTACGATAAATAGAGTACAGGTGTTTTTCGCGGCCCAGTACGTCCGACTCAATTTTATAAGCCGTTAAGCGGGTGCTTAGTTCTTCACGAATATTTTCGATAATTTCTTTACGATTACCACGTGCTTGGCGAACCGCTGATTTCAGTGCGCGATGGCGCATAGGGTACATGGCAAGAAAACCTAAGTCTTCGAGCTCATTTTTAATATCGTGAATACCTAAGCGATGGGCAATAGGTGCATAAATTTCAAGGGTTTCAAGAGCAATACGGCGGCGCTTGTCAGGACGAAGCGAACCTAATGTACGCATATTGTGGGTACGGTCAGCTAGCTTAATCAGAATAACCCGGATGTCTTGCACCATGGCCATCATCATTTTACGGAAGTTTTCAGCCTGTGCTTCTTGCTTACTGCTAAAAGCAATTTTATCTAGCTTACTTACCCCTTCCACCAGCTCAGCAACGGTATCTCCGAAAGCTTCAGCAAGATCTTCTTGGCTGTAATGGGTGTCTTCAATCACGTCGTGTAGCAAGGCTGCCATGAGAGTTTCATGGTCTAAATGCATGTCAGCAAGAATACTGGCAACAGCAACAGGGTGCGTAATATAGGGGTCGCCACTTGAGCGCATTTGTCCATCGTGGGCTTCTTGAGCCAACACAAATGCCTCTTGTACCAGCTGAACTCGGTCAGCAGGCAAGTACTTTATTACTTTCTGTTTTAAGCCTTCAAACAAATACACGGACTAGTGCGACTCCTGATTAACGTTACAACCTTAAGAATACGTAGAATTGAGCCTTTAGCCAATACCCAAAAAGCAAAGCGCCAGTGCTTTTTTCAAAGCACTGGCGCTTAAACATACAATAGTTACCTTTGCGGTGAAACTATTGATCAGAAAGAATATTAGCTACTGAAGAAAATTCAGCATGTTCTTGTTGTTCCTGATCGCGCAAATCATCTTGTTCAAGTGTACTAGCAGTTACTAAACCTTCTTCGATTTCACGAAGTGCCGTTACGGTAGGCTTGTCATTTTGCACATCAACCATTGGCTCTTTACCTTCGGTGGCAATTTGACGTGCACGACGGGCCGCTACTAAAACCAAATCAAAGCGGTTACCAATTTTATCTACGGCATCTTCAACTGTTACGCGGGCCATGTATTTCTCCGAAAATTAGGTTGATAAAGTAATTCAAAAAACGGCCGCGTAGTATACACTCTTGTACTGCGCGATCCTAGCGGTTTGTTTGAAATTAAAACAATATAAATATTAAGCAGATCCGAGCAATTCGTCTAATAAAGGCTGATAACGCATTTGCTGTTTTATTGTTCTTAAACGCTGTGAAATCACAATCGCTTCTAAATCGTTAAGCGCTGTAGCGAAGTCGTCATTTATTATTACGTGGCTGAACTCATTAAAATGCGACATTTCAGCCACCGCTTCTTTCATGCGGCCGGCAATCACTTCATCGCTGTCTTGCCCACGGCTGTTTAAACGTTGCTCTAGCACCTCGATTGAAGGCGGTAATATAAAAATGCCACAGGTGTCAGGCATACGCTTTTGTACCTGACGTGCACCTTGCCAATCGATATCTAGAAACACATCGATACCTCGGTGCAAAGTTTGCTCAATCGTCACCCGTGATGTGCCGTAGTAATTACCGAATACTTCAGCCCACTCAAAAAAAACGCCTTGCTCTATAAGCGCTTCAAATTGCTCACGGCTTACAAAGTGGTAATGCTGCCCATCAACTTCACCCGGCCTAGGTTTACGAGTAGTATGGGACACTGACACTTCCATTGCATTATTGCTATTAGACGCGTACTTTTCCATTAACGCCTTTATAAGGCTGGATTTTCCTGCGCCGGAAGGCGCTGCAAGTATAAATAAGTTACCGAGTAATGATGCCATGAAAGTATTAAATATTTTTTAAAATATGGTGATTTCGTGGAGCAATGATAGCATATTGAACCGTTAAGCCGTAGTAGCAATCGTTTAAACATACTCTCGATGCCTGCGCCAACACTTCAAACAGTGTGATGAGTTTACAGCGCGTTTAATACCCGTGCTGTTTTAGGAAAATACAAGAAGTAGGAACACACAAACATGGCGCAAGAACTTTTGCCGTACGTTGAACAGAACCCCAGCTCTACGCCAAATGCGTGCGTAATTTGGCTTCATGGTTTAGGCGATTCTGGTCATGGCTTCGCGCCTATTGTACCTGAGCTAAAGCTACCTGATAGCATGTCAGTGAAGTTTGTTTTCCCCCACGCGCCAGAGCGTCCCGTTACCATTAACGGTGGCATGCGTATGCGAGCGTGGTACGACATCAAATCACTCGATTTCAATAGCCGCGCTGATTTAGATGGTGTACTTGAGTCGGCAAGTCAAGTGGAAGCCCTTATCCAAGAACAAGTAGATAATGGCATTCCTACAAACCGCATTGTGTTAGCAGGATTCTCGCAAGGTGGCGTAATAGCACTTCATGTGGCGCCTCGTTTCAAACACAAACTAGCTGGTGTGTTAGCATTATCGACGTATATGTGTGAGCCAAAATTATTGGCACAAGACGCTACCGATACGAATCGTGACATACCCATAATGATGGCCCATGGCGAGCAGGATGAAGTAGTACCAATTTTTATGGGCAATGCGGCATATAAGACGTTAACCGAGAATGGTTTTAATGCCACTTGGCAAACCTATACCATGCAACACAATGTATGCATGCAAGAGCTAAGTGATATATCTACTTGGCTACAAAAATTGCTTGCTTAGTGTGCTTGTACGCTTGTCATACAGCACGCTTAGAGGCTGCTTGATTAACTATACAAATTAACGCTACATCACTCGGTTTCTTCCAGCACCTTTCGCTTCGTAAAGGTGCTCGTCAGCCAACTTTACCGTGTCATTGATATTCGCGTCAGTCAGCGCTGTCGCCACCCCAAAACTGGCGGTGATCGAATGGAAAATATCGCCTTCTATAAACGGGGAGTTTTCAATTTCCACTCGAATTTTTTCAGCCAGCTTTACTGCCATACTCAAGGTTGTTTTGGGGTAAATAATTAAAAATTCCTCGCCCCCTGTACGTGACACAACATCGGTCGCCCTAATGGCGTTTTTCATTAGTGTAGCAACCTGAACTAATACTCTGTCGCCTACGTCATGCCCGTAGTTATCGTTTATTTTTTTAAAGTAATCGATATCCACCACAACAATACTTAACGGGAAATAATCTGCGGGGTTTTTCATTGCACGCTCAAAATAGACCGACTCTAGAAAACGCCGGTTTGGTACCTTCGTTAACGGGTCAGAATTGGCTTGGCGCAATCTTTCTAAGTTATCTGTCATCATCTCTTTTCTGCTTTTGTGCCAGAAGTATTCAGAAATAAACGCAACCGCAATAAAACTGCAAAGGGATATAAGGAACCTTGATACATCTTCACCACGATAGTTCGCAGGAATGGACTCTTGGTAGTAAACGATAAAGGCGACCACGCCTACTGTACCCGTGACGTAAAAAATGGCCGCTCTAAAACGCACGATAATAATTTGTATCAAAATGATCGGGTACACGAAGTGCAGCCCAGTATTATTGTAGCCACCGGTAATGGTGAGCACCGCCACCATAACCGCAACAATAAACCCCGCTATATAGTAAAAAATATTGCTGTTTTTAAAGATATGCGACAACGCTGCATTAGCGAAAACTGAAAACGAAAAAAAACCTAACCAAAACGCGAGATAGTGATCATCCCGCGCTAAATTTTTAGCGGCAAGCACGGCCATAATAATACCGCCAATATATGAGATGAAATACAAGGTCAAACGGCGGCGTTTCACTTCAGCGCCATTTAAATGTGTCTTTTCGAGAAATTTGTGTAACGAAGAAGTATCCATGAAAGCGGGAGCTTATACCTATTGCTAGCGTGCAATAAGCATAGTCACACTATGTACAATTTCCCAACCGTAAACCTGTGCGCAAGTTAAAGATTTAAGTACAATGTACTTATAAGTCGAACGAAAGCCTTTAGCAATAGTCGGTTGATTGCTTTAGGTTCTATGCCTTAAACAAGGCTCTAGACAGGATATTAATGATGCAAGCAGC
The DNA here is from genome assembly GCF_019249255.1 of Alteromonas lipotrueae. NCBI lineage: Bacteria > Pseudomonadati > Pseudomonadota > Gammaproteobacteria > Alteromonadales > Alteromonadaceae > Alteromonas > Alteromonas lipotrueae. Next base: position 34,275 of record NZ_JAESDJ010000002.1, on the reverse strand, counting down.
CCCTAAAAGAACGATTCGTATTGCCACACGAAAAAGCGCACTGGCGCTATGGCAAGCAGAGTACGTGAAAGCGAAACTGTTAGAACACCATGATTCAATAGTGGTTGAACTGGTTCCAATGAGCACTCAAGGCGATAGAATCCTTGATACTCCTTTAGCAAAAATTGGTGGTAAAGGCTTGTTTATAAAAGAACTTGAAATAGCCATGCTAGAAGGCAGAGCCGATATTGCCGTGCACTCAATGAAGGATGTGCCGGTTGAATTTCCCGAAGATTTTGGCCTTCACGCCATTTGCGAACGTGAAAACCCGTTCGATGCCTTTGTCTCAAACCACTTTGATAATTTAGATGCATTGCCAGAAGGTGCTGTGGTGGGTACTTCTAGTCTTCGCCGCCAATGCCAAATTCGTAAACATCGTCCGGACCTGAAAATTAAAGATTTACGCGGCAATGTGAATACCCGCCTAGCCAAACTAGATGCTGGCGAATACGATGCCATCATTCTTGCCTCTGCTGGCCTTATACGTTTAGGCATGGAAGAGCGCATTAAAACGGGTTTACCAGCTTCGGTGTCCCTTCCGGCTGTTGGGCAAGGTGCTGTGGGTATTGAGTGTCGTAATGACGATGCCGAGCTTATTGCGTTACTTCAAGCGCTGAACCACGGTGAAACCCAAACACGGGTGAGCGCAGAGCGTGCTATGAATGAACGTTTAGAAGGCGGTTGCCAAGTACCTATCGGAAGTTTTGCTACCCTTGATGGAGACAGCATAACCTTAACAGGCATGGTGGGACAGCCAGATGGCTCAACCCTCTTATTTGCTTCTGCCACAGGCCCTACAAAAAATGCGAAGCGCATTGGCGTAGAAGTCGCCGACGCGCTGCTTGAACAGGGCGCAGGAGAAATTCTTAGCGCATTGTATGACTGATGTATGTTATCGCTAACATATGCGGTTGCTGATTTATGCTATTAATTACTCGCCCGCGTCCTAAATTACAGGCTAGTGCAGATGCTTTTGGGCAGGCGGGGATTGATGCCGTAGGGGTTGCTACGTCAGATATTCAAAGCATTCCTGATAAGGCAATCGAGTTACAACAGTTTCTGTTGGGCTCGGCCAGCATCAGTAACATTATCGTTACCAGCATTTATGCCGTGCCAGCAGCACTCGATGCACTCACTCACGCCTCATTTCTATCGGTGCCTCCTACGCTAATAGCGGTAGGTGATTCGACCGCTAGCGCACTACGCAGCGCGAATTTACCTTATAAAATTGTTACGCCTTCGCTACATACATCCGAAGGTATACTGGTCATGCAGCAACTTAATGAGGCAAACTGTACACAAGTCGTTATTATTAAGGGAGAAGGTGGTAGAGATACGCTTTCTCACGTTTTAGGCGAGAGAGGTATATCGGTTACTGAGTTTTGCGTCTATAAAAGAGAACCACTTACAAACCCAATTTACACAAAGAGCTGGAAAATTGGCGATGTTAGCGGCATTATCGCTACAAGCGAAAATATGGCAAAACAGCTTATCTCTAGCCATAGTATGCAATTATTAGCGTTGCCCTGGTTAACGGTAAGTGAACGAGTTGCAACGAGTTTACGTAATCTTGGGATAGCACGCGTTTCGGTGTGCAACCGCGCCACCGATCAGGCATTAATTGCCTGGGTAAAGGAAAATTGGGAGTATTAAATGTCTGACAAGAATGAGAAGGACCCTCAAAACGGGGAATTGGTAAGCGTGGAATCATCTAGTACGACATCAGCGAACACGGCATCAGGTAGAGATACCCTATCACCTGAAGATTCATCTAACGGCACGCCACAAAAAGCGAAAAAATCGTCGGGAACCAAGCTTCTGTGGTTTGTGGTTATTATTATTTTCCTTTTAGTACTCGGCATTATTGGTGCTGGTTATTGGTACTACACCCAACAACAAGGTAGCAGCGATTCCCTGGTTAAAGCCCAACTGGCGAACACGTCACAACTCAACGATATGCTTTCCGATCGTGAGCAGACAGCAGACGCATTGCGTATGCTAAATAGGCAAAACGATGAATTAAAAGATACGCTTGATGCTTTGCAGCAACAAAACAGTGCATTAGTGCAACAAGCAGAAGCAACCCAACAGCAACTTAACAGCATGGAAGGTCAACGTCCTGCCGATTGGCTTATTGCTGAAGCGGATTATTTGGTTCGCATGGCGGGTAGAAAACTGTGGTTAGAAAATGATGTACGCACAGCCACCTTACTGTTGGTGAACGCCGACAAGCGATTGAAATCGCTAGCCGACCCTTCTGTATTACCGGTTCGCGCTAAACTTGCCGAAGACATTCAAACGCTTCAACAAATGAACCCTGTATCTCAAAGTTCGGTCGCCCTAGCCCTTACTGGCATGTTGGCGCAAATTGATAAACTACCGTTAGATACTTTTGAAAAACCAGTAGACGCAAATGCTGACAGTAATGAACTGTCTGAATCGGCGAACGACTGGAAAGAGAACCTTGCAAAAGTATGGCACTCCATTGTTGATGGTTTTTTAACCGTGAAAAGTTTAGAAGGCCCTGTTGAGCCTGTCATGTCTCTACAAGCTCAATTTTTAGTGAAAGAGCAGCTTCGCTTACAATTAATGCATGCTCAATCAGCTGCGCTTAAAGCAGACTCAGGCCTGTATGAGCAATCTTTGGTTTACGCTAAAACCATGCTTGAAGAGCATTACGATGTAGAAAAGAGCCAAGTGACGGGTTTCATCTCAGCACTTGATAATCTTATTAGTACTGACATTTCACAACCCATCCCTAGTCAGTTGGCATCACAAAAGCCGCTTGAGCAATTATTAGAATCCCGTGTAAAACAAGCATTCAGTCAGGGAGCTAGCGCATTATGAGATGGTTAGTCATTGCCCTTGCGGTGCTGGCCGCATTTATTGTTGCGCTTATTGTTGGCCCCATGATTTTGGGCGACAAAGGCTACGTGCTGATTTCATTAGGTAATACCGCGATAGAAACCAGCCTAATTGGTTTTTGCATTATCATTATTTGCGCCATTATCAGCTGGTATATTATCTCTAAGTTGGTGTTATGGACATTAAGCTTGGTAACGGGGTCTCACCGCTGGTTTGGTGCATTAGGTGAGCGTAAACGCAAGCGTGCCTTTTACCATGGTTTACAGTCATTAGCAGCTGGCGACCTAAAAAGTGCTCACAAGGCACTTAGCCAAACCACTAATGGTGATTTTGAAGGGGTAAATTACTTGGCTGCCGCACAAGTAGCACAAAGCCAAAACGACCCGCAAAAAGCCCGTTATTTTCTACTACAAGCAGCAGAGTATGACAGTGCCAATGTAGCTGCCACTATCGTAATGGCGCGTATTGATGTTTCTGAAGGTAAGCATACCGACGCACTTGAAAAGCTAGATAGCTTAGATGAAGAAGAAGCCAACAACCCACAAGTGATACAACTTAAAGCGTCGATAATGGCAGAGCAAGGCCAATGGCAAACCTTGCAAGAAAAGCTAAGTGGTTGGCGCAAGGCGTTACCGAAAGAAGATTACACCTTATGGTCGCAGCGAATTGCCAAGGGCAAGCTAGCTGAAATTGCCAGTAAAAATGGGGCTGCTGAGCTTAAAACCCACTGGGAAGGGTTACCGCGTAAAATTAAGCAAGACGACGCTTATCGCGCGGCCTATATTCAACAATTGCTTGAACAAGGCATGCATGCTGAAGCGCAAACTTTGTTAGTAGAATGGCAAAAGAAAGGACCACACCCAGTATTGTTCCCGTATTTTACCCAGTTGAATATACCTAACGCAGCGCCATCGTTGCGGTTGCTGGAAAGCTGGATTAAACAAGACAGTGAAAATGTAGCGTTATATTCAACCTTGGGAAGAGTCGCATATAACGCAGGTGACGATATTCTGGCCGAGAAAGTGTTGTTAAAAGCAGTGAAGATGGAATCGAACAAAGATGATCTGTTATTGCTATCAGCCATTAGTGAGCGCAGACACGATAGCACCACGGCATTGCAATATTACAAGGAAGGCCAGCAGTTAGTGTAGTTTTACGCTGTTAGCTTTCAGACCGAAAGAGAGAGTAAAAAGAAAAGGTAAAAAGAAAGGCCAGTCATTTCATTTATGAGAACTGGCCTTTTTGTTTTATGCGGTGGTGCGGTCTACCGCTTTAGGCTCCGCTAATGCTTTTCGCTTTTGAAGCGATTGATAAAAGTTCGCATACGTGGGGCGCATAACGTATTTACCATCGCCCGCCTTCGCTAACAACTCACCGTTTTGCCACGCGATATTACCATTACAAATGGTCATCACAGGTACACCGGTAATTTCCATCCCTTCAAAAATATTGGTTTCAATATTCGACATGTGGGTTTCGGCTGAAATCACCTTTGAGCCTTTCGGATCCCATATCACTAAATCGGCATCGGAACCTTCACGTACCGCACCTTTAGCGGGGTACATATTGAAGATTTTGGCTGCGTTGGTAGACGTTACCGCTACAAATTCGTTAGGGGTTATTTTGCCGCCATTCACGCCTTTTTCCCACAATACCGCCAAGCGCTCTTCTACCCCAGCGGTGCCGTTTGGAATTTGCGTGAAGTTGTCTTTACCCATTGCTTTTTGTTCGTTACAAAAAGCGCAATGATCGGTAGCGGTAGTTTGTAGGGTACCCGACTGTAGGGCTTTCCATAATACGTCTTGATGCTTTTTAGGCCTAAACGGTGGGCTCATAACGTGGGCCGCTGCGCGCTCCCAGCTGACATCTTGATACACGCTATCATCAACCGTTAAATGCCCAGCCAACACTTCACCATAAACGTGGTGCCCGCGCTGCTGTGCATAACGAATAGCATCAACCGACTCTTCCACCGAGCAATGCACTAAATACAAAGGTGCGCCTAGGGTTTCAGCAATACTAATGGCACGGTAAGCCGCTTCACCTTCAACCATGGGCGGGCGAGATAACGGATGCGCTTCAGGCCCAGTAATACCTTTTTCCATCAATTGTTGTTGTAAGTGATACACCAGTTCACCGTTTTCGGCATGCACGGTAGCAATAGCGCCTAATTCCATACAACGGGTAAAGCTTGATACTAAAATATCATCGGTGGCCATGATGGCATTTTTGTACGCCATGAAATGTTTAAAGCTATTAATGCCGTATTCGGTAGCCAGAGTTTCCATGTCTTTATGCACACTGTCATCCCACCAGGTTATCGCCACGTGGAAGGTGTAGTTAGACATGGATTTTTCAGACCAGTCTCGCCACTGTTGATAGGCTTCCATCAAGGGCTGGCCTGGGCTTGGGATAACGAAATCGATAATAGTCGTGGTGCCACCAGCTAGAGCGGCAGCTGTGCCAGAGGCAAAGTCATCGGCGGCTACCGTGCCCATAAATGGCAGTTGCATGTGTGTGTGCGGGTCGATGCCGCCGGGCATGATTAGCTTTTCAGAGACATCGACTATCTCTACATCTGATTCATTTACAGCAAGATCTTCGCCTATTTTAGTAATTTTGCCGTCTTCGCAAAGTACATCGGCTTTGTAAGTCATTTCGTGGGTAACTACGGTACCACCGCGTAATAATATGGCCATTTTCGTGTCCTGTTTCGCGTAAATTTAAGAGGCTTTTGCTAGCTCACCAACATTTGTGTTCACGGTGTTAACTAGCTTGCCCGCCGCAAAGTAATAAATGATGGCGCCAGAAATAGAACCGGTAAACCATCCATAGTTATAAAACCATGTGAATACATCTGCAGTAATGGCTAACAATGTGATGCCAACTGGAATTAAGAAAGCGACAAAACCAGCCCAATTCACTTTCGGGTAAGCGGCACTGCTGGTGTACAGCGCGGCTACATCTAGCTCTTGTTTTCTAATCAGGAAATAATCAACAATCATTATGCCCGCAATAGGGCCCAGTAAGCTTGAATAACCCAGCAACCAATTTGAGTACAGGCTTTCTACACTAACGTCAGACTCTATAATGCCGGCCTTCTTTAAAAGCTCCCAACTCATCAATAACACACCTACTAAGCCAGTTAATAAAACGCCGCGGGTATGGTTAATATATTTTGGTGCTATGTTTTGAAAATCGTTGGTGGGAGATACTACGTTAGCGGCCGTGTTAGTAGATAAGGTAGCCACAATAATAAGTAGCATGGCGATTGCCACAAAAAACGGGCTATCAATATGACCAATAAGCGTTACCGGGTCGGATACGGTTTCACCAACTAAGGTCACTGACGCAGAGGTCAGTAATACCCCTAAGGCAGCAAACATAAACATGGTGAGGGGTAAGCCTATGATTTGCCCAGTCACTTGGGCTTTTTGGCTTTTAGCATAACGACTGAAATCAGGAATATTTAACGACAGTGTTGCCCAAAAACCTACCATGGCAGTGAGTCCGGCGAAGAAATAGCTGAAAAAGCCTGCATCTTCAGGGCGACTTGCGGGTGTGGCTAAAACCTCAGTAACCGATACTTTATCGCTCGCCCACCAAATCAGCCCAGCACCTACAATAAGGAGCAACGGGGCAGCTAGAGTTTCTAACCATTTAATCGACTCTGACCCTTTAATTACGATAAAGACATTTAATGCACCAAAAGCAAAAAAGCCTATTACTTCTCCTAAGCCGCCAAGCTGAGCCCAGCCGTCTGATACCGATGATAAAAACAGATGTATGGCAAGGCCGCCAAACATGGTTTGAATTCCAAACCAGCCGCAGGCTACAAAACCCCGTATTAGGCAGGGAATGTTAGAGCCCACCACACCAAACGATGAACGAAGTACCACCGGAAAGGGAATACCAAACTTAGTCCCTGGAAAGGCATTTAACGTAAGAGGAATAAGCACCACTATGTTTGCTAACAAAATAGTGAACAAGGCTTCCATTACCGACAAACCAAAGTAGCTGGTAAGCACGCCGCCAAGGGTGTAGGTAGGTACGCAGACCGCCATACCTACCCATAGCGCCGCTATGTTTCCTGTACCCCACGTACGCTCAGAAAGCTTAGTAGGTGCAAGGTCTTCGTTAAAATAGTCGCTCTCGGTCACCGATTTACTAAGTGTGACCTCACTGATTTCTGAACTCATACGCTTGCTCCCTCGTCTTCAGTAACAGGGGCGCCAGCGGCTTCAGCAATACGCTTGCTGGCGGTTAACATGGTATGAAGCAACACATTTGCGCCATCTTCACATTGCTCAGGGCTAGAGTATTCAATTTCGTTGTGGCTAATACCATTTTCACAAGGCGTGAAAATCATGCCCGCAGGAACTAGATCTGCCATGTAACAGGCGTCGTGACCTGCGCCCGCGTAGATATCCATGTGTGAATACCCTAAGTTTTCAGTGGCGGCTTTCACATCGTCGGAAGCGTTAAATTCGACCGGCGCAAAGTACCAAAAGTTATCAACAGTAATCTCTAAATTACGCTCTTTGGCTACCGAGTTGCAGTAGGCCACGAACTCTTCATGCATGGTAGCCAACACGTCGGGGTTAGGATTACGTAAATCGGCGCTGAATTTCACGTTTCCAGGAATAGTATTACGTGAATTTGGATAAACCTGCATAAAACCTACGGTGCCCAAGCCGTTGTCATAACGGTTAGCTAGCGATTCGATTTCCGCTACAATTTTGCCTGTGGCAACCATGGCATCTTTGCGTAAGTGCATTGGCGTGGTGCCAGAATGAGACTCCTGGCCTTGTATTTCTACGTTGTACCAACGAATACCTTGGCCTAAACGTACTACACCAATACGCTTTTCTTCATCTTCTAATATTGGGCCTTGCTCAATATGGGCTTCAAAAAAGGCGCCTATGTTACGGCTACCTAACTCTTCTTCACCCAAGTAGCCTATGCGAGCTAATTCGTCGCCTAAACGTAAACCGTTCACATCGGTTTTATCTAGTTCTTGTTGTAAATCAAAACGGCCTACATATACGCCAGAACCTTGCATGGCAGGCTGAAAGCGTGAGCCTTCTTCGTTGGTCCACACACTAACTTCAATGGGGGTTGGGGTAGTAATATTATTTTCATGTAGGGTGCGAAGTACTTCAACACCTGACAATACACCGAATACGCCGTCGAACTTACCGCCGGTAGGCTGGGTATCTAAGTGGCTTCCGGTAGCCACGGAAGGTAGTTCGTTATTAATACCTGGGCGTTTAGCAAAAATATTACCGAACTTATCTACTTTAATTTCACAACCGGTGGCTTCACACCATGCGCAAAACAAGTCTCTAGCTTGCTTGTCTAGATCTGTGCCGGCCAAGCGGTTACATCCGCCTTTTTCAGTGCCGCCAATCTCGCCCATTTCCATCAGGCTGTCCCATAATCTTTGACCGTTAATTCTAAGCTTATCCATTGTTTTGTCCTCGCAGGTGGAAGGTTATTCCTATTAACACTTTGCCCCAAATTAGCTCAGCGAACGTACTATAAGAGTGCAACCTTGATAAATTTATTTACCAAACGGTAAATATAATTTCTCTCTGATTTTGTACTGATTGTTCACTCATTATTATGTATCGCTACTATTGCTGAGACGCCTAAAGCAAAGGGCGTGATTATTCTTTTGTCTAATGCGCTGTTCTTTTTTTATGCGCATAGTTAATGCCGATAACACGATAAAAATTGACCGAATGGTAAATTCTTATATTTTGGACTTTCAACATTTATGCCAGCGGCTTTGCCAGAGGCCGTTGCACCGGTTTTTAATGGCCAACGAAGTTCGCTGATTTGCGAACTTCATCGGTTTAAACGCTAGCTTTATGATTAATTGCTTGGGAAAGAAAATTGACTGCCTTCACGCAAATTAGTTGAAGGCCAGCGTTGTGTAATGGCTTTTCTACGCGTGTAGAAACGCACAGAGTCCGGCCCGTAGGCATGTAAATCGCCAAACAATGAGCGCTTCCAACCACCAAAGCTGTGGTAAGACACAGGCACGGGTAACGGTACGTTCACACCCACCATGCCCACTTGAACCTGATCGATAAAGAAACGCGCGGCTTCACCATCACGGGTGAATATACAGGTACCATTGCCGTATTCGTGCTCGTTAATTAGCTCAAGTGCGGTTTGCATATCAGGTACACGTAGCATCACAAGTACAGGGCCAAAAATCTCTTTTTGGTAAATTTCCATGTGAGGTTTTACCTTGTCGAACAAGGTAGCTCCTAAGAAATAGCCTTCTTCAAAACCTTCTACACTAAGCTTTCTACCATCGCTGACTAAATCCGCTTCTTGGCTAATACCGGAGTCGATGAATCCACTTACAGTATCGAAATGTTGAGCACTGATTAACGGCCCCATGTCATTGCTGTTGTCGTTACCCGCCCCCACTTTTAAGGTTTCGATTTGTGCTGATAGCCTATCACGCAGGGTATCGCCCATTTCATCACCTACTGCCAGCACTACCGATAACGCCATACAGCGTTCGCCGCATGAGCCAAACGCAGCGCCCATTAGCGCATTAACAACGTTATCTACATCCGCATCTGGCATAACAATGGCGTGGTTTTTCGCGCCACCTAAGGCTTGGCAACGCTTACCGTTAGCACTGGCTTTTTGATAAATAGCTTCGGCAACAGGTGTTGAACCTACAAAACTTACCGCTTGAATCGTTGGGTCTTCAAGCAGTTGATCTACAGCAGCTTTGTCGCCGTTTACAACGTTTAGCACACCCGGCGGCAAGCCTGCTTCAGCCGCAAGCGCTGCAATGTATAAAGCGCTAGATGGGTCTTTTTCAGATGGCTTTAACACAAAGGTGTTGCCACACATGATAGCGCTGGGCCACATCCATAAAGGCACCATGGCCGGAAAGTTAAATGGCGTAATACCTGTCACTACACCTAGGGGCTGGAATTCACTCCACGCGTCAATGCCTGGGCCCACGTCTTTGCTGTGCTCACCTTTCAGCAATTGAGGCATGCCACAAGCAAACTCAACGTTTTCAATACCGCGCTGCAACTCACCTTTCGCATCGTGTAGCACTTTGCCGTGCTCTTCACTAATCAGTTCACAAATTTTGTCGCTGTGCTGCTCTAGCAATACTTTTAAGCGAAACATAACCTGTGCACGCTTTGCTGGTGGCGTGGCACGCCATGCTGGATAAGCCGCTTTTGCTGAATCTATCGCCTTTTGTACTAATGCCGATGAAGCCATTTCTACTTGGCCGCACACCGCGCCAGTAGAAGGGTTGTGAATATCAATCAAATTTCCATCTTGCGGCGCTACGTGTTCGCCATGAATGAAGTGTCCTACCAATGAAGTCATATCTGTATCTCTTTTTTGCGTAAGTGGACCAAGACGGTAAAGGCTTACTTGCCCATTAAGGTGTCTTGCATCGCGTTAATTAAGGTGTCGATTTCCGCTTTTTCGGTGGTAAACGGAAGGCCTAACTGAATAGTGTCGCCGCCGTAGCGTACGTAAAACCCTTTCTTCCACATGGCGTCAGCGATTTCATACGGGCGCCTTGCCGGTTCGCCTGGGTAGCTTTCAATGCTAAACCCTGCAGCAAATCCGAAGTTTCGAATATCACTCACGAATGGCATGCCTTTTAAGCTATGCACGGCCTCTTCAAAATACGGACTAAGTTCGGCAACCCGGCTAACAAGCTTTTCTTGTTCTAGAATATCAAGAGCAGCCATGGCTGCAGCGCAAGCAACAGGGTGGCCTGAATAGGTGTAACCGTGTGGTAATTCAATGTTGTAGTCGGCACCGCCTGCGTTAATCACAGTGTCGTAGATAAATTCGCGAGCCAATACCGCGCCCATAGGAACTGCGCCATTGGTGATCTGCTTGGCCACGTTAATCATATCGGGTACTACATCAAACGCATCGGCGCCAAATAAGCTACCTGTGCGGCCAAAGCCGGTAATCACTTCATCGAAAATAAGTAAAATATCGTGCTGGTTACACAGTTCGCGTAAGCGGCGTAAGTAGGCTTTGGGTGGAACGATAACCCCAGCAGAACCACTCATTGGCTCAACAATTACTGCCGCAATGTTCGACGCATCGTGTAATGCCACCATTTCGATAAGCTCATCAGCAAGCTCTTCACCATAGTTCGGTGCACCTTTGCAGAATTGATTATTCGGCAGCAAGGTATGTGAAAGGTGATCAGACTCCATCGCTGGCCCCCACATTTTTCGGTTTGCACCAATGCCGCCAAAGCTAATGCCGCCCCAACTTGCACCGTGATAGCCTTTCGCGCGACCAATAATACGGGTTTTGGTAGGCTGACCTTGCTGGCGCCAATAGGCACGAGCAATCTTGGTTGATGTATCAGCCGCTTCAGAACCAGAATTGGTGAAAAAGACTTTATTGATGTCGGCCGGCGCCATGTTGGCTAGTCTGTCAGCGAGTTCAAATGCCAAATTGTGGCCGTACTGAAAGGCGGGCGCGTAATCTAGCGTTGTTAGCTGTTTCGCGACTGCTTCGGCAATTTCAGGGCGGTTATGCCCTGCGCCGCATGTCCATAACCCAGATAATCCATCAAAGATTTTGCGACCATTGTCATCAATGAGGTAATTGCCTTGTGCACCGGTAATCATTTTAGGCGATGCTTTAAACTGGCGATTTGCAGTGTAAGGCATCCACAACGCATCCATTTGCGATTGTGATAGCTTGGAGGCCCACTGGGTCATAATTGTTTTCCTATGATATTTGTTCACTTGGTCTACTTTACCCAGCCTCATAAGTTCGATAAATTATAAATATTCAAATCTTACTTTCATAAACATGAAACTATGCGCGCAATTCTTGGAAACCTATCAGACACAGACATTCGCTTATTGAGAGTATTCATAGTGGTGGCGCAGGCTGGCGGCCTTTCTGCTGCCGAGCTAGAACTCAATATTGGGCGTTCTACCATTAGCCGACATTTAAAAGATTTAGAAACTCGGTTGGGTATGGTGCTTTGTCATCGAGGCCGCGGGGGCTTTTCGCTTACCGAAGAAGGAAAGCGAATTTATGAATCGACTCAACGCTTACTGCTGTCCCTACAAGACTTTAGAAATGAAGTTAACGACATGCACCGACATTTGCAGGGCAATGTGGTAGTAGCCATGTTCGATAAAACCGTGTCGAACGATGCGTGCAAGGTGAATGAAGCCATTTACACTTATCAGCAACAGGCGCCTAATGTGAATGTAGAAATTCATGTGGTGCCGGTTAATACCATTGAGCAAGGCATATTGGATGGGCGCTATCATATTGGCATTATTCCTACCCATCGTTCCTCTTCAAGCCTAAATTACCTACCCTTGTTTGGTGAGCAAATGCATCTGTACTGCGGAAGAAAACACCCTTTCTACATTGAGCTTGGCAACATTCCTCGAGAAGAAATATGTGAAGCTAAGTATGCGGGACTAAGCTTTCACAGCCCAAATATGGATAAAAGTATGTCCCTAGGGCTCAACAAAATGGCGGTAGCGAACGATCAGGAGGGCATTGCCACACTGATTTCTTCGGGCTGTTATTTAGGCTTCTTGCCTGATCATTATGCGGAATCTTTCGTAAAAAAAGGCCAGATGCGCGCTATCGAACCTAATAATTTCGCCTATCATTGTGAATTCGCGGCCATCTATCGTAAGTCACCTAAGCCCACCCGTTTGGTTGAGTTATTTTTAGAAGCCCTTGCTAAGGAACATGGGAAGGAAGAACCAATTGCTATTTAGCATAGCGATTACACTGACTTTATGACATTCAAGCGTTGTGCTTTCAATGCTTAGGTAAGCAGTAAATAGAACGAACAATAAGAACAAGTGGCAAATTTATACTACGTCACATGGAAGCGGTAACAGGAAATAAAAATGACAAAACCTACAAAGACGCAGGCCAATCGTGCAAAAACAGAGGCCGGAATTCTACGCGCCGCAGAAGAGGTATTTGCACAAAAAGGGTTTGCTGGCTCTTCAATGGATGCAGTGGCGCAACAAGCCGGTATCTCTAAACAGCTCATTTTGTATTACTTTCCAGGCAAAGATAAGTTGTACCAAGCCGTACTAGAAAACATGATTGATTTATGGCTTGAGAAAATGCAGTTCAACGACGACCCAGAGGCTTCACCAGCCAGCACCATTCGTCAGTACATTCAGCAGAAAATCGAGTTATCTCGTGATTATCCCAATGGGTCAAAAGTATTCGCCCATGAAATCATTAACGGCGCACCGGTACTGAAAACCTATTTGATAGAAAATTTAAAGCCTGCGTTTGAACGAGACGTAAAAATTATTGAGCGCTGGATAGCCGCTGGCCATATTCGCCCCGTCGATCCTAAGCATCTGTTTTTTACCATATGGGCTGCCACGCAAACCTATGCCGACTTCTCAACGCAAATTCAATTACTGTTAGGCAAGCCGTCTTTAGAACAAGATGATTTTAACGAGGCCACTGAATTTTTATGCAATTTCGTTTTAAGTGCCCTAGATGCACAACACTAGTGCATAAAAATTAATTTATCCCTATTTTTCTGGCGCGCTTCATCGAAAAGGCGCGCCTTTCACTTTCTACTCCCCTTATTTTACCACCAGCAATAAATCAAATTAAACCATTGTTATATATAATCTTTAATAAAATTAAGCCGAGCAATAAAACCTACCCAACACCCTACTAGCGCACCCAACTTGCTCTATTTTGAGACACACTTCGCACCAAAAAAAACTGTAAATATTTTCTTTACCATTTGGTAAAAACCATGATAAAGATTAAAAAAGCAACAGCCTAAATTGAATATTTAGTGCATTAACCTTACTTGCAGGAGACGCCCATTATGCTATCGCGCCAACACGCCATTGCCCTTGAACATGCTACAGGTGCACAGCTAGATGCACTTTGCGAACAAGCTGCAGGCGTTCGCGATACGCACTGGCCTAATACCCTCACGTACTCACGAAAGATATTTATTCCACTTACAAACATGTGTAGGGATACCTGTGGTTATTGCACGTTTGTAAAACATCCAGATTCGGGGCAAGCCAATATCTTAAACCCAAGTCAGGTGTTAGCTTCCGTGCTAAAAGGTCAGGCGCAAGGGTGTAAAGAAGCCTTGTTTAGCTTGGGTGAAAAACCTGAAAAGCGTTATCGCTACGCGAAAGATTGGTTGGCAACATTGGGCCATACCAGCATGGTGGATTACCTTACCGAAGTATGTGAAATGGTGCTGGATAAAAGCTTGATGATCCCCCATGTGAATGCGGGAACGTTAACCTTTAACGAGCTAAAACAGTTGAAAAACGTAAGCGGCAGCATGGGTATGATGCTCGAATGCACCAGCGACCGTTTGATGAAAAAGGGCCAAGCTCATTATGCCTGTCCAGACAAAATACCGGGTATTAGGCTAAAGACTTTGGAAGACGCAGGAAAGCTAGATATTCCCTTCACCACCGGCATTCTTATTGGCATTGGTGAAACGTGGGAAGAACGTGTTGATAGCTTAATAGCGATAAACACCCTGTTCCAAAAATACGGCCATATTCAAGAAGTCATTATTCAGAATTTTCGCGCGAAAGCCGGTACAGCCATGGCTAATGCGCCAGAGCCTACCCTAGATGATATGTGCCGCACATTGGCCATGGCACGGTTAATTTTGGACCCGGCTATTTCACTGCAAGCGCCGCCTAACCTAGCCCAAGAATACCCTCACTACATAGCCGCAGGCATTAACGATTGGGGCGGTATTTCACCGTTAACGAAAGATTTTATTAACCCTGAACGTAGCTGGCCGCAAATTACAGAATTAGCCACTGCATGCGAGCAACAAGGCTATGCATTGCAAGAGCGTTTAACGGTATATCCAAAGTACCTACAAGCTGGCGAACGTTACGTTACCAAAGCGTTGCATCAAGCTATGCCAGCTTGGCGCAGCGACGGCCTTGCCGTAGAGCAATGTATTGATAACACCACTTTTCAAGGAGTTGCTCATGGGTAACATACTGCAAAATATCACCTCGGTTTCACCTTGCGAACTAACCCCAGCGAGCGACTTCGCCTTACCGTACAGCGATACGCCTATTCAAAATAAGCTAAGCCAACTTCGCCCTGCTATTGCGCATATTTTACAACGGGCTTTAGAAGGCAAAATGCTTAATCACGAAGAAGCAGAAGCCTTGTTTTACTGCCAAGGAACGGAAACAGATGCCTTGTTGCATACCGCTGACATTGTGCGTGAACTGCGCACCGGCAATGATGCATCTTTTGTGATAACTCGTAATATTAACTTTACCAACGTGTGCCATATGGGCTGTCAGTTTTGTAATTTTGGGGTGAATAAAAACGCTGGCGATGCAGAGTTTTTAGCCCCTCATCAAGTGGCAGCAAGAGCCAAAGAGGCCCACGCTCGTGGCGCAACAGAAATTTGTGTTCAAGGTGGTTTGCACCCTGACTTACCTGCCAGTTTTTACGGTGATTTACTTGATACGGTGTCATCTACCGTACCCGATATTCATATTCATGCCTATTCGCCCTTTGAAATTTGGTATGGCGCTATGAAAGGCCGCAAAAGCTATACAGAATTATTAACCGACTTAAAACTGCGTGGCTTGGCTTCTATGCCAGGTACGGCTGCTGAAATTCTAGACACCGAAGTAAGACGCAAGCTAACTAAAAATAAACTCAGCACCGAAAACTGGCTTAAAATCATCGAAACTGCGCATAACGTTGGCTTACCAACCACATCCACCATTATGTATGGTCATATAGACGGGCCATCGCACTGGGCCGCTCATCTTATTTTATTACGTGACATGCAAGCGCGTACTGGCGGCTTTACCGAATTTGTTCCCTTAGGTTTTATTCATAATGACAGCCCCCTTTATAAAAATAACCCTAGCGAAGTAAGAACCGGCCCTACTGCCGATGAGCATTTCAAAATGCACGCCATTGCTCGGTTAGTGTTACAAGGCTATATCGATAACATTCAAGCCTCTTGGGTAAAAATGGGCCCAGATATGGCGTCAAAAGTGCTACGCGCAGGCGCTAACGACTTAGGCGGTACGCTAATGAATGAGAGCATTTCTCGTGCAGCAGGCGCTAGCCATGGCCAGGAAATTGTCCCTAGGGATATGGTGAACTTTATTCAGCGTGCGGGGCTAAACGCCCATCAGCGCAATACCTTGTACCACGTAGTTACCCCCTACGGCCGAGACAAAAAGCCAGCTCACCAAGAGGCGCTTGTGGGTTCAGAAGTTGCCAATCCAGTATCTAAAACTGCCAAGCCAGCCATTAGTCCATTTAACGCAGCATCTCACATTCCGGTGAAGGTAAGCGCATGAAGAACATAGTGTTATTCGCAGGCGGCGTAGGCGGTGCAAAAGCCGCAAAGGGCCTGTATCAATCAGACTACAAAAATAACCTAACCATTATTGGCAATGTGGGTGATGACGACGAGTTTCATAATTTATGGGTGTCGCCTGACCTAGACACGCTCACCTACACGTTGGCGAATGAAGTGAATCCGGTAACGGGCTGGGGGCTTAAAAACGACAGCTGCCGCATATTGTCGCGACTTGCTCAGTTTGGATCTAGCACGTGGATGCATTTGGGCGACATGGATATTGCCACCCATATTTTCAGAAGTGCTAAGCGGGCTGAAGGCACTAGCATGACGGCAATTACGCGCCAAATCACTACCCGATTAGGTATTACCGTACCTTTGCTACCTGCTACAGACGACAACCTGCAAACCCGACTCAAGACCGAAAACGGCTGGGTAGACTTTCAAACTTACTTTGTACATCAACGCTGCGAAGCTGATGTAACTGATATAGCGTACAAAGGTGCAGAATTCGCCTCTGCCACACCGGAAGTATTAGCCGCCATAGAAGCTGCAGACATCATTGTTTTTGCCCCTAGCAACCCGTTGCTCAGTATTGCACCTATGCTTGCTATACCACAAATTCGCGATGCACTAGCAGCAAGTGAAGCCACGAAAATTGCGGTATCGCCGCTTATAGCTGGGAAAGCAATTAAGGGCCCAGCGGAAAAACTATTACAGCAAATGAGCTATACGCCTGGCAACAAAGGCATTGCAGAATTTTATCAAAGCTTATGCGATGTATTAGTTATTGATAATCAAGATGATGGCGACATAGACACCATCGAAAGCTTCGGCTTACACGCACATTGCACTTCAACCCTAATGAAATCAGACCAAGACAAAGTCACCCTGATGGAAGAGGTAATTTCGGCGGCCACCGCTTATCAACTGGAGGTGCCTTGTGCATAAACTATGCGTTGTTATTCCAATGAAAGACCCCGCGTTTAGTAAGCAGCGATTGTCACCGCATTTACCTGCTAGTGTGCGTAAAGCCCTAGCAATCAAACTGTTTAAGAAAACCGTTATGTCGTTAAACGGCTCATTTCCACAGTGGCAGAAACTGGTAGTAACGCCGTCACTTTATATCGCCGATTTAGCCACCAGCTTGGGTTGTAAGGTCATATTCGAGCAAAAAGGCAGTAATTTAAATACTGCGCTTGCCCAAGCCACTGAGTGGAGTATGTCTCACGGCTTTACCCACCAGCTTATTTTGCCTGCTGATATCGCTCGGTTGGATGCAACCGAACTAACGTCAATTACCTCACTAGCCTATGGCGATACTTCTGTGGTTATAGGCAATGCCTATGATGGCGGCACGAATGCACTATGCACTACTCCGCCTAACGCTATTGATTTTGCTTTCGGTAAATCATCGTCTTATGAACATCATCAGGCGGCCATGGAAAAAGGCCTAAAGTGCGTGACGGTTCAGCCTAAATACTTGAGTCAAGACATCGACCATCCAGACGACCTTCGGCACGTGAATGACGTTGTCGACTCTTTGATTGCTTGAGGTAGAAAGTATGCAAGCACTTACCATCAACACTATTGAAGGCTTACCGGATATCCGCGAAGGCGACAATCTTGTGGGCTTGATAATTGAGAAGCTTACCGCACAGCGACAGGTTTTATGTGAAGGCGATGTATTGGTTATTGCCCAGAAAATCATATCGAAGGCCGAAGGCGCGGTTTGCCATGTTGACGATATTACCCCAACGCAAGAGGCCATAGACGTGGCTGAAAAGGTGAATAAAGACCCTCGCAAAGTTACGGTTATTTTATCTGAATCTACCCGCTTAGTAAAAGTGCATAAACACCCTGGCGCTAACGAAGGCATTATTCTTACCGAACATCGTTTAGGTCATATTAGTGCTAACGCAGCGGTTGATGAGTCGAACACCGATAACCCAGGCGAGTTAATTTTACTCCCCAAAGATCCCGACGCTAGTGCGCGAGAAATTGCTGAAAGTCTATGCAAATACTATGGCGCACCAGCCCACAGTATTGGCGTGGTGATAAGTGATACCTTTGGCCGCCCTTGGCGATTAGGCCAAACCAATGTGGCCATTGGCGTAGCGAATGTGCCCGCATTAAACCCACTTTATGGTGAATGTGATGCTTGGGGTCGCCCCCTAAAGGTTACAGCGCCTGCCCTTGCCGATGAACTTGCCGCAGCCTCTGGCTTGCTGATGAGCAAACAAGGTAAGTGCCCCGTTATTTTATTCAAAGGGCTTGAATGGGAAAGTAACCCAGACAGTAAAGCCTCAGACCTGTTAAGACCAACCCAAGAGGATTTATTTGCATGAAGATTGCTATTTTAGGCGGCACTGGCCCGCAAGGTTCGGGGCTAGCGAAACGCTTCGCCCTAGCGGGAATAGACGTCGTTATTGGTTCACGAGATGGTGAACGGGCGGCAGAAAAAGCCCAAGCATTACAAGAATCTATTGCAGCGGCAAGTACAGCCACTACGGGTACCATCAGTGGCACAGATACTATTGCAGCCACATCGGCAGCGGATGAATTCGTTATTATTTCAGTTCCTTGGGCTGCGCATCACGCGACCTTAGATGCAATCCGTCCATTGCTTCGCGACAAAATCGTTATCGATATTGTTGTACCGCTGGCAGAGAACAACCCCAAAGCGGTTGCCATGCCGCCAGAAGGCTCTGCCACAGAATCTGCCCAAGCATTGTTAGGCGATGACTATGCCGTGGTAGGCGCGCTACATAATGTATCTGCTGTCACCCTCAATAACCTTGAGCAAAGCATTAACTGCGACATTTTGGTATGCGGTAATCAGCTTGAAGCCAAAAATAAAGTCATAGCATTGCTAGATAACTTAGGTGTTCAAAGTTACAACGCTGGCCTAGCAGAAAGTGCCCGCTGTATTGAAGCCATCACCCCCATTTTGATTCGCTTAAACATATCCAAAGCAGTGCCATTTAGCCATGCAGGTATTCGTATCTGCCCACCCGATCATTAAAACGGCTACGTAAAAAACAAGCTAAGCAGCTAGTGATTAGCTACTAAGTATTAGCTGCCAAATAAATTTAGCAAAGAAAATTAAGTAAAGACACGCATTAAACAAAATAGAAAAAGCAGAGGAAGAACACATGGAATTTGGTATTACATTTAAAGGCTTTGTTAGCCCAGATCGTGCCCGGAAATTAGTAAAAATGGCCGAAGAAGCCGGTTTCGATTATTGCTGGTTTTACGATTCACACATTCTTTGGCGCGAGTCTTTCGTGGCAATGGCTATGTGTATGGAGCACACCACCAAAATGCGCTTTGGCCCTTGTGTGACCAACCCTAACGTACGTGATTGGTCGGTAGCGGCAAGCTTGTACGCCAGCTTGGCGTTGCAAAGTAATGGCCGTTTCGACATTGGTTTAGGGCGTGGCGATTCTTCCATGCGCGTAATGGGTAAAAAGCCTGCTAACTTAGCCCGCTTAACCGAATTTACTCACAAAGTGAAAGCTATGGTGCGCGGTGAAGAGGTGATGTACGGCGAATGCGAAAAGCCGGTTAAATTCCCTTGGGCTACAGGCTATGAACTGCCAGTTTGGGTGGGCGCTTATGGCCCGAAAGCCCTAGCTGTAGCTGGCGAGCATGGCGATGGTGTTATTCTTCAAATCGGCGACCCAGATTTAGTGCAATGGTTTGGCCAACAGTGCCAAGATGCAGGCAACAAAGTAGAACGCGACATGAGCGACTTCAAAGTTCAAGCTGCTGCACCTGCTTACTTTGGTGACATGGAAACCTGTATTGAAAAAACCAAATGGTTCCCTGCCATGGTAGGTAATCACGTGGCTGATATTGTAGAAAAATACGGTACAGATTCAGGCTTAGTACCAAAAAGCTTAACCGATTATATAGAACAACGTCGTGGCTACGATTATTCAAAACATGGTCAAAGCGATAACCCTTACCTAGACTTTATTACCGACGACATCGTAAAAAGCTTCTGTGTATTAGGTGAAGCTGAAGATCACATTACTAAAATTCAGGCGCTTAAAAATGCCGGAACCACGCAATTTAATATCTATTTAGACAACGGTGATGAAGAAAATATTATCACCCGTTACGGCAAAGAAGTTATCCCTGCCTTCCGCTAAATTTGATGACTAGCCAAGGGCGAGTTTCACGTAAATTATTGTCATTTAATTTGCGCGAAACTCTGTCCTACGCTATCGCGTTTCCTTATACCCATATCAATAAACCCTTTACCCTAAATCAGTTTCAACTCCCCAAAAATCAAGCTTTACCTATATATATTAGAAACTTAACCACTAACCAGCCAATTTCACCAACATCATCACATTGTTAATATATTGTAAACTTAGGAAAGTAAGTGCCACTTAGTTTCATAAACATGAAACATGACTTCGACACATGAATATTTACCCCTTGGTAAAACCCCTTTAGTTTCGTTAGAACAAAAGTTAATCAAATAAAAAACAAAAAAATACTTCTATGTAGTTTGTAGATGTAACAACAACAAGAAGGGAACACATCATGAAATCGAAACAAACGCTGTGCGCTTTAGCAATAGGATTAGCACTTCAATCTTCATACACTGCAGCAGCAGATTCGGTGGTACTTGAAAAAATTACGGTTACTTCGCAAAAGCGTGAGCAATACATAAACGACGTAAGTATTGCGGTAACGGCATTTAGTGGCGAGCAGATGGAGTCACTAGGTTTTGAAAGCAGCACTGATCTTATTGCATTTACGCCGGGTGTATCCCTAGCCGGTGATATTGGTGGTCAACGTGCCATCTTTAACATTCGTGGTGTTGTACAAAACGATTACGCCGATATTGCTGAAGCTCCTGTTGCGGTATACGTAGATGGCGGGTACTTAGCCAGTACACAAGCGCAAACATTCGGTTTATTCGATATAGCCCGTGTTGAAATATTAAAAGGCCCACAGGGCACCCTTTTTGGCCGTAACGCCACTGGCGGTATGGTAAATACCATTACAGCGAAGCCTACCGAAGAAGTGGAAGGTTACGCTGAACTCACCTTCGCTAGCTTCGAACAAAAACGCTTTGAAGGGGCGGTATCTGGCGCATTAAGCGATAAAGTATCGGGCCGTATCTCTGTGATGGCGAACCATATGGGCAACATCCTTGAGAACGTGTACGAAGATGAAGCGGCCCCCGACACCCGCGCCGGAAGTATTGGCGGCGGCGAAGACGGTTATAACGACGATACCAAAGCATTTCGTGCACAGTTAAACTTCGACTTAAGCGCTAATTCTAACCTTTTGGTTAGTGCAAATTGGGCAGATACCACCAAAAGTGAAGGCCCTTATCAGGTAGTTAATACCACAGAAGTTAAAGACGCTGCTGGTAATGTTATTGATGTTATATACGCCGCTGACGATCCACTAGGCTGTGACACCATTCAAGCTGGCGCTTGTGTAGACGGTAACTTTAACGGCGATCCGTTGCGCCCAGTTCAAGGCGGCGATTTTAACGGTAATATCGACCCTGATGGTAGCGGTGAGAAAGTAAATAAAGACTTCGCCTTTGAAGATCAAAACAAAATTAAGTCACGCGGCCTAGCGGCAACTTATGAATATGATTTTGACGACTTCACCTTTACCTCGGTGACCGACTGGAAAAACTTTACCCGTGTTATCGGCCTAGATTCAGATCAAACCGCCTCACCAGAATTGATTTTCCAATCAGACGGCGACATTACCCAGTTCAGTGAAGAGTTGCGCGTAAGCGGCAATACCATGAATAGCAAATGGGTAGCGGGCTTTTATTACTTAAGCATTGAAACTGACTACTTGCAAGGCCTAGCCGCAAGCCCAACGGGCGGTTATTTAGCCGGTGAAGAGCAAAATACGTTAGCCACTATCGATACCGACTCCTACTCTGTATTCGGGCAAATTGACTACGATTTAACCGACGAACTCGTGCTGGTATCGGGTTTACGTTTAGTACGTGAAAATAAGTCGATGGACGGCCAATTGCGTCAAAACGCGAACTTGGTAGACCGTGATATTGAAGTAGATTACGGCATTGATCCATTGGTAGATGTAGCCATGGATAATGATGAAACCATGTGGTCTGCAAAGCTACAGTTAGATTATAAACCAAACTCAGATACGCTTTTATATGCTGGTATTAACCGAGGCGTAAAAGCAGGCAACTTCAACGCGCCTTTAGGCGGTAGTTTTAGCACCTACGACGCCGAAGTACTTCTTGCCTATGAAGCGGGCGCAAAGCTAACCTTAATGGACGGTAAAGCACAGTTAAACAGTAGTATTTTCTACTATGATTACTCTGATTATCAGTCGTTTTCGTGGGTAAATAATGCTGGCGTAGTGTTCAACGAAGATGCGCAATTTACTGGTGCTGAAGTTGAGCTACTATTAAACCCTATTGATGCACTAGACATCATGTTCGGCGTGTCTTACACCGATGCTGTGGTAGAAGATTTAGAAGTAGCTTCAGGCGTATTTGTAGACACCACGCCCCCTTACACACCTGAGTGGCAATCATCAGGTTTAGTACGCTACACATGGGATATAGACAGCGGCAGTGTTGCAACGCTTATTAGTGGCTCGTACCAGTCAGAGTCTTTCCATAATGCCCGTAACTTTACTGCGCATACCATTGAAAGTCACTTTAAAGCCGATGCACGCATTACCTGGACTGACAAAGAAGATTTATGGAGTGTAGCCGCTTACGTAGATAACCTTACTGATTCAGACCACGAATTAATTGGTTTCGACGTATCAGGCTTCTACGGTACTTCGCAAATCTCTTACGCAAAACCACGCACTTACGGCATAACGGTAAGACGTAATTTCTAATTAGTAAAAGGCTAGCTGCGGTTAAAGATACAGCACAGCTCAACAAACATCCTGTAAGTAAAAACCCCGTTTAGGGGTTTTTTTATCTTTAATTCACATGAATTTAATTTAATCACACTTAGCCACTCCCGCAGCATGGATGCTGTAGAGAGGCCCCATGGATGGGTTCACGCCGTGTTTCTAAGGTGAGTTCGCTTTCGTGCCCCCTCAGGGCTTGTAATTTTATTTTCTTTCGCTTTATACTGATTACAGTTACTTGTCGGAGTGCTCAACTGAATTAACCCAGTGAGCTGAGACCGCGAAAGCGGGATCCGTTGAACCTGATCAGGCTAATACCTGCGAAGGGAACAAGAAAGTACAAAGTGGTAAGTTGTAAATGGTAAAAGTTAAGCCTTGTTGTATGGCATGACTTTATCCTTCGGGATTTTGCCTGCAATACCGGTCATGCTTCTGCGCACTTTGTATTCTCTCCTCCACTCCTGACAAGCATTTTATAACCTAAACTAACAGGCGAAAATGCTATGTCGACTCGACGTGAACAGCGCCAACAGGCGCAAGACTTTATTAATCAATTGGCCGGTGAGGCCTACCCTAATTCTACCCGTCACTACGAAAAAGGCAGCCGCGACGATATTAACGTTGCCATGCGACTGATTCACCAACACGACAGCTTAATTGGCGGCACCGAAGAAAACCCTATATTTGAAAGTAACCCACCCATTGGGGTTTACGATACTTCCGGTCCTTACGGCGACCCAGACGTTACCATTAACGTGCAAAAAGGGTTGGCGCCGCTACGAGAAAACTGGATTAAAGCCCGCGAAAACACATACCAGCTTGAAGGGGTATCGTCGCACTTCGCGAAGCAACGTGAGCAAGATATTGTCACTGAAGATTTTCGTTTCACGCGCACGCTGAAACCACGCAAAGCTCTAGATGGCAAAAATGTGACCCAGCTGCATTACGCTCGCCAAGGTATAATAACGCCCGAAATGGAATATATTGCCATTCGCGAAAACATGGGCCGCGACGCACTAAAAGACAGCCCGCTAAGCAATCAACACAAAGGCGAGCACTTCGGGGCCAACCTGCCTTCAAACATTACTCCTGAGTTTGTTCGCCAAGAAGTGGCAGCTGGTCGCGCGATTATTCCCGCGAACATAAACCACCCTGAACTAGAACCTATGATCATTGGCCGCAATTTTTTGGTCAAAATTAACGCCAACATTGGTAATTCAGCGGTCACCTCGTCTATTGAAGAGGAAGTAGAAAAGCTAGTGTGGTCTACGCGTTGGGGCGCCGATACGCTTATGGATTTATCCACCGGCCGCAACATTCACGAAACCCGCGAATGGCTGCTTCGAAACAGCCCTATTCCGTTAGGCACCGTTCCCATTTATCAGGCGCTTGAGAAAGTAAACGGCGTAGCCGAAGACCTTACGTGGGAGCTATTTAAAGACACCCTTATTGAACAAGCCGAACAAGGGGTAGACTACTTCACCATTCACGCAGGCGTATTGCTTGAATACGTACCGCTTACCGCAAACCGGGTAACGGGTATTGTGTCCCGCGGTGGCTCGATTATGGCCAAGTGGTGCTTAAGCCATCACAAGCAAAGCTTTTTGTATGAACGATTCCGCGATATTTGTGAAATTTGCGCCGCCTACGATGTGTCGCTTTCTTTAGGTGATGGATTACGCCCAGGCAGTGTGGCCGATGCAAATGATGAAGCCCAGTTCTCTGAACTTCGCACCTTAGGTGAGCTGACTAAAATAGCTTGGGAATACGATGTTCAGGTTATGATTGAAGGCCCAGGGCATGTGCCAATGCACATGATCAAAGCCAATATGGAAGAGCAGTTAACCCATTGCCATGAAGCGCCTTTTTACACATTAGGCCCCCTAACTACTGATATCGCGCCAGGTTATGACCACTTCACGTCTGGAATTGGTGCCGCTATGATAGGTTGGTACGGCTGCGCCATGCTTTGTTATGTTACCCCTAAAGAGCATTTGGGTTTGCCCAACAAAGAAGATGTTAAGCAGGGGCTAATTACCTACAAAATTGCGGCACATGCTGCCGACTTAGCCAAAGGCCACCCCGGTGCGCAAATTCGCGATAACGCCATGTCGAAAGCCCGTTTTGAGTTTCGTTGGGAAGACCAGTTCAACCTCGCATTAGACCCCCATACCGCCCGCGCTTATCACGATGAAACCCTGCCCAAGGCCTCGGGTAAAGTGGCACATTTTTGTTCTATGTGCGGCCCCAAGTTTTGTTCTATGAAAATTTCTCAAGAAGTGCGAGATGTAGCCAAAGCTAATCAGAAAGCTGCTCAACAAGACAATGCTCGTCAAGAAAAAGCACTGCAAGAAAAAGGCATGCAAGACATGGCTACCGCCTTTAATAACTCTGGAGCTGTGCTATATCACGGTGCCGATACCAAGGTGCAGCTGCCGTGATAGAAACAAAAAGAGGCTTATTTAAAGCAACACAAGCCATGAGCGAGGAACCCGTTGTATGGGCAATTGGTGGCATAGATACAAGTGGAGGCGCGGGTATAACCCGCGACGCCATTACCCTTGCTGATATAAATGTGCATGCATGCGTATTAACCACCCAGGTCGCAAACCAATCACATTCGATAATGCGAAGCGCATCCGCGCTAAGTATCGATACACTCAATGAACAATGGCAAGCACTCGAAAGCGACCTTCCACCTAGGGCAATAAAGATTGGCGCTATTGCAAACTCTGCTCAAGCCCTATTTTTGTGTGAGCATGTAGTAAAAATAAAACAGTATAAAACCTCTAACTGTTTTGTCGTTTGGGATCCTGTATTGGTAAGTTCGTCAGGAGGCGTTTTAGGTGAACTCAGCCAACATAGTATTGATACGCTTATTGCGACTGTGGATGTTGTTACCCCTAACGTGAAAGAGTTAGCACAGTTAACCGGCTGGCCTGTGCACTGTGAAAAGTCTCTATTAGCCGCGGCACAAGCGCTTATTGCCCGTGGGGCTCAAGCTGTTTACGTTAAAGGCGGCCACGCCCACTGGCAAAGTACAGCAATTGATACTTTCGTGTCAGCGCAGGCGATTCGAATTTTCCAACAACCCCGAGACAACATGGGTAACCTTAGAGGCACAGGTTGCATGTTTTCCAGTGCATTAGCCGGTTTTGTGGCAAGTGATTATGATATTCAAGATGCGCTAACCCTTGCTAATGCATACCTGCATAAAGTGCGTAACGCGTCGGTATTTTCAAGCAGTTCTGTCTGTTCTGCCGACCAAATTCATTGCGCAGGTTTAGTTGGCTTTCCTTTAACGCCGGTACACTATCCTTCTGTCCGCTATGGTGAAAATGACCCTATTTCGTACAAAACCCCGATGCAATTCCCTAAATTAACCAACACGTCACTAGGGATATACCCAGTGGTTAGCGATGTATCGCAATTGGAGGTACTGGTAAAAGCAGGCGCCGTGATTATTCAATTGAGAATAAAATTTGGCACTGAAGATTTCAAGTCGATACAAATAGCGAAGGCTGTAGAGATAGTAAAGAACACACCCTGTCAGTTATTTATTAACGATGACTGGGAATTAGCCATCAAGCATGGTGCCTACGGCGTACATTTGGGGCAAGAAGATCTCGAAACGGCGAATTTACAGGCCATTTCCCGTGCAGGGCTTAGGTTGGGTGTTTCTACCCACGGTTACTGTGAGCTTCAACGCATTAAAAGGCTAAGCCCCTCTTACATTGCACTTGGTCATATCTTTCCCACCACCACAAAAGACATGCCGTCGAAACCACAAGGGCTCGATCGCCTTTCACGTTACGTTCGGCTTTGTGCAGATATTCCTACGGTGGCCATTGGGGGTATTAATTCGTCACGAATTAACACGGTAGCCAGTACTGGCGTGTCGGGTATTGCCGTTGTGCGTGCCGTTACACAAGCAGCGGACCCCGCTGCGGCATTTCACGACTTGTTAAGGCGGATGAATGATGCCGAAGATAATGGCGAAGACATGGTAGACAGAATTACCGAGCCTGGCGCATTAGTTCAACACGGCCTTAGCTATGAATAGTGCACACCTTTCTGCCGATGACATCAGCCGTTACAGTCGCCAGTTGCTGCTTGATGACATTGACGAAGAAGGGCAAGCTCGCCTGAAACAAGCATACGCTGTTGTTATCGGGCTTGGAGGGCTAGGTACCTTAGTTGCGCGTTACTTGGTGGGTGCAGGTATTGGCAAAGTGTTGCTGGTAGATAACGACACTGTTGATAAGAGTAACATCCATCGGCAAGTGCTGTTTAACCAAGAACATATTGGCCAATACAAAACAAAAGCCAGCTATGCCCAGTTGCGCCTAGTAAACCCCCACACCCAGATTGAACTAGCCGAAATTCACGCAAATAGCAGTAACTTACCGTTGCTGATAACCGGTGCCCAGTGCGTGCTGGATTGCAGTGACAACATCACTACCCGAAAAGCCATTAATGCCGCTTGTGTTAACCAGCGCAAAGCACTTTTTATTGCTGCCGCCAGCCAGTACAGCTGGCAAGCGATAAACCTGCAATTGAGTGAAAAAAACAGTGGCTGCTACGCATGCCTACTTGCGCACACAAGGGTACAAGAAGACTGCATCAGTCAAGGTATTTTAGGCCCTGTGGTAGGCATGGCAGCATGCTTTCAAGCCACACAAGCATTGCTGTACATGGCGAATCCGAATACAAATATTACGTGGGGGCAATACCACATTATGAATGTGACCACTGCGCAGTTTCAGTCTTTTTCACTTCCGGCCTTTGAACACTGCGAGGTATGCCAATGTCCTTTATAACTATTTTATTAAATGGTGCACAGATGAGCTGCGCTCCTGACACGTCAGTATTAGCTTTTCTGACTGACCAAGACATAAGCCAAGACGGCACTGCTGTGGCTAAAAACGGCACTATTTTGGCCAAGCCGCTTTGGGATGAAATCCACTTACAAAACAACGATAAGCTTGATGTTTTCACGCTTGTAGCAGGAGGGTAAATGCTTACCTTAGCAAATCAGACATTTTCATCTCGCCTATTAATGGGTACAGGTAAATTCAGCTCGCCAAGCATCATGAAACGCAGCGTGAAAAGTGCCAAAAGCACTATGGTAACGTTAGCCATGAAGCGACTTTCTGCGCATATTGAGCATGATAATTCCTTAGCACTGTTAAGAGAATTAGACGTTACACTATTACCGAACACCTCTGGCGCCAAAAACGCACAGGAAGCCATTTTTGCTGCTGAGTTAGTCTATGAAGTGCTCGGTTCTCCATGGATAAAGTTAGAAATACACCCTGACCAACAGCACCTTTTACCAGACCCTATCGAAACCCTACGTGCCGCCGAAGTATTAGTGAAAAAAGGCTTCAATGTATTGCCGTATTGCCATGCCGACCCTGTGCTTTGTCGGCGGTTGGAAGAAGTGGGATGCGCAGCGGTTATGCCATTAGGCGCCCCTATTGGCACCAATCAAGGGTTACAAACCGCGCCTTTTTTGCGCATTATTATTGAACAAGCGAATGTGCCCGTTATTGTTGATGCGGGTATTGGCAAACCTAGCGAAGCCATGGCGGCCATGGAAATGGGTGCCGATGCCGTGTTGGTGAATACTGCCATTGCTACCGCCATTCATCCTGTTGCCATGGCGAGCGCCTTTTCTAAAGCCGTTGAAATAGGGCGTAAAGCCTACGAAGCGGGCATGCCCGACACACAGCAAGATGCCAAACCTTCCAGCCCCTTAACGCAATTTTTGGTGCAGGAGTAATTTGGTCATGCGTATTGCAAGCACACTCATGTCGCAAGATTTATCGAATATAGCGCTTTCTATTCAAAGTAAAACCAACAAGCACGTAGAGCAAGCGTTAGGTAAAACCAGCCGCAATTTAGATGATTTTATGGCGCTAATATCGCCTGCTGCCACGCCTTATGTAGAGGAGATGGCCGCGCAGTCACAAATGCTAACCCGCGCCCGATTCGGCAATACCATGGGGTTATTTGTACCGCTATATCTTGCCAACTTGTGTGCGAACGAATGTACTTACTGCGGCTTCACCATGAGTAACAAAATAAAGCGTACGGTGCTGAATTTGAGCCAAATAGAAACCGAGATAGACGCTATTACCGATATGGGGTTTTCACAAGTATTGCTGGTAACAGGCGAGCACGAGCAAAAGGTAGGCATGTCTTATTTTAGTGAAGTGCTACCGGCAATCAGGGCTAAAGTGAGCAACGTAATGATGGAAGTGCAACCGTTGCCACAAAAAGACTATGAAACCTTAAAGACCCTAGGGGTGGATGCGGTACTGGTTTACCAAGAAACCTATCATCCTCAAGCGTACGCGCGATACCATACCCGAGGCAAAAAGCAGGATTTCTTATGGCGTTTACAGACCAGCGATCGTATTGGCGCAGCAGGTATCGATAAAATAGGCATTGGTGCCTTATTAGGGTTAGGTGATTGGCGTACCGATAGTGTAATGACAGCCCTGCACGGGCAGCTTGTTCAGCAGCATTACTGGCGAAGTCGGGTGGCTATTTCTTTCCCGCGATTACGACAGTGCGAAGGCAACACCAACAATTCCGCTAATTTATTAACCCAACAATTTCCTAACGAAACGCAGTTACTGCAATTGATTTGTGCTCACCGCTTGTTTAATCCACAAGCTGAACTATCACTCTCAACCCGTGAATCGGCGCGTTTTCGCGATGGTGTGTTACCACTTGGTATAACGTCTATGTCAGCAGGGTCACAAACGCAACCAGGCGGTTATAGTGCGCCTTCAGAAGCGCTTAACCAGTTTGATATAGATGACACCCGCGCCGTAAATTTGGTAGCCGCCGCCATTGAAGCAAAAGGATTAGAGCCGGTATGGAAAGATTGGATGGCTTTTAGTTAGCCATTCAATAAATATCTTTTTTTAGTCACACACTTTCGCCTGTTTCAGTGTACCTCAAGGTTGCACTGTTCAGGGTAACAGCATGCAGTGCGATGCCAAGCGAGGCACTCCCAGAGCTGCTCCTCACAGTAAGCGCCCTTCTGGTGGTCGACCTCCTGGTGACGCATCTTAGTAGAAAAAGTGCATTAGATTTTCTAACGTAAAAATTTAATAAATGTTTTTTGCGTTATGGCCATTTTGGCTCTACAATCCGCGCAAATTTTAGCCAAACTATTTGTACCACTAAATACCTGTTTGGCTTTCTTCTCAGCCGTTGTTAACGGCGAATGCAATCTTAGCTTTTTTAAAACATAGCCGCCTAAAGTAGGACAAGTCGTTGGACACTGTAGAATTTATTCAAATTCGGAGATTTATTGTAAAGCTTGGCAAAATGCTGCATAAATACGGCACGCCTGCTTTCCGACTAGAAGCTTACTTATTAGAAGTTGCCAGCTACTTAGGCGTGCACGCTTCATTTATCTCCACGCCCACTTCATTAACTTTTGTTATTTGGAGTGACAGACATGAAGACGAATACAACCATGCCTCACGCCTACTTCCAGGCGACTTAGACATGAACGCGTTATCGCTTACCGACGAGCTTGCAGGCTCATTACTAAACGGTGAGCTTACCCTAGCAGCAGCCGATAAACGCCTTGATGAAATTGATGCTATGGGTAGCCCGTATGGTAAGTGGCTAACTGGCGGCGCGTTCGGTATGGCTACCAGCGCATTTGCTATGCTAATGGGTGCGAGTTGGGCTGAAATCGGTTGGTCGGGTTTGTTAGGCTTGCTTGCCTACGTGTGGACATTATGGTCGCAGCGTTCTAAGCGGGTTAATTTAATGCTAGAACCGGCTACCGCTTTCATTGCTGCCCTACTCGCGTGTGCTATTGGTACTTACATCGACCCAGGGATTAACATTCCTCTTATTGTACTTTCCTCGGTGATCGTATTTGTTCCCGGGCTTGCACTTACCATGGGGCTAGCCGAGCTTTCGTCCCGCAATATGGTATCGGGCACGGCCCGCACCATGGACGCTGTAATGCAGTTGTTTAAGCTTTATTTCGGTGCTTTTTTAGGAGTATCAGCAGGCTTTAGTTTATTTGGCGAGAACGTATACCAACCGGCTGAGTCTTTGCCTTATTGGGCGACGTGGTTATCGGTGTTTTTGTTATGTTTAGCGCTAGTGGCAATTTTTCGCACCCGGGTGAAACATATTCCATGGGCCATGGCGGCGGCCTTTATTGCCTACAGTGCCACGGCGTGGAGTGCTGATTACATGAGCCCAGGGTTAGGCGCATTCGTGGGTGCCTTCGCCCTAGGACTTTTTGCCAATGCTTTCACCCGCATTGCAAATCAGCCTGCTACCATTGTGGCTATGCATGGGCTAATTGTATTGGTGCCGGGATCTAAAACTTATATTGGGTTGAACTCGTTTATTTCGGGGCAAGACTTTGTACAAGCCGATCACTTAGGCCAAGAAGTGTTCTTGATCTTTATGTCGCTAGTAGCAGGGCTTATTTTTGCCAACGTTGTGATGCCAACTAAAAAAGCCCTTTAGCTTATGGTAGCTGAGCACGACTGATCGAATTTTCGCTTCGTGTCCATACTCTTAAAATGATCATATAAAAATAACAGCGTTATAAATAACGCTGTTATTTACTTTTATTTCAATAGCTTCATTAACGCCTTTCCTAAACGCACATTTAGCGCTCCCGCAGCGACGGCTTCAGCGGAGTTTTCCATAAATTTTGCACTTAACGAGCCACCAATTTGATTGGCGACTTCGTCAGTAGCCAAATCGAAAACGCCCTGCGCAGCAATATTTTGTGCTAATACGCCGAGTAGTTTCCAATTGCCTATGGTGCCTGGTCGAAGGCCATAAATTTTGGCCATGCGTCTTATGGTACGAAAGCTTATCCACATCACCGCAAAGGTTTGAATTAAGTTATTCGGGCTAATAAACGCCAGGCTTCCTGCGGTAATCGATTCTTTGTTTAGCACTTTCTGCGCTTTTTGCTGAACCGCGTTTAACACCGTATCGTGATACAGCCCAAGTCGCTCTTTGGCAGACATATCATTATGTAACTGGTTTTGGTAAATAGCGAAACAATGCGCAGCATAAGACGATGATGTAAAACGGCTACCATGGCGTTTGAGTACCTTATCAACGGTCTCAATGCTGTCTTCACCCGTTAACGATGCAATAGTTTGCCCATCATCAATGGCCTTATTAATTTGCTTATAACCTCGCCATTCTCGAAAGCTTAAATAACTGAAACAGGCTACAAACCCGCTAAGCATTGCTGCCAAAGCAGTGCTAGCAATAGGATGCTCAGCTACACTTACGGTAAGCGTGGTGTAGGCATCGAAAACGAAGAAGCCAATAATGGAAAGTACACCTAGCCCCAAGGTTAATCCACCAGTAGAAATACGCGCTTTTGCGCTGTCCATTTGCCATTCGTTGGTTTCAGTTTTTGCGGGCATCGCTGTATCGGGTGGCGTAATATCAAGGCGCTGCTGTACCACTTTGGGGCGATAGGCTGGCCCAGCTGCACTTGTTGGTTTCTCGGTATTTTTGTCCATCGAGCGTTGTTCATCCATCGAGTTTTGTTCGTTCATCGCGCTTGGCTTATTCATTGGAAACTCCTTCGGCCAACAAGAACTGGAGTAATCTGTCCAACCCTCTGCCGGATAGTATTCGCGCCATATAATCTTGTGGCACTTGGGTGTTCAATACAGGAAAGTGTGCATCTGCTTCCATGGCTTTAAGAGAAGCAGGTATAGGTTCAAATGCCGCTTCTACGTAGCCATTCTCGGCATCTTGATAACGCAGTGCGTTCGGCGAGCTACCTTCATCAGTCACCTGTATTGCCGATACTAAAAAGTGCTCAAACTGAATGGGTTTATCAACAAAACGGGCTCTGGCCCCTTCGGTAACCTGCTTAAGTAACGATAGCAAGTTTTCACGTTCAGACACCGGTATTAAATCAGCTTTTGTGGCCACAAAAGCCACTCTTCCAATAGCTTCTTTGCGCATAACATTGCGGGCAAACCACCCTGTTTGGCCGTACACAAAGGTGTCGGCCAAATGACTGAGTGTTTCTTTTAACTGATACAAATGCTGGCGGCTGTGATTTAACCCCTCGAATAAATCCACCAAAATAATTTGTTTGTCCGTTTCCCGGAACACAGACTGCTTTAACGGCGTTAACCAGTCTTTTTGAAACGCAGTAAAATGGCTTTCAAATGCTTTGTACCAAGGGTGAGATACATCGCTGGTAATGCTTGATGGTAACGGCGCAAAACCGAGCTGCTGCCAATCAAAATCACTTGAATCTAATAAGAAACTGCCAGGTTGTAGTAGGGATATACCATTTTTTTTCGCTATCACTAAATAGTGTCGATAGGCACTCACAAGGTCATTAATATTATCTTGAGTAGGTGATTGCTCGAAATCAAAGGCATTCACAACGGCCTTCCATTCATTCGCAAAATGCTGCTGGGGGCCGCTGCTTAATTGTGCCCATGCAGAATCAGACCACTGGGCATAAGTTTTACCTAGCATGGGGATATCGGTTATCCACTCCCCTGGGTAGTCGATAAACTCAAAAACAATATCGGTATGGGGTAGCACGTGGCGCTTAATACTGGTGGTTTGTGTTAACCGCACGATAAGTTTAAAGCCATAAGCTTCTTCTGTAGCGGCAGGCCAGCGGCCTTCAGCCAGTGCAGCCATGTTCTCTTCAAGAGGAAAGGGCTTGTAGCCGTCTATAGGTTCAATCCGCATGAACTCAACCTGTGAAGGCGGAAGGTATCGCAACAAAGGCATACAAGCATAACCCTCTTCGCTACGACTTTTCAGCATGGTCATTAAGCTGGTAAACAACATGGATTTGCCACTTCGGCTTAAGCCGGTAATGGTAAACCTATGGGTTTCTTTACTGAAGATATCAGACAGGGTTTCCCCTGATGCAGACGCGGCTGAGCGCACCTTATCAAGTAAAGAAGACAAACTGTTTTGCATGAGCCACCCGTTTCCTTTTAGTTGCACTTAAACATACGTGCTTCTACATAATGTGGTCATTAATTGATGTAAGACAAGCATATTGCACGTTTTGTTACAACTTCCACAATTTCGCC